>JBFXEJ010000058.1:0-36649 GCA_050180235.1 Desulfococcaceae bacterium
CAGCACTGAATCAGGCGGATAAGGGAGATATTGTACCTTTTTTAAAACTGATTGCCGATTCACTGATAGATACAGAAAACATTATCATTGACGAACTGCAAAGGTTAAAAGATAATACCTAAAGAATCAAGTATATTATAGTGAATGATATGATTAATCTGTTCTCAATAGTATTTTACAACAATTCAAAAAGGTATAACCCGGCGCTGAACTCGGACGCAAAAGGTTCCGGTCGCTACGCTCCCTCCACCCTTTTGCGCCGGTTAGCTTAGCGTTAGGCTTTTTGAATAATTATTCAGTATTCAAGTAAACAGCCCGATGAACAGAATGGAACAAAAAAATGTGTAACATATATATTCAATTACCAGTTACTATTAATGAACTTAAAGTGTTAGAAATGATTGCATTAGATGAATTTCAATCATTTTTTAACCGAAACCCTCACCTTAACTCATTTTACAGAAGCAGATTTGTTGCAGCAGCACTATGCCGGGGAGCAGCACTTCAGTTTATTGGAAAAGGTTATGGTGTGAAGGATTTCGACATTCATTTCTTCTTTCTTCAGAATCCTGATAAACCCCGGCTCTCAAGAACAGTATATCGAATAAAGCGCAGTGTTGGCGCATTTAACGAAATGCCAATTGATTTTATCAGAACGCTGATACCGATAAATCTTCAAAAATGTAATGCTGATGGAACAATTCAGGAATTTTTGCGTAAGAAACCTACTGCCAATGCAAATCATTTAGCAAATAAAGCAGTAGTTGGATTAATTCCAAAACCTTTATTTGCACAGATAATATGGCAATAGAGTTATTGTTTGGGATTAATAAATCTGACACTTTTTACAGGGAAATGACTATGAATATAAGATCAAGTATAGAAGAATCGGGAAAACATAAAATGACTATCCCCGCATTACAGTCTGCAATAAAAATATTGTCAAGAAGTGACAAATTCCATATGGTTCAGTTTATTCTCTATGAACTGGCTGAGGAAGAATCTTCTTCTCTGCTGGAAAACGGTAAGGAATATCCGATCTGGTCTCCCTATAACGCACATGAAGCTGCTGAAATATTATTAAAAGAATTGGACAGGAACAGAGTCTATGAGAAATAAAACAGAACGGTTTTCTGGTAGTGGAACTTTTTATGCTGATTTTTTTAATTTATAAATCAATATATTACATAAAATCAGCATGAACAGTATCATGGATGTATAGTATAACTGTCTGTATTTATTATATATGAACAAAAATCCGTATTTTTTGAAAACATAATAATATAAGACAGTTAAATTTTAACCAGTTCGTGCAGACCCACTACCGGTTTTCTTTTTCTGAAACACAGGCAAAAGGCAGTCTGCCGTATTTGCCGCTGAAATTGAGCTATCAGAATAATTCAGAGGATTTGATTGGAATTTTGGATACAGGTGCAAGTGTCAGTGTATTGCCGTATAAAGTCGGAAAAGCGCTGGGTGCTGTAACTGAGTCTGACAGGAAATTTGGCGCAGTTTGAAGCATGCGCTGTCATTCTGTCTGCTGAAATCGGTCAGTTTTCTCCCGTTGATTTGGCATTTGCATGGACACGGAACGAAAATGTTCCTGTAATTTTGGGACAGGTGAATTTCTTTTTGAAGTTTGATGTCTGCTTCTTTGCTTCTGAAATGTTTTTTGAAATAAGTCGAAAGAAAAAAAGGAAAATAAAAGCCTAACCAAGCGGACGGCGGGATAAGCCCGCCGCCGGTTACCTTGTCGTTAAGTGCTTATTTGGAGAATGAATGAATAAACAGGTAACTTCATCAGAAATTTTATTATATCAAACGGAAGATGGAAAAAGCAGAATAGAAGTCCGATTAGAATATGAATCTGTCTGGGTTACACAAAATCAGATGGCAGAATTGTTTCAGGCTTCACTTCCAACAATTAATGAACATATCAAAAATATTTATAATGAAGGAGAATTACAGGAAAACTCAACTATTCGGAAATTCCGAATAGTTCAAAACGAAGGGAAAAGAGAAGTTCAAAGAGATATTTATCATTATAACCTTGATATGATTATATCTGTCGGTTATCGGGTACGCTCACACAGAGGTTTGCAGTTCAGACAATGGGCAACCGAAAAACTCCGTGAATATATGATAAAAGGTTTTACGCTTGATGATGAACGTCTTAAAGAGGGGCGTAATTTTGCAGGTGATTATTTTGACGAACTGCTGGAACGGATCAGAGACATCCGTGCTTCAGAAAAACGTTTTTATCAGAAAATCAGGGATATTTATAAACTTGCAATAGATTACGACCCTGACGCAGAAGAAACACAGGAATTTTTTAAGATTGTACAGAATAAACTTCATTGGGCAATTACGGGGAAAACTGCTCCCGAACTGATTACAGAACGTGCAGACGCAGACAAACCGAATATGGGACTCACATCGTGGAAAGGTGTAAAAGTCAGAAAATCCGATGTTACTGTCGCAAAAAATTATCTGAATGAGGATGAAATACGTCAACTCAACCGTATTGTTACAATGTATCTTGATTATGCCGAAATGCAGGCGGAAAGAAGACAGCCTGTTTATATGAGAGAATGGAAAGAAAAATTAGACGCTTTTCTCAGATTCAATGAAAAAGATATACTCACAAATGCGGGTAAAGTTTCAATGGAAGTCGCAAAAAATTTTGCTGTAACAGAATATGAACATTTCAATTTAAAAAGAGTTGAATACGATAGACAGAAAGACGATGAAGAATTTGAAAAGGTAGCCAAACAGATTGAAAGTAATAAAAAAGGCACATAACCAGTCGGTGCAGTGGACGGGCTGACGCCCGCCACTGACCTTGTTGTTACAGTTTCTTAAAAAAGAAAGGAGATACGTGTATGTTGCGCTGTATAAGTCTTTTTATTGGTATTCTGGCTGTAATGGGAAGTTTTTCATGTTCAACCGTAACTGAAAAAAACGATCTGGCAAAAAAACAGTCATCGGCCGTCAAATCTGTGGGAGAGGCATATATGCAGGAAGGCAATTTCACCCTTGCCCTGAAAGAACTGCTGAGAGCCGAGCTGCAGAATCCGAATGATCCGGATCTGCAAAATGATCTGGGGCTTACCTACATGGCAAAGAAAGAGACGGATCTGGCGGTGAAACATTTCAAAAAGGCTCTTGAAATCAGTCCTGATTTTACTGCCGCAAAAAACAATCTGGGAACAGCCTATCTGGCAAAAGAGGACTGGGATTCTGCCATAGCTGTGCTTACGGAGGTCAACAAAGATCTGCTATACACCACCCCCCATCTTTCCCATTTCAATCTGGCATGGGCCTACTACAACAAACAGCAGTATGATCTGGCAGAACAGCATTACAAAGAAGCGCTGGATATAGAACCTAAGTTTTTCATCGCTTTGCGCGGCCTGGCCCGGACATATCTTGCCCTGAACAAACATGCGGAAGCACTCAGCACTTTGGAAAAAGCCCTGAATATTTCACCCCGTTTTCCTCCCCTGTATCTGGATCTGGCAAAAATTCAGATTGCATCCGGCGATACAAAGGCCGCTGTGGAAACCTACAAAAAAATTATAGCCCTTTTTCCCGGAACACCGTATGCAGATGAGGCAAAAAAAGAAGCCGGAGCCATGCTGCTCAACAGCGGGAGTTAGGGGTAAGATCGGGTAATGCGGTATAGGGATGGCAATTTGATAAATTTAACGTCACAGGGTCTGTATCAAAATAACCTGTTATAAACCCTGAGGGTTTTCAAAACCCTCAGGGTTTCCGGACAGGAAAATTGTACAGGTTATTTTTTTACAAACCCATACCGGCGAAACCGGTATCCGACAGTTTGGATTTGCCGGATTCACGCTTTTGCCGGAATGACGGAAATGGGCAGCTTGTTTAATCCTCTTCCTTACCTTGCCTGAAACCATCGGAGAATGCTATTCTGCCGCTTCTTCTACGAAAAAAGCTGACAGTTTTTCTTTCAGATTTCCGGGTACGGGTATCGTCCTGTTTTCTTTGTAATCAAAGCATACCTGCACAGATTCGCCCTTTGCAAACACAGGGGATTCATCTGAACCGTTTACAAGTTCATACCGCAGCCCGAAACTTTTGCTGCCAATGCTGCTGATTTGCATTTTCAGAACAGGCTGATCCGAGAGTTTCACAGGTTTCAGAAAATCACAGCCGATATGTGCCATTATGAAAGGAAAATCCACTTTCCCTGAGTCTGAAATATCTCTGAAAAAATTCTTCCGTCCTTCCTCAAAATAAGTGAAATACACGGCATTGTTCACATGCCCCATTGCATCCAAATCACGGAATCTCACGTTGATTTGGCATTTATATGTCTGTTTCTGCGTCATTTTTTTCCTTTTCCCTCCCTGTGCCGTCTTGTTTTTTTGCCAAACTCCTGTTAAAGCTGCTCAATCACAGCAGCCGCAATCAGGGGAAACATGATTTCGTGATGGCCCACCAGACAGTATCCTTTTCCGCCTTCCAGAGTGGGACGGTTCACCACATTGGTCATGGGGCGGTAATGGCGTATGAAATCCATATTGACTGTGGTGACATGTTTTACCGAATGTCCCAGGTTGCGGATGAGGGACAGTGCCTTGAGAAAAACTTCGGGCAAAATCACAGCCGAACCGAGATTGATATAAACTCCCTGCTCCAAAGTGCTGACCACCGAAGCAAAGGTGCGGAAATCCCGGTGACTGGCCTCTCCCGCGTATCCTGCATGAAACTGTGGATGCATATGAATGATGTCCGTGCCGATGGCGATATGCACAGTCACCGGTATGTTCAGCCGTGCGCCTGCTGCCAGGATGCTTGTATCTGCAAAAGGAAGCTTCTGCTCCAGTATGGAAAGCCCCACAGCAAGTCCCAGCCCAATGCCCTCTTTCCCGGCCCGGTCTGTGGCTTCACCGAGAAAGGAACAGGTTTCCCTTGACATACCGAAACTTCCCGTGCCCAGCGCGGCAGCCACATCCTCGGAGGTCTGACCGGAAAAGGCCAGTTCAAAATCATGAATAATTCCGGCTCCGTTCATGGCAACAGATCGGAGGATTCCTCTCTCCATAAGATCAATGATTATCGGATTTAGTCCCACCTTGATCGCGTGTGCGCCCATACCGAGTGCCACAGTGCGCTGATCTTTGCAGGCCCTGACAATGGCAGTTACAACTGACCGCATATCCCCGGCAGCCAGGATATTTGGCAGTCTGTTCAGAAAATCGGCAAAACGTCCGCCTTTTTCCCAGACACGGGCAAAATCTCCGGCTGAAACCATGCTTTTCCGCTCCGCAAGGGAGCAGGTCTGAATGTTTTTCAATTCAATGGGCTGAAATATATCTGTCATAAAAAAACCTTTGTTAAGAATGAAACATCTGTTATAAGTAATGCGCGTAAATTCCGTAACATTTTCTGGCAGTGGTTCAAAACAGTTGATTTTTTTTAAACCTGAATTTTGCACAGAAAAAAACTCTGTGTGACTCTGCGGTTAAAAGCAGACTGGCAGCCGGTCTGATCCACTGCCTTTTTTTCTGTAGGGTAAGACACCCGGTGACGACCCGGAGATGGATTTATGCGCCTTTTTTTTGATCCATCACCTCACGGACTGTCAGTGCGATTTCTTTTTTCACAGGGGGTTTACGGATGATGCCGCTGATGCCCGGTGGCAGTCTGCTGTTTCTGCTGAACTGACCGCTGAAACCTGTACAGAGAATAATGGGCATGGCAGGCAGAATTTTCAGAACCTCCTTTGCCAGTTGCAAACCGGTCATACCCGGCATGGTCATGTCAGAAATCAGCAGATCATATTTTTCAGGAGTATTCTTCAGTTCCTGAAGCGCATCCGCCCCATCTCCGAAAACCGTAACCCGGTATCCCAGATTTTCCAGCACAAGACGCATGATTTTCCGCAGTTCCTCCTCATCATCGAGCAGCAGGATGCTTTCCGTGCCCCCGGGTACGTCCTCCTCCTCATCCGGAGTGGCTGTTTCCGGAAACATTTCCAGACGCGGCAGATACACATTGAAGACAGAGCCTTTTCCGGGTTCGCTGTAAACCTTTATACATCCGCCGCAGTCTTTCACAATGCCGTGAACCACCGAAAGACCGAGCCCTGTTCCTTCGCCCGGAGCTTTGGTGGAGAAATAGGGTTCAAAAATCCGGGACAGAATCTCCGGGCTCATCCCTATGCCTGTGTCACTCACACTCAGCCGAAGATAGGGGCCGGGTTCCACTTCCACAAACCGGGACATATCTTCCGGAACAAGAACGGTTTCCCGAAGGGAAATTTCAAGGATTCCGCCTGGTTCCCGCATGGCATGAAAGGCATTGGTGCAGAGATTGACGATGATTTGGTATATCCGGGTGGGGTCCGCAAGCACCAGTCCGCAGTTTTCATCAATGGCAGAACGGATTTCAATGGTAGATGGCAGAGAGGCCCGGAGAAACTTCAGGGCCTCTTTTATAATCGGCTGTATCTGCAGGGGTTTTCTGATCTGCTCTGTCTGGCGGCTGAAGGTGAGAATCTGCTTGACCAAATCTCTGGCCCGCAGTCCCGCGTTCAGAATCACCTTTGTCCATTCCTGCAGTTTTTCCTGATCCCGGGTTTCCATCATCAGGATTTCCGTATAACCGATTATGGGGGTAAGAATATTGTTGAAATCATGGGCTATGCCGCCTGCAAGCGTGCCGATGGCCTCCATTTTGTGGGACTGGCGCAGCATGGATTCCAGTCTTTCCTTTTCCTCTTTTGCCCGGATGCTTTCGGTGATGTCCTTTCCAATCCCCCGGAACCCGACTGCTTTTTCATCTTTATCCTGTATGGGAAGCCCGCTGATCAGATGAAGAACGCTTTTCCCGTCTTTGCTGAATATCCGGGCCTGTGTATCCGTAATCCGGTGTTTTTCTTTCAGACATTGGAAAAAAAGCGGTTTCATGCGCTCTGCGTCTTCTTTGTGCATCAGATCAAAAACTGTTCTGCCGATGATTTCTTCCGGTTCATAGCCCAGAATCTGTTTCACTTTTCCGGAAATATAGGTGCAGCATCCCTCAATATCTGTTTCCCATATCAAATCCGCCATAATAAAGGAAACATCCCGGAAACGCTTTTCGCTTTCCTCCAGTTTTTTCTTCAGTTCGCAGAATTCCAAAGCCTTTGCAATCACCAGCCGGACTTCCTCTTCTTTCCAGGGTTTCCGGAAATAATAGAATATCCTGCCTTTGTTGATAGCATCAATGACAGCCTCTATGTCGCTGTAACCTGTAAGCAGCATCCGTATACTGTCCGGGTAACGGGGCAGGATGCGGTGAAAAAATTCCACGCCGGTTTCACGGGGCATGCGCTGATCCGCAATGATGATGTCAATTCTCTCTTTTTCAAGAATTTCATATCCCTCATCAGCGGAATTGGCCAGATAAATATTGTAATACTGCCGGAACATATATTTGAATCCGGTCAGGTTGGGTTTTTCATCGTCAATGTAAAGCACATTGGGTTTTTCAGAATTTTTGACAGACATGGTTCATCTCCGTATGTCAGGTGATTTCAGGAAAAGAATATCCCACCAACGTATCAAAAGCTTCCGGCTTTTGCCCTGTGCCTGTGAACTGAAATGGTATATTTGTTTTCAGAAATCACCTTAAATAAATTTGGTAGTGGGTCAAATCCGTTGATAAGGTCTCCCCTCCCTTGAGGGAGGGGCAGGGGGAGGGTGAAAATATCACTGATTATCCCCCTCCCCTGACCCCTCCCACCGGGGGAGGGGAATTTTTGGATCAACAGATTTGCACCACTACCATAAATTTTAATGCATTTCGGACAGGGGAATACATATGGTAAAGGCTGTTCCCTGTCCCACTTCACTTTCTGTTTCGATAAAACCGCCATGATCGCTGACAATCCCGTGAATGATGGACAGTCCCAGCCCCACTCCTCTGCCGATCTCTTTGGTGGTGAAAAAAGGTTCGTATATGCGGGACAGTATCTCTTCAGGTATGCCGGTTCCGGTATCTGCAATCCGGATGGCAACCCAGGGTTCGCCATTTTTTTCTTTCATTTCTGTCCGAATGGAAATGCTGGCATCGGTCTCCTCTTTTTTCAGACGTTCCTCAATGGCATCCAGGGCGTTGGACAGAATATTCATAAACACCTGATTGAGTCTGCCCGGGTAACACAGCAGAAGGGGAATGCTGCCGTATTCTTTTTTTATGGAAATCCTGTCTTTGTAACGGTGATGCAGGAGCATAAGGGCAGAATTCAGATTTTCATGCACATCCACAGCTTTTTTCATGCTTTCATCCAGCCGGGAAAAAGTGCGCAGTCCCTGAACAATGTCTGCTGTTCTTTCGGCTCCGATGCGGATGTTTTCCATCAGATCAGCCACGCCGCTGCGAATGTCATCAATATCCAACTCCTTTTTCAGGGTTTCAATTCCGGAAACTTTCTGCACTGCATTTTCCGCTGTAAGTTCTCCGTATGCATCAAAAATTTTCCATACATCGGCAGTGAGATGGGAAAGACCTTTGATTCCGGAAACGATAAAATTGATGGGATTGTTGATTTCATGTGCCACACCCGCAGTCAGCACACCCAGAGATGCCATTTTTTCAGACTGAACCAAATGCACCTGCGCAGCCTTGAGTTTTTCAAGTGCGGTTTCCAGTTCCGTGTTTTTGTTTTTCAGGGCTTCCCGGTAACGGTTCAGACGGATATGGGTCAGCACCCGCGCACAGACCTCTTCCACCTGAAACGGTTTGGTCACATAATCCACCCCTCCGGCGCGGAATGCCTCCACTTTGTCCTGTGTTTCTGTATGTGCACTGATGAAAATGACCGGAATATCATGTGTGATGTCTGAGGCTTTGAGATGACGGCAGACTTCATAACCATCCATTTCCGGCATGTTGATATCCAGCAGAATCACATCCGGCGGATCATTCACAGCAGACTTCAGGGCAATTGTCCCCCGCGGAAAAGGACGCACCCTGTATCCTCTGTCTCTTAGCATTTTTTCCAGCAGTCTGAGATTTGCAGGCATATCATCCACAATCATGACAGTGCCGTTTTCGATTTGCAATGGCATGAAACAACTCCTTTTTGAGGTTGCAGGTGTCAGGTGCGGGGAAAAAATTCTGTCAACATTTCCCTGATAATGCGAATTAAAAAATTACGATAAGATTTGATAACTTCCCAAAAGTTGTCAAATCTTGCATAAATTTTAAACTTGCATTGACAATCTAAAATTCAGTGGCTGGCGATAGCCCGTCCACTGGAATGACTGGTTATGTGAATAGCAAAAATTCTCCTCTCTATCTACGACTTTTCCTTTTTTAATGTATTTTTTATAAATTATTTTAAATTATTATCCAATTGCTATGATGGTCATTTTATAATAAGATTAATACCGTCATGACGTATCTCGAATTTCTGACCACAATCAGAACATTTATATTTGCCTAATTGAATATTATCTCTATATTTTCCGCATTTTGGACAATGAATTGATTTAGTGATAATTTCTTGTCCATTCCATTCGATAAGATCAGCCTTTAAGATTTTTTTAAAAAAATCAATCAAATATAATTCATCACTTTTTAAAACATACTTGGCTTTAGATGCTGAAAATATAATAACAACTAATGATAATACTGAACCAAAACATAAATGCAAACTGTATGCTTCTCCTTTTATCAAAACTGAAAAAGAATAAATTATTGAAAGAAATGATGCAACTATGTAAGCTGCACAATATACTGCTACACACAACACACTTAAATTAGGAACAAAACAGCCTTTTATAATTGTTTTACTATTGGAAGAAGTTATATTTCCGCTAAATATGGGGTTATTCTTTTTCCCAGAGTGCTTTTTATGAATTTTAAATGAATTTCCATCAATTTTCCCCACTATCTCATTATCTCCATTTATAAAACCAAAAAATTGTTGTTTGCCGATATTGCTTTTCAAAAGTAAAATAGACTCTTCAATACTTAAAGATGTTATGAATATAAATTTAGGTTCGTTAACAAGCCATGTGAAGTATTTTGCCATTTTTATTCCTTTTTGAGCATAACCAATTATATCAAATTTGAAAAAGATTTCAGCATTGAACCCCCGCAGAGCAGTGTGCAGGTTCGGAGCCAAATATACAGTTGTTTTTTTGCCAAATTTTCCATAAGGTGATTTCTGAAAATAAATATACCAATTCAGATTCACAGTCAGTAGGGTGGGCAAAATCGCTTATAGTACAGGGCAGCAGAGAATCTCCGACAGCGATTTTGCCCACCCTACAGGCTGAAAGATTTGACAACTTTCGGAAAGTTGTCAAATCTGAGAGATATTCTTTTCAGGAAATCACCTAAGATCCTCAATCGCCCCCAATATTTTTTCATATTCATAAGCATCGGCCAGAGTGCGCAGTTTTTCTGCCAAAAGTATATCATATTCTGCGATTTGATCAATGAGTTCCTGCAAGTGATCCATATATCCCCCTTCTGCGGCCTGACGTATTTCCCGAATCAGTTCTTCCGGCAGATGAGGCCGGGATGCCGACTGATCCTCAGCAGTTGCGGACTGTCCCTCTTTTTGCCTGTCTTCAGGTTCATGAGCAGACGCGGGGATATTTTCACTCTCATAAAGGTACTCAGCACCCAGCCGGATATGAAGTTCCTCAAAAATTTCTTTTTCTTTGAATGGCTTGCGGATAAAAGCATCTGCTCCGTGCGCCATAACCGATTTTCTTTCCTCCTCCAGCGCACTGGCACTGACTGCAATGATGACCGTGTTTTTTCCTTCAGGCATGGCTTTGATCCGTCTGGTGACTTCCACACCGTTCATCACCGGCATACGGATATCCAGCAGCAGTGCATGGGGATGCCAGTTTTCAAAAAATTCAATGGCTTCTGCTCCGTTGTCTGCTGTTTTTACGGCAAAACCAACCCGTTCCAGCATCCGGGTCAGAATATCCCGGTTGGATTCTTTGTCATCCACAACCAGAATGCGGAAAATCGGCTGATCGGTGCGCAGAGCCACAACCCGCTGATCCGGAAGATGTTTTGCAGGCTGATCCGCACTTTCTGTCAAAGGTATGAGGAAGGTAAAACAACTGCCTTTGTCCGGTTCACTGCGTACCTGAATATCGCCTTTCATCAGACGGGCATATTCACGGGAAATGGCAAGTCCAAGCCCGGTTCCCTCAATATTCCGGTCATCCATTTTCTGCTCAAATGGCTGAAAAATTCTGTCCAGATTTTCTGCTGAAATGCCGCTTCCTGTGTCCTCCACTTCAAAACAGACTGTGCAGGCATCTGTTTCGGAAATTTCCTGCTTTTTGGCAACCCGCAGAACAATGCCGCCTTCTTTGGTGAATTTCACTGCATTGCCCATGAGATTGATGAGCACCTGCCGGATTTTTCCCTCATCTGCGAATACATAACAGGGCAGATCATCAGAAATCAGGACTTCCAGTTGCAGACCTTTGGCAGAGGTGCGAATCTGAAACATCATTTCCAAATCATGGATCAGGCCGTGCAGATCAAAGGAAACCGGATTGAGTTCAGTCTTTCCTGCCTCAATTTTGGACATTTCCAGAATGTCATTGATAATGGAAAGCAGATGCTCGCCGCTGCGGCCAATGATATGCAGATATTTCTGCTGCTCTGCTGTCAATGTGCCATCCTGCGACATAATCTGGGTATAACCCAAAATTGCATTCATGGGCGTTCGGATTTCATGGCTCATATTTGCCAGAAACACGCTTTTGGAGCGGTTCGCGAATTCTGCCGCATCTCTGGCCTTGCGGAGTTCTTTCTGTGCCTGACTGCGCTGTGTGATTTCTGCGGAAAGTCTGCGGTTCCAGTACAGAAACAGAAGAATCAGCACAAAAGCCGGTGTCAGCACCTTCCAAATCAGGGAATAATCCGCGACCCGCTCGTATTTCACAGAAATCCACTGCTGATAAACAGCATTGCGTTCTGTTTCCGGTATAGCGTCCAAAGCCTTTTGCAGAATCTGTGCCAGTATGGGCCAGTCATTGCGCACAGCCAGAGACTGTGCATAAACATAGGGAGTATCCCCGGCCACCTTGATGGCAGGATGCCGCAGTTTTCCCAGATAATATCCGGTTGACAGAATATCCCCGACAAAGGCAAAAACCTGTCCTGACTCCAGTTTTTCCAGAGCATCCGGTATATTTTCCATGTAAACCAGTTCCATATCCGGATAATCGCGCAGTAACCATTCCGCAGCAGCATTGTCCTGCACCACTGCCACTTTTCTGCCTCTGAGTTCTGTCAGTTTTCCCACATAGGTGATCTCATTGCGTGTGAAAATCACAACCGGAACCGAAAGCCAGGGACGGGTGAAAAGCAGATGCCGGTTTCTTTCTGGCGTCTGGGACAGGCAGGAAAACATATCCATCTGCCTGGCTGCGGTTTTGGGTATCAAATCCTTCCATTCCATATTCTGTATGGTTTCAAACTGAAGCCCTGTCATATCTCCTATGATTTTCAGATATTCAATGGCAATTCCCTGATACTGTCCTTTGGCATCCAGAAATTCCACCGGCGCCCAGTTGGGATCAGAGGCCACCCGGATAACAGGATGGGAGCGGATCCAGTAGGATTCCTCCTCGGTCAGGGAAATGGCCTGTGATGAATCTTCTTTCACTGGCTGATCATAGTGCAGAGGCGTCCATTTTCTGAAAATGCTGATTCTTTCCTCCTCGGAAATGGAATCCAATGCCCGGTTAATCAAATCAGCAAGCACAGGCCAGTCTTTGCGCACGGCAAAGGCAAGGGGATTGGGCATCTGATCCGTATGTGCGGCAATTTTCAGATTGCTCAGGCTCAGTTCCCGGATCATATGTGTGACCACAGCCAGATTGCCGATGGCTGCATCTGCTTCCCCGCGTGAGAGCATAAGCAAAGCCTGCTGAAAGGTATCGCAGAGAATGGGCTGTATCTGTGTATATTCTCTGACAAATCCCTCATGGGAACTGCTGATCTGCACAGCCACTTTTGCATCTTTCAGATCAGAAAGGGATTTCACTGCGGATTCTGTACGCGTGACAATCACACGGGGAAAACTGAGATAGGGACGGGTATAAGTGAAATATTTTTTTCTTTCCGCAGTAATGCCCACACATGGCAGAACATCAACTTCCTGTTTTGCGGCTTTTCCCATGACATCTTTCCATGCAAGTCCGCTTATATGTTCAAATTTCAGTCCCAGCCGCTCTCCGATAAGTTTCACATATTCTGCTGCCATGCCCCGGTATTCTCCGTTGCCGGAAATAAATTCAAAAGGCGGAAATTCAGGATCAACTCCCATACGGATGATCGGATGCGCCCGTATCCATGCTTTTTCCTCTTCAGTGATCTGTGGGTGCAGTCCCTGTTTTGCCCCGGATGTCCAACCGGATGTCCAAATCGATGGAGACTGGGACAGATAGCGATCCAGAATGCTGTAATACACAGAATCAGATTTCTCTTTCATTTCCCGGACAGCCAAATCAATTCTTTCCCCCAGATATTTGCCCAAAGGACTGGCTTTGGGAAAAGTAAACCGCAGATGTATGGGATTGAAGATCACAGATGAGGCCGAAACCCGGTACTGTTTTTCATGCAGTTCACCGAACATGCGGTTGACCACGCCCGCGTCCGCATCTCCTGCATCCAGAAGCCGGAATACATTTTTATAATCTTCCACTTCGGCATACTGGCAGGAAATGCCGAATTTCTGCAAAAGGCTTTTGATACCTTCAGGGCCGTCCGTGTGAATGCTTCCCTTCATCACGGCCACCCGTGCATCTTTGAGAGCCAGCAGCGATTCAAGGCCAAATCCCCTGCGGGTGTAAACCGCTCCCCAGTTGATGAAAATGCTTTCCTGAGAAAAATCATATTTTTGGCTGCGTTCTTCGGAATATGCCACATCCGGCATTATATCAATGTCACCGGTTTCAAGCCGCTGCAGGCATTCCTCCCAGGAGCCGTGCACATAAGCAATATTCCATTTCTCCTGAGCTGCAATCACACGCAGCAGATCCGGAAAAATGCCGGACACGCGCCCCTGTGCATCGGTGAAAACTTTGGGCGGATTTTCATAGGCTCCGACTCGGATGGTATCCGGAATTTCCGGCTGTGCATGTATATGCAGGGGAAAGAAAATGCAGATCAGCAGAAGTATGCAGGTTTTCATAAAAAAAACACTGGAACAGCAGCAGCGGAAAGGTGCAATGAAACATCTGACGGAGTGCATATACATAAATTTCACCATTTTTTTTAAACCTGCCGGAAATCAGATTTAATCCATCTTTACAAAAGGGAAAACTCTGTGTCCATGCCAAATTTATACCGATTCGCCATTGAAAATATACTTATCAAACACACCTCTGCCCCTCTCAGGAGGGGATTTTCTGAAAAAATCAATGGAGAATTGGTATTATATCAATTATGTAACTGATGTTACGCAGCCTTTCAAAAATCAGGAAGTTCTTCCCGCTCACCATCATTTTTGTGAAAGCATAAATCCATTATTTTAAAGATGTTGTGGATGCCGACTTTCTCCTGCATGACAGTGTCGCGTAACATGAGTTATGTAACAATTCTGAATTATATACTGGATCGGGGAAAAAATAAAGAAAAAAGATATTGAACAGATCTTTGTTTTATGGCATAATTTATGCCAATTGAACACAGTCAGAATATAAGCACCCTGATTTCCCTTTTGCAAAGAGGAATTTTCAGATACTTGTATAAGTAAGTCAGCATAAATTTTCGGGTATAAAATTTTCAGAAAAATCCTGTTTTTCGGAAAAACCGGATTTTCTGAATACACGGAAAATTTCGTTTGTCTAACTTAAAAACTCCCCGGATTTTTTTCACAAAAAAGGGGATGAATACTGTTTCACAAAATAAGGAAAGATTATGGACATACAGCAGACAGCCATACAGGCAAAGTCCGCAGCCATTGCACTGGCAGCGGTGAAAACAGATGTGAAGAATCAGGCTCTTGCGGAAATCGCAGCCGCGCTGGAAAAGAATAAGGCAGAAATTGCCGCAGCCAACCGGGCCGATCTGCAAAGATCAGAAAAGGAGAAACTGGCCGCGCCACTGCTCAAACGCCTGAAATTTGATGAAAGCAAAATCAGAGAGGCATGTGACGGCCTGAAAAGTCTGGAAAAACTCGCTGATCCTGTGGGTGAAACCCTGACTGCTACGGAATTGGATGAGGGACTGGAACTGTACAAGGTAAGCTGTCCCATTGGTGTCATCGGCGTGATTTTTGAATCCCGGCCTGATGCGCTGGTGCAGATTTCGGCCCTTTGTCTGAAAAGCGGAAATGCAGTGCTGTTAAAAGGCGGCAGTGAGGCTGCGGAAACCAACCGCATTCTGGCCGCTGTCATCCATGACGCGGGAGTAAAGGCAGGCATTCCCAAAGGCTGGCTGGCATTGCTGGAAACCCGTGCAGATGTGGCAGATATGCTGGGAATGGACAAATACATTGATCTGATTATTCCCAGAGGCAGCAACGCATTTGTCCGGCATATCATGGACAATACCAATATTCCGGTTATGGGACATGCAGACGGCATCTGTCATGTGTATATTGACAGCAAAGCAGATCCGGCTATGGCTGTGCGCATTGCAGTGGACAGCAAAACCCAGTATGTGGCCGTGTGCAATACTGCGGAAACCATACTGGTGCATAAGGATATTGCGGCAAAAGTCCTGCCCCTTCTCAAAGATGCTTTGGAAGCCAAACATGTGGAAATCCGGGGATGTGAACAAACCCGAAAAATCATTGATGCAAAAGTCGCAACTGAGGAAGACTGGCGCACGGAATATCTTGATTTGATTGTATCTGTAAAAATCGTTGACAGTCTGGATGTGGCAGTGGAGCATATCAACTGCTATGGTTCAGGTCACACAGATGTGATTGTCACCCAGGATCGCAGCAGGGGCATACGGTTTATGGATTATGTGGATTCTGCTGATGTTTTTCTTAACTGCAGTTCCAGGTTCAGTGACGGTTTCCGTTTCGGTCTGGGCGCGGAAGTGGGCATCAGCACAGGCAAAATCCATGCACGCGGCCCTGTGGGACTGGAAGGGCTGGTCATCTACAAATGGCGGATGTTCGGAAACGGGCATATTGTGGCTGACTATGCAGGTTCTCAGGCAAAACCCTTCACCCATCGCAGGCTGAATAAAAAATCCTTGTAAGTTTTCCCAAAAAAAGTTATAATACTCCATTTTGCAGACTTATTTACAGATCAGGTTCCGGCGGACTGAACTCCGGAACCTGTATTTTCGGAATTTTAAAGCATTATTTGGGAATAATTTTATGGGATTATTATCATCTACGGTTTCCATCACCCGTTACAGAGTAGACGGAAAAATGGAAAACCAGCTTATGGAAAATATTGCAAAGGGACTCAGGGAAAACACCCTGTCCGAGATTGACAGCGAGCCTTTGGACAAGGCTGTGGGCTGGACTTCCTTTGGCAGTCCCTTTCATCCGGATTTTGAGGGAAATTCCTTTGTCATCGGAACCCAGTTTCTTTTTTCTCTGCGGATTGACAAAAAAAGCATTCCCGCGAAGGTGGTCAAAAAACACTTGGACATGGAAATTGCCAAACGCCTGAAGGAAAGCGGCAGAGAGCATCTGTCGCGCAATGAAAAACAGGCGGCAAAAGAGCATGTTCTCAATGTTCTCAGTCTCCGCATTCCCGCAACACCAAGTATATATGATGTTTTGTGGAGTTACGAGGAAGCGGGCCTGTGGTTTTTTTCCACACAGAAATCAGCGAATGAGGAACTGGAAACCCTGTTCACCAAATCCTTCGGCCTGAACCTGATCCGGCTTTTCCCCTACACACTTGCGGAACTGGGTGCGGGACTTTCCGAAACTGAGAGGGAGGCCCTTACCGGACTGGAGC
Source organism: Desulfococcaceae bacterium (assembly GCA_050180235.1). Lineage (GTDB taxonomy): Bacteria > Desulfobacterota > Desulfobacteria > Desulfobacterales > Desulfococcaceae > JAABRU01. The sequence continues at coordinate 16,944 of JBFXEJ010000058.1, forward strand.
AGTCCCGTTTTACGGAGTAAATCATGATTGATGTTTCTGTTTCGTATAACCGTTACAAATTTTTGGGATATGAATTTCTTACATGGCTGTGGTTTCTCATGGAAAAAGATCGGGAACTGCTGCGCAAGACTGATCCGGAAATGACCTCTCTGGATGTGGGAAACCGCATTCTGCTGGAAAACACCATTCATGACTCGGTGGAAAGCATTACGATCAAAGGCGATGAGGCCGGGCTGGAGGAAGGCATTCTTGCTTTGAAAAAAGGCGCAGTGGTCACGGAAATCAATCTGATTTACAAATCCGGGGGCCAGGAATGGCGGTTTACCCTCAAGGGCGAAAGTTTCCATGTGGGAAATCTGAAAGTGCCGGAAAGCGGTGTGGTGGAAACAAAGGATGATATAGAAGGCGCAGTGCTGGAAAAATACTATATGTATGAAAAAATTATCCGGCTGCTCGATGGCCTTTATACGCATTTCACAAAACTGCGGATTTCTGCAAAATGGCAGGATGATGTGATTCCGAAAATGCGCAAGTGGATTGCGGGGTGAGTTTGTGCCGGTGCAGATACTCTGTTTTCATAAAAAAATAAGGAGACTGAGAATTTATGAAAAATGACCAGTTACTTTCAAGAATCACTGTGAATCCCCAAATTATGGCGGGAAAGCCCGTTATCAAAGGGACACGCCTGACGGTGGAATATATTCTTGGTCTGTTTGCCAACGGAGTCACAGAATCAGAAATTATGTAAGAATACAATGGAATTACAAAGGAAGACATTCAGGCTTGTCTTTTTTTTGCTGCAAAATCGCTGGAAAGCACAGTATTCATGCCCTTACTGGCAGAGGCTGCTTAAATGCGCACACCTCTCGAAATAATGAAGGATTAAATGAAAACAAATGAAACGATAAATGAAATCAGAAAAACAAGGAAAGAAATTTCCCGGAAATTCAATTTCGATCCCAAACGTCTGGTCGAATTTTATAAAGAAAAACAAAAGATAAGGGTTGCCAGCGGAAATTTTATTGAAAAAATGGCATCAGAGAAAGTTAAGTAATAACCGTTTAACCAAGCGGCCAAGCGGACGGCGGGATAAGCCCCCGCAGCTTACCTTGTTGTTATACCTTTAAAAATATTAATAAATTATGAATATACAACAGCAAAAAATTAAGTGGGTAAAAACATGGCAAACAGCAGCATTATCGTTGAAAAACATTAAACGGAATGAACTGCAGGCACACGATTACTATGAAAAAAATCAAATGCTTTTAGACGAAATGCTGCAATACGCATGTGACAACAGCAAAAACCGCTTATTCAGTGGCCTTGTTGAGCAGCAGCGTATATTCAAAAAAATGTATAAAAGAAAAAATGTAAGGAAAGACAACAGATAATGAACCCATTGTTTCAAGCTGCTTTGGAATTGCAACAGACCATGAAAGCCAAAAATTGGCCTTTTTGCTTTATTGGCGGCCTTGCAGTAATACGCTGGGGTGAAGTCAGGATGACGCAGGACATAGATATTTGCCTGATGTGCGGATTCGGTAATGAAGAGAACTATATAGAAAATCTCATAAAACATTATAAAAGCAGAGTTGATGATCCTGTAACTTTTGCTCTCAATAACAGGGTACTTCTGCTATATGCTTCAAACGGCGTTGCTGTTGATATTTCACTTTCGGGTTTGCCTTTTGAAGATGAAATGATCCGGCAGGCAACCTATTTTAAATTCAGTCCTGACTGCTCAGTGATAACATGCTCGGCAGAAGATCTTATAATTCTGAAAGCATTTGCAGACAGACCAAAAGACTGGAACGATATTGAAACTGTTGCAATGAGACAGAATAGTAAACTTAATGTTGAATATATCACAGAGCAGTTGACTCCGCTATGCGATTTAAAAGAATCTCCTGAAATTATTGAAAAGTTAAAGAATGTATTGCAAAAATAAGATAATTTGTTAACAAGTGGTTATGCCTTCTCAATTGAAAAACAACTGATATGAGAATATTTACAATAGATTCCAATAAAAAATTGATACCTTATGAAGAGTATCCATTTAAAGATTCAAACCTTGAATCTGAGTTAGAGAGCTTACTTGAAAGCGACCCTGATTATTTTTTTGAAGATTCAAAGATACTTATTATCGGGTGTCAGGTAACAACTTTCCGCAAAATGGCAGGATGAGGTGATTCCGAAAATGAGAAAGTGGATTGCAGGGTGAGGCAGGTTTGCAGATGGTAAGGTATATAGTGCTATATGCCTTACAACTTTCTGAAAGCATATACTTATATATGCTTTCATGGTATATAGCAAGCATATAGTAAATATGCCTGAAATACGGACATGGTGTCCGTATAATCACTGGTTAGCCTTTTTAAACAAGAATGAAAATGTCACAACTAATTGACGAATTATGGAAAAATTCAAAAGATTCAATGGAACATGCTATTGAGCATTTTTTAGAGCTAACTTATCATAAAGATAATAAATGGCATCATCAGAAATGGATTATACTTAGTGTTCATCATGCGGCGGAATGTGTTGTAAACATGCTGCTTAAAGAGATAGATCCTTCTAATCGTATTTTTTTCAAAAAAGATGGTTCAGATCACTTTCCAAGTCTCATACCTTCAATTAACGAGCTTATTAAATATGAAAGAGATGGAAAGATAACAAAAACAGAGGTTCACCTTCTAAACCTTTTAGAACAGCTCAACAAAACTAGGAATGAAATTATACATCGTAATCCTCCGCAAAAACTTGACGCGTCTGTTGTGTCAGTTGCTGCTATGTCGCTGATAGGAATGCTTCACGTCATCCAAAGAAGAAGAAACGAATCTTTTTACAATATATTTAATCAACATACGGAAGTTCAGAGAGATATTTCTGAGGCTGTTAAGGTCTCTATGATAGATGAATATAAAGCATTAATAGAATCTTTATTAAAAGAGAAGTATCCTAATGAATTTTTTGATGAATGTCCATACTGCGGAGCCGTCGCAATTATTAATTCCCTGCGTCTCCCAACAACAACTTGCAACGCATGTTTTGAGGAGTTAGAATTAATAACTTGTGAATCTTGCAAAGAAGAATATTATACTCTTTCCTATTGTAACGAAATGATTGACTGTCCTTTTTGCGGTTAAAAGGCTAACCAAACGTTCAAGCGGACGGCTACCGCCGCGGTGTTAGGTGTGCTATATTAGGAAACGAATAATGACTTATAATTCTAATAAAATATTGCTAAACGAAATTTTAAAATTGGATAATCTGGATAATGTGAAAATTAGATTCAATTTAATGTTTAGAGAAAATTGGAATCCCATTGATATTTTTAAAAATAGTGATTTTGATATTCTACTTGAAGGTCAATACTGGAATTACAAAACAAAAAAATCTTATAAAGATGGCCAGATTACAATAGGTTTTATCCGTATTAACAATATTGACAATCTATGGTTGTTGTTTCACATCGGGAAAATCACTAAAGATTTAAACGTCTTTGATGGAATTGGATATGAGTATGAAATTCTACATCAATACCAAAAATATTTCGGACGATTGATTGTTAAGTTTAGAAACAATTCGCAAACTATGATTCGGTTAGCCAAATCAGTAATTAATGATTGTGAGGTTGTTCAAATTCTTCCTGATATTTTTGATAACGATATTTTCCCTGGTTATGATAAAGTAAATGTTTCTTGGGAGGAATTATCGCACTTAATTTCAAAAGAAAGTTGGAAAACAGCTTTACAAAATCAGAAAGGTATCTATTTAATTACTGATATTTCTACTGGTAAAATGTATGTAGGTTCAGCATATGGGGAATATATGATTTTAGGTCGTTGGCAATCATATATCAGAACAGGAAATGGTGATAACATAGAGTTGAAAAAATTGAATTTTAATTACATCAAGAAAAATTTTAAATATTCAATATTGGAAATTTTCAAATCAACGACAGATGATCAAACTATTATTTCAAGAGAATGTTGGTGGAAATCTGTTCTACAAACAAGAGAATTTGGATACAACAAAAATTGAAAGCACACCTAACCAGTCGTTCAACAGGACAGCGGGGGCTTCCCTTCGCAAGCTCACTCCAGCCCCGCTGTCGGTCAACTCTGCGTTATCCGGGATTCGGTTAATATCTGGTTAGGCATTCATTATTATTTTTATAGTCAGATAGTTAAAAATATCTGATGTGAATTAATTGATTGGTATAAAGTATTAAATTTCTGTGTAAAATAAACATAATTTTTTAAGCGAAAAAGGTATGAATTTTGTTATTATCTTTTTCAAATAAGCGTTATTCCTTTATTGATTTATTTCATATTGTAACAAAAAATTTAATAAAAGTGCTCTATAGAACATGGACTTAATTTGCAAAAATCCGAAAATGAATCATCCAATATTTATCAAAAGAGAGTTACACCTATTTGAGAAATTACAAATTATGAATAATTATATTGAGCTTAGAAAAATTAGATGCCTTGATGGTTTACATTACTCTTTTGAAATATTAGAATATTTTTACAGTCATCTTTATGAAATTTGCTGTTTGATCTCAGAGGATTACCATAATGTTGTAAAAGCATTGGCATCTTGTTGGGGATTTATTGACGCTCTTCATCGAATTAGAGAAATTGCTCAATCAACTCCTGGAATAAATGTAAAGCATAAAGAAATGAGGGCATTTCTAAATGACACAAAAATTGCAGAAGAATATAGACATTATATTCAACATTTACGTGGAGAGTTGGCAAATAATCCTCCTAACACATTTCCGGTATGGGGCGCAATTTCATGGGTTGACCCAAAGATAAATAATAAATGCCACATTGCTATATTTGGCGCTCAAATCAAAGGAACAAATTTCTCAAGTTGTGTCTATGATACTTTAAACAATGAATGGGTCAGTAAAGTTTGTCTGGGGGTAGGTGAAAAATCGTTTAATTTTGATATAATATACAAAGCTGTTGAAAAGATAAGGGATTATCTAATTCCGGCAATTATAGAAGGAGCTTCCAAAGAAATCAAGTTCCATGATAAATTGCCAATAATGACCGTTGAATTTAGAAGAAATGCCTAACCCGGCGCTGAACTCGGACGCAAAATGGTTCCGGTCGCTATCGCTCCCCCCACTCTTTTGCGTCGATTAGCTTGTCGTTAGATTCAAGCCTTCGGCGGATGAAAAGGAAGAAATACAAATGAAATTCATTTTTGATTGGATATGTCATGATATTGATTTTGAATTATCATTTTTTAATCAATTTTACACTCTTTATCACAATAATCTTTCTGATATGAAACGTAAATCTATCGAAAGTATAGAAAATGAATTAACAGATATTACTGATGAGGAGGAATATTCAGAATTATACAATTCGTATAAAAATCATTATGAGCAATTATTTGATGATTTATTTCCAAATCAAATGAATTACATGATGATTGTAAATTTATACACTTTCCTTGAACGAAACATTAAGAAAATATGCGATGATTATAAAGAAAGAAATAAATTCCCGTTTTCTATTGAAGGTTTTGAAGGTGATCTGGGTACAAAATTAATGCGCTATTTATTATGCTATAAAAATTTGATCTATAAGGATAAATATATACAGGTTATTCAAGAAATTGCAATGCTCCGAAACAAAATAGTACACTGTCACGGATATTTAGACCCTGATGATAAAAAGATAAGACGATTTATCAAAGATAAAGGTGTCAATGGAAGTATCTTATTATTAGATGGAAGTCAAATAGTTATTAAAAATGAGTTTTGTGAAGAATATAGAAGAAAAGTAAGGGAAGTTGTTATGTCGTTATTAACAGATATGGGATATGAAACCAAATTCAGAATAATAGAATAATCTAACCTAATTCTTATAAAACAGTTATTCAATTTTTACAAAATTTTAAACCTAACCTAACCATCTGTTGCAGCCGATTGGCACGGCTGAACATGGTGTTAGGGGAATAACTGATATAATGCACAGCAGATAAAACTCTGAAGCATATTTAAAGGAGAGGTGAAAATGATCTCTTCTGTCAACCACAGTTATATCTGTACCAAAATTATAGAGCATCTTTTAAAGAAAGAAGAGATTCAGCCTTTTGTAGAACTCACATTGGACATTGACAAAGGGATGACACCGGATATTTCTGTATAAAGAGAAAACTCAGTCCGGCCGGATTTTCTGGAAGATAAAACCCGATGTGATATAATTCCGCTGCTGGCAATTGAAATCCTGTCACCCGCACAGGGAATACAGGAACTGGCTGACAAAGCCAAAACACTGCCTGCGGCAGGTGTGTCAACAGTCTGGATTGTTGATACTTATGCCAGAACCGTTATTGTTGTTAATAATGAAAAAAAGAAAACATTTCACCGTGAGATTGTAGATTCCGAAGGTATAAAAGTGGATTTCAGAGAAATATTTATTTAGGCGATTTACATGAAAAAATGTACCATCATTGTAGGGTGGGCACGGCTTTTTGTGCCCACCGTTTCAGCAGGACGGCGGGCACAAAAAGCCGTGCCCACCCTACTAAAAACGTTATAATCATTAATGGAAATCACCTTAGGGCATATCCGAAAGTCTGAAGTCTGTCTTCGGACATACAATTAAACAACAGAGGCTTATTTCTAACCCTCAGTTGCAGCCGGACGGCTTACAGCCGCCCCTGAAACTGTTGTCAGGCGTCAAAAAAGCCCAGCGTCTACCATGTTCATCAATTGGGCTGAATGAGGAAAATATGAAAAAATTCTGATTGCTTTGTTTAACATTAAGTGCGGTTTTTCAATTTGGATCTGTGAATGCAGATTTCAAAGTGGTAAAAAATCCGGTAGCGGGACTTCTCATACTGATTTTTTTAATATATAAATCAATATGTTATTTATAATCAGTATCATGGATGTATCGTATAACTGTTTGTATTTATTATGTATAGACAAAAATCAGCATTTTCTGAAAACATAATAATATAAGATAGTTAAATTTTAATCAGTTCGTACAGACCCACTACCAAATACTGAGGAAAGGATTGCTATGCAACAAAAACAGATTATTAATGCACTTATGAATCTTAAAGAAGATGCTGACAAAAAATATAAAGCTGTTCTCAAAGGTGTTTTTGGTTCTTATGCCAGAGGTGAGGCCAAAGAAGACAGTGATATAGATATACTGGTTGAGTTTCGAAAAAATGCAACATTATTGGATTTGGCAGGTCTTGGCAATTTTCTTGAGGAAAAATTGCAGCATAAGGTTGATTTGGTGTCTCAAAATGCAGTTCGTGAAGAAATCAAACCTTACCTTTACAGCGAGATAATATATTTATGAAGAGAGATACCATGCTTTTCTTAAAAGATATTGTCAAAGCATCTGAACATATAAAAAAATTTGTTGAAGGTTTAACTTTTTATGATTTTTTAAGAGATGAAAAGACATCAAGTGCAGTCATACGAAAGTTTGAAATAATTGGTGAAGCAGCAAAAAATATTCCGGAATTTATCAGAATCAGGTATCCTGATATTTTGTGGAAAGATATATCCGGAATGAGAAATCGCCTTATTCATGGTTATTTCGGGATTGATTATTTTATTGTCTGGAATACTATTGAGTCTGATATTCCAAACATTTTATCTTCAGTATCCAAAATCATAGATGACTTGGAAAAAGATAAGGCAGATACAGAAAACAAACAGGACTGATCGCCGTTTAACCCGGCGCTCCAGCGGATTCGGTTTTGCTCTGCTGCGCTTCGCAAATTTTGCCGGTGAATTCTGTGTTAGGGAAATAACTGATATAATGCACAGCAGATAAAACTCTGAAGCATATTTAAAGGAGAGGTGAAAATGATCTCTTCTGTCAACCACAGTTATATCTGTACCAAAATTATAGAACATCTTTTAAAGAAAGAAGGAATTCAGCCTTTTGTCGAACTCACACTGGACATTGACAAAGGGATGACACCGGATATTTCTGTATACAGAGAAAACTCAGTCCGGCCGGATTTTCTGGAAGATAAAACCAGATGTGGGTAGTGGGTCTGCACATACTGACAAAAAATTAACTATTTGATATTATTATATTTTAAAAAATATACTGATTTTTGTCCATACATAATAAATACAAATAGTTATACGATACATCCATGATACTGCTTATACTGATTATAAATAACATATTGATTTATATATTAAAAAAATCAGTATGAGCAGTCCCACTACCCAGATGTGATATAATTCCGTTGCTGGCAATTGAAATCCTGTCACCCGCACAGGGGATACAGGAACTGGCTGACAAAGCCAAAACACTGCCTGCGGCAGGTGTGTCAACAGTCTGGATTGTTGATACTTATACCAGAACCGTTATTGTTGTGAATAATGAAAAAAAGGAAACATTTCACCGTGAGCCTGCAGATTCCGAAGGTATAAAAGTGGATTTCAGAATTAATTGATAACACTTTAATTTTTAACTGGAAAAATAATGGGAAATCTTCCGCATCCTATACAGTATCAGGGGAGTAAACGTAATTTAGCACCGATTATTATTAAATATTTCCCCAAAAAAGTAACTCGGATTGTAGAACCGTTCGCCGGAACTGCGGCAATCAGTATAGCTGCGGCGGCAAAACAGACTGCCCGGCAATTCTGGATTAATGACATCAATAAACCTCTGATAAAACTTCTTGAACTTATCATTGAATATCCGAATGAAATTGCGGATTTTTATTCAGAAATATGGAATGGGCAGCACAATGATTCTGTGGAACATTACTATCAGGTCAGAGAGCAGTTCAACCGGACTCAGAACCCGAAATTTTTTTTGTATCTTCTGGCACGGTGTGCAAAAGGTTCTGTGAGATACAATACAGAAGGGCTGTTTAATCAGAGTCCGGACAAAAGAAGAAAAGGAACCCGACCCGAAAAAATGGAAAAGAATATTCTCGGTGTCTCCTTTTTATTAAAAGGCAAATGTATATTTTCAGATATGGATTATAAAAAAGTCATTCAGTGCGTTGATGAAAATGATATTGTCTATATGGACCCGCCGTATCAGGGGGTATGCGGTGAAAGAGATTCAAGATATTATGCCGGTATTGACTTTGACGATTTTGTGACGGCACTTGAAGAACTCAATAAAAAAAATATTTCCTTCATCGTAAGCTATGACGGGAGAAGAGGGACAAAAAGTTTCGGGAATCCCCTGCCTGATTTTCTGAATCTGACTAAAATTGAGATTGAAGCGGGGCGTTCATCACAGGCCACACTGCTTGGGCGTAATGAAACAACGTTTGAATCATTGTATATTTCATCAGCTATGCGTGGGATATACAATGAGAAACAGACCGGATATAAAAAAGGGCAGTTCCTGCTGTCAGAAAAATATGGATAATACACAACAGTTATCTGAAAAATTTTTGGAATTGTGCAAATCTGTTACTGCGAAAAGACCGAAGGCCGTGATTGATCATATTTTGCAGCACAGTTTTGTTACCACTGAAGAACTCAAAGAGAAATACGGATATAATCATCCGCAGAGAGCAGCGAGAGATGTCAGGGAACACGGAATCCCCCTTACAACATTCCGGGTAACAGGAAGTGACGGCAGAAAAATAGCTGCCTATAAATTCGGAAATCCTGATGAAGCCGGATTTACAAAATTATCAGGAAGAACGGGTTTATCAAAATCATTAAAAGAACGGCTGATACAGAAATATGGCTGTAAATGTTTTATATATCTTGAAGAAATTGAAGAAAGAGAGTTGCAGATTGATCATCGGATACCTTATGAAGTCGGGGGAGAACCGCAAACTGAGCCGGAAAATTTTATGCTGTTAAGCGGTTCAGCAAACCGGGCCAAGTCATGGTCATGTGAAAATTGGATAACTGTCAAAGATAAAAGCATCTGTTCATCATGTTATTGGGCATATCCTGAAAATTACAGTCATATCGCAATGAAAGAGATAAGAAGAATTGACCTTTTATGGCAGGGGCAGGAAATTATCAGCTATGAAAAGCTGAAATCGCATGCTGCCCAATTCGATAAACAGTTACCTGTTTTTGTTAAGGAAATCCTTGAAAAAGAGTTGAGAAAAATGAAAAATGGCTAACCAGTCGGTGCAGTGGACGGGCTAACGTCCGCCACTGACCTTGTTGTTGGGTGATTTCCATTAATGATTATACCGTTTTTCGTAGGGTGGGCACGGCTTTTTGTGCCCGCCGTCCTGCTGAAACGGCGGGCACAAAAAGCCGTGCCCACCCTACAGTGATGGTACATTTTTTCATGGAAATCACCTTAGACTTTGTACCTCACCCGGCGTTGCGAGAAAAGAGGAAAGGATAAGAAAGTGATGGAAGCTGTTATAAAAATCATATCGCTGCTGGATAATGATGATAAAAAAAGTCTGTCTGAGTTTGCCAATATTTTGATAAAAAAGAACAGATACAGCAGACTGAGAAAAGAAATTGGGTAGTGGGTCTGCACATACTGATAAAAAATTAACTATTTGATATTATTATATTTTAAAAAATATACTGATTTTTGTCTATACATAATAAATACAAATAGTTATACGATACATCCATGATACTGCTTATACTGATTATAAATAACATATTGATTTATATATTAAAAAAATCAGTATGAGCAGTCCCACTACCAGAAATTGAAGTCAGACGGAATGAAGTAAAAAAAGGAGAAGTTCTGTCTCACGAAGAAATATGTCAGAATATTGATAAAAATGTTTGAGATAAAGTATGCCAAAAGTGTGAAAAAGGACTTATCAGGAACAGATAAAAAATATCTCGAAAAAATAAAAAATTCAATAGAATCTCTGACAGAATTTCCCGATGTTTCAAATATCAAAAAACTGTCAGCCCATCCATTGGATGATTACAGATTAAGAGTCGGTGATTACAGAGTTTTATTTGATGTATGCCGAGATCAAAATGTTATCTTTGTGTTGAAAATAGGGCATAGGAAAGAAATTTATTGAATATTGTGAACGCCTGACCAAACATTTTCTTATTGTTAAACGGTTTTGAACATCCCCGCAGTTTTTTCAGAGATATTGAAGTAAGCGGAAGCACTGTTCAGCATTTTTTTTGAATGTCCTCAATAAAAAGACTTTAAGAGAGGCACATTTTATAAATCTGATAACGATAATTCATCCTCTGGAAAAGATTGAAGGAGGCATCACCCAGTCAGAGTTTCGAGGTCTGATCAGGCTTGCAGAGTCTTATATCGGATCAAGAAAAACCTATGTCTGGACAGGAAGAGAACTTAATGATTTTGAATTGCTGAATTTGGATTTTCCGAAAGACAACAGCGGGAAATTGGGCTGGTGCGATTCTGCCTTTGAAAAAGAATTGATTGTAACTGACAGTAAAAATTTTTAAAATCAAATAAAGCGATTTGTTATCAATGCGGCAAGTTTTTTCAGCAGACAGAGGGACAGAACTGCATTCCGTCCGGGGCAGTCCGGATTTCCGACAGCGATTTTGCCCACCCTGGGACATTTTTATTGCAGTTGATCAAATTTGAGCATTTTTCATATATCAACACATAAGGAGAGTATCATGAAATTCATTATCAACAAAAGCGACATCAGGAACATTCTGGCAAAGGTGCAGGGAGTGGCCGGCCGCAGAACCAATCTGGCTATTACCGAAACGGTACTCATCACAGCAACAGATGACGGCATCCGCATTATGGCAACGGATCTGGAAACCGGATTTGAAGGCACTTATTCCGCAGCAGTGGAAAGCACAGGCGCGATTGCCATCAATGCAAAAAAACTCTTTGAGATTGTAAAGGATTTTCCCAGAGAGGATGTCCATATCCATGAAGTGGAAAACCGGTGGATCAAAATCGGCAATGACAAGATTGAATACCATATTGTGGGCATGAATCCCGAAGACTATCCGGACAGTCCCAAACTTTCGGATGCCAGTTTTTTTGAAATGGATTCACAGTCTCTGAGGACAATGATTGAAAAATCTGTCATTATCACAGGGGCCAACGATGACAGACGTTCGCATATCAATGGCGTGTATTTTGAAAAAATTGAAAAAGAGGAAGGAAAGTTTGTGCTCCGCATGGTCTCGACTGACGGCAGCCGTCTTTCCACTGTGGATGATCCCTGTGATGAGGAACCCCCGTTTGCAGCAGAGGTGCTGATTCCGAAAAAAGGACTCACTGAAGTTCTCAAATTTCTTGATTCTGAGGGAAGTGTGCAGGTGGGTTTGCAGGAAAGCCATTTTATTGTTAAAAAACAGAGTGAAACTGTCACCATCCGGCTGCTGGAAGGAGATTTTCCCAAATACAGCGATATTGTCAAAAACCGGGGAACAGACATTCTGCTGGACAGAAAACAGTTTCTGGGAATGCTCAGACGTATGTCCATTCTTTCCTCGGAAAGTTACAAGGGTGTTGTTTTCAATTTCGCGGAAAACCGGCTGCTGGTGACAGCCTCCAACCCGGATATCGGTGAATCCAGAGAGGAAATGCCGGTTGAGTATTCAGGTGAGGCCATTGAGGCTGCCTTCAATCCCAAATTTTTCATTGATGCACTGAGCGCTGTCAGTGACAGCATGGTGATGATCAGCATTATCAATGCGGAGCGGCCCTGCATGGTGGAAGGGGAAAATGACAAAAGCTATCTGTGCGTAGTTATGCCGATGAGAATATGATAAACGAACCCAGCAATTATACTGCCGATAATATCAAGATACTGGAGGGACTGGAGGCAGTCCGGAAACGTCCCTCCATGTATATCGGAAATGTGGATATGGAAGGGCTTCATCATCTGGTCTACGAAGTCGTGGACAACAGCATTGATGAGGCTATGGCCGGATACTGCGACACTATAAATGTCACCATCCACACAGACGGCGGCGTCAGCGTTCTGGACAACGGCCGGGGAATTCCGGTGGGCATTCATGAAAAGGAAAAGGTCCCGGCCGCAGAAGTGGTGCTGAGCAAACTCCATGCCGGAGGAAAATTTGACAAGGATTCCTACAAGGTTTCCGGCGGTCTTCACGGCGTGGGCATTTCCGTGGTCAACGCGCTGTCTGTGTTTCTGGAAGTGGAAATCTGCACGGGCGGGCAGATGCACCGTCAGACCTGGTCAAAGGGGAAAAAGACCAGTGAACTGGAAATCATTGGGAAAACAGACAAAAAGGGAACCAGAATCCGTTTCCGGCCTGACTTGGAAATACTGAATGTCAATGATTTCAGTTATGAAATTCTGTCCCGGCGGCTGAGGGAACTGGCCTTTCTCAACCGGGGTGTGAAAATTACCATTGAGGATGAACGCTCGGATGCCAGGGAGGAATTCCATTATGAGGGAGGACTGTCTGAATTTGTTCAGTATCTCAACCGCCGCCATACTGTGCTTCATCCGCCCATCTTTTTTCAGGCGGAAAAAAATGATGTGCAGATTGAAGTCGCGATTCAGTACAATGACAGCTATAATGAGCGGATGCTGTCCTTTGCAAACAATATCAACACAGTGGAAGGCGGTTTTCATCTGATTGGCTTCAAAACCGCTCTGACCCGATCTTTGAACCAGTATGCCACCAGCGATAATCTGCCCAAAAACATGCAGACCAAAATCGGGGGCGATGATGTGCGCGAGGGACTCACGGCCATCATCAGTGTGCGGATCAAAGAGCCCCAGTTTGAGGGTCAGACCAAGACCAAACTGGGCAACAGCGAGGTCAAGGGGCTGGTGGAGTCTCTGGTCAATGAAAACCTGTCCACCTATCTGGGGGAAAATCCGGCAGTTGCCAAAAAGATTATTGCCAAGGCAGTGGATGCCGCGCGTGCCAGAGATGCGGCACGGCGTGCCAGAGATTTGGCCCGGAGCAAAGGCGCACTCATGGATTCCACTCTGCCGGGCAAGCTGGCCGAATGCCAGTTTGCTGATCCTGCGGAACGGGAGCTTTTTCTTGTAGAGGGCGACAGCGCAGGCGGTTCTGCCAAACAGGGACGGGATCGCAGATTTCAGGCCATCCTGCCGCTCAAAGGCAAGATTCTCAACGTGGAAAAAGCACGGCTGGACAAGATTCTGCGCAGTGATGAGATCAAAAACATCATCACTGCCCTGGGCGCGGGTGTGGGCCGTGAGGAATATGATATTGACAAGATCCGTTACCACAAGGTTGTGATTATGACAGACGCTGATGTGGACGGTTCCCATATCCGAACCCTGCTGCTGACTTTTTTCTACCGGCAGATGAAAGAGGTGATTGAAAAAGGTTATCTTTATATCGCACAGCCTCCGCTTTTCCGTATAGGCAAAGGCAAAAGCGAGATATACCTCAAAGATGAGACCGGTTACAATGAGCATATTCTCAGCCGGATATGTGCAAACCGAAGCGTGAAAACCTGCAATGGAACAGTCCTGAGCGGGCATCAGCTTTTCGCGTTCATGGGTGATGTTGCCGAATATCTGGATGCCATAGCCCGTATGGAGCGACGCGGTGTGCAGCCGGAACTGCTGGAACTCCTGATCCGGGAAGAAGTGGATGGAAAGGATTTTCTGCAGGATCAGAACCGGATGATGGAACTCAAAGCCGTACTGTCGGCAAAAGGCTGTGAAGTCAGTGAACTTTCCTGGAATGAGGAGCGCGGGGTTTATGAAATGAAGGTCAGACCCTGCATCATTCCCAGTTCCGAACCCGGCACGCAGGAGATTTCCGCGCAGGAATTTCAGCCTTTGGAGATTGGACGCGGTTTTGTCCATTCTGCTGATTTTCAGAAATGTCTGGTAATGGGAAAGAAAATCCTTGCCCATGATCTGCCGCCTTTTTCCGTGTTCAGTGAGGGAAAAGAGGAGGATGCCGTGATTCTGCCGGATAAAAGGGATCTGTTCCGCCATCTCAGTGAGGAAGGCAAAAAAGGCATTTCTGTGCAGCGTTACAAAGGTCTGGGGGAAATGAACCCGGAGCAGTTGTGGGAAACCACCATGAACCCGGAAAAAAGAACTCTGCTGAAAGTAAAAGTGGAGGACGCTGAAGCAGCAGACGAGATTTTCACGCTGCTCATGGGCGATGTGGTGGAACCCCGCCGGGACTTCATTCAGAGCAATGCACTGGAAGTGAGCACTCTGGATATATAATGCTGTTTTTAAAACCGGGTTTTCATCAAAACCCGGTTTTTTTATATTTTGAAGATATTCCGCATAAAAAATTCTTGACATTTTTACCATTTCCGCTTATTTCATTTCACAAAACCGTTCAGGTGCTTGTAAGTCAAAAGGGAATCCCGTGAAAATCGGGAGCGGGCCCGCCGCTGTAACCGGGGACAAAGACCGCAATTTTGCCACTGTCTGATAAAGACGGGAAGGCGCGGTCAGAGAATGATCCGGAAGTCAGAAGACCTGCCTGAATTTCATAAGTGAAATATGCTTCCAGTCTGTTCAGAGTACAACAAGCTTCCAGCTTGTTTATGAACACACAGGCAGGAACATGACAAAGGGAAACTCCGCGGACAGAAGTTTGCCCTGTATTTGTATATCTGTGGATAAAACAAGGGATATCCCCGGATCGATGAATTTCGATCCGGGGATTTTTTTTTGATTTTTTAGGAGGATTCTGATGCGGCATTTTGTAAAAATTTGTTTTGTGCTTTTGATTTTTTTCAGTCCTGTGTCCGGATATTCTGACACGGAAAAAGCGGACAGAAAAGATTTGATTCTGGATACCATTGTGGTGACAGCAGAGAGGCCGGTGCAGGAATCTCAGACCGGTGATGTGGATATGGAAACCACGCCCGCGAATACCACAGTAATTCCCAAAGAAAGTTTTGAGGGAAAAATTGTCAGTCTGGCAGAGGTGATTGAAAAGGAAACCGGGGTTCAGATCCGTCAGTCCGGCGGGCTGGGCAGTTTTTCCTCTGTATCCCTTCGCGGTTCTTCGGCAGATCAGGTACTGGTTTTTCTGGACGGCATTCTGCTCAATGATGCTTCCGGCGGGGGCGTGGATATGAGCAGCATATCGCTTTCCGATGTGGAGGCAGTGGAGATTTACCGGGGCATCACACCGGTCAATTTCAGTTCCGCTTCCATCGGCGGTATTGTGAATATCCGCACTTTGCGGGCAAAACAGGGGTTCAGCGGAAATGTGAGCGCGGGATACGGCTCTTTTGACACTAAAAAACTGGCCGGATTTCTCAATCACAAAAAGGACAAATGGGATACTGTGCTTTCTGCGGATTGGCTGGGTACAGACAATGATTATGACATGCGCAATGATAACGGAACCGAATGGAATTCCTCGGATGACCAATGGGAAAAACGCAGCAATGCACAGGTGGATCAGTACAATGTGCTTGCCAAAGCCGGATACAGTTTCACGGATCAGGTCCGGCTGGATTTTGCCAATCAGTATTTCATCAAAGATCAGGGACTTCCAAGCTGGGACAACAGCGATTTGACAAAATCCTCTCTCACAACGGACCGGAACATCAGCACACTGAAACTCACGGCCAATGATCTGGGACAATGGCATCTGAACACCGGCACCCAGTTTTCTTATACATGGAAAGAAGAGGAATACGATGACCGGGGCGGGCATATCGGACTGGGGGATCAGCACAGCACCTATACCACGAACCGAATGGGCGGGGATTTTTTTCTGGAATGGATGACAGATCGTCACAGCCTGATTTTTTCCGCAGCATTTCAGCACGAAGAGTATGAAACAGAGGATCATCTGAAAAAAAGCAATCCCATAGACAGCAGCAGAGACAGCTTTTCTATGGGAATTCAGGACAGTCTTTTTTTCTTTCAGGATCGTGTGAACATCACGCCCGCTTTCCGCTGTACATGGCTCGAAGATGAACTGGAGGAAAGTACAGGCATATGGGGAACATCTTTGGAAGGGGACAGCCGCAAAGAGGATGATTTCAGTCCCCAAATCGGTATCAAATACAGTCCTTTGGAATGGCTGAGTTTCAAAAGCAATCTCGCACAGTATGTCCGGCATCCTTCCTTTTTTGAACTGTTCGGAGACCGGGGTTTTTTTACCGGCAATCCGGATTTGAAA
Source organism: Desulfococcaceae bacterium (assembly GCA_050180235.1). GTDB lineage: Bacteria > Desulfobacterota > Desulfobacteria > Desulfobacterales > Desulfococcaceae > JAABRU01. The sequence continues at coordinate 34,006 of JBFXEJ010000058.1, forward strand.
AAAGAAGAGGGCATCAATTTTGATATGTCCGCTCAGATAAGGCAGACATGGAACCGTGACTGGATACGCGGATCGTCTTTGGGAATTGCGTATTTCAGGAATGACGCGGATGATTTGATTGCGCGGGTGTATGATTCCAGAGGAATCGGAAAATCTGTCAATATTTCCGGTGCGCTCATTCAGGGACTTGAAAGCACTGCAACTTTGGATATTCATGAATATTTGCGCGTGATTGTCAATGCCACATGGCAGGATACGGAAAATCAGAGCGGCATAAAAGCCTTTGACGGAAAAAATCTGCCGGGACGTTTTGAAAAATCCTATGTGGCACGGCTTGAATCCCGTTACAAAAATATAAAGGTGTATGCGGAATATCTCAGGGAAGAGGATGTGTATTATGACACTGCCAATCTGCGCAAGGCCGAAGACAAGGATGAAATCAATGCAGGAATTTCATATATTTGGAAAAACTGGATGTTTTCGCTCGATGGCAAAAATCTCAATGATGATCTGTATGAGGATTTCAATGGTTATCCACTGCCCGGAAGGGCGGTTTATACAACAGTGAAATATGAATTTTGATGGACAGCACATGAGTTCGGGCAGAAAGGTTTCCCACAGAGAACACAGAGAAAATCCACAGAGAACACAGAGAAAAACGCTGTAATCTCTGTGTCCTCTGTGGAAAATCAGCCGGGTTTCATTGTATTGGAAATAATTGGAAAAGTTTCCCACAGAGAACACAGAAAAAATCCACAGAGAACACAGAGAATAAGGTAATTTCCAGAAAAGAATATCCCGGAAAAGTATCAAAAGCTTCCAGCTTTTGCCTTGTGCCTGTGAACTGAACCGGGATATTTATATTTTCAGAGATAAAACCTATGTGTCCTCTGTGAAATCTCTGTGTTCTCTGTGGGAAACCATTCCGGATGCTTATACATTTACCGGAAAATTTTTATCTTAAAACAGGAGGATGAACAGATGAAGTCAATGGCATTTTTTCGTGTTCCAATGGCAGTTTCAGTGTTTTTTTTCTTTACATTGCTGTGGATGGCAAACCCTGCTTCGGTTCTGTGCAAGGTGACGCAGACCGCAGTGGTGGTGACAGTCGCGGCAGATTACAGCAGTGCCGCGCATTCCGTGATTTCTGTTGAACCTGTGGGCGGGCCGAGAACCGTGCAGAACAATCTGCTGCCCACTTTGGTTTCAGACACCAGCGTATCCGCGTATGAGAATTTTTTCTACCGGATTGAACGGTATCAGTCCGACAATATCACAAAATTTGATATTGCCGCTCCGTCCGTGCCTGTATGGCAGTTTTCCACTCTGGACAGCGGGGAAACCGGCTCCAGCAATCCCTACGGGCTTTATTTTGTCAGTTCCCAGAAAGCCTATCTGCTCCGTTATGGCAAAAGCAAGGCATGGATTGTCAATCCCTCTGCCACAGTTGCATCAGCATTTAAAATCGGGGAACTGGATCTCAGCGCGTATGCAGATGATGACGGTGTGCCGGAAATGAACAGTGCTGTGATTGCAAACGGAAAACTTTTTGTCACATTGCAGCGGCTGGATCAGAACAACAGTTGGCTTCCTTCCAATACCGCATATATGGCTGTATTTGACACTGCCACAGATACGGAAATCAATACCGGCACGGCCAATGATGACGGTGTGAAAGGCATTGCGCTTCCCATAAGAAATATCGGGGCTGTGCAGTATCTGGAGGAAAACAGCAACATTTATGTGCAGGGTGTGGGAGATTACGGCAGTTCATGGTCAGGCAGAGACCCGGAATATTCCGGCGGCATTGTGCGTATTGATCCTGCAACTTACACAGTTTCCCTGATTCTTGATGACGGCGATGCAGAAAATCATCCCTATGGCAATATATCGGGTATGAGCATTGTGTCGGCAGACAAAGGATATTTTGTGGGCTATGCCGGATGGGGCGATAATACCCTGTATGAATTCAGTCCCTCAGACGGAAGTGTGAGCGGCATTGCCAATGAATCCCTGAAAAACAAAAACATTGCAGGCATGGAATCCGGAGCCTATGCGGATGAAAACGGGATGCTCTGGGTGTGCAATCAGACTGATGCGGAAGTGGTGATTCTGGATACATCAGATAACAGCATTGATGAAACCATCTCCACAAATCTGAACCCGGTGCGCGTGGTTTTCACCACAGAAGGCGAACCTGACAGCAGTTCTGATTCAGATTCTGATTCCGGCGGCGGTGGAGGATGTTTTCTCAATACCATTTCTAAATAAGCAAAAACAACTGTAGGGATTGTTTATAAGCAGGGATAATTCAGATTTTCTTAAATTCATCTGGCACTGGTCAAATTCGTTGATTCGGGGCTGACACACGGACGATAAAAATCCGTAAGGATTGATATTATTATAGAAAAAAATCTGAAAAGATAAATCAGAATCCCGGAAGGGATGACATTATAAACCGATTTCACTACATACATTTTTATAAACAATCCATGTAGTTATAACATGTTAGCTCAGTATTGTTCTGTCAAGGTTTAACTGACGGATAAAGTCGCTTCAGTTTTATTCTCGCATCCTTTGTTCTGAACTGCCAGTCCACACCTTTCATATTCCTGTTCCGTTCTTTATACCATTCGGCAGTCTG
>JBFXEJ010000059.1:0-36599 GCA_050180235.1 Desulfococcaceae bacterium
GAGTTGCCAGAGACTGGGCAAGGGTAATGCCGCCATCATCAGGAAGTATTGATTTGACAGCGCCGCTTCTGACACTTCCCACTTTCAGATTGCTTGATATGGGGGGCGGGATTTCCCGGGGGCAGTATGACGGATTCACCGCATCCGGAATCTATCAGGTTTTCGTCTATGCCCGGGATCTGTCTGATTTCCAGTCAATTCCCAAAATGCTGTCGGTGAACCGCAACTGCGGAATAACTGTTCTCATGGGGGATATTAACGGAGATGAGGCAGCAGATTTGGAAGATGCGGTTATTGCTCTGCGTGTTCTGGCAGGCGTGAATGTGAGCGGAAGCATCCGCTCAGATTATGCCACTCCCGGCATTGATGTCACGGGAAACAGCAAAATCGGTCTGGATGAGGCAGTATGGATTCTGCGTCATGTTGCGGGATTTTGAAAGTTTATTTGTAAAATACAATTAGATACATTGAAACAGTGAAAATATGCCCGGCAGGAATCCATAACTGTGAATTCGGGCAGGTTCAGATCCGCAGGCATAAAACAACTCTTAATGAAACGTGAAAAGGATCAATGGAAAACATACCGGGAAAATTCCAGAAAACTGTAAAAACATGTATGCTGCCACAGCCGGAGAAACGGCAGGGAAACTGGACTCTTCTTCTGGTGGAGGACAGCGGCCGGAGTATTCATATCCGGTGGTACAAAGCATGGGCTGCCATCGCTGTGCTTGTGCTCGCTGCCGCATCCGGAACAGCGGGATTCTGCTATTACATGTACCATAAGGTATCAGCAGAAAACCTGAGCCTGCGAGTCCGTATGGATAAGGCAGATACACAGAATCCGCTTTTGGCACAAAGTGGACAGCCCGCTTCAAAAGCAGCCGGAGAAACGGAGAATGCAGAGACTGCCGCTCTTCCGCCATCATCAAATGCAGAAAAAAGCGGAAAACCGGATATGCAGATCAGTTCGGACAAAACAGGGGAATCAGATACTCCTTCATCCTCTGAAAAAGCGGCAGAAATGACAGCACAGGATAAAACAGACGGTGAGTCTGCCGGTGCAGAAAAAAGCGCTGTACCGCCTTTTCCCGATTCCCGCGTGTCTGTGGGAGACTTTGCCTGCTCTTTTTCTGAACATGGGGAAGGTCTGAACATCCGCTTCCATATCCTGAATACTGATCCGGAGGCAGGCCCTGTTTCCGGTCAGGTCTTTGTGATTCTGAAAACGGAAAAAGAAGCCTCCGCCCAGTGGCTGCTTCTGCCGGATGAAAAACGGATTTCAGGAAAACTTCCTGAGGATGCAGCAGGAGAAAGTTTCTCCATCTCCCGGTTCCGATCTGTGGAAATGAGGGCAAAGGGAAGCAAAAAACCTGATGAGTACAAAACCGCAACGGTTATTGTATCTGATGAAAACAGAAACATTATGCTGGAAGAGGATTTTCCCGTTGCCATCGGAAAGCCGTCCTGATTTCCGATCTGCGGATCAATGCCATTACCTTAGGTGATTTCTGAAAATAAATATCCCGGTTCAGTTCACAGGCACAGGGCAAAAGCCGGAAGCTTTTGATACTTTGGCGGTATATTCTTTTCCGGAAAGCACCTTAATGCTGAAACAGTTCAGAAAAAATTGCCAAACTCTCAGTTTGGCAATCTGAATTATCAGAACGCCTTTCCGCATCATCCGACAGTATGCACAATCCGGGAGGCCGGTACCAGTTGGACTTTTTTTTGCAGTTCCGGCATTTCCTCTGCCAGCACTTCCCAGGTGACTTTGTGGGGATGACCAATGCCCACAGCCTCGCCGCAGGTTTCTGCAATGCGGATGAGCAGCCGGATCTGTCCGCGAATGACCTCTGCCTCCTGAACATGGTCGAGAAAAACATCCCTTTGGGCAAAGGGAATCTGCAGCATCCTTGCGGTTGAGGGGCAGACTGTATGCTGTGAAGTGAAACTGTCAATGAAAAACAGATCCCTTTTTTTCAGTTCGGAAAATATGCGGTACATCAGAGAAGGCACTGTGGTCAGACGCGATCCCATATGATTGTTCACGCCTTTGATTCCTTTGATGCTATCGAGATTTTTTTCCAGCTGTGCTGTAAACTGCAGGGGAGACATGGAAATGAGCAGTGCTCCCGGGCCGGGCAGCACAGCAGGATATTCCGCAGGTTCCATAGGAAGATGAAGCATTATTTCCATCCCCTTTGCCTGAATCTTTTGAATGATGGTCTCCCTGTACGGGCTGTGGGGAAAAAGGGAGAAGGTCAGCACCCCGCCCAGATCAAGAAAACGATCCGCCATCGCCGGATCATAACCTATATCATCAATGATAATGGCCACGGACGGCATGAGAAAGCGGGGCTCAGCATCCTCTTCCGCTGTATATTCTTCCGCAAAAATTTCTTCCTGCGGATAGATTTCATAGAGTGGAATCTGGACATGCTGATCCGGGCTGCCTGCCGGAAAATCGCCTGTGCCATCCCGTTTGGAGCATCCGGAAACCGTGAGCAGAAGCATAAAAAAGAGTCCGGCAGCCAGTACCGCCGGACTCTTTTTGGCTTTATAAAGGAAAAGGGGGGAAATCAACCGCGTGTTTCCGTAAAAATTTCGTATCCCCTGAGAATTTCAAGGGCACGCGTTACCTGGTTGTCCGTCTGCAGTGTTTCAAGGGAAAGCGGGCCGTAACGGCTTTCGGTCTGCTGCATCAGTTCCTTTTTTCTTTCCTCATCTGTCTGTCCTTCTTCCTCCATTGGCGAGACAGGATCCGTATCTGATACGGTTCCTCCGTCCGAAGACTGTGCTCCGTCCAGATGGTTTCTCAGGTCCTTTTCCTTGATACGCTGATCATCAACAACTTTGTTTTCTGTTATCTGTTTCACTTCAATATCCGGAACAATGCCCTGTGCCTGAATGGAACGGCCATTGGGAGTATAGTAGCGGGCAATGGTGAATTTGAGACCGTAACCGTCCCTCAGCGGTTCCACTGTCTGCACTGATCCCTTTCCAAAGGAGGTGGTTCCCAGGATAACAGCCCGTTTGTGATCCTGCAGAGCACCGGCCACGATCTCAGATGCACTCGCACTTCCACCGTTGATCAGGGTGACAATGGGATAATCCCGTTTTTTGCTGTCCGGATGAGCCGTAAAAATTTTGGTGTGTTTTTCCTGACGGCCCTTGATGGAGACAATATCCCCCTTATCAAGAAAAATATCCGACATCTCAATGGCCTGGTTCAGCAATCCGCCCGGATTGTCCCGCAGATCCAGTACAAGCCCCTTCATAGGCTCCCTGCCGGATTCCAGGGCATTCAGTGCGGTTTTGATATCCTGCGTTGTATTGTCCTGGAAATTGCTGACCCGGATATATCCGTAACCGGGCTGCAAAGCGACATAACGCACACTTTCAATGGGAATAATATCCCGTACCAGACTGAAATCAATGGGGTCATTAACGCCTTCCCGCATCACGGTGACAAGCACGGCCTCCCCTTTGGGGCCTCTCATTTTCTTGACAGCCTCCCAGAGCATCATGTCTTTGGTGGATTCCCCGTTCACCTTGATAATCACATCCCCGGCCTTGACACCTGCTTTATGTGCAGGAGTCCCTTCAATCGGGGCAATGACTGTCAGGAGGTTTTTCTGCATGGTGATGACAATGCCGATGCCGCCAAATTCTCCGCGGGTGTCAATCTGCAGTTCTTCAAACGCTTCGGGAGGAAGCAGTTGGGAATGGGGGTCCAGACCGTTCATCATGCCCTGAATGGCCTTGAGGATCAGATCCTTGGCATCCACTTCATCCACATAATTTTTTTCCACCAGATCAATTACATCGGAAAATATTTTGAGACTTTTGTAGGTTTCCCTGTCTCCTGCACAAATATCCCGGTAAAACCCTGATCCCATGATTCCGATCATCACCGAAATGATGACTGCCAGCAGCAGTGTTACACGTCCTTTTCTTTGATGCATCCGAATTATACTCCTTTTTTTATCCGTTTTTAAGCCATTTCAGCGGATCAACCGGTTTTCCATGATGCCGTACCTCAAAATGCAGTCCGGGCCCGTTCATGGAACCGCTGTCCCCCACAGTTCCGATCACTTCGCCTTTTTTTACGGTATCCCCTTTGGCTTTGAGCAGCTCTTCCGCATGCGCGTAAAGAGTGAAAAAATGATCGCCGTGGTCAATGATAATCATATTGCCGTAACCTTTGAACCATTCGGCAAACACAACTTCCCCATGCTCCACTGACCTGATGGATTCGCCCCTTCCTGTCCGGATATCAATGCCGCTCTGAAAATTCATCACATCGAATTCGGTATTTTTGTAAGGACCGAAAAAGGAAACTATCTTACCATTCACCGGCATGTTCAGCCGGCCCCTGTACGCGGGAATAGAGGCAGCAGGGCTGTCATTTTTTTTGCGCTTTGATTCCGGAGACTGCGTCTGTAGCGATTTGACTTTTCTGTCCAGTTCTTCCGCAGACTGTTTCAGTGCCAGAAGCGAGGCTTTTGCCAGCTTTTTCTCTTTGCGGATTTCCGTGAGCAGATTCTGACGTTTATCCTTCTGAAGAGCCAGATTCCCGGCCTGCTTCCGGTGATCTGCTTCCAGAAGCAGATATTCTGCCCTGCGGGCATTGAGGTTCTCCTCCACTTCGCCGGACATGGCTTTGTGCCTTTTCAGATCCGTGAGAACAGCTTCATCATGGCGCAGAATCATTTCCATTGCCTTTTTCCGCTGAAAAAAATCCATCAGGGAATCGGCACTGGCCAGCACATGCATCCGTCCCAGACAGTTTAGTTTGTAAAGCCCGATGACCCTCTGCGCGGCATAATCCTCTCCGCTTCTGATCTGCCGGTTCAGTTCCTCATGGGATGTCCGGGCTGCCTCCAGCTTTTTTTCCACGGCAGAAAGTTTCACCCTGGCTGCTGTTTCTTTTTTCCTCGACTCATTCAGTGCCCTGTCCAACGCCTCCAGTTCTTCAAGCTGATCCCTTTCCTTCCGGTTCACTTCCTCCAGCCGGTTTTTGCTCTCATTCATCTGCGTTTTGACCTGCGCTGCCTCTTTTTTCAAATCCCCGATGCTTTTTCCCTTTGCCCAAAGATCTGCTGTAATAAGGATAATGCACATGCATCCGCTGAGAAAAAAAAGGAACCGGGCAGAGCTGCCGGATTTCCTCCCTGCTTCCGCGCCGTTCTGATCAGGCCCGGATACGGGCTTGGCGATGATTCTGTGCATCATTTCAGAAACTGCCTGAGTGAGACAAAACATCCGATCCACCCCACAAATATGCTCCCCCCAAGAATTCCGCCAGACAGTTCGGGCGGAAGAAAGCGCAGATGGAAATAATCAGCGGGAACATATACCGCTGTACTGTGAGCAATCACACGGAGGAGGCAGAACAGCGCTCCCAGTCCCGCGGCTCCGCCCAGCAGTCCCATGAGCATACCCTGAATATAAAAAGGATCCCTGATAAAACTTTCCGAGGCCCCCACCAGCCGCATGATTTCGATTTCTTCCCGGCGGGAATATAACACCAGACGGATGGTATTGGCCACAAAAAAAACCGCCGCCAGAAAAAACAGTCCGCCCATTGCATAGGCCGTAAGCCTGAACAGATTGAGAATATAAATAAATCTGTCCAGCCACTGTGCCCCGTATTCCACTTCCGCCACTGCCGGGAATGCAGCAATATCTTTGGCAGCAGGACCGATAATGTCCCAGTTTTCAGAAGAGGCTTCCATCCGTATCTCCAGAGCGTCCGGCAGGGGATTGTGCCGCAGTCCCTCCACCAGAGAGGCCTGCCTGCCCAACTGCTGCCTAAACCGCTCCAATGCCTGGGATTTGGAAATAAAAACAGCATCCCTGACCCCCGGCATCTTTCCGATTTTTTCCCGCATTTCCCGGACACCTGCTTCGGTCGTGCCATCTTTGAGATAGGCCATTATCCGCATGTCCTGTATCCAGAAACGCAGCAAATCATCCGCGTTGATGAAAAACAGGGTAAATGCACTGAAAATAAGAACTGCCAGTGCAATGGTGATGACCGTGACCGAATTCAGAAAAAAATTGGCTGTCAGGTCTTTCAGTGTTCTGTGGATAAAATGAATCATCTGGTCGGGTGTCAGTTATCAGGTGACAGTTGTCAGTTATCAGGTGATTTCCATTAATGATTATACCGTTTTTCGCAGGGCGGGCACGGCTTTCTGTGCCCGCCGTCCTGCTGAAACGGCGGGCACAGAAAGCCGTGCCCACCCTACAGTGATGGTACATTTTTTCATGGAAATCGCCTCAGTTATCAGTTATCAGATGACAGTCCCATGCCCCTGGTTTCTGTCATTCCGGTGCGGAGATGACTGCGGAACTTTCCACCCGGCCATCCCGGAAAAGCACAACCCGCCCCCCTGTGCTGCGGATCAGTTCCATATCATGGGTGGCGATAATGACTGTGGCTCCCAGCCTGTGATACTGCCGGAGCAGCCGTATAATCACTTCCGCTGATTCCGTGTCCAGACTTGCGGTGGGTTCGTCAGCCACAATAATTTTCGGATTTCCGGCCATGGCCCGTGCCACAGCCACCCTCTGCTGCTCCCCGCCGGAAAGACCTGCCGGAAAAGCATTGGCCCGATCTTCCATGCCCACGGTTCTGAGCAGACTGCTGACTTTTTTCCGGATCATACTTCTTCCGGTTCCCACCGCCTCTGCCACAAGTGCGACATTATCAAATACGGTTTTTCCGGGAATCAGTTTGTAATCCTGAAAAATAATACCGAATTTCCGCCGGAAAAAGGGAATCCGCCTGCGGGAAATCCGGGAAAGATTCAGACCGTCTGCAACAATATAACCTGCCGATACCCGTTCACCCAGATACAGCAGCTTCAGAAGTGTGGTTTTGCCCGCGCCGCTCGGCCCGCTGACAAAAAGAAATTCATTGTCAAAAATATCGAGCGTGATATCTGCCAGGGCAATCTTGGAACCATATCGTTTCTGCACATGCAGTATCTGTATTATGGCACTTTTGTCTTCATATGTCAAAAGGCATCTGCTCCTGTCTGAAGAAATCCGGGGACAGGATGACAGAATTCTGCCCCTGATTCCCGGTTTCTGCAAAATCATGAATTGACCGGAAGGATTTTACCTGCTATACAGAAAGCGGCCCGGGAGTGCCGTAAAACGGTTTTCCCTGCCGGAGCCTCCGCTGAAAATCCCATGAACAGGCTTCTTCCATTCGGCGGAGGCTTCCCTTTTACCTGATTATCTGTACAAAATCAACAAAAGTATGGATTTTTTTTGTCAATGAATCCGGACGGCTTTCAGGAAGGCACGGTTTTCTCACAATGGATACGGATATTCTCCTTACAGGAACAGTTATTTTTTTTGCCAGAATCTTTGATGTGTCGCTGGGAACAGTTCGCACCCTTGTAACAGTTCAGGGCAGAACAGTTATGGCATTCATACTCGGTTTCTGCGAGGTTATCATCTGGATACTGGTGGTCAGCACAGTGGTAAACCGGATAGCCCAGTCTCCTGTGCTGATTATTTTTTACGCGCTGGGATTTGCCACCGGCAATGTGGTGGGCATCCTTGTGGAGCAGAAAATTGCTTTCGGTTATATGGTGCTGCGTGTCATTTCCTCTCAGAAAGGCAGCCAGTTGACCACCAGACTCAGGGAAATGGGGCAGGCTGTCACTGTGTTCACCGGTTACGGAATGATGGGACCGGTAAAGGAACTGTATGTGGTATGCCGGCGCCGGGATATGAAACGGCTGCTGCCGGCCATCAATGAGATTGACAGGGAGGCCTTTATTATTACTGAGCAGGCCAGGGATGTGAACAAAATTCTCAAACCGGTCGGTGTGCCGGCCACAGGATGGCGCGCTGCCCTGAAAAAAAAATAATCCGCAAATCGTGAAAAACCGCTTCAGGGAATGCAGGAGCGGCATAATCTGATTTTTTTTCAGCAGCCCTGTTACATCATGCCAATTCGCCATTGATTTTATACGAGACAGTCAGTTTTTGGTAGCGGGTCAAACCTGTTGATGAAACAGGGATTCATGTTGCAGAGACAGGGCATGCCCTGTCTCTACGGCGGAATCCCGGATTCAGAATCAACGGATTTGACCCACCACCCAGTTTTTTTTGATTACAAGATATTGTTTTCCCAGAAGCAGGTTTTCAACAGCGATTTGGTATCATACCGGTTCGCCATTGATTTTAAGGTGATTTCCAGAAAAGAATATACCATCAAAGTATCAAAAGCTTCCAGCTTTTGCCCTGTGCCTGTTAACTGAACCGGGATATTTATTTTCAGAAATCGCCTAAATTTTTTTCACCGTTGCGCGTGTGCAAAAAACCGCTCCGCTTAATTTTTGCACTCCTCCGGATTGCATTCCGCATTGTATCAAATCAATGGAGAATTGGTATCAGACCTTTAGGACAAAAGAGGACATAACTCTGAATACGCATTTGACAGAAAATAAAAAATCCATGACCTATGGCAGGCAGCTCCGGCCCATTATTCTGGCTCTGCTTGCGGCCACTGCGCCTCATGTGAACAATCTGCGTCTTTGGGTTATTTTCTGGTGCCTCGGTCTTTGGGTATTCATCTGGCATGCATCCGGAAAGGGACGGCCCGTGGTCAGCAGATTTTTCATGCCGGTTCTGGCCATTGCCGGGTTCAGCGGGGCGCTGATCTCATCCGGTGGTGCTTTGCACACCGACAGTTATGTGGCCCTTCTTTCCATAATGGCAGGACTCAAACCTCTGGAATCCCGTTCCTACCGGGATTATATGATCACCGTGTTTCTGGCCTATTTCATGGTCATCACCAATCTGTTTTACAGTGACGAACTGGGCATGACCATTTATATGTTCGGCTCTGTGCTGCTTACCACTGCGGTGCTGATTCATCTGCAGCATCCCGCGGGTTCCGTAAAACAGAAATTCCGTCTGGCCGCCACAATCATGCTCCAGGCCATTCCGGTTATGCTTATCCTTTTTTTCCTTTTTCCCCGCATACAGGGGAATATCATGGGAATTGCCCAGCGTACAGGCCGATCCGGTTTTTCAGAAAAAATGTCGCCCGGAAGATTTGCCGCTCTTGCCAGGAATGATGAAATCGCGTTCCGGGTCACATTTGACGGCCCGGTTCCTCCTCCGGAACTGCGCTACTGGAGGGGCATTGTCTTTATGAATTTCGATGGCCGGGCATGGACAAAGGGAATACGTTTTCCGGCAAACGCCTACCTGCTCCGCACGGAAAATCCTGTGGATTACACCATCACGCTGGAACCCCACAATGAACGCTGGCTCTTTGCCCTGGATATGCCGGGTACAAAACCGGACGGAGGATACATGCTGGGCGATTTCACCCTCATGTCACACCGTCCTGTGGGAGAGCGGAAACTTTACAAAATGACATCCTACACATCATATGAAACCGGCCCCCTTGAAAAATGGGAAAGACGGGTTACGGAAATTCCCGCGGGAAGCAATCCCCGGTCTGCGGAACTGGCCCAAACCTGGGCAGCATCCGGTATGGGACCGGAAGAAATCGTGAAAACCGCTCTCCGCCATTTCCGGGAAAAGGAATTTGTTTACACTCTGGAACCGCCTTTGCTGGGCACTCATCCTGTGGATGATTTTCTCTTTGAAACCCGCAAAGGTTACTGCGAACATTATGCATCCGCCTTTGTCTTTCTCATGCGTGCGGCAGGCATACCTGCCCGTGTGGTGGGCGGCTATCAGGGCGGTGAAGTGAATCCCTATGGCGGATATCTGATTGTCCGCCAGGCCCATGCCCATGCCTGGGCAGAAGTCTGGTTTTCCGGAAAGGGCTGGACAAGGACAGATCCCACAGCCGCAGTCGCGCCGGAGAGAGTGGAAGGCCGTCCGGAGGACGCACTTTCCGACACTGATCTTTTCAATCTCTTTTCCCTGACCGGAACCGGATGGCTGGGAAGTATTTTTACCAATATCGGATTTGGCTGGGATATGGTGAATGCTTATTGGAATATATGGTTTATGACCTATTCGCTTCAGGATCAGACCGGGATGCTCGCAAAACTGGGCATCCGGACGGATTCATGGAAATGGCTTGTCAAAACAGCACTGCTTGCCGCAGGACTCATTGCTTTTACAGTGTTTCTGTTTTCTGTCCGTATGTGGCAGAAATCCGCCAAAGCAAAGGATCCGGTGCGGACAGTGTATGACAGATTCTGCAGGAAACTGGAAAAAAAAGGTGTTTTCCGTCTGCCGGAAACAGGGCCTTTGGATTATGCGGATACCGTGATTTCCGCAAGACCGGATCTGAAAGCAGACATTTCCGAAATTACCGATCTGTATATCCGGATGCGCTACGGAGCAGGATGGGATCGGGAACTGATGAGACAGTTCCGTTCACGGGTGCGGGCTTTCCGTCCCTGAAATCATCAGATGCAAAGGCCATCCCTGATTTGCCTGATTCCGGGATTGTCATAATTTACGAAACAGGGGAAGCAAAAAAACTTGCGGGAGGCAGCGGGAAAAAATAGGCTGCCATTCAGAATCCGGAAGTGTTTTTATCCTTGAATATTTTCCGGTTCCGTGTTATCAGATTTTGATTTAAGGAAGAGGTTTGAAATTTTGGCGGTTAATTTAATTACAAAATTTGAAAGGAGAACGGAGGAATGAGACAGAGTAAAATGATCATCTCACTGGCCGTGGCCCTGGTCCTCGGAATTGCTGTCCAGGTTATTCTGGTATATGCGGACGCACAGGATTCACCTTACAAGGCTGCAACCGAATTTGCCAAAGCCTGTTTTGCCTATGACAGGGCAGTGCTCTCGGATCGGCTCTGTGAAGGAAGCAAAACCGCAAATGACGCGGATGTGGTGGGCAATTATATTTACAAAGCACAGCAGGAGGCCGAAGCCCGCGGCTACAGCCTGGGATGCTATGTAAAAGAAAAACTGTACCATCTGGAAGCGGAAACTGTCACCAGAAGCCAGGATGCCGCACAGGTTCGCCTTACATTTGAAAAAAGATCCCCCCTTCGGACCTTTTTTTCAAAAAAAGACAAACATGACATTTCCCATGCGGAGGAAGTGATCGATCTGGTCAGGGAAAACGGCCGGTGGAAAGTCTGCGGAAATCCCTTTTCCATTGCCGGTGCATAGTATATTTTCACATACGGTATTATCTGCGGGGGCGGTGAAACTATCGCCCCGCATACATTTTTTCCCATAGCAGTTTTGACTTCATCCGAAAACATACCTTTGATATATCTGCGGATCCGCACACGGGCACGGCAGATCATTTCGCGCTTTCCGGCGCCAGCATTTTACAGCGATTATCCGCTTGCCTGTATATTTTCCCGGCATTTTTTTCATACTGATCCAATTGTCCGTGAACTGCGGCAGTTTGCTTTTTCCCGGCTGGAAAATGATTTCGGACATGGCACAGACCATGCACGGAAAGTCAGTCTGGACGCGGGAACCCTGATCATTGCCGAATCCGGGAAACAGGCATATTCAGACAGCCTTGTCCGCAGCCGGATGCGTATGGCCCAGTGTGCCGGACTTCTCCATGATATAATGCGCAAAGAAAAGGATCATGCCGCAGCCGGTGCGGATTATGCCAGGGAGGTACTGAAGCATTTTCCATTCCGGACTGATGAAATAGAAGATATTTCCCAGGCTATACGGAATCATGAGGCATTCAAAGAAATATCCCCCATCCATACACCGGATGGGCTTCTTATTTCAAACTGCCTGTATGATGCGGACAAATTCCGCTGGGGAGCGGACAATTTTCAGGATACCGTATGGGATATGGTCATATTTTTCAAAGTTCCCTTTGGCGAATTTCTGAAACGCTATCCCATTGGTCTGGAAAAAATCGCAGCCATCAGAAGCACCTTCCGATCAGATACCGGAAAAAAGTACGGCCCCCGGTTTATTGATACCGGGCTTGCCATCGGAAAAGAACTGTATGCGGTGATTCAGTCCGAATTTGCGGCCTTTGCATGATTTTTGTCCGTTTTTTTCCTGCGGTCAGTTTTGACTGACAGCCTCCGGAATTTCCCACAGAGGGCACAGAGATTCGGTAGTGGGCCAAATCCGTTGATGACGGTCTCCCCTCCCTTGAGGGAGGGGCGGGGGAGGGTGAAAACATCAGTTTGCTGCAGGATATTATTTTTACCCCGCCCCTGACCCCTCCCGCAGGGGGAGGGGATTTTCAACGGATTTGACCCACTACCAGAGATTCTTTCCGATTTTCTCTGTTTTCTCTGCGGGGAATTTTCTCTGTGTTCTCTGTGGGAAAATTTCTCTGTGTTCTCTGTGGGAAACCCGAAATCCGTCAGAAATCAAAAGAAACCTGAAAAAGGAAAGGAAATTTTTATGCCAAATATCACAGCAATTTACGGAAGTCCGAGACGGAAGGGTAACACTGCCGGTCTGCTGAAACGCGCTGTGGAAGGCGCGCAGGAAAGCGGCGCGCAGGTGGAGGAAATCTGGCTCAGGGATCTTAAAATGTCCCCATGTCTGGAAATATACAAATGCAAAGAAGCCGGAGAATGCGCTATCAAAGACGATTTTCCGGTGCTTCGGGAAAAACTTCTGGCCGCAGACGGCATCATGCTGGCCTCTCCCATATTTTTCTACACGGTCAGCGCTCATACCAAAATTCTCATGGATCGGTGTCAGTCCCTTTGGGTTAAAAAATACTGGATTGACAAAGTCCCCTTTGGTCAGAAACAGTTTACACGCAAAGGGCTTTTCATATCAGCGGGCGCGACCAAAGGCAAAAAACTTTTTGACGGCGTACTGCTGACCATGCGCTATTTTTTTGATGTGCTGGACATGGAAATGTGGAAACCTCTGCTTTACCGGGGGCTTGATTTTGAGGGGGATGTACAGAAACATCCCGAATATCTGGATGAGGCATATTCCGCAGGCCGGGAATTTGCGCAGATTCTGGATGCGGGGAAAACCCGGTGATTACAAAAATTCAGATTGCCATTTTTTGCAATTGCCGGATGGCGGTTTATACAAATTCTCCATTGATTTGATACAATACCGTCAGTTTTTCCGATGTTGATGGTGTGCAGAAAACCGTTCCGCCCAATTTTTGCACTCCTCCGGATTTGTATTCTGTATCGTATAGAATCAATAGAGAATTGGCAGAACAGCAGCAGGGTGTGCAAAACCGCTGCCGGAAATCCGGTCTGCCCTGTACGGAAAGCGATTTTGCACACCCTACCTGCTGCTCGGTTTGCTCCAGAACTAAGCAAGGCTGAACGTATAACCTTGCTAAGAGATGCTATTGGACGATTAAAAAAGGCAAATCCACCAATAAAAATTAGAGATGTTGAGTCTCAGCTTTGGATTAAATGAATGTAATTATGAAGAAGATATTTACAATATATGACATTTTTGAAGTTCCAAACCGTGGAATTGTAATTGGGGGGATAAATCCTGAATTTGATAGGATGTCTTATGATGAAATAAAAAAAATAGTTGGAAAGACTATTGAAATTCATAAACCCGACGGTGTAATCATAAAATCCTGTGTTGCTGATTTTGATATATCCATCTCAATAGTAGGAAAGAAAAATCTATTTATTCTGCTTGAAGGAGATATAAAAAAAACAGCATCGAAAAAGAATCTGTGGTTTACAGCCGGATAAGGTGGGTAAAAGCGGAGCGTTGCCCACCGGTGAATGTCAGAACCGCAGATTCATGCAGATTTCACGGATGACGCAGATGACGGCCCCTGCATGAACACAGCAGGCAGGGTCTGCAAAACCGCTGCCGGAAATCCGGTCTGCCCTGTATGGAAAGCGATTTTGCACACCCTACATGCTGTTTTAAAAGCCGTTTTCAATTTTTAGTCTATGAATTCAAAAAAGCCAAAAAATTTATTTTCCGTAATTATGTCATTGCTTATTGCAGTGGGGGTTCCCTTTTTAGTGATACCGGAATGGTACAGGAGTATGGTGGAACCTCCTGACTATGCTGATCCGCAGTGGTATTCGCTTACCCCGGACGAAATTGAAACGGTGATCTTTTCTCCTTTGCTGGATGAAAACACTCCCTGCAGATTAACGATAGATAAAAATGTAAGTACCGGAGACGCCGGACTGATAAATGGTTTATGGACCGAAATGCAGGGAGAACACAGTATGTTTGAGAATATGTCTGACAAATGGATAAGCGATAAGCAGATGAGAATTATATACAAACTGCGAAACGGAAACATGATCGTTTTCTGTATCACATTTCATTATAAATATAAAGTCGCCGATTATTACAAACTGGATTCTCCTGAGGATGTCTACTACACATCGAATTCTGCCCTTACCGGCAGCAGAAAACTGTATGATATTCTCATGAATCAGGTTGAACTGAACAGACTGTCCTGGGTAAATGCGAATGTCGGCTGCTGGGAGATTAAAGATATGCCTGAATATAAAGAAAATTGTAATATCAAATGTATACGATAAAGCCGGGCAGGGTGGCAAAAGCGGAGCGCTGCCCACCGGTGAATGTCTGAACCGCAGATTCACGCAGATTTCACGGATTACGCAGATGACCGCCCCTGCATGAACACCTTCTGCCTTTTCTGCGGCACTCTGCATCCGCAGCAAGTAGGGTGTGCAAAATCGCTGCCGGAAATCCGGTCTGCCCTGTATGTAAAGCGATTCTGCACACCCTACCTGCTGTGTATCATTCCAGAGAGAGTCCGAACGGCTCAGATCAGAGATGACAGTTATAACAAATTCAGAATGTTACAGAAATATCAACAGAACTTATACATTTGAAATTCAATGAACTGTTTTTATTGAGTGTAAAACCCAGCCCTTTCAAGGTGTGAAAAATAAGCCTTTAAGACCAGGTTGTTACAGACAGCCTTTTCTGATGCTGCCGCCGGCGGCTGTCACTGCCTGCTACAGAAACCGCCGGACATTAAGGAGTTGCGCTGACCGGCCTGTGACTCACCTTGAAAGGGCTGGTGTAAAACCTTATCACATCTGAGAAATACAATTTATATGACTGATGTTACGCAGATTCGTCATACCGGCGAAAGCCGGTATCCGGAACCGTCTGAAAATACCGGATTCAGGCTCTCTCCGGAATGACGGGAAATACAGCAGTCTGCCGGATTCTGAAGGTTTGGCGTAACATCAGTTATATGATTTGTATGAAAGGCAGGTTTTGATGAAATGGGATATAAAACTTACGATTGTTCTTTTTTTGGGTTATGTGTCATACTGCATTTATTATTTCGGTGGTAAACCATTTTCAGATTCCGGAAATAAACCGTTTTCAGCCATAGGATGGATGATATTTACTTTTTATTCAATTTTATTGATAGGTCTTACAATGATGATACTGATAGACCGTTTTCCGGATGCCAGAGGAAAAATCCGTTTTTACTGCGGAATAATAATTATCGTCGCACTCGGCATAAGAGCGTGTGCCGGGGTGCTGTAAAACCGTTTAAAAACGGAACAGACGGGCAGGGTGGCAAAAGGTGGAGCGTTTCCCGCCGGTGAATGTCAGAACCGCAGATTCACGCAGATTTCACGGATGACGCAGATGTCCTCCCCTGCATCTGAGGTTCCGACTGCAGTGCTGTCCGAACCGGGATTCTCAGGATGAGCGGAATACAGGAAAAGACGGGGCAGGAAAGCCGGAATCCGTGCTTCATGGGAGGGAACAGAGGATTATGAGGATTTTTTCTGTCTGATTCTGTTCAGATATTCCTCAATTTCTTCGGGTGACAGTCCTTTCAGCCGGTCTTCCGGTCTCAGTCCTTTCAGCCGGTCTTCGGGTCTTAACCCTTTCAGCCGGTCTTCGGGCCTGAATTTTTTGAAAATTTCCTCCGGTCTCAGGTTTTTCAGAATCCTGTCAATATCCTCCGGGGTCAGGCTTCCGAGAACCTCCTCTTTTGTCTCCCTGAGATAGTCGTTTATCGTATAAGGCATGGTGATTCCCTCGATTCTGTATTTTTCAAACAGCCGGTTCATGATGCCGCTGACCGGCGTCTGCCATTTATAATTTTCCGCCCCGTATTCCACTTTGTCCGGCACGGCACTGAACATCAGCCAGGGCGAATTTTTTTCCGATTCGGTGATCCGGCTCAGCACAATGATACGGATATCCCGGATTCCCCATTTCACATCATACACCCCCGGACAGACCTCCCTGAATTCCGTCTGTTCCGCAAGTTTCTCCGGGTGCCGGGTGCTGACCGCATACAGGCGGAAATCCTCCTCCGGCAGCAGACTGCCCAAGGACGGACTGACCTGCTTCCGGTAATTGGCATAATGCCCGATTAGTTCCTCCACCGTCCATCCGTCCAGTGATTCCTGATGGGATTTGTATGTCATCAGGTTGCGGGAAACGAGATTTTCCAGTCCTTCCGGAAGGACATCCGGAATTTCTCCCTCTCTTTTCCTGGTGATAACCACATCCAGAAGCTGCTGCTTCAGGGAAAGATCCTTTTCCAGTTCAACCTCATAAGCAGACCTGAAAAAATAATCCGTAAGTGTCAGACCGAACAGGCGGTGCCAGGGTATCATTTATAAAAACCTGCATTTCTGTGATTTCCGTTTTCCGGTGCGGATTCCCTTTTCTGATATAATATAAACGTCCGGCAGAAAATATGCAATCATTTTCTGACGGAGTGCGGACAGGGAAATTTTGACTGGAACCGTTGTGAAACCGGTCTGCGGAAAATTTTTCGATCTGCTGACCTTTGGTATATTTAAAAAAGCATTGTTTACAAAATGGGGAAATCCTGTGCCTGCGTTGAAATTACGTTAAAATGCCTCTTATCGCGATGGCAGATCGTCATGTCCAACAGCGAGCAGCAGAGCGAAGTCATCCGCGGCCAGTGGATGACTGAAATGAAAGCCCTGTCCGCCGTCACATTGATGATTCCGAAGGAACTCGAGCTGCTCGCCTGTTTCCACGCCCTCGGCAATGACCTTCAGTCTCAGGTTTTTTCCCATTCCGATTACTGCGCTTACGATGGTTGCGTCATCTGCATCCGTGGTGATGTCATGCACGAAAGATTTGTCTATCTTCAGGGTTCCTATCGGAAACCGTTTCAGATAACTCAGACTCGAATAGCCTGTACCAAAGTCATCAACGGCAATCTTCACCCCCATATTATTGAGAGCTGCAAGCACTGATGCCGATGATCCGGCTTCGTGCATAAGGATGCTTTCCGTCAGTTCCAGCCTGAGATAGCAAGGGGGCAGCCCGGTCTCTTTCAGGATCAGGGCAATATTATCTGAAAAGCCTTTGTCTCTGAATTCCAGAGCAGAAATGTTGACTGCCACAGGCACTGCGCGCAGCCCTGAATCCAGCCATGCCCTGACCTGCCTGCACGCCTCACGCAGTACCCACCGTCCGATTGGCACAATAAGTCCGCACTCTTCCGCGATTGCCACAAATTCTGCCGGGCAGATGAGTCCGAGATTCGGATCCTGCCAGCGGATGAGGCACTCGGCACCGGTCATCGCGCCTGAAACAAGATGTATCTGGGGCTGGTAATGCAGAACGAACTCATCCTGCTTCAGGGCCCGGCGCAGACTGCTTTCAACGAACAGCCGCTGAATCGCACGGGTGTTCATGTCTGCCATGAAGAACCTGTAACTGTTGCGGCCGCCTGCCTTGGCGTGATACATGGCTGTGTCCGCGTTCTGCATCACGGTGTCCACAGTGATGCCGTCATCCGGGTAGATACTGATGCCGATGCTTAAGGTGATATGAAGTTCGTGTCCGCCGATGAGGTGGGGATCGGCAAACCTGGAGCGCAATATTTCGGAAACATGGGCAGCATCCTGGGGCTGCCCGATTTCGGCCAGCAGTATCACAAACTCATCACCGCCCTGGCGGCATACCGTATCGGTAACGCGCACACATGCTGTAAGCCGTTCCGCAACTGACTGAAGCAGTTGATCACCGATGGCATGCCCAAGCGAGTCGTTGATATGTTTGAAAAAATCCAAATCCAGAAACATCAGCGCAACCCGTTTGCGGTTACGGCGGGCCAGCCCAATCGCCTGGGAAAGCCTTTCTGTAAGCAGTGCCCGGTTTGGCAGGCCGGTGAGAAAGTCGTGCTGTGCCATATGGGACATTTTCAGGGCCATTGCCCGTGTCTGACTGACATCGTGGAAAACGATCACTGCTCCGATGACCCGGCCTTCCCGGTTGTGTATGGGAGCTGTGGAATCCTCAATGGATGACTCGAATCCGTCACGGCGGATCAGCACACAATCCACTGCCAGTCCCACAATTCTGTCATTTTCAATGGCGCGCAGGGCCGGATTTGCCAATGCCTGACGTGTCGCACCGTCTATGATCCTGAACACTTCTGCAAGGGGCCGGCCCAGCGATTCCTCACGGGACCAGCCGGTCATTGCCTCAGCCACCAGATTCAGATAGGTAACTCTGCCCCGGATGTCGGTTGTCAGCACCGCGTCACCGATGGAGTTGAGCGTAATCTGGGCGCGTTCCTTTTCCTCGAACAAAGCCTCTTCCGCAGCCCGCAGCACGAAATCCATTGACTTGCGCTCGGAAATGTCCTCAACCGTCAGCACATGACCGTTTGGTTCCATCCCGTCCTGCATGGCGGCTCCGGTGATGCGGGTCCATACAGCACGTCCGTCTCTCCGCAGAAAACGGAACTCGGTCCGGAATGGCGAATGACTCTGCACTGCAGAGTTCCACTCGGCAAGAACACGCCCGCGATCCTCCGGGTGGATTGCAATACTCCAGTTCGTACCCAGTGTCTGTTCAAATGTCAGTCCCGATATTTTGTGATAGGCCGCGTTGGTATATACGCAGCCGCCCTGTTCATCAGAGACAAAAATGCCCAGAGGGGAGGCATCACTCATTGCCCGGAAACGCTCTTCACTGTTCCGCAGCGCGTCCTGGGCAGCCTTGCGCTCAATGACGTAACTCAGGGCACGCGAAAGCCAGCGGGGATCAGCATCGCCTTTCGCGAGATAGTCATATGCGCCGCGCTTCACAGCATGTTTTGCAGTTTCTTCATCATTTGCCCCGGTCAGAATCAGGATCAGGGCATTGGGCGCGGATTGGAAAACCTGATCAAACACCTCAATACCCTGTCCGTCAGGCAGTGTCAGGTCAAGCAGTACCACATCAGCAACTTCCCTGCCCAGCCGTTCGAGTACTTCGGAGAGTCGCGTCACCCATTCTACACGATACGGTTTGTTTCCCGTGTCAGCAAGCGCGTCCCGTATCTGTCCGGCCTGGTCAGGATCATCTTCGACAAGAAGCACCGTGATCGGGGCATGATTGATGTCATGGCCGTTCAGGGTGACAGGTCTGATTCCGGTCACGCGATCAGCGGAATTACTCCCGGCGCGATTCTGATCTGTTTCAGCGTCCATTTCCGGTACTGTCGGCAGTCTGCTGACAATTTTGTTTCCCATTACGTGATCTCCTTTATACCGATTCTCCATTGTTTTGATCCGATATTGTCAGTTTTTCCCCGGTTCCGTGTGTGCAGAAAACCGCTCCGCTTCATTTCTGCACTCCTCCGGATCAGTCCGGGACAGTATCAGGTCAATGGCGAATCGGTATTGGACCTATTTCTTATCCTTCCTGTCATCTTCCCGCGGAACTTTGGCTTCGATTTTGACCGGCGCGGCTCCGTCTTTTTTCATACCAATCTCTTTGGCCGCTTGTTTTGACAAATCAATATCACGTCCATGCCGGTAGGGGCCGCGATCATTGATTATTACATCCACAGACCTGCCGGTTTCCAGGTTCGTCACGGTTGCTTCCGTACCCATCGGCAGTGTCGGATGGGCAGCGGTATGGTCATGCGGATTAAATTTTTCACCGCTGGCGGTTTTTTTCCCGTCAAAATCTTTGCCATACCACGAGGCCTCTCCGATCTGTTCAACAACCGGCTCACCCCTGGCGTCAGTTTTCACACTGACCTCATCCTTCACCAGATCATTTTTACCTTCCGCCTTCTCTGTCTGTTCACTTTTCTTTTCTGCTTTCACAGCAATAGCCTCAGCCTTTTGTTCAGTTTTATCCTCTGATCCGGCAACACCGCTGAAAAACCAGAACATCAGGGCTGTTATGAACGTCAATAGAACCCAAAACGCATATCCGCGTTTAATATCCATAAATAATGAAGTACTCCCGGCACGGCCCCGATGCTTTTCCGCGGCCGTTTCCGGCACTGCAGGCAGTCTGCTGACAATTTTGTTTCTCATTGCATGATCTCCTTTTCTGAATTATTCATTAATATTAGGATGATCCTGCAAAAATCAGCATGTTATACCGATTCGCCATTGATTTGATCCAATACCGTCAGTTCTTCCGCAGTTTCGGCTGTGCAAAAAACCGCTCCGCTTAATTTTTGCACTCCTCCGGATCAGTCCGGATAGTATCAGGTCAATAGCGAATCGGTATTACTGTATCCTCCGTCATACCGGCTTTCGCGGGTATGATGATGCGTAATATCAGTACCAGTATTCAAAAAGACTGTCTTCATTGCTCAGACTGAGCATATACAGACTTGCGAAAATTCAATCTGACATTGAATTTCTGAAAGTCTGCACCTATGTTCAGGCTTTTACAGATACAAGTGTCATGATAATTTCATCAACATATGGAATCGGATCCACAATAAAAAAATTCGTAACAGTTAAGACGACAAGAAAAAAACATAATAGAGGTTTCATAAATAATTTCCTTTCATTGTTGAATGGAAACCGCAAAATAGTAAGCATCTTATCATAAATTTTCTTAGAAATACAGTGCAGGGTGAACAGATCGTTCTTTTTGCACCGGTGCGGAAAAAAATTTTCACAATCCTTTTAATTGTAAAGGATCCGAACCGAATTCAATGTTTCGGGCGAATGCGGTCAGCGGTTACAGAATAAAGTCAGTCGCCAGGAATTTGCTTTTATGATCCCGCACGATGCGGGTGATGATCTGCTTATTCAAATCCGTCTGCTTGGCGGCAACCAGTGTCCGAATGGAAAAAACCCGCAGCGCGTCTGATACGGAAAGGGTTCCTTCCGCGGAATCCTTTCGTCCCGTGAAGGGAAATGTGTCGGGTCCGCGCTGGCACTGACTGTTGATATTGACCCGGCAGACCTGGTTTACCAGAGGGTCAGTCAACTGTGCAATCCGGTCAGGATCACTTCCGAAAATACTGACCTGCTGACCGTAGTTTGAATTGATTATGTATTCAATGGGTTCATCAATCCTGCCGAAAGGCAGGATGGGAATCACCGGCCCGAACTGTTCTTCATGATACACTCTCATTTTATCGTGAACCGGATACAGGACAGCCGGAAAAAAGAAACTGCCGCACACAGTTGCCCCTGCCGGATTGACAATCCGTGCGCCCTGTGCCACAGCGTCCGACACCAGTTCCCCCAGGTAATCTGTCTTGCCTTTTTCCGCAACCGGTGTCAGGAAAACCCCTTCCTGCCAGGGCATCCCAAAGGACAAAGCGTTAACTGCCGCAGCAAAGCGTTCGAGAAACACGTCCGCGATGGCGGCTTCCACAAAAATGATCTTAATCGCGGTGCAGCGCTGACCATTGAAGGAAAGAGAGCCGAGAACGCATTCTTTTACGGCCAGATCAATATCTGCATCTTTCAGAACAATGGCCGGATTCTTGGCTTCCAGTCCCAGCACACAGCGAAGCCGGTTGGGGCTGGGATGCAGTTTTTTCAAAGTGTTCGCTGTCCTGCTTGAGCCGATCAGGGCCAGCACGCTGATTTTGCCGGATGTCATGAGCGGGGGAATCACTTTTCTCCCCTCACCATAGATGATGCTGATGACACCTTTGGGGAAAACATCGCGGAAAATTTTCAGAAGAGGTGCATACAGAAGCGCTCCGTGACTGGGCGGTTTCAGGATCACAGTGTTTCCCATGACAAGCGCGGGTATCAGGGTGGTGAAGGTCTCGTTGAGCGGATAATTGAAAGGGCCCATGCAGAGCACCACGCCCAGGGGAGCGCGGCGGATCTGGGCAATGATTCCCTCCTCAATGGTGAAGCGGGAAGAAATCCGATCCAGGTCTTTGAGTGCGGCAAGGGTATCGTTAATATACTGAATTGTCCGGTTGAATTCCTTTTCCGAATCCTGAAGGGATTTTCCGACCTCCCACATCAGAAAGCGCACGACTCTGTCCTTTGCTTCGATCATTTGAAAAACGAACCGCTCCATATGCTCAATCCGCTCAGCCACGGACAGGGTGGGCCACAAACCCCGCCCATGATCATAGGCTGCAACCGCTGCATCAAGGGCCGCAACCGCTTCCGCTTCCGTGAGCAGCGGATATTCTCCAACGGAAAAAGGTTTCAGCCCGAATTCGCCCGCCACCCGGACAGGCGAGAACACCTCCTGCCGCGGCCCGTCCCAGTCCCGAATCTCACCGTTTATGAGATAGCCGGTCTGAATACAGGGAATATGGTGTAAAAGGGTTTTTGGTATATCTGCTGTCTGCGGAAATACGTTTTGGATTTTTTCAATAAGTGTCATGGCTTTTTTCCTTTGAAATGAATGATCAGTCTGTTGTCTCCGGAGTCAGCGTCTCTTTTGATTTCAAACCCCAGTTTTTTGCCCAGCGCGAGCATGTTCCTGTTTTCCTGCAGTACAATGCCGTGCACGGTTTCAAAGCCGCGTATTTCCGCAATTGACAGGCATTTTTCCAGAAGACCGGACCCAATTCCGCTGCCCTGCCAGGCATCCCCCACCAGAACCGCGAATTCACCGGTTTTTCCATCCGGATCGCCGATGATTCTTGCAACCCCCAGCATTCTGCCGGGCTGCGAATCTGTATCTTTGTCTTCATCTATGGCAACCAGCGCAATCTCTCTGTCATAATCAATCTGGGTGAACCCGGCCAGCATTTGGGGATTCAGTTCCTTTAAGGCTCCGAAGAAACGGTGATAAATTGTTGTCGGGGAAAGCACTTTGAACAGATCCGTAAAAAGCGGGGCATCCTCGGGACGGACAGGCCGGACAAATATTCTGCGGCCACCCGCGCTCACCATATGGGACTCGTCCTCCTCCGGGTACGGGCTGATCACCAGATGCAGCGGGGAAGATTTTTCAGACGGAGAAACCAGTATCCGGGCATCCACAGCCACGGGTTTGCCATCTTTGATCAGAACCGGATTCATGTCCAGTTCGGCAATTTCAGGGAAATCAATCAGAAGCTGCGAGAGCCGGACAATCATTTCCTCGATCTGTTCCATGTCTGCGGCCGGACGGTTCCGGTATCCCTGCAGCAGAGTGTAAACTTTGGTTTCCTGCATAATCCGCCGGGCAAGCAGGCGGTTCATGGGGGGAAGTCCCAGTGCGCGGTCTTTTAATACTTCCGTGTAAATTCCGCCCATTCCGAAAAGAATCACGGGGCCGAAATTCGGATCCCGCTTTGCGCCCAGCAGAATTTCAAAATCCGGGTTTGAAAAATAGGGCTGAATCGTTACCCCCTCAATCCGGGCATCAGGTCTGAACTCACGTGCCGATGACAGGATCTGTCCGTAGGCTTCGCATACATCCACGTCGCTGCGCAGATCAAGACGGATGCCGCGAACCTCTGTTTTATGGGTGATGTCCGGAGAGTGTATTTTCATGACCAGAGGGTATCCCATTTCTCTGCCGATGGCTGAAGCCTGGGCCGCGATCTTGGCAACTTCCGTTCTGATCACGGGCAGTCCGTAAGCTGTCAGCAGTTCCTTTGAATCCGATTCCGGCATAAATTCATGCGCGGTCGCGCCGGAAAGCAGTTTTCCGGCTTTATCCTGATCAAACACCAGATGCCGTGTCATTTTCGGGGGGATTTCCAAAAGTGTTTCAAGATTTCTTGCATATTCAACCATATACAGAAAAGCTCTCACTGCCCGTTCCGGCGTATCATAGGTCGGAATTCCCGATTCATTCAGGAGTTCCACCGCACGGCTGATGCTTTTGCCGCCCATCCAGCATGTGAACACCGGATACCGGCGATCTTTCATTACAGCAACCAGTGTTTCGGCCACCGCAAGGGGAGGCGTAAGTGCCTGGGGTGCAAGAATTACCAGCACTCCGTCCAGATTCTCCGAATTGAAGCAGACTTCCAGAGAGCGGCGAAACCGCTCCGGCGATGCATCACCGAGAATATCAATGGGATTGTTCCGGCTCCAGAAAGACGGCAAAAAGGTATCAAATGCCTTTATGGTTTCCGGATCAAGGGGAGCAGGTTCCTGCCCATATCTGCCGAGCGTGTCCGTAGCCATTACGCCGGGCCCTCCGCCATTGGTAAGAATAGCGAGCCGGGAGCCGCGCGGCCGCGGCTGCTTGGACATCAGTTCCGCACAGTCAAAGAGTTCCTGTATGGTATCCACACGCACGATGCCCGCGCGTTTGAACGCTGCATCATATACGGCATCCTCTCCGGCCATGGCGCCCGTGTGGGATGCCGCAGCTTTTGCTCCGGCCGCGCTTCTGCCGGATTTCAGCACAATAATGGGTTTGATTCGGGATACCGAGCGCGCAGCACTCATAAATTTGCGGAAATTTGTCAGGCTTTCAATATACAGCAGAATGCTTTTTGCCGAGGGATCATTTCCGAGATAATCAATCATGTCTCCGAAATCAACATCCAGCATGGACCCGGTGCTGACAAAATGGCTGAATCCGATATGTTCCTTAAAAGCCAGATCAAGAATCGCGGTACAAATCGCGCCGCTCTGGGATACAAAGGCCAGATTTCCGGCAACAGGCATCTCAGACGCAAAACTCGCGTTGAGGTTCACGCCGGGCCGGATAATGCCGAGACAGTTCGGCCCCACGATACGAAGCCCGCCGGCATAGGCCGTCTGCCGAATTTTTTCTTCTATCTCTCTGCCCTGCTCACCGATCTCTTTTCCCCCTGATGAAATAATAATGGCTCCGCCCATTTTTTTTTCAGCGCATTCCGTCACAATACCGGCAACAGTATGAATCGGGGTCGCGATAATCGCAAGGTCAGTGCCAGTCTCCAACTCGGAAACCGATCCGAAGCACTCATGCCCATGCATGTTTTTATATTTGGGATTCACCGGCAGCAACTTTCCGGAAAATCCGCCGTCCATCAGATTTTTCATCAGCGCATTGCCGATGGTTCCTGCTTTTTCGCTGGCGCCCACAACTGCAATATGGCGCGGTTTAAATATCCGGTCCAGATTGTATTGTCCCATGATTTTCTTCCTTTCTTAAAATGTAAATGCCCGGCGGTTATTATACCGGTTCGCCATTGGTTTTATACAATTCTGTATGCTAATCCGGAGGAGTGAAAAAATTAGGCGGAGCGGTTTTTTGCACACGCGGAACAGCGGAAAAATTGACGGTATTGCATTAAATCAATGGAGAATTGGTATTCCTGTCTGCCGGGCATTTTCTGCTTTGCGGTATTTATACCATTACTCAAAAGATTTGATGGTACAGCCGCGAATTGCACGAATGACACGAATTACGGTTTGTGCATTCGTGCAGATTCGTGTTATTCGTGGCTGTTTGAACTGTAATTTTTATAAACTCTGCTGAGGCAGGTTTTTCGAATGCGGTATTTTACAGCCGAAATGTTTCAAATAATGGTATATATGAAAATCTGAACAGCAACTTCCGTTCCCACACTTCACGCGGGAATGCAGTCCGGACGCTTTGCATCCTGTGGCAGAAAAGATTTTCATGCTTCGTTGTGACCATCCGTTCACTCATAACAAACCGCATTGCCTGCGGCAGCCGCCCGGATCGATTCAGCCTGAGATCCGGGCAGCCTGCAGCAAGTAATCCCTCTTAATGATTATAGCTGGGTGGAAAAAAGATACGAATACCTGGCGAAGGCCGCGGTGCATAGATTACCGGCGGAGGCGGAGGTGCATAGTAAACCGGCGGCTGGGCATAAACCCGTTCCCTGTAGCCATAAGGCCGGTAAACACGCCTTCCGTTCACATACTCGTAATAGCCCTGATGTTTTTTCATACGTTTTTTGTAGTCATAAGGCCGGTAAACACGCTTGCCATTCACATTCTCGTAATAACCACTGTTATGTCTTTCCACAGGTCTCTTGTAGTCATCAGACCGGTAAACACGCTTACCATTCACATTCTCGTAATAACCACTGTTATGTCTTTCCACAGGTCTCTTGTAGTCATAAGGCCGGTAAACACGCCTTCCGTTCACATTCTCGTAATAACCCTGATGTTTTTCCATACGTTTTTTGTAGTCATGAGGCCGGTAAACACGCTCGCCATTCACATTCTCGTAATAGCCCCTGTTTTTTTCAGCGGAGGCAGGCACCGCGTCAATAATACAGATCATTGTGACAAAAACAAGCCACATCATAATCCTGCCAGCGATGTATCTGAAATTCCATATGCCTGATGTTTTCATAACGTCTCTCCATTCTTGGATTGATTCCAATTGACAATTCCGCGTCATCTCCAGGTTCGGGACTTACGCAGTGATAAAAGCAGATACTTAGGTGATTTCTGAAAATAAATATCCCATTTCAGTTCACAGGCACAGTGCAAAAGCTGGAAGCTTTTGATACTTCGGTGGTATATTTTTTTCTGGAAATTACCTTAAAATTCAGGTGCGTAAGTCCCATGTGGTGCAGTAATGCCGATTATTTCCTCTTGTGTTTTCCGTGTTTCCCTGTCCGGAAAGTTGTATCGACTGTATTCTTCTGATCATCCGACAGACTGCCATAAAAAGCCTCGAAAGACGGAATAAACGTCTTCATCTGAGCCAAATGGGTTTCGGTAATCTGACTGTGGAATTTCATACGCTCAACAGCATTCATGGACTTGTTTTTTTCATCCCTGTCTTTGTTAAGCGCGTCCATATCTTTCGCATTTTCCCGCATCACATGCGTAAGATTATTCCACGGTTCTTTCTGATCCTCAGTGATATTCAGCGAGTCCTGAAGCTGTTTGATTTGAGATTCGGTATATTCGACAGCAGTGGTTCTGACTGCCGATTTTTTTTTGCCTGCGCCTGCAAAAGAAAGATTTGCGCTGGCGAAAAAGACAGCGGATACAAACGCCGCCATCACAACAACGAGTGAAACCTGATAAATCTTCTGTTTCATGATCTGTCTCCTTTTTAAGTTTGATCTTTTTGATCTTTGGCGATTGCGATCACCAAAGAAGTTTATAAACCGAATTACTCACTGATATTACGCACTGTCATAATACCGGTGAACCCCGGTATCCGGAATATGCTGAAATAACTGGATTCCAGCTTAGGTCTGTATCAAAATAAACTGTTGCAAACCCTGAGGGTTTTGAAAACCCTCAGGGTTTCCGGAAGGAAAAATTGTACAGGTTATTTTTTTACAAACCCTTACGCCGAAATGACGGGTTATGAACTCACCTTAGGTGATTTATCAAAATAAATATACCAATTCAGGTTCACAGGCACAGGGCAAAAGCTGGAAGCTTTTGATACTTTGGCGGTATATTCTTTTCTGGAAATCACCTTAGGCACTGTCGTATCAGTCTCAGTTGGTCCTGAGTCCCCCGACAGTCATGCTGTTGATCACACTCTTTACACCGTGAACATCGCTTACGAGTTTGGTGGCCAGGTCCCTTTCAGCCGCGTTTTCTGCGTTGCCACCCAGTGTGACCACGCCTTCTTTTGTCACGACAGTGGTTTTGAGCGCACTGGTTGAGCGGTGATACAGCAGCGTCATCTTGACCAGCGCGGTAATGGAAGCATCATCAATTGATTCACCCATGTCATCAATTTTTTCGCCCATAGTTTTATGATCCACTGTTTTATCGTCCGTCATCTTTTTGCCCGCCATCACCGGAGCAGTTGACACGATCATCTCATTTTCAACATTTTTGACGCCTTCCACATCTTTGGCATATTCGG
This sequence comes from Desulfococcaceae bacterium, assembly GCA_050180235.1. GTDB lineage: Bacteria > Desulfobacterota > Desulfobacteria > Desulfobacterales > Desulfococcaceae > JAABRU01. The sequence goes on from JBFXEJ010000059.1 coordinate 27,900, forward strand.
TCGTCAGATCCTTTTGTGCATTGCTGGAGGCTTTGCCGCGCAGGGTGACTGTCCCGTCTTTTGCAGAAACTCCGGTTTCCGGGGCGTTCACGCTCCGGTGAAGCCAAAGTGCGGATTTCACTTTTGCAATAAGCCATGCATCCGAGTGTGCAGCAGGGACTTCTTTTATTTCCAGTTTGTTATCTATGCCCATAACTCCGGGCAGGCCCGCAACAGTCTCCTGTGCCAGTGATTTGCCGGATTCATCAGAAACAGAGCCGGTAAGAGTGACAAGGCCCTCCCTGGACTGAATTATAATGTCATCCCCGCAGGTTCTGAACAGATAAGACTGTTTTGCCGATGATTCGATGCGTTCATCCGTATCGGATGCGGACAGACTGAGGCTGAATAAACACAGGGATGCAGCGGTTACTGCCAGTGCAAAACAAAAAACCGGTTTTTTCATGATAATTTCCCCTTTCACGGGTGTAATTTTTATTACAGTTCCCGGAATACGTTTTCCGGGCGTTCATTTCACTGCTTTCTGTAATTGCAAGTTTCGTGCCATATTTGCGGCATACGGTGTTATATTTTTCATACTGCTGATTTATAAAAGTAATCAGTCAAAAAAATATGTAAGGGCCGGCATCAGATGCCGCATAAAAAAAGGTCATATGTAACCGCCAGTTACATATGACCTTTTTCCCGGTCTCTTTCCAGGTCTGTTTTTTTCGGAAAATCCGGCTGTTATAAAACCGAATTCAGAGGCTGCATACTTATTTCAGCCTCCCGTCTTCCATTTCAAAGGTGCGATCAAACACATCCAGTGAGCGGTGATCGTGTGTAACAACCAAAACGCCTGCCCCCTGTTCATGCGCCACCTTTTGAAAAAGTTCCATTACCTGACGTCCCCTGAAACTGTCCAAAGCAGCGGTGGGTTCATCCGCAAGTATGAGACCGGGTTTGTTGGCAAGCGCGCGTGCGACCGCAACCCTTTGCTGCTGTCCGCCGGAAAGCATGTGCGGCAGATTGTTCTTCCGATCTTCAATCCCCAGATATTTCATCAGGTCCGTTGCCCGGTTCCGGGCTTCTTTGTGATTAACATCATTGATTTCCAAAGCAATCTGAACATTCTCGATAGCAGTCAGAAAAGGAATCAGATTTGCTTTCTGAAACACATAGCCGATATGTCTGCGCCGGAATGCCCGGACATCCACCATTGCTGAGGGGCCGTCCATCACCAAATCCTTCCCGATTCTGATTTGTCCGGATGTCGGTGGATTAATCAGACCGATAGCCGTCAGCAATGTGGATTTTCCCGCACCGCTGGGTCCCAGCAGTCCCACCACTTCTCCTTTGGAAATCATGAAGGAAACATTCAGCATGGCTTTGACCTCGGTATTGCCGCTGCCGTATATTTTGCTGATATTCAATGCTTCAATAGCCGGTTCGGAAGTATTCGTATCCATTACAGCACCTCATTGGGCTGAACATTCATGGCTTTCCAGATGCCCAGCAGACTTGACAGCACCGAGATCGCCAAAACAATGACAGCAAGCCCGATCAGATCATTGCCCGTTACGATAACGCGGCGCGGAAAATGGGGAAATATCCATCTGCCTAAATAAAATGCAAGCCCGTATCCCAGTCCTCCGAGAATCAGTGCCTGCTGAAGGATAAGGCCCAGAATTACGGAGTTTCTAGCGCCGATCAGTTTCAGCATGGCAATATCATGAATTTTATCAAGCGTGAGTGTATAAAGAATGAGCGACATGATAATCGCAGAAATGATCACCAGCAATGCCCGGAACAGACCGATCTGCCTGCGCGCCTTATCCACACTGCCCTCCAGCAGCAGATTTCTCTGATTATCCGCAGTGTGGACAGATACATCTTTCCACCCGGAAATTGTTTCAGCTACTTTGTCAATATCCGCGCCCTGTCGGGTCTGAACAACAATCGCACTGACCATCGGGCCTGCCAGTGCGGGAATATCCGGCAATGCGGCTCTGTCCAAAAGTTCGGGGCGAATATTTCCGATATCCTGCCGAATCGCTCTGGAACGCCTTGCAGCACGTTCCAGACGGACAGCCTCTCCGGAAATGTCAAACTGAATGGCAATTGCATCTCTTACGGTAAAAAAGGCAATACCATCGCCACCCTGTCCCACCATGTTGCGTGTCAGACCGACAACGGTATAAGTGTTTTTTTCCAGGGAAATTTTTTCGCCCAGACTGAATCCGAGTGATTTGTCCGCAATCATTTCAAAATGCGCCGCGGCCAGACAACGCCCGTTCGTCATCGGAATCCATTCTCCCTTATCTTCGGGCCATGACAGTCCCTGCACAACAATACGCAAAGGTTTGCCATTGCGTTCCCGCTGTATGGTATGGGAAACAAATGCACGCGCACTTCTGACTCCGGGAACAGCACGGACGCGATCCTCCATCTTCATGGGAATCCTTGAAATTTCGGCAAAAGGGCCGCGGGTATTGTGCTGAACAATCCAAAGGTCTGCACCGATTTTGTCCACAAGAAGGAGCGCGTCCTCAATCAGGCCCCGATAGATTCCGCTCATTCCCATCACAATCATCAGCAGCATTCCAATTCCCACTGCTGTTAAAAGAAAACGGGGAAGGCTGTGGCGAATATCGCGAATGGCAAGATTCATCGGATCATTATCCTTTTTCCATCGCTTAATTTCTCATAAGAATCTGCAATAACCATATCATCCGGAGACAAACCTTCTGCAATTTCGCTCAGATCAAAACCTGTTAATCCGAATCTGACTTCTTTCCACACGGCTTTTCCGTTACTTGCAAGATAAACGCCGGGGATATTGTTACGCCAAACGATCATCCGGGAAGGGATTACGGGAACACCGGATTTTCTGCCGGTTTCAATATACACTTCAGCCCGCTGTCCCACAGCCCAGTTGCCGGGAAGATGATCTGTGCGGACATCCACCAGAAACTCACGGGTTTCCCGATCAGCCTCACGTCCGAGCCGAACCACTTTACCCGGATAGGATTTGGAAGGTTCTGAACGGAATACGATTCTGGCAGCCTGATCCGGCGCCAAACCGGACATGGCAGATTCATCCACCCATGCCGATACCCACATTTCATCGGTTGCGATCAAATCAAAAACTGATGCGCCCGGAACCGCGATATCGCCTGCCTCCATGCTGCGGCGGACGATCAGACCGTCAAAGGGGCTGAGTATTTCCGTATTTTCAAGTTCTGACTTATGATAAAGAAGATTTTTTTCCGCTGTTACAATCTGCAGCATGGCCTCGGTAATCGCTGCCAACGTTTTTGACAGATCTGCCTCTGCTATTGAAAGATTTTCACGGGTTTTCTCCAAATCAGCCTGGGAAATGCCCCTGGATTCCCATAATTTCAGATGTCTCTGATAATCCTGTTTTGCCTTTGAAAGCACAGCTTTGGCTCTGGCCTCATCGGTTCTGACACGTTCTGCGGTTGCCTTTGCCGCATTGAGCGATGCCTCGGCAATATTCACCTTTCCGATCAGTTCCCTGCTGTCCAGAACAGCCAGAATCTGTCCTTTTTTTACATAAGTATTCTGATCAGCCAGTATTTGTGTCAGACGTCCCTGAATTTTCGCTCCCACCGCAGTGCGGATACGCGCCTCCAAAGTTCCTGTTCCCATAACTTCTGCAATGACCTGCCCTTCTGAGACCCGGTAAACCGAAACCGGTACCGGCTTAAACCCGATTCGGTAAATGACAAATCCGGCTGCTATCATCACAGCAGCCCATAATACAATTTTGCGGTTTATCAGGAATTTCATGGAGCTATCCTCTTCTCTTTGATATTAAAAAACCGGGATCGGAATTGACCCCGGCGCGGACTTCTCATTCTTCCCGGTAAATACATTCCGCAGGACAGGCATCCATTGCTTCCTGAATACAGTCCTCGGCCCATCCCGATTCCATAATCACTTTGGCTTTTTCTGCGTCTTCGTCAAACCCGAAAATATCGGGACAAAGCTCTGCACAGCTTTGACATCCGATACATTTTTCTGTTTCAATAACAACTTTTCTGCTCATTGTTTTTCTCCTCTTCAGCATAATCCCGTCATATTGGCGGAGCAATCGTAACCAGAACCCGCATGTCTGTTTTTGCTTTGATTCCATGCGGGTCACGAATATCCGAAATCAGAACATCGCCCGGATTCGCTGGAAAACTCATGCTGTCTTTGCCCAGAAACTCACCACAGCCTTCCAGAACCGCTATAGACAACTGCCCATCAGTATCATGGGAATGAATCGGCAATTCCTGCCCTGCCCTGAAATTGAAATTGATGATTTTGAAATGCTCTGAATCATGAACCAGCAGTTTCTTCAAGCCTTTATCGCTGAAACTGTTTTCCCTGAATACTTCTATACGTTTAATCATACATTTTTCTCCTTTCCAGTGAAACCCTTATGATAAATTTTGATGCCCTGATGCCAGTCTTTTAACTGCTGAGTCGCTTTAGCTTTCATAATTTTTTTCCCTGTGTATGGTTTTCCGTTCTTTTTCCTGCGAAAAAAAACGGAGAGAAAAACGGTTAGGACTTGTAAAAAAATAATCTGTGCAATTTTCCTGCCCGGAAACCCTCAGGGTTTGGAACAATTTATTTTGATACAGCCCTAAGCAGGGAACCATAAATTTTCGGATATAAATTTTTCAGAAAAACCGGATTTTTACGGAAAAATCCGGTTTTTTATATCTGAAAATTTTCAGTCGGATATTTATCTGTTTAACCCATTTGATTCAGTTCTGCATTGATTTAAATCAAGTTTTGTCTTTTCAGGATGATTTGGTTCGATTTATACTGATATTTTTAAATTTATAAATCAATATTTTATTTAAAATCAGTGTGGTCATGTACTACCCAATTTTTAAAACTGCTCTGATATTACCTGACAGCTACCTTTCCCTGCAATAAGCGGAAACAGTCTGCTGCCAGTTCCTTTTTCCACGCTCCTGCCTTTAATTCCCCGGAGGTCAGAACATCCGGCACAGTTTCAGACAGACCTGCGATATGTGCCTCACGAACCGTAAGTGACAGCATCTGTTCAATATTTTTTGCATTTATTCCTCCTCCTGCAATAATCTCAGCAGGTCCTGCCGGAATCAGATACTGATCTGCCATCTTTGTCATTACTGCCAGCATTCCTGAAAGATAGAAATGTGTGGGAACTCCTGAAACAAAATCCGCTGCATAATCATAACCTGATGAATGCAGGGCAGTTGCAAGACCCCGCTGAATAGCCGGAAGATATTCACTTTGAAAATATCCCCCGGTACAGACAAGACCCCTGGCAAAGGAAAGTGTGAGAAAACAGGTGAAAAGAGAAGGGATAAGCCTTCTGTTTTCCAGATATTCCAGTATGGATTCCGGTATGCAGGGCAGTTCAAAGCGCTTATGACGGTCATCAGTTCCTGCAAGAATTTCCCTGTTATATTTGTCTGTTTCAATGGAAAGCGGTATTCTTCTGCCGGCCTCATCAATCCCCCAGAAAAAAACGGTTCCGCATCCTTCAGACAGGCTTTGCTGTGTATTGTCACCTCCGCTTCTTTGTGCAAGGCTTTTTTTTATCCAGCATCCGTTCACTCCATCCAGGTGATCCAGTATTTCTTTCCTGAGAGCGGGATCAAACATGACACACCGTGCAAGACTTTCCGGATTTTTCAAATCATATGACAGCAGCATGGCCGTAATTTTTTCAATTTCAAGATAAATCAGTTCAGGACCTGCATCCGGTTCTGAAAAAAGTTTTTTCCAGATTCTTGTGTTCATAACAACCGTCTGCTGCGAATAATCCGGCAGAGACAGTACCAAATCCGCATTATAGTCTTCCTGAAATATCCTGTCCATTACATCAGCAGTATCAGGATGAATCTGTTTCTCCTGAAGCATTTTTTTCAGGCGTGAACCGGCTCTGCTGATCATGTTCCTATCAAAACACGGGGCAGTGCCTGCCAGCCTTCTTTTGAAAGAATCCGGAAATACAGGCAGTTTCAAAGGCATATGCTCCAGATTTCCTATACTCACATGATAAAGCAAAACTCCTCTGGGATATGTCAGATTGTTCAGTGGGACATTGCCAAAGGAAAAAACCGGGACAGTTGCAGCAGGAAAACCGCGTTTGACAGCATTTATTGAAAAAAGCAGCATGCTATGAACAGATTGGGAAAAATATTCAATGCCAAGATGACTTGAAGTGAGAATCACAGGGCATTTTTCAAGATCACTGACAGCTTTTTTGGCAATAATTTCTCCCAAAAGCGGAGCTGCATAACGGTATATCACATCAAAAAAATCATCGCGGGGCTGAAAGGATGGCAGGGGTTTGAGAATAAATTTCTGCAGGTATGCGGAAAGTGGTTTGTCTCCGTGTTCCTGTATGGCACGGTTTACAGGCGGAAGTTTCTGACATGCAATCTCAAGAAAATGTTCTGCTGACATATGGCAAATTTTATCCTTTGTTTGGTAAGCAGACAACAATAAATTTTCAGTTATAAAAGTAGGATAAGCTTCCAGCTTGTGCCTTAGGGGTTGCCCCTACATTACTCAGTATCAGAAGTACCATTATCCACTACCCTTTATTTCATCTGATTTGGGATTGCTGCTTTATTTTTTTTAAACATTACCAGCACTGCATCCTTTGGATTTACCCCCAGGGCTTTTGCCAGTCTGTCCTCTCTTCCGTTTTTTTCCCAGGGATTAAAATCCTGAATTTCTTCCTGAAGATTTTTTCTTACCATCAGAACTGTCAGATTTCTGACAGCCTCATGCACTTTTTCCCAATCCCCGTCAACAAGTCCCGCATATGTTTGTCTGAACGAATTGATGGCAAAATCCAAGTCTTTGTATGGAACAGTGACAAGAATTTCTTCCCCATCCTTTTTCATCAGTTTCGGATATACATCATAACCGCTTACCAGTCCTTTTTCAACAAGTTTGACGCGGGAATGAAGAGCTGAGGATTGGGTGCTGGTGGTGAACAGCACATCCGGCTGCAGTTCCAGTAATTTAACTCCGATATACTGACCAATGCCATAACTCTGATATTCAGGCAAAACCGCACTGGAAATCAGATAAATTCCGCTGATGATTTTAACCTCATACTCGAATTTTCCGCAGTTGCATATATTGGCGGCGATGAGTCTGCCGCTTTCATTTTTGAAAAAAATCGCCTGCCTGCGGAAACTGCCGCTGCCTGTGGTAAAATAGTCATCAATATAAATTTGCCTTGTATATTCAGGCAGTTTGGGAAAGGCCGAAAGATGCAGTTCTTCAATGGCAGTCCTTAACTGTTTTTTCTGATCCGCAGTCTGAAGAAGAATCTGATCCGTCATAAGCACTTCTGTACTGATTGCACAGCCATTTATTTTTATTATATTATTTTCATTCATGTAAGATTTTCTCCCTTAATAACTGATGTTACGCACTGCGGTCATACCGGCGAAAGCCGGTATCCGGAACATGTTGATATTACCGGATTCCTGCTTAGGCCGGAATGATGGTCAAAAATAATAACTCCCTGATTTTTGAAAGAGTGGCGTAACATCAGTTATAGTAAAACATCTTTATCGGCTCCATATCTGCTCTCCTTCCATCCCGGAAATTCTGATTTGGAAAAAAGGGAAAGATATTTTTTATTGCTACGGCTTTGTTTCTGTGCAATTCTTATGATGAGATCCGGGAAAGCAGATCAAAATTATCAGTTCACTGCCCGGAATGCTTACAGGTTATCGGGTTGTCGGCATGGATTTCCATTACCGGCCTTCCAATGAGTTCGGACAACGGAATAATGGAAAAACCTTTTTCTTTTATTCCCCGCAGAAGCCTGTCTGTTTCATGCAGCCATTCACAAAGGCGATGCTCTGATTCGGGGTATATATCGTGAAGCAGAATAATATCGTCCGGTTTTATCCTGCGGAGGATTCGGGCAGCCATACCTTTGATCCACCGGTTTCCACCGTCCGGACCGCGGCGGCTGAAATTGACAGCATAAAGTCTGTTTTTCCGCAGGACATTCCAAAGCCGGGGATTGGTGATACCCACAGGCGGCCGGAAAGCATATGTCTGTATGCCGCAGTTTTCCAGTATCTGCCGGGTTTTTCCGATTTCATGTTCCAGACTGCTGATGCTTTTGAGCATAATCAGGTTGTCATGACTGTAGGTGTGATTGCCCACCGAATGTCCCATGACAATGATTTCCCGGATCAGATCCGGATATGATTCTGCGTTTTTTCCGCATACAAAAAAGGTGGCGCTGCATCCGTGACAGGCAAGCAAACGGAGCAGTCCGGGTGTAGACAGGGGATCCGGTCCGTCATCAAAGGTCAGAGACACGGCGTTCTTTCCGGTGCGGCCCCGGATGATTACAGGAAGAAAAAAAGCGAATCCGGGCAGAAACGGGGCTACAGCGCAAAGCATCACGAATAAGACCAGCGGCACAGCAGCGAACCGCAGATCAATATATGATAAAAGGATGGCAGCAATCCCTGCTGCCATTCCGGTTTTTTCCGCCAAAGACAATTTTGCCATGCTTTCTGCCACTTCTTTAATCCTGAATGCCGGACAATCCTTACAGTAGTCGGTAGTGGGCCAAATCCGTTGATAAGGTCTCCCCTCCCCTGAGGGAGGGGCAGGGGGAGGGTGAAAACATCACTGATTATCCCCCTCCCCTGACCCCTCCCA
>JBFXEJ010000060.1:0-36197 GCA_050180235.1 Desulfococcaceae bacterium
TTCTGTCACTGTCAGGTTTTCAAAGATCAGTCAGTCCGCTCTCCGCAGACCACATTCACAAATCCCCCCTCACTCAGGGAACCCGCAACTTATATACCACCACAAAAAATATGTCAAGATGTTTTTTTCATGCTTTGCCTTTTTTTTCTGCTTACCGCAAAAAACTGTCATCTGTATTGAAATATCTCAATAACACTGAATGACAAATGGCAAAAACTGCCAATCATATATTAAAATTGGCGTCCCCAAGGGGATTTGAACCCCTGTCGCCGGCGTGAAAGGCCGGTGTCCTGGACCGGGCTAGACGATGGGGACATATCATAATTTCCTTCCTGATGGGCCGTGCTGGATTCGAACCGGCGACTCTCTGCTTAAAAGGCAGATACTCTACCTCCTGAGTTAACGGCCCCCCCGAACGAAACCCTGCCTTTATATATGAACTGCTTTCATCTGTCAACAAAAAAAACACATGATCTGAATATTTTTTCCTGACCAGCCCGGACGGAATTCCGTTTTTTTGTATAAGGATAAAATATTATTATATTATTTTCTCCAAAATTCCGGGACAAGCAAAATGATCACCGTATATATCTCAAGCCTGCCCAGCAGCATACACCATATCAGAAGCCACTTCCCCGCATCAGGAATCAGAGCAAAGTTCCCGGACGGCCCCACCAGACCGAAACCCGGCCCGATATTTCCGATGGCTGTGGCCACAGCCCCGAAAGATGTCACAAAATCCACACCGGTTCCGGCAAGAACCACAGTGCAGATGGCAAACAGTCCCATGTAAAGAGCCATGAATCCGAGAACACTGCGTACCACATCTTCAGAAACAGGTTTTCCTGCAATTTTCACATGGGACACGGCATGGGGATGAATCAGGGAAAAAAGTTCCTTATAGCAGTACCTGAAACAGACCATAATCCTGAGACATTTCATGCCTCCGCCTGTGGAACCGGCAGAACCTCCGACAAACATGCAGAGCAGAAGGATAAGCTGGGACATGGCCGGCCATTGTTCATAATCTGCGGTCGCATATCCGGTCGTGGTCAGTATGGTGGAAACCTGAAACACAGCGTAACGGAACGAAGATCCGAATGTCTGATAAACGGTTCCGAAAAGATCAAAGGTGATGATCAGGGTAACAAGCATAGTCAGTCCCAGAAAAAAACGGCATTCCGAATCCTTCCAGAACGCCAGGGTTTCACCTTTCAGAAACTGATAATGCAGGGTGAAGTTTATACCGGACAGAAGCATGAATATGGTGATCACAGCATCAAACCAGATACTGTCAAAATGGGCAACAGAAGCGTTTTTGGTGGAAAAACCGCCCGTAGGCATTGTCGTGAAAGCATGATTCACAGCATCGTAGAGACTCATCCCGCCCAGCATCAGCAAAATAATCTGCACAGCGGACATCAGGGCATACACTTTCCAGAGAATCATGGCTGTATCCCGGATACGGGGCCTGAGCTTGTCCGGAATCGGGCTGGGAACCTCTGCCTTGTAAAGCTGCATTCCGCCAACCCCCAGAAAAGGCAAAATCGCCAGGGAAAGCACAATAATTCCCATCCCGCCCAGCCACTGGATAAAACTCCGCCAGAACAGCAGACCTTTGGGAAGGGATTCAATATCTGTAAGAACTGATGAACCTGTGGTGGTGAAACCGGATACGGATTCAAACACGGCATCTGTAAACGTGGCAAAATATCCACTCAGGTAAAAGGGAAAAGCACCGAAAAATCCCACAGCCATCCATCCCAGGGCAACAATGGCCATGCCTTCCCTCGGGCTCATGTATTCAGATTTGCCAATTTTGTTTCTGAAGCAAATGCAAACAGATATACCGGCAGCAGCAGATATGCCCATAGAGATCGTCAGTGGCTGAATGCTCTGATCCCAGTAAATCAGCGCGACCAGAAGAGGCAGAGACATGGCCGCTCCCAAAGAAAGAACCAGCACACCTATAATATAGATGGGATAAGACCATCGCATTTAAAAATACTCCAGTTTCACGGCAAGAATCTTTTCAACCTTTGGAATTGCCTCCCGGCGTGCAAAAACAATGATCCGGTCATTATGCAGAATCACGCTGGGGCCCGAAGGGATAATCACTTCTTCTCCCCGGAGAATGGCGGTCACCAGAACCCCTTTGGGCAGAGATATGTCTTTGAGAGGTTTTCCCACAATATCCGATGTTTCCAGAGCCACAGCCTCCAGCACCTCCCCTTCTTCCCCTTTCAGAGATACTGCGGAAAGCACCTTTCCCCGGCGGATATGCTGCAAAATGCTGTTAATGGCAGAAAGCCTGGGATCAACCACCTGTTCGATACCTATGGTCAGCATTAAGGGGAAATAACTGAATTTGCTGATTTTGGTAATTGTCTTTTTTGCTCCCATCCTTTTGGCAAGAAGAGAAATCAGAATATTGGTTTCCTCATCAGCGGTAAGGGTCACGACCACATCCATATCGCTGATATTCTCCTCTTTGAGCAAATCCCTGTCTGATCCGTCTCCGCAAAGAACAACTGTTCTGTTCAGTTGTTCGGCAAGTATGACACAGCGGTTCTGATCTTTTTCAAAAATATTTGTTTGTATGTTTTTTTTCTCAAGCGAATGTGCCAGCAGGAGGGCAATGCGGCCGCCCCCTACAATCAGAACACTGCTGACAGGATCAGAATGCTTATTGAAAAGACTGAGGGTTTTTAACAGATCTTTTTCCTCGGTAATGAAATAGATCAGGTCACCGGGCATAAGCCGGTCATTCCCGCTGGGGATAATCAGTTCCTCATCCCGGATAATGGAGGAAACCAGAGGACGGTGGCCTTCGATTTTTTTGGGCAGATCCCTGAGAAGAAGTCCAGACAGGGGATTGTCCTCATCCATTTTGATTCCGATGAGCTTCAGACGCCCCCCTGCCAGTTCCCCCACATCCACGGCACCGGGAACACTCATAAAGCGTTCAATGGTTCTGACCACCTCGGTTTCCGGATTGATCACGGTTTCTATATGCGGGGTATTTTCCATAAATTCAGAAATATAATTGTCATAATCCGGATCCCGCAGCCGGGCCAGTTTCCGGGTGGCAGGCGACAGCACATCCGCCATCATACAGGCCACCAGATTGGTTTCATCCTGATTGGTCACTGCCAGCAGAATTTCAGCATCCCGGATACCGGCCTGATCCAGAATCACAGGGCTGCTTCCGGAGCCGGTAATGGTCTGTACATCAATATTTTCAGAAATACGGCGGATGGCTGCCTGGTTTTTGTCAATAACCACCACGTCCCTGTTTTCACGGGCAAGATGACTGGCAATATGGAACCCCACTTCTCCGGCGCCTATAATAATGATCTTCACAATCTGACTCCCTGCTCCCATTTGTCTGGCACAGCCGCATACACCCGTCTTTCTGCGGGCATTATACATATACACACTGAATTTACTATAAATCGTGAAAAATGTCAATTCCTGCACCGCGTATAAAAAATATTGACGAAAACATATTCTTGACGTAATGGATGACACACGGCAAATTCATTTTTAAGGAAAAAATATACCCGGCAGGAGTCTGTCATGGAAAACATCATCAGTCTGATTACTTTTCTGATACTGATCGCACTCGGTTATTTCTTCGGAACACGGGCCGAGAAAAAACATTATCAGTCCATTGAGGCCAGGGAAAAAGAACTGATCGGTCTTCCCGCGGTCACCGCTAAACGGATTGATATTGACGAAAGTAAGGTGGAAAAGGCTGAAATGGTCTATGGAAATGTTGTAATTTCCAATGATTATTTCAAAATGATTCTGGCATCGCTGCGCAATATATTCGGCGGAAGGCTGAAATCCTATGAATCTCTGCTGGATCGTGCAAGGCGTGAAGCGGTTCTCCGGATGAAAGAGCAGGCTCCGGATGCCAGCATAATCATTAATGTCCGGCTGGAAACCTCCACCATCGGCGGCAATACCAATAAAAAAGGCGGAATAGGCAGTGTCGAGGTCATGGCATACGGCACGGCCCTGACCCTGAGGCAATGATCAGATATACGCCCCGGCTGCCGGGGAAAAATGTCAATATTTCAAAAGAATCTCCTCTTCGGGAATTTTTTGTCCTCATTTCCGGGATACTGGCCTTTATTGTGGGCATTTACTTTGTGCTGGGTTTTGCCGTTGATCTCATTGTTCCACTCATATCTCCTGAAACAGAACAGGCTCTGGCTGCCGGTATGCTGAAAAATTTTGGGATGGCTGAGAAGACAGAAGATGCAAAAAACCGTATCATCCAGTCCCTGACCGATGAGTTGCAGAAAAAATGTGTGAATCTTCCTTACCGTTTCCATATCCGGATTGCTGATGAAGACACCATCAACGCTGTTGCACTTCCGGGCGGACATATTGTTGTTTTCAGAGGACTTCTGGAAAAAGCCGCATCTGAAAACGAACTGGCCTTTGTTCTTTTTCATGAAATGGGGCATTTTGTCCACCGGGATCATCTCAGAGGATTTGGACGCGGCCTTGTCTTTATAGCCATTTCCTCTTTTCTGCTGGGGCCGGACAATGACATATCTGCTCTTCTCCTGCAGGGACTCCATATAAGTGAAATGAAATTTTCCCGGGAACAGGAAACACGCGCTGATGAGTTTGCTCTGGATATGCTTTACTGTGCATACGGCGATGTCAGCGGAGCCGCACTTTTTTTCGGTAAAATGGCAAAAGAGGAACATTCTCCGGGAGTTATTGGAAAATACTGGCTTTCCCATCCTGAATCCAAAGCGCGGATTTCCCATCTTGAGGATTACTGCTCCAGGCATGGATTCCCGGCATCCGCTGATCTCCGTCCCCTGCCCGAATCCCTCAGATTCCGGGATGCACCGGCTTCCTATCCTGAATCCGCTGACAGCAACAGAAAGTAATATAATAAGGATGTCCCGCGTCTGCCCGCGCGCGGGAACCCGTATCAGAGAAGTTTGTCAACATTTTGATATTCCAGGCCAAACGCATCTGCAACGCCCTTGCAGGTCACTCTGCCTTCAACAATATTGGCTCCTCTGCGGATTTCGGCATTTTCTGACATAGCCTTTTCCCATCCTTTATTTGCAATCTCAAGTGCATAGGGAAGTGTGGCATTGGTCAGGGCCATTGTGGATGTCCGGGGAACAGCTCCGGGCATGTTGGCAACACAGTAATGAATCACCCCGTCAACAGTATATACCGGATCCGCATGGGTGGTCGGCCTGGAGGTCTCAAAACATCCGCCCTGATCAATGGACACATCCACCATCACAGTTCCCTTTCGGATATATTTGAGCATTTCCTTTTTAATCAGTTTGGGAGCTTTGGCTCCCGGAATCAGGACAGCGCCAATAATAAGATCAGCCTGCTGAATCAGATCCCGGATATTTGCCGGACAGGACATGAGGGTGCAGCAGTTTCCGGGCATAATATCACTCAGATAACGGAGCCGATCCAGATTCACATCCATAATATACACCCTGGCCCCGATACCGCAGGCAATTTTTGCCGCATTTGTCCCCACCACGCCGCCACCGAGGATCACCACTTTTCCGGGAGCCACTCCGGGCACGCCTCCCAGCAGAATCCCGTTGCCGCCCTGGGGCATTTCCAAATATTTTGCCCCTTCCTGAATGGCCATCCTGCCTGCCACCTCGCTCATGGGTGTCAGGAGCGGAAGAGTGCCGTCAGCCTTTTGTATGGTTTCATAGGCAATGCCCACCGCCCCGCTTTCTATCATAACACGGGTCAGTTCCCCGGCTGCTGCAAGATGCAGATAGGTAAAGACAATCTGCCCTTTACGCATCAGAGCATATTCAGAAGGAAGCGGTTCTTTGACGTGCATAACCATATCCGCACGTTCATATATCTCCTTTGCTGTTTTCACAATCTCCGCGCCGGCCTTCACATATGCCTGATCCTCAAAACCGCTGGCTTTTCCCGCTGCTTTTTCCACCAGAACAGCATGACCGTTCTGCTTCATAACTTCCGCACCCGCGGGTGTCATGGAAACACGGTTTTCCGCTGCCTTGATTTCTTTTAATATACCGACTATCATATTTTCCTCCTCAGATCCGGAATATCCCGCCGGACAAAACAGTTACTCTTTCCGCACACAAATTCATGTATTGACAGAACTTTTATATAAACTGAATTCAGTGCGGATGCAATATAATAATGAAGGGCTGACCCAAATCAGGCATCCCGGCTCAGGGAAAATCAGGTTTGATCTTGACAGTTGAAAGTCTTTTTCCTATTGTCATACGGATAATGTTTCTGATAAAGAGATTTTCAGCAGTTTATGTGAAATGCTGAAAATACAAATGCCAGGTTTTTCAAAGGAGTGATTATTTTGTCATTTCATTTCCATCGCTGTACGGTTAAACCTTCTGTCCCCGGATTCGGACATTTTTCCTGCCGGATTTATATTCTGGCACTGTGTTTTTCCCTTTTCGGATGTGTTTCATCCCTGAGCGGAAAATTTGCTGAAAATCTTTCCCATGCAGTTGTAAACAACAATGATCTGGAAACCGTGAAAACCGGAGGCCCGGCATATCTGCTCATGATTGACGGACTTCTCCGGGATGATCCGGACAATGAAGACCTGCTCCGCGCGGCTGCCAATCTGTATACCGCCTATACGGATATGTATGTGGAAGACAGGGAAAGAGCCGGAAAACTTACAGAAAAAGCTCTTGATTATGCCTTCCGTGCCTTATGCGCGGGCGCAGATGTATGCGGGCTGCGGAAAACAGATTTCACGGGTTTTACAGGGGCTGTCCATGATACAGACAAAAATGATGTGCCTTTTCTGTTTACCCTGGGCAGTGCCTGGGCCGGATGGATACAGGCCAGACAGGAAGACTGGAATGCTGTGGCAGACATATCCCGTGTGGAAATCCTTATGCAGAGGGTGGTAGAACTGGATGAAACATACCAGGACGGAGCTGCTCATCTGTATCTGGGGATTCTGTCCACCCTGATTCCGCCTGCCTTGGGCGGAAAACCCGATGAAGGCCGCAGGCATTTTGAACGGGCAATGGAGATTTCCGGGGGAAAAAATTTCATGATCATGGTAAACTATGCCCGGCAGTACGCCCGGCTTGTGTTTGACCGGGAACTTCATGACCGTCTTTTGCGCTCTGTTGTCAATGCCAGTCCCGAAACCGAGGGATATACCCTGCTTAACACCCTGGCCCGGCAGCAGGCCAGAGAACTTCTGGAAAATGCGGACGACTATTTTTAGTCTTTCCGGCTGATGCAATTTTTATGAAATCAACCATAAACCAGCACAGGCATCCTGCCTGTGCCTGTTAAACAGGAGAATGAATAATATGCGTATTCGGGCTTTTGCCATCTTATATGCGGTTTTATGCCTGATGCTCGGAACAGTCGGAACAGCCGAAGCAGTCCGTCTGAAAATCGCCACACTCTCCCCTGACGGTTCCTTCTGGATGGAAAAGATGCGGCAGGGCGCTGATGAAGTTCAAAAAAGCACTGCCGGCCGTGTAAGCATCCGCTATTATCCCGGAGGTGTCATGGGAGATGACAAAGCCGTTCTCCGGAAAATCCGTATCGGCCAGTTGCAGGGAGGTGCTGTTGTCTCCGGAAGTCTTGCGGATGTCTTTCCTGAAAACCAGATATACGGTCTTCCCCTGAAATTCAAGTCCTATGAGGAAGTTGACCATGTGCGCCGGCATATGGACGCGATGATCACAGAAGGGCTGGAAAAAGGCGGTTTTGTCACCTTCGGGCTGGCAGAGGGCGGATTTGCCTATATCATGTCCGCGCAGCCCATAGGCACGGTGGCAGATCTCCGGCAGAGAAAAATATGGATCCCGGACAATGATCCGGCCATACTGGAAGGCGTAAAGGCATTTGATATTTCTCCCATTCCCCTTTCCATAGCGGATGTCCGGGCCGGTCTGCAGACAGGTCTCATTGACACTGTGGCAACTTCCCCCATCGGCGCTGTGGCACTGCAATGGCACACACAGGTGAAATATCTGACTGACCTTCCTTTTTTGTATATTTACGCGGTACTGGCCATTGACAAAAAAGCCTTTTCTGAAATTTCCCCCGAAGATCAGCCGGTGGTCAGGGAAATCATGGGCCGTGTTTTCCATGAAATAGACCGGCAGAACCGCAGCGACAATATCAAAGCTCTTGAAGCGCTGAAAAATCAGGGAATACAGTTTGTACAGCCCCCCGCGGAAGCTTTGGATGAATGGTACAAACGAGCGGCAGAAGTCCCGGAAAGGCTGCTTCAGTCCGGCAGATTCTCACGGAAAACTGTGGAAACTCTGGATGAGCAGCTCCGGATTTTCCGTTCCAGATGATCATTGTTTATGGAAAAAACATCAGACAAAAAATTTTTGGAAAAAATGCGGGATTTCCTTTACCGTGCAGAGGATGCAGTACTGCTGGGGCTGCTGATGCTGATGATCCTGACTGCCGCTGCCCAGATCCTTCTGAGGAATCTGTTTGGAAGCGGGCTGGCATGGGGAGATATGCTGGTACGGATGCTGGTACTTTGGATCGGACTGGCGGGAGCCATGATTGCCAGCAGGAACGGCAGTCATATACGGATTGATCTCATAACACGCTGGCTGCCGGAACATCTCCGGAAAATTCTGAACGCAACAGTGGAATTCTTCACGGCAGTCATCTGCTCGGCAGTGGCATGGCACAGCATCCGTTTTATCCGTATGGAATACTCGGACGGGGGCATGGCATTTGCCTCCATTCCCGTATGGGTGTGCGAGGCGGTCATTCCCTTTGCATTTATTGTTATTTCAATTCGTTATTACATACTGTCATTTATCAGTTTCCATAATTGCAGGAGCATGGTCCGGAATGGCTGAAATCTCAGATCCGCTTATAATTTTGGCATCCCGTATGTTATTGCGGGATATTCAGATTGGAGAGAACCTATGAAAAGCCAGGAACGTGACCCCGGCACGATTCACATTCTGGTGGTGGATGATGAACAGGCCATCCGGGATGTTTTTTTTATGGCAATCGAACATTCCGGTTATCAGTGCCGGGTAGCAGCAAGCGGACTGGAAGCATTGGACATCCTTGAACAGAATCCGATGGATGTGGTGATTACGGATATACAGATGCCCGGTCTCAGCGGTATTGATCTGGTAAAGCGGATCAGGGAAAAATTTGATTCCGATGTCATTGTCATGACCGGTTTTGTGGAAGATTTTACCTATGAAAAAATCATCGAACTGGGGGCAAGGGATTTCATTCACAAACCTGTGCGGCTTAACGAACTTCTGGTCAGACTCAAAAGGGTTCTCAATGAAAGGGAACTGCTTGCCGAACGCAATCAGGCTTTTGAGGAACTCAAAGAGGCATATCTGGATACTGTGAACAGGCTGGTTCTGGCCGCAGAATACAAGGATGAGGACACAGGCGATCATATCCTGCGCATGAGCCGCTACTGCGCGCTGCTGGCAAAGAAACTGGCACTGCCGGCAGATGATGTGCAGATGATGCTGTATGCCTCTCCCATGCACGACATCGGAAAAATCGGGATTCCGGACAGCATTCTGCTCAAAAACGGAAAACTTACAGATGAAGAATTTCAAATTATAAAAAAGCATACGCTGATAGGTGGAAAAATTCTGGCGAACTCCAAATCCAAAATTCTGGAATCCGCGCAAATCATTGCTGTCACCCATCATGAAAAATGGAACGGCACAGGATATCCGGCAGGTATATGCAGGGAAGATATTCCCCTTTTCGGCAGAATTGTCGCTCTTGCGGATACCTTTGACGCTCTCACATCCAGACGTCCCTACAAAGCCCCTTATCCACTTGAAATTGCATGTGATATTATCAGGAAAGAAAGAGAAAAACATTTTGATCCGGAGGTGACGGATACGTTTCTCAGACATGTTGACGACCTTTGGAAAATAAGAAGTCAGGTGGGTGAGATAGAAGAAATATCAGTTCAGGATTTTTCCTGGAGCGAAAGAGATATGGAAGGAATCACCACCTGAACATGATATGGATTTATATGTCTGTGCTACTGGTGCTGGCCTTTCTCGGAATGCCGCTGTTTGCCGTCATTCTGGGGATTTCCATAGCGGGTTTTCATTTCCTCGGTGTGGATCTATCGGTGATTGCCATAGAAATCTACCGGATATCCTCCACACCCGTGCTGGTGGCCCTGCCCCTTTTCACCTTTGCCGGTTATCTGCTGGGAGAAAGCAATACTTCACAGCGTCTTGTGCGCCTTACCCGTGCATTTCTGGGATGGATGCCCGGCGGACTTGCTGTGGTGGCTTTTGTCACCTGCGCTTTTTTCACAGCCTTTACAGGCGCATCCGGCGTGACCATTGTGGCCCTCGGCGCACTTCTGCTTCCCGCCCTTGTGCAGGCCGGATATGATGAACGTTTCAGCATGGGACTGGTCACATCATCCGGCAGCCTGGGTCTGCTGCTCCCGCCCTCTCTGCCCCTGATCCTTTACGGAATTGTGGCACAGCAGATGGATGTGGGTGAGGATGTCGCGATCAGCGACCTTTTCCTGGCCGGTCTGCTGCCTGCTCTGCTAATGCTGATTCTTCTTTCCGCGTGGAGCCTGTGGACACACCGTAAACATCCGGTTCCCCTGAACCATTTTTCCGGAAAAGAGGCCTGGTCCGCATTCCGGGAATCCATATGGGAAATTCCCCTTCCTTTTTTTGTACTGGGCGGAATATACAGCGGATTTTTTGCTGTTTCCGAAGCTGCGGCTGCCACTGCCCTGTATGTTCTGGTGACAGAAGTGCTTATTTACAGAGAAATCCGGATTTCCCAACTGCCGGGCATCATGCGTGAATCCATGATTATGGTAGGCGGAATCCTGCTGATTCTGGGCGTATCTCTGGCTTCCACCAACCTGCTTATTGATGCGGAAATTCCCATGCGTCTGTTTGAGATCATCCAGACCCATGTGAAGGATAAAATTGTCTTTCTGATCCTGCTCAATATCCTTCTGCTGATTCTGGGAGCGATACTGGACATATTTTCCGCGCTGGTCATCATGGTTCCCCTGATACTGCCTGTGGCAGTGAGTTACGGCATTCATCCGGTGCATCTGGGCATCATCTTTCTGGCAAACATGCAGATCGGGTATTTCACACCTCCGGTGGGCATGAATCTTTTCATTGCCAGTTACCGGTTCAGCAAACCGGTGACAGAACTCTGTCAGGCTGCTTTACCATTTATGCTGGTTCTTCTGGCAGCACTGCTGATCATAACCTACTGTCCTGCGCTCAGCATGGTATTTGTGAAGATATAAGTAAGGTTCCATAAATTTTATGGCATAAAATTTCCAGAAAAACCGCATTTTTTGGAAAAATCCGGTTTTTTGAATACACGAAAATTTTTGATTGTCTACTTAAGTCTTAAATTTTAAAAAATAATGATGTGAATGATGAAACTGGCTGTTGTCATACCCTGTTATAACGTCAAAGCCCCTATTCTGTCTGTCATTAACAGAATAGGGGAAGAAGTGTCCCTGATTTATGTTGTGGATGACAAATGCCCGGAACAGACCGGAAAATTTGTGGAAAGCAATTGCAGTGATCCCCGTGTGCGGATCATCCGCCATTCTGTGAACAAAGGGGTGGGCGGTGCAGTGATTACCGGTTATCTCCATGCACTGGCAGATGGTGCGGATATAGCCATAAAAATAGATGGGGACGGACAGATGGACCCCGCTCTCATTCCCCGCTTTGTGCATCCCATTATGGAAGGTTACGCAGATTATACAAAGGGCAACCGTTTTTTTTCACCTGAATCTCTCAGTACCATGCCCAAAATTCGGCTGGCCGGAAATGCGGTTCTTTCCTTTCTGACCAAACTGACAAGCGGATATTGGAACATCATGGATCCCACAAACGGTTACACGGCCATACATACAGCAGTGCTGGAAATGATGCCTTTGCGGAAAATTGAACACCGGTATTTTTTTGAAACTGATATGCTGTTCCGGCTCAATACCATAAGGGCAGTGGTTTGTGACATTCCCATGAATTCACATTACGGGGATGAGACAAGTCATCTGAATATTGTTCGGGTAATCCGGGAATTTCCCAAAAAACATCTGATCCGCATAGTCAAACGCATTTACTACAATTACTATCTGAGGAATTTCAACATATGTTCCGTTGAAATTCTATCGAGCATTGTGTTCATTATTTTCGGAACCGTTTTCGGACTGTTTCACTGGTACCGGAGTTTTGCGGAAGGCGTACCTGCAACCACAGGAACTGTCATGCTGGCCGCTCTTCCGGTTATTCTGGGATTTCAGATGGCCCTGTCAGCCATTCATTTTGATGTGAGCAATATCCCCCAGTTTCCGATTCACAAACTTTTCAGATTCAGTAATATGACAAACCAAAAATCATAAAAAAAGCAGGTGAACAGGCAATTTGGAGCATATAATGAAAATTTCTTTGATTACTGTCTGCCGCAATTCAGCACATACCATTGAGGATTGCATAAAATCAGTGGAAAAACAGAATTATCCTGATTTGGAATACATCATAATAGACGGTGGTTCAACAGACGGCACTGTTGACAGAATAAAAAAATATCAGCATATGATAAATTACTGGATTTCGGAAAAAGACAGTGGCATATTCCATGCCATGAACAAAGGTCTGCAAAAAGCAGAGGGCGATATTGTTGGTTTTATAAATGCCGATGATTTTTTTGCATCTGATAACATATTGTCAAAAATTTCAGCGGCATTGGAAAATACAGATTATGACGGAGTTTATTCTGATTTGATATATGTGGATCAGCAGAATACAGACAGGTCGGTGAGATACTGGAAATCCGGTGAATTCAGCAAAAAAAAGATGAGATTCGGATGGTTTCCGCCCCATCCAACATTGTATTTCAGAAAATCCGTGTATGACAGGCTTGGTTTTTTTGATGACCGTATGAAAGTCTCGGCTGATTATGATCTGATGGTCAGATTTCTTTATTGCGGTAATCTGCATCTGAAATACATACCATGCGTTTCTGTAAAAATGCGCATGGGAGGCGTGAGTAACAGAAATTTCAGAAGTATTGTCAACAGTCTGAAAGAATTTGAAGGTGTATGGGAAAAAAACGGATTGCAGAAACCAGCTTTTCTGACAGTCAACACTCTGCTGTTCAGATTTTTTCAGTTGCTCAGGAGTCAGTGCCATAAATGATGAAGCTGAAATCAATGGACAGAAATGATTTGCAGTATTTCAGAAACTGGTTTTATTTTTACCGAATGTCTTTTGCTTCGGATGATCCGGAATGCAAAATAAACATTGATTTGAAATATCAGCATACGCAAATGGTTTGCCGGGAGGCTGCTGCTATCGGAAAAGAGATGGGCCTGAATGAATTCGATCTTTGCATAGCCGAGACAACCGCCCTGTTTCATGACGTGGGCAGATTTGAGCAGTATAAACAGTACAGAACTTTTTCCGACAGAAAATCTGTCAATCATGCTGCCTTTGGTATTGAAATTCTTCGGGAGAACAGGGTGCTGGCCGGACTGGAAGAATCATTGCAGGAGTTTATTATGAAAGTCATCTCCTATCATAATCAGGCAAAGCTTCCGGATAATGAAAATCAGAGATGTCTGTTTTTTTCCCGTCTGCTGCGGGATGCGGACAAGCTGGATATCTGGAGGGTGGTGACTGACTATTACAGGCAAAAGGCAGCCGGAGAAAGCAATGAAACCATAGAGCTGGATCTTCCGGATACGCCCGGCATCTCACAGGTGATTTATGAAAATCTGATTCATGGGGAAACCATACTTTTTGACAGCATGAAAAATCTCAATGATTTTAAACTGATGCAGGTGGGATGGGTGTATGATGTCAATTTTTTGCCCACTTTAAAGCGTTTAAAAGAAAGAGATTATCTTAATAAGCTGCGGGCCGCTCTTCCGGAAACCGAAGATGTCCGGCAGATTTTTAAGGCTGTATTTTTTTATATGGACAATAAACTGAAAACCGGATTATAGTTCTTTTACCAACTTTTGTCCTCTGCAAAACCCGATGGAGGAGTGCAAAAATTAAGCGGAGCGGTTTTTTGCACAGAGGATAAAAATTGAGGAAAATACTATAGTTACAACTTAAAATCAAGGGTGGATCGTTAATTTATTCCCCATCTGACCTGACCCTTTGGAGATGAATATTGGGCATATTTATTTTTGTTTTATACATATTTTTTTCCTGTACAGGCATGCTGCTGATTAAAATCGGTTCTGAAAATTTTCATATCAGCATGTCGGATTTAAAAATAACAGCCGGGTTTGATATATTTTTCTGTATTGGAGCTCTTTTTTATATCATCAGCTTTATGCTCTGGGTACTGCTGTTCCAAAGACTCAATCTCAGCTATATTGCGCCGCTGGCTACAGGTGTGTCCAACATCGTAATCCTTGCCCTTGCCGTATTTTTTCTCAGGGAAAAACTGAATATGTATCAGTATATCGGCATCGGCACGATCATTCTGGGTGTGTTTCTGCTGAATATGAAAAACTGAATTAATCTAAAGTGTTTCATGTTATTTTACCTCATAGATATTCAATCTGTCCTGTTTGTCCTCATACAATTTGATGAACATCACCTCATCTGTTGAATAATTTTCAAGGCTCTCAGATGATACTATATATTTGATGTCAGTTTTGTTTTTTATCTGATTCTGGCTCATCGTAATGCTGTAAACATCAGGATTTTCAAGTTTAAATAAAATGTCTGATACATCTGCAATTTTAACAATAAGATGAGCATATCTGTTATAAATTTCAGAATATTTGTTTTCAGGATCTAGTTTATTCAATTTGTCGAAATCCGGATAATAGTTGACACCATTAAAAGATTTACACCCCAGAGCGATGAGGAGATTTCCGTGAAACATTGAATCAAGGGCTACCCAAGTTTTTCCGGGGTCATTATTGTTTATTTGAATGATATGATTTGAAATTTTTTTGTTGTATATTGAACTCAATCCCCTTGACAGAGGGTTTACCGTAAGTCCTGAAATAATAATATACAGTATCAGTGTATTGACAAATATTTTATTCAATTTAAAAATGAGTGCCAAATACATTAACAAATAGAGCGACAGAGTGACTATAATTCCTTTTAATGTAAGATATTCTGTAATATCCCTGTTATTGAAAATACCTGCAAATATCGCAACAGTAATAAATATAATCAGGAATAACTTAAACTTATCAGAAAGTTTGAAAAATTCTTTATCCAAAAGAATAGGAATTGCCCAGACAGACAAATATAATCCCGTCAAATTTGTTATCACCTGAAGTCTGTTGACATGTACATGATACATAAGTGTTATTCGGGCGATGGCAGCAGGCATGGGAAAAATCAGCCATATAAGTTGCAGAATATAAAAAATGAATAAAGAAATAATGAGAATACGGTTGTTTTTTTCTGCTTTTACCATTTTGAAAAATAAAACAAAAACAAGCGGCATAAAATGGATAAATGTACTGATTTCACAGTTATTTGAAAAAGATACATCTTTATAAGGAAGGAGCCAGCTTAAAATATACAGTTGAAGATTGAAAATATCATATCCTCCTCCGGTAAGGAATCTCCTTCCGGGATAAACACTGTTCATTATTGTGTGAATATCATCTTTTGATATTGTATAAAAATGATACAGGTTTAAAAATGTTATCAAAATTATAACACAAAATATCAAAGCATCCGGAATTTTGACTGTCAATTTTCCATTTTTCCAATGGTTATAAAGAATTGCCGCACAGAATACCAAAGTCAGATATCCCATCGGTACTACCCATGCCGGATACAGACAAAGTGCGAAACCGTTTGCACAAATGACAAAAAGAAAAGCAAATATAATTTTTTTATAAACTGCATTTGGATTGAAATAATTGTCAATAAGAATAATCATACCCTGTGAAAAAATAAGCATATCCACCAAAGATGTACTGAACCACCATTGAACTGCTGAAGAAAAGGTAATCAAAAATGCGCCTGCAATGGAATACAGCATTTTTCCTTTTGTGAGAAGCATGGACACTTCAAAGGATAATATCAGCAGAAGAAACAGCCGTGAACACCAGTACCATGACAGCCCTCTTTCAGATCCGAACAGAATAAAGCCCCAATTAAAGGGTTTGGCAATCAGTGTCCAGTCAAATGATGGCGCACCCGCAGAAATAATCGTATTCAGACCGGAAGAAAGAATATTATGGTTCCTGACAGGAAAGAATTTTTCATTGTTGCACTGTGCTATATAAAGCGGTGTCTGAACCAGCCATTCATCAGATCTTATTCCTCTGATTTTACCAATAATTTTAGTTTTCTGTGAATAGTCAATTTTGTCTCTCAGAAGATCATCCCACATTCCAATGGAAGAAAAATGAAGCTTGCACATCACAAAAACAGCAAATATAGCAAATATAATAAGAAATCTGTATCTGTATATGTTTTCTGTTGTAAAAGCTGATTTTACACCAAGTTCATCTGATTTCAAAAAAATGTATCCTGAAATCCTATTCTCTCCTATCAATATCAAACACAATAAATTAAAAAATATTGTCAATAAAAGAGGGGCTGTGTTCAAACTGTCTGTTAATACAAAGTGAATCCTGAAATTCAGAGATCCGTTTACTTTTTCCTTTCCAATAGACAGATTGACATTTTTGTATTCTGTATTGTTTTTCCATATTGTAACAGCATTGTCAGTTGTTGCATCAGATTCTACGGTTATCAGATATTTTTTGTTTTTAGAATCAGGAATTTGCCTGAACTTGAACATTCTGTAATGATTATCCGCCATATTTTTTGCATATATCTTTTTTTCAAATATGACGCTGCCTTTTTCCATATCAATCAGTTTAACAAATACATTTGAATCATTTTTTCTTGCATATGTGGCAAATTCAACTTCAATACCGGTCATGTGATCAGACTCAGGGATGAATTCCTGTGCAACTGTGACATCTTTAGTTATAAAGCCAACAGGCACACGTTCTCCAATATTATATTTATCAATATAATATGAGCTGTCAGTTATAAAATAACTGACAATTATGTTAAAAAAAATCATCAGAAGAATATATTTCCATTTGTTTTTTAAGGCATATAGAATATCCACTTGTTTTCTTCCTCTCATAATTAATTAGGATTATAATTCTTTGGTAGTGGCCTAATATGAAGTGACAGCCAAATTATATGAAATAATAAACCATTAACCTATCCGAATATTATTTTGAATACATATTACAATTAATTTTATTTAATTTCAGAATGTTAAATTTATATAAATAAAAATGGAAAAACTGCCTGCTTTATTTCTTCAGAAAAGAGGCAGACTGTCTGTTTCATGCAGAAACAGGCTTTCATAAATGAATGAGTCTGAAACAGACACGATTTTTTTAATTGGAAATATTTCAAAAATCATCTCAATTTATTGAATTTAATTATAAAATGATTCAGCATATTATTCGGATAGGTTCATAAAAATATTGTGTGATACCATAACACCAGTTCAATCCAATCTGATAGCAAAATTGTCACTTCTCCGGGTCAGATGGATATTATAATAGGGATCATTTTCAATATAATTTCTCCATTTTTCTTCCATAAACTGTCTTTCATTTATCACACGCTGATATTTCTCCGGATGTTTCTCTTTGAGCATTTCATCATTGTCATCCCCCCGGCTGACAGATTCATGATGATACAAAAGCGCATAGGGTGTGTAAACCACCAGATACCCTTTCTGCACAGATTTGAGACACAAATCCACATCACTGTAAGCAATTTTCATATTATCCTTATCCAGACCTCCCAGTTCCACAAAAACCTCTTTTCTCATCAGCAGACACGCGGCTGTCACTGCACAGCAGTTGCGGATGACGCTGGCCTGACCGAAATAACCGTTGTCCAATACAGGAAAATGCTTAAACGCATGGCTGGCTATTCCCAGTCCCATGACAACACCCGCGTGCTGAATGGTATTGTCAGGATACAGCAGTTTCGCTCCCACTGCGCCAACATCCTTCCGCTGTGCATGTTCCACCATTGCGCTTAACCATTCCGATGAAATCACTTCTGTATCATTGTTGAGCATCAGGATGTATCTGCCATCGGCATTTGTCACGGCAACATTGTTCATATCGGAAAAATCAAATTCCCTGTCATAGTCAATCACCCGGATATTTTCAGACTGATGTATCTGCTCCAAATAAGCAAGAGTGGCAGATTCCCGGCTCTGATTGTTCACCAGCAGGATTTCATAACTGGGATAATCTGTTTTGCTCTGAATACTTTCCACGCAGTTCTGCAATAAACGCACCTGATCTCTGAACGGAATGATGATGGACACTTTCTCCGGAGTTGCAATTTTACGCTTTATCCTGTAGGAACCGGTAAAATTACCGTCAACAACCTCTCCTGATATTGTGTTTCTGTCCATATAATCCTGCAAAGCCTTTTTTGCCGAAACATACGCGTAGTTTTTGGCATCCGTTGCTGCTGCTGCAGAACCCGGAATTTTTCTCCAGTGATACAATATTTTGGAAATATGGGCAATCCTGTCTGAACTGGTTTTTTCAGTGAATCTGAGTATCAGATCATAATCCTGAGATCCGTCATATCCGGCTCTGAATCCGCCAATGGCATTCAGTATATCCCGTCTGAAAATGGTAAAATGGCAGATATAATTCATGCTCAGCAGCAGATCCGGTGAAAAATCAGGCTTGAAAAAAGGCTCGCACCGTTTCCCCTGCATATCCAGTTTGTCCTCATCACTGTATATCATATCCAAATGCGGATTATGGTTGAGCAGTCTGACATTTTCATACAGCGCATCTTCTGTGAGTTCATCATCATGATCCAGCGTGCCTGCAAATTCACCCGCAGCAGAACGCAGTGCCTCATTGTATGCAATGGACATACCCTGATTTTTGGCAAAATATGTCACTTTGATGCGTTTGTCTTTTTTTGCATATTTCTCCAGCGTTTTCCGGATATGAGGTTTGGGGGAAGCATCATCCACAATGCAAAGTTCCCAATTCTGATACAACTGACTGCGGACAGAATCTATGGCTTTTTCCAGCCAGATCTGATCCACATTGTAGACCGGCATAAGAATGCTGATGACAGGTTTATATGAAAAATCAGATATATTTCTCCGGATATGCTGAATTTTTTCTTCAGAAAGAGAATGCTTTTTTATCCATCTGTCATAATCGCTTTCCATCAGTTCTGCAATCACAGGCGTTTTGTTCTTTTTCAGATAAGCCCTGGTTTTTGACAAAAATGCCCGCAAACCTTCCCGCGTAAGTGTCAGGGCTGCTTTCTGCATAAGCGGAACTCGGCCCAGCAGTTGGATATAGAACATCTTTCTGAACACTTCTGCTGTCCGCCATGCTTTGGATTTTCTGATGTCGGCAAGCTGGGCTTCGATATTGCGGATATGGGTTTCTTTGGCATCTGTCAGAAAGGCATATTTATCTCTTTGGGAAGCAATATCGGAAATCTGTCTGTCTTTATCCGCAATGACAGTTTCAAGTTCATGCTTTGCAATTTTAAGTTCCTGAATTTCTGATTCAAGATTTGTGATATGAATATCTGTATCCTGAATACGGCTTTCCAGATTTTCAATATGCCGATCTTTATCCCGAATCTTTTTTTCAAGGTTATGAATAAAACGGTTTCTGTCTTCCACAATGGCATCCAGATTCCGGATATGAACATCCTTTGTCTCAATCAAATTTCCCAGATTGCCGATATGGATTTCTTTGTCTTTAAGCAGGATTTCCAGATTAACCGAATGCTGCTTCCTGTCTTTGAGGATGGTTTCCAGATTGCGGATATGATTTTCCTTGCTGGCAATTATATTTTCCAGATTGCTTATATGCTTTTTTCTTTCCTCCAGCGCGTTTTCAATATTGCGGATGAATATATTCTTATCTGAAATTACATTTTCCAGATTTTGGATATGCTGATTTTTTTCCTCTGCTGTCTTTGCCAGAAGAAGTTCCTTTTCCCGAATATCCGATCTGAGATATTCCATGCAGGCATTATATTCATCAACAGATGTATCAGGGTTCAGAGAATCTATCCGCGACTGCATCTCAATTTTTCTTTCCACCTGTCTCTGTGACGCAAAAATCTGCGGATCATTCACCAGATGACGGTATCTGTCATGCACACGGCATAATGTGGCAAGGAATTCCTGCCGATCTGCCAGTGTTTTGGATGTCTTGTCTTCACGTCTTGTATAGGCTGCGGTAATTTTCGGAATATGGCAGAAATCATGGGAAATGGAAAATCTTATCCACAAATCCCAATCCTCATGCGAAGGCAGGTTCTCATCAAACAGACCGCTTTGTGTGAGAATATCACGCTGATGAACAATATTGAGTGTGCTGATATAATTTGCCGCAAGCAGGCGGCTGCGATCAAAATCCCCGCTAACAGCTTTCTTTTCTTCCACTGTAACATAACGATCTGTTATCCAGATCTGTATTCTTTCATGGGAATCTGTATAAGCCACTTTGTATTTTCCCTGCTCCAGAACAGAAACAAGGGTTTCCAGATGATCCGGATAATACACATCATCATCATCCAGATACGCGATATAATGCCCTTTTGCCGCGCGCAGAGCCGTATTTCTGGCCGCAGAGATGCCCCGGTTTTCCTCATGCCGGATATAAATGATATTTCCCCGTGTGTTGAGAGCATTGAGCATATCAGAGACATCTTCCCCACCGTCATTTACCACTATGATTTCAATATTCGGATACGTCTGGGAAAAAACGCTTTCCACTGCGGTTTTCAGCATGTCAGGTCTGTTGCGGGTGGGGATTATTACACTGACCAGAGTCGCTGATTCATCATAAATTTTCTTTGTATGACAGGATTCCACTGAAACACTGCCTTTGTCATGCAGATTGGATTCCTGCAAATTATCAGCAGAAGGCTGCATTTTCTCAATATTCTGACAGAAAAAAGACAGTATGCCCTTATAGCGAATTTGCTTTGCCTCACAGACAAAAAAACCTTCAGCATGGGTGACAGTATTATCCAGAGTGAGACTTCTGTAACGGTTCATCGCCAGCGTGAATTCACCGTAGGGTCTTTCCCGGAGCTGGCTTTCATAAATTTGGATGGCCTGATTTTTTCTGTTTAAAACCGGCGTAATATCCACCAGAGTGTTGATAAAAACCAGCGGCTGGCTCACTTCATAAAAAGCTATTGAGAAATCATAATCACAGGTTCTTGCATATTTTTCAGTCAGAAAAGCCGCAGCACGGTGATCCGGATGAATTTCCAGAGGAGAAGGCACATATACCAAATCCGGCCTGTATTCTGCCATGAGTGCCGAAAATCTGTCCGCACATTCCAAAGCCGCATACAGACTGCGATCTTCGTAAAGCCAGAATTCCGTATCACTGACACCAAGACACTTGCAGGCCTGTTCAGCCTCATTCCGTCTCAGGGCAATATATGCCTCTTTTTCCGCAGTTCCGGAAGAGTCTCCTTTGGAACCGTCTGTCAGGAAAACAATTTTGACGGTATCTCCGGCATCTGCATGGATACAGACACTGCCACCGCAGCCCAGTGTCTCGTCATCCGGATGAGGCGCCAGCACAAGCACTTTGGCCCCTGTCAGATTTTGGGTATGATAAGGAACTATCTTTTCTTCACTCAGCATGATTTCTCCATTTTTTCAAAATATGTTCAGCCCTGCCATACTGCCCCGTGCCAAATACAAAAAAAATCTGCAAATGGCAATAGGCAATATTGATTATTTTGCAGATTCCCAGATAATTCTCAGAATTGCCGTGTGACAAAATTTTATACACATCTGTACGGCTGCTCTGCCGGAACCGCAGATGACAGGGATGAAAAAAACATCAGCATAATCCTTTAAATCCCTGTCAATCAGAGGTTCAGACACGCCAGACAATCAGGAAAATTCCGGTTCAGACAGCACCCCGGATAACATAAATACGTTTCCATAAATTTTATGAACAACCTGATTTTTCTTAAAAATCCGGTTTTTTTTAATACACGGAAATTTTCGGCTGAGTACTTAGGCGATTTCCATGAAAAAATGTACCATCATTGCAGGGTGGGCACGGTTTTTTGTGCCCGCCGTTTCAGCAGGACGGCGGGCACAAAAAACCGTGCCCGCCCTACGAAAAACGGTATAATCATTAATGGAAATCACCTTAAGGTGATAAGGTGATTTATGAAAATAAATATCACGGTTCAGTTCACAGGCACATGGCA
The DNA here is from genome assembly GCA_050180235.1 of Desulfococcaceae bacterium. GTDB lineage: Bacteria > Desulfobacterota > Desulfobacteria > Desulfobacterales > Desulfococcaceae > JAABRU01. The sequence goes on from JBFXEJ010000060.1 coordinate 22,314, forward strand.
AAAGCCGGAAGCCTTTGCTGCTTTGGGTGTTTGCAGTTCCGGACACACCCCTGCCCCTCTCAGGAGGGGAATATATGAAATTCAACGTGGTCATGTACTACAATTTTGCAGGAAGTCTGTTACTTAAAAATCACTGACAGCTATGCAGAAACATTGACGGAGTGAAAAACAGAATTATTGTGCATACAGTAACGAAAAAAAAATGAGTGCCCGGCATCTCATGATGAAGATGCCAGACGGGCAGGGATGTTTATGCCATTATTTTGGATCAGATAAAGAAATAACAGGATATCAGCAAATTGTTTCCTGCTTCCGGTTCAGAAAATCAGCCGATCTGATCCAGCATACCGGAAAGAAAGTGCAACCATTAACAAACAGAGGAAATTCATATGAAAAAATCATCTGTCGCCATCGTGCGCTATGAAAAACCCGGAGATTCCGTGCGCAGGGCTGCGGAACTCTGCCGGGGGCTGGATCATATGCCTTCGGGTGCAAAGGTTTTTATCAAACCCAATATTGTTTACTGGACAAGCGCCTCGGATTTTCCCAAATGGGGCGTCATCACAACGTCACGGGTGGTCGAGGATATGGTGATTCTTCTCAAAGAAAAAGGCATTGATGACATCACCATCGGCGAAGGCTCTGTCACCATGAATCCCAAAGACAGGGAAACCCAGAAACATGCCTATGAAAAACTGGGTTACAATCTGCTGGGAAAACGCTATGGGGTGAAATGCGTCAATGTGTTTGACCGGCCTTTTGAAGAAACTGATCTGGGAGACGGCATTGTCCTGAATTTCAATGCCGATGCCATGCAAAGTGATTTTATTGTCAATCTGCCGGTTCTCAAAACCCACGCGCAGACCATGATAAGTCTGGGCATCAAGAACCTCAAGGGACTCATTGATATTCCCTCCCGGAAAAAATGCCATAATGCTGACCCGGAGAAAAATCTGCATTATTATGTGGCCCGGCTCGCTGACAAAATGCCGCGCATGTTCACCCTGATTGACGGCATTTACACCAATGAGCGGGGCCCGTCCTTTGACGGACGCATCCGCAGAAGCAATCTGCTGATAGCCTCAGATGATGTTCTGGCTGCGGATATGGCAGGTTCCGCCCTTCTCGGATATCCGCCTTCGGAAATTCCCCATCTGCTTCATGCAGCCAAAAACCGGGGACGCAAACCCGATCTTTCTGAAATTGAAATCCTGGGGGAATCCATTTCGGATCATGCCATGTCCCTGCAGTACACCTTTCCCTACAACAAAGAGGGAAATCTGCCCCTGCCTATGGAAAAAATGGGCATTAAGGGACTGTCCTACCGAAAATATGATCTGAGTCTGTGCACCTACTGCTCCGGTCTTAACGGCGTGATTCTCACAGCCATTGCAATGGCATGGAAGGGAAAAGCCTTTGATGATGTGGAGGTGCTGACCGGAAAGATTATGAATCCCACACCGGGCATGAAAAAAACCATCCTTCTGGGAAAGTGCATGTGGCAGAAGCACAAAGATAATCCGGACATTCAGGAAATGATCGCTGTAAAGCAATGCCCCCCAAAGCCGGAATCGGTCATTGAGGCATTTCATCAGGCAGGCATTGAAATTGATGCCAATATGCTCAGAAACATGGACAGCCTGCCGGGTATGCTCATGCCCCGCTACAGCGGAAAACCCGAATATGAGGAAAGCCTTTTCACTATTGCGTGAATCCTGTTCAATTTCCTGAAAATCCGGAATGATGCACCTCATTCCGGATCTATCCCCTTTTTTTGCCTGCAAAAACCGCTTGACGGAAAGCCTGAAAGAATCTATCAGTTGTCTGTAAGGAATGATTTCTCTGACAGTTCTGAAATTGTCTGAGGCTGAATAACTGATGTTACGCCGAATCGTAATACCGGCGAACGCCGGTATCCAGAACATTTTGAAATTACTGGATTCCGGCTTTCGCCGGAATGACTCTCAAAGAGAATAACTGCCTGATTTTTGGAAAGGCTGCGTAACATCATTTTTATAACATGATTTTTTCCGAACCGTAGAGACAAGGCATGCCTTGTCTCTGCAGATTCAGAATGGGATGTTGTTTAATTTTCTTTCCTTATCAGTTCATTTTCCATCAGAATACAGAAAATACAGACTGTACAGAGCCCTGATCATAAGGTGCGGGATTATTCCCCGTGCCTCTTAACGGTTTTGCGCAGATATTTTTCTGAAAATCTGTTATCATGCACTTTTTTTCAGGAAGGAAACGGCAATGGGGTCTTCATTCAGGCTTTCTCTGAGAATATGGACAGGTATCGGCATACTGATGCTGGGATATTTCACATCTCTTTGTTTTTCAATTTATTTTTCGCACAGTATTCAGAAAAAACTTCCGGATGTTTTGGATTTCGCAGTAAAATCCACAGAACTGACGCAGAAAATTCTGGCCGGTTTTGAGGAGCAGAACAGGACATACGGCAATGCAATTATTTTTCATAATCCTGAAACAATGAAAAAAGCCAAAGAAGAGGCTCTGCATGTTGAAAATGCTCTGACAAGTCTGAAAACAATGCCGGGTGCAGGCAGGAAACTGAAAGAGAAAATTGAAAGCATTCAGACAAATATGACTGAATATACACGGAAATCCGAAGACATTCATGAAAAGAACATTGGGGGGGCAAGCAGCCCGGACATGGTGCTGCAGATTTCGCAGTTGGCGGATCAGAAAAAAATCATGATCAGGGAACTCCGCGATATCGAACTTGCGGTACGGCAGAATCTTTCCGACAATGTGGCGGCCATTATCCATGATGTGAAAAAAAAGAACAGTTACAATATGATCATGTTTCTGGCCATCATTGTCACGGCTGCCATTGTCATCCACCTGTTTATCCAGAAAAGAATTGTCCGTACCCTGTTTCAGATTACGGAAAAACTCTATGAGTCTTCTGAAAAGGTGGCGCGGATATCAGCGGAAATATCCTCAGGCAGCCGGGAACTGGCCGAAGGTGCATCGCATCAGGCCGCATCCGTTGCCCAGGCATCTGCCGGGCTGGAAGCCATTTCAGGAAAAACACGGCAGAACGCTGCAAATACAGGAACCGCCCGTGAAGTGATACGCAACACCCATGAACATATTCAGAAACAGAATTCCTGCATGGAAAAAACAGCGCAGGCCATGTCAGAAATCCGGGCCAGCGGGGAGCAAATCGGAAAAATCATTCAAACCATCAATGACATTGCCTTTCAGACCCGGCTGCTGGCCCTGAACGCATCCATTGAGGCCGCACGGGCCGGGGAAAGCGGCGCGGGCTTTGCAGTAGTGGCTGATGAGGTGAAAAACCTGGCCGCACGTTCCGGAGAAGCTGCTGAAAGCATTCAGGAACTTATCGATAAAACCATTGAGGAGATCAAATCCGGAGCCGCACTGCTGGAGGAGACCTCCCATATGTTTGCCGAAACTGTTGCGCAGAATATGCAGACCGGGGAACTGATCGGGCGAATAGCGGATGCATCGGACGAGCAGGTGGAAGACATTGACAATATCCGTAACACAATGTCCCTTATCAGTGACATTGTGCAGCAGAACAGGGCCAACGCGGAAGTATTCGCGTCTGTGTTTGTGAAACTCAACGGTCAGTCCGAGCGGATGAGTTATTTTATCCGCAGACTCAAAGGACTGAGCGAGCGCAGGGAAGAAATACGTGTCAAAATAGCACTCAGGGGTGAGTTTCTGAACACAGCCAGCGGCAGGGCAGAGCCTTTTGTGACGCGCTATATCAGTGCGGGAGGGGTTTCCATTGTCACGAAAAACCGTATGGATGAGGACACAGAGGGTGAAATCAACATCCAGTCCAGCAGCATACAGTTTCCCTGGCTCAGGGGCCGGGTGATCCGGAATATTGAAAATTCCGGGGCAGACGGGCATCTGGCAGGCATATGTTTTGTGGATGTAAGCCCGGCCATTAAGGATGTGATTGCGGATATTCTGAGCACTGATCTGGAAGGATATGAGGAATCCTGACATCCAGCCCGGATTTTTCGGACTGTATCAATCCTATTTATTTAAACATTTTTTCCCCTCTTTTGCAAAGATTTTTTCAATGCCCCGAAAATGCTCTCAATCCTTTTTCAGGCATCTTTCCCCTTGTTATGCGCGCTGTTTCTGTTATACTGCATAATTTTTCTCCTGAAAAATAAAGCACTTCCAAATGAATAATCTATGTATGAATAACCTATGGATTAATCCATAGGTTATTCATAAGATGGGCAGGGGTTTGTTCCATTAAGTATATTTTCAATGGCGAATCGGTATGAGGCCATGATTCAGACAGCAATGATCAGTATTTTATTGAGAAGAACATCATAAACAATATTTTTTAAAACAGCTTCTTACGGTGATCTGAAACAATTCCGCTTGCATTTCAGAGATTTTCTGATTATGAATAAAGCATGAAAACAGATGCCTTGTTTTATGAACTGTTCAAGTTTGATCCCCAGTCCCTTTTTGATCTGATTCGCGTGGATGCGGAAGGTCAGTATGTCTTTGAAAGCATTACAGCAAAGACAACGGAGAAGCGGATGGACGGTCTTTTCCGCCGCATTGACGGGGCAGGCCCGAATCTCTTTGCCGAGGTTCAGGGTTATCCGGACAAAAAAATTTACTGGCGTTTTTTCAGGGAAATCAGCACATGGTACGAGCAGAATGACGATGATCATCCTTTCATTGCTGTTTTGCTGTTCACGGACAAAGCATTTGATCCGGGAAAACCCGGTCTGTCCTGTGCAAAACCCAGCCGCCTGATCCGCTGTTATCTGCCGGATCTGCTGAAAAAGATCGGAAAAAAATCCTCTGCCCTGACCGTGCTGAAACCTCTGGTTCTCAGAGACCGGAAAAAACTGCCCGAATCTGTGCGGCAGTGGGATGCGGAAATCAGGGCAATGGGACTGCCCCGTGCAAAAACAGAAATCCTTAACGAGCTTCTGGAATATGCTGTGCTGCAGCGTTTTTCAGACCTGACTTTGGAGGAGGTGAGAAAAATGATACAACTGACACCGCTGGAGAAAACCGTTGCCGTTCAGGAACTGCTGCAGATCACTGTCCTGAAAGGAAAGGAAGAATGGAAAAAGGAGACCGCCCTGAACCTGCTGAAAATGGGACTTCTGACAGATGAACAGATTGCCAAAGCGACAAATTTGGGGCTTGGGGAAGTGAAAAAACTCAGGCAAAAGATGCTGGTCAGACGCGGCAGGAAGAAATGACATAACTGACTTTTGCTATGAATGAATAACCTATGGATTAATCCATAGGTTATTCATTCATAATCCACCGGTCATACATCAAAAAGAAGCAAAAGGGTAATTACGCAGTATGAGACTGAAAAAAATGGAAATCACCGGGTTCAAATCCTTCAGCGACAGGGCTGTGATCCAGTTTCCGCCCGGTATTTCCGCAATTGTCGGCCCCAACGGATGCGGGAAAAGCAATATTGTGGACGCGCTGCGCTGGGCTATGGGCGAGCAGAGTGTAAAACAGCTTCGGGGCAAAAACCGGGAGGATATCATTTTTGCAGGCACGGACGGAAGACCGCCCCTGAATCTGGCCGAGGTTTCCCTCACGATGGCAAATGACAACGGCGATGCGCCGGAGGAACTCAAAGATTTCACAGAAATCATGCTGACCCGGCGTCTGTACCGATCCGGAGAAACCTCGTATCTGATTAACAAACAGCCCTGCCGTCTGAAAGACATCCACAATATTTTCATGGGCAGCGGCATGGGAGCCAAGTCCTATGCCGTGATTCAGCAGGGAAACATCGGAACGATTACCGAAGCAGGGCTGATGAGTAACAGGGTGTGCAAAATCGCTGCCGGAAATCCGGTCTGCCCTTTACAGAAAGCGATTTTGCACACCCTGCCTGCTGCTGCGGATTGAATCAGCAAACAGCATTTGGGAAAAATATCACAGACAATGAAAGGAACTGATTATGACGACATTTTTTAAAATGGTAAGCATCTTCATGGTGCCGCTTGTTCTGATTTCATGCGCAGCATCAGGAAACAGTGGAACCGGTAGAAAAATATCGGATAAAGAGTCGGATGTGTGGCAGACATACGATTTCAAAATTGTGAAAGTCAGGCTTCAGGCTCCAAAAGATATTAAGTGGTCAGAGACTGTCCGTAGTGGAGACCCTCGTCTATATTTTGAACTGCGGCCGGTGAAACCGCCGATTGGAATAATAGCTGATACTTATTACCGAATTAAAATCACAATAACAAGAACAACAAAGGAGGTGTTACAGGACAAAATAAACAGCGGTTTGTATAAGAGAAGTGATGAGTCTTTCCGAAAGTTCCTTTTATGGGAGAGTGAAATCCATCAACAAACCGAACGGCGTGATTATGATGATTATTCTTATTATAGAAGAGATGTCATCCTGGACGATGGACATATTTTGTCCGCACATGTTGAACTGCTTAATTTAAAAAGAATCGGCAAGGAAGAGAAGATACAGGAGGATATTATGGTGAGGAGAATATTGGACAGCATAGAACCGTTACCGATGAATTGATACTTAAAGCCGGGCAGGGTAGCCAAGTAGGGTGGGCAAAAGCGGAGCGTTGCCCACCGCCGGATGTCTGAACCGCAGATTCACGCAGATTTCACGGATGACGCAGATGACCGCCCCTGCATCTGCGGTTCCGACCGTACTGCTGTCAGAACCCGGATTCTCAGCAGCAGAGTATGCAAAATCGCTGCCGGAAACCCGGTCGGCCCTTTACAGAAAGCGATTTTGCATACCCTACCTGCTTTCATCATGTAATACCAAATCGCTGTTGAAAACATATTTCTGAAAATACAACATTCTGTAATCAGACATAAAAAACTGACAGTATTATATAATATCAATGGCGAATTGGTATAAGATGCCTGTATGTAGAATTTCAAATAACCCATAATGCTGTAATTTTTCAAATAACAGGAGTAAAAATGAAATTTATTGAATGTCCGCACTGTCAGAGAAATGCCGTAAGGCTATGGTATCTGTTTATTTTCCCGTCGCCACTTTGGATAAACGGGGCCTGTATGTATTGCAAAAAGCCGATTAAATACAATCGTTTTTTTATTAAATTTTGGATAATATCTATGATAATTGGAATAATTATTAAAGAATTTAATATCAGTTCTTTTTGGTTTACTTCAGTTTCAATAATTTCATATATCTCTCCGGTAATATTGGGTATTCATCTGTTTATTAAAGATTCAGAAACTACGGAATGAAATAAACATCAGGAAAAAAACTGTTCTGACAGTATCACCGGCCGGGCAAGGGGAGCAAAAGCGGAGCATTGCCTGCCGGTGAATGTCTGAACCGGGATTCTCAGAATGAAAGGATTTACCGGAATTTTTCATTGTGCTTTCTGTCTGAAAATCCCCTGAATCCCTGTTTGCAAAAGGGAAAAACAAAAGATTGCGTAAATGAACTGTTCAAAAAAAATCCGGAGGAATGCCAATCTGAAAGTTTGGCAGGTTTTTGCAAATTTTCAGTCCGGAGCCCTTAAAAGTGCCAGCCTGAAAATCTGGCAGGCTCCCAAACTTTCCGTTTGGACTCCTCAAAACGGAAAGAAAGTTTTTTGACATTCAGTTTCTGCACTCCTTCCGGATCATGCGGGTGCGTAAACCCGGTGAAGCGGTTTTCCGCATATTTCCGGAGAGGACAGGCCACTTTTTCTCTTCATTTTTATCCCATCTCTTTTTTCTGTACTCTTTTTGTGCTATATAATAAATATTCAGAAGTTTTCCGCTAAAGACTTCCAAAGTTTTGGAAACTTCGGAAGTCTGAGGAGGAATGTTTTTTCCCGAAAACCGCCTTGCAGCAAATAAGAATATCAATGGGTTAAAAAGGTGTTTATTGACAGGACGCGAAGCGTCCTAAAGGCATTCCCAAGCGAATCGCTGGAACGAGAGACGAGAGAAAACATAAATCATCTGCGGAGTTATCCACAGGTCAATAAGGACATGTAAAGCAGTATGAGACTGAAAAAAATGGAAATCACCGGGTTCAAATCCTTCAGCGACAGGGCTGTGATCCAGTTTCCGCCCGGTATTTCCGCAATTGTCGGCCCCAACGGATGCGGAAAAAGCAATATTGTGGACGCGCTGCGCTGGGCTATGGGCGAGCAGAGCGTGAAACAGCTTCGGGGCAAGAACCGGGAAGACATTATTTTTGCAGGCACGGACGGAAGACCGCCCCTGAATCTGGCCGAGGTTTCCCTTACGATGGCAAACGACAACGGCGATGCGCCGGAGGAACTCAAAGATTTCACAGAGATCATGCTGACCCGGCGTCTGTACCGATCCGGTGAAACCTCGTATCTCATCAACAAACAGCCCTGCCGTCTCAAAGACATCCACAATATTTTCATGGGCAGCGGCATGGGAGCCAAGTCCTATGCCGTGATTCAGCAGGGAAATATCGGAGCTATCACCGAGGCCGGGCCTGAGGAGCGGCGTCTGTATATTGAAGAAGCCGCGGGGATTACCCGTTACAAAAGCCGCAAAACCGAAACGTTGCAGAAACTCGATGCCACCAACCAGAATCTTGTGCGGGTGCAGGATATTATAACCGAAGTGGAGCGGCAGATGAACAGCCTGAAACGGCAGGCATCCAAAGCCGAACGCTACAAAAATCTCAAAGAGCATATCCGGGATTTGGATGTGCGTCTTGCCCTGCACCAGTCAGATCAGATTTCTCAGGAAATTGCCCAGACCATTGCGCTGCTCAAAGAACTCAGGGATCAGGATATGTCCCATGAGAGCAGCCTGAAAAAGCTGGACGCTGCCATTGAGGAAATCGGACTGCGCCGGGCAGAGAAAAACCGGGAAATATCTGAACAGAAAAGCGGGAAATTTGACATCCAGCGCAGGATTGACAAAACAGAGAATGATCTGGAGCATCTGCGCAAAGAAGTGCAGCGGCTGACAAAGGAATACACTGATCTGCACGATGCCGGAACCCGTCTGGAAGAGAAAAACCGGGAAATGCTCTTTGAAATGGAGCAGGGAAAGGTTCAGTCTGAAACGCTGGATGCGGAAATCCGCACTATCCGGGCGGATTTGGACAGGGAGCAGCAGTCTTCCCAGAATATACGGGATCATCTGCTGGCCCTGAACCGGGATTTGGATGAATCCAAAAACTCTCTTATGGATCTGGTCGCGCAGGAAGCCAAATACAAAAACATTTCCCAGAATGTTGCCAACAACCGGGACAATCTGAAACGCCGTCTCAAACGTCTGGATGAGGATACCGCGCTGGCCGGAAAAAAAGTGACTGACATTACCAAAAAAGAGACCGAGGCAGGAGAGGAACTGAATCTGTGCAAACGGGAAATCCGGGAGACCGAGGAGCAGATTGCGGAAATCCGGAAACTGCTGACAGAGAAAAGTCAGGCTTTGGGAAAACAGGTCAAACTGGTTCAGACTTTGGAATATGAGCGCAACAAGGTTCGTTCCCGTTATTCTGCGCTGAAAAAAATGGCAGACAGTTTTGAATGGTACCGTGACGGTGTAAAAGCCGTAATGAAACGGGAAAATCCCGAAGGCCATGTTCTGGGACTGGTGGCCGATATTCTGGAACCTGAGACCGGTTATGATGCTGCGGTTGAAGCGGTTCTGGGCGAGGGATTGCAGTATGTGATTGTCAAAGACCCGGAAACCGGTCAGGAGGCCATTGAATTTCTGCAAACGCAGAACGCGGGGCGCAGCGGTTTTGTTCCTGTGTCGGTGCTTGCAAACGGAGAAATCCCTCAGCCGGATTTGTCTGAAAAACTCATTGACCATGTGCGTGTAAGAGCCGGATTTGAAAAAATTGCGCAGATTCTTCTGGGACATGTGGGAGTGTCCGAGAATCTTGCACATGCCATAAGTCTTTTCCGTGAAAACGGCAAAGGCTCGGCTTATGTGACCTGCGCGGGCGATCTGATTTCTTCCCAGGGCATTATGAGCGGCGGAAGTCCGGACAAACTTTCCGGTATTCTGGGCAAAAAGCAGGAACTCCGGGATTTGGAAAAGCGTCTGACAGAAATGGATGCAGAACTGGAAACCGGGCGTGAGGTGCAGAAGGATATTGAAACTGAAGTTACCGGAATGGAATCCGATCTGCAGCATCTTACGGAAAAGAAAAATCAGGCGGCGTATGAGGAAAGGGAGGCGCAGAAAAATTTGTACCGGATTTCCGAGGACCTCAAGCTCGCGCGGCGGGATTTGGAAGTGCTGCGTCTGGAGCAGGAGCAGTTGCTGGCCGAGGCTGATGACATGGAAGCCGAGATGGAGAAATACAATGCAGCTCTGTCCAAAATCACTGATGAGGTAAAGGCAGCGCAGAGCCGTGTGGCAGAAATTTCCGAACAGATCTCCACAGTTTCCGCACAGATGGGGGATTTTGACCGCCGCGTGACAGATTTGCGCTTAAAGGAAACCTCTCTGAAAGCAGAACTGGAAAACAGTCTCAATTCACTGCGCAGACTGCGGCAGTTTCAGGAAGACGGCGCACGGCGCATAGAACAGCTTGCCAAAGATACCGCAGAAAAGGAGAAAAAAAAATCAGACGCGGAAAAAAAGATTCGGGAATATGAGGAGGCTTTGGCGATTCTGTACAGCGAAATGCAGCGGATTCAGGGAGTTTTGCAAAGTACAGAGGCTGATTATGATCAGATTGACGCTCAACTGCGGGAAAAAGGCAAAAACATTTCTGATTTGCAGGGACAGCGTGAGGAAATCCTGAAAAAAATCCGTATGCTGGAAGTGGAGCAGACTCAGCGGGAAATGAGGCGGGAGAATATTGGAACCCGCATATCTGAACGCTGGCATCGGCCTCTGGATGCGTTCCGTGAGGAAATGCAGCCAATGGCAGGGGCGGAAATGAATCCTGCGGATATGGAAACAGAACTGGAAAACCTGCGCAAAAAACTCGATGACATGGGCAGTGTGAATATGGGAGCCATTGCCGAATTTCAGCAGATGAAAGAGCGTTTTGATTTTCTGGATGCCCAGCGCGCTGATCTGCTCAAGGCGGTGGATGATTTGCATAAAGTGATTCAGAAGATCAATCAGGTCAGTCAGGAACGCTTTATGGAAACCTTTCAGCAGATCAATGAAAAAATGGCCGAGGTTTTTCCCCGTCTGTTCAACGGCGGAAGTGCAAAACTCGTTCTTACAGAGCCGAACAATTCTCTGGAAACCGGAGTGGAATTCATGGTGCATCCGCCGGGAAAAAAACTTACCCGGCTCAGCCTGCTTTCCGGCGGGGAAAAGGCTTTGTCCGCGATTGCCTTTGTGTTTTCCATTTTTCTCATCAAACCCGCATCGTTCTGTATCATGGATGAAATTGATGCGCCATTGGATGAGGCCAATGTCTACCGTTTCAATGAACTGCTGCGGATTATCGGGGAAAAATCCCAGATTATCATGATCACCCATAAGAAAAAAAGCATGGAATTTGCAGACACCCTGTTTGGAATCACAATGGAGCAGAAAGGCGTTTCCAAAGTGGTTTCCGTAAGTTTTGAGGGCGCAGCAAAAACAGCGGAAAGTGAGTGAAACAGTTCTCCGTGCAGGCGTTTCAGTTTCCCACAGAGAACACAGATTTTTTTTATTGTACAGAAAAACCGGATTTTTTGAAAAAATCCGGTTTTTATAAACCACAGTGAGTGAAACAGTTCTCCGTGCAGGAGTTTCGGTTTCCCACAGAGAACACAGAGAAAAACCCACAGAGGACACAGAGATTTTTGTTGTGCAGAAAAACCGGATTTTTTGGAAAAATCCGGTTTTTATAAAACACAGTGAGTGAAACAGTTCTCCGTGCAGGAGTTTCAGTTTCCCACAGAGAACACAGAGAAAAACCCACAGAGAACACAGAGATTTTTTATTTTTTCCTGTGTTTTTTCTGTGTGTTCCTCTGTGATCTCTGTGGGAAACCCTCTGTGATCTCTGTGGGAAACTCTCTGTGATCTCTGTGGGAAATTTTCCGAAAGCGGCTGTCTGTCAAAACTGAAAAATTTATTCCATATACGGACATAAACATGACAAAAGAGGAACAGACATCACACGATCAGAATTTCAAGAACCTGATTCTGGATTATCCCCGTGCTTCCCTTGAATTCTTTGCCGGGGCCGAGGCTGAGGGGATTGATGAAAACACGCGGATTATTCCCATCCGGCAGGAACAGTTGAAAGAGCGTCTGGGAGAAAGATTCCATGAACTGGACACCCCTCTGCTGGCCGAATGGCCGGACGGCAGGCGCAAGGCTGTTGTGTTCAACTTTGAGGAGGAGAGCAGTGCCGCCCGGTTTTCCATCCACAGGCTGGGGCATTACTGCCTGAGTCTGGCCGAGTTTTTCGGTACAGACCGGATTGTGCCGGTGGTCATTTTTCTGCATTCCGGCAAATATCCCAAGGAACTGAAAATCGGCGGGGATCACGGAACCTATCTGCATTTCCGCTTCATAGCCTGCGATCTGCGGAAAATTCCGGCTGAAAAGCACATGGAAAGCACCAACATCGTGGCGCGGCTGAATCTGCCGAACATGAAATGCAGAAAACAGGATCGCATTGCAGTCTATGCCCATGCGCAGGAGGGACTTGTGGAACTGGAGCCGGACACGGAAAAACGTCTCAAGTATATTGATTTTGTGGACTGCTATGCAAATCTTGATGAAAAGGGTTTTCAGGAATACAGGGAAAAATATCTTTCCAAAAGCAGGCATAAGGAGGAAATTATGGGACTGATGAAGATGATGCGTGAGGAGGGAATTCAGATAGGAGTTTCCCGGGGAATTCCGCTGGGTGAGCTTTCCCTGCTGAAACGGCTTCTTGTCCGGCGTTTCCGGCAGATACCGGCATGGGCACAGAGCCGCATGGAAAATGCAGATCGGAAAGATCTGGAAATCTGGAGTGACCGCATTCTGGATGCCTCTTCTGTGGAGGAGGTCTTTGGCATCCGGAATGCAGGAAAATAGACAGTGAGGAACTTATGGGACTGATGAAGATGGCTCGTGAGGAAGGCATTAAGATAGGGTAACTGTCCATACTGAAACGGCTGCTTGTCCGGAGTTTCCGGCAGATACCGGCATGGGCACAGAGCCGCATGGAAAATGCTGACCGGAAGGATTTGGAAATCTGGAGTGACAGCATTCTGGATGCAGCTTCTGTGGAGGAGGTCTTTGGCATCCGGGCCAGGGGAAACTGAAAAAATGACAAAAGAGGAACAGACATCACACGATCAGAATTTCAAGAACCTGATTCTGGATTATCCCCTTGCTTCCCTTGAATTTTTTGCCGGGGCAGAGGCAGAGGGGATTGATGAAAACACCCGGATTATTCCCATCCGGCAGGAACAGTTGAAAGAGCGTCTGGGAGAAAGATTTCACGAACTGGACACCCCGCTGCTGGCCGAATGGCCCGACGGCAGACGCAAGGCGGTTGTGTTCAATTTTGAGGAGGAGAGCAGTGTTGCCCGGTTTTCCATCCACCGGCTGGGGCATTACTGCCTGAGTCTCGCCGAGTTTTTCGGCACAGACAGGATTGTGCCTGTGGTGATTTTTCTGCATTCCGGCAAATATCCGAAGGAACTGAAAATCGGAGGGGATCACGGAACCTATCTGACTTTCCGCTTCATAGCCTGTGATCTCCGGAAAATTCCGGCAGAAAAGCACATGGAAAGCCGCAATATTGTGGCCCGCCTTAACCTGCCGAACATGAAATGCAGAAAACATGATCGCATTGCAGTCTATGCCCATGCGCAGGAGGGACTTGTGGAACTGGAGCCGGACACGGAAAAACGTCTCAAGTATATTGATTTTGTGGACTGCTATGCAAATCTTGATGAAAAGGGTTTTCAGG
>JBFXEJ010000061.1:0-36003 GCA_050180235.1 Desulfococcaceae bacterium
GCTGTTACCGGAATCACAGTGGGCTGTTCTCCCGGAGTTACAGTGTCGCCGTCTGTCTGCTGACTGCGATCATTAATTCCGTCCCCGTTGGAATCATAGTTTACGGTTCCCTGATTGGAAATCTGATTCACACCCGCAGGCAGGGGAGTGCTGAGCTGCACCCGGAATGTAACTGTCACCTGACCGTGAGCAGGTACGGCAATGTTCTGAATCCGCAGAGTCGGGGTTTCAGTGACAACCGTGCTTCCCGAAGGTTTGCCCACACTTGCCGCAACATAGGCTGTATTGGCAGGAATGGCATCCACAAATTCCAGTCCGGCAACATCAAAACCGCTCTGATTTTTCAGTTCCACAGTATAGAGCAGAATATCGCCCGGCTCCACATTGCCCCCGTTTTCATCGCTTACGCTCTTGATGGCAAGTCCGTAAGGAATACCGGTGGGTGTTTCTGTGGGCTGATCTCCGGGATCAGAGGGATTACCGTCTGTGTCTTCCGAGCCATCATTTGTGCCATCCCCGTCAGAATCGTATTTCACTGCTCCCTGATTGTAAAGAACCGTTCCCACTGCAATACCGGAATCAACTATCACGTCAAAACCGATGGTTACGGAACTGCCTGCCGCAACATCGCCTGTCCATTCAATGCGTTTTGCTGTGCTGCTGTAAACCGCAGTTCCCCCACTTGCATTTACAGAGTCTGCAACATAGACTGTATGAACAGGAATGCTGTCGGCAAATTCAACACCGGACGCATCCTGTGTTCCGGTATTTGGAATGGTGACAGTGTAACGGATGGTATCGCCCGGAGTCACTGATCCGTTATTGTCCGCATCAGTCTGCATGACCCAGCCTTTGGCTGTTTCTCCGAAATTCGGGCCTGCTGTAACCGGAATCACAGTGGGCTGTTCCCCCGGAGTTACAGTGTCGCCGTCTGTCTGCTGACTGCTGTCATTGGTTCCGTCTCCGTTAGCATCGTAACTCACCGTACCCTGATTCACAATTTCCGTAACACCTGCTGCCAGAGGATTGTCCACCTGCACCCGGAATGTCAGACTGACCTGACCATTGGCCGGTAAAGTGATATTTTCAATCCGCAATGTCGGGGTGTGACTGACAACAGTGCTTCCCGAAGGATTGCTCACACTTGCCGCAACATAGCTTGTATGGGCAGGAATATCATCTGTAAACACTGCATTGGCAACATCAAATCCGCTTTCATTCTTTATCACAACCGTATAAAGTAGTGTATCTCCCGGCTCCACATTGCCGCCATCTTCATCGCTTACACTCTTGGTGGATGTGAGTTGAACCTCTTCCACAGGCACTGTCACGGTGGCAGTGTCACAGATAGTCAGGTTCGCTTTATCACATATCTGATAGGTTACTGTGTAATTCCCGTTCGGGGTTCCCGGAGCCACATTCACCGCTCCTGTGGCAGTATCAAGAGTCACGCCCGCATGTGTGGAGGCTTCCTGTGTCAGGTTCACATCCGCAAGATTCACAGGACTGGTTCCATTCAGACTGTCATTTGCCAGAACATTGGAAAGACTGGTTCCGCCTGCTGCCCCGTTCACTGCTGAACCCGTGTCATTCACCGCATCAATGGCTGCCACTGTCACAGTCACCGTGGCAGTATCGCAGATCGTGGAATTGAGTTTGTCACAGATTTGATAGGTTACTGTGTAATTCCCGTCCGGTGTTCCCGCAGCCACATCAACTGATCCGTCTGTCACATCCAATGTCACACCCGTATGTGTTGAGGATACCTCTGTCAGGTTCACATCTGTCAGGACAACAGGACTTGTTCCGTTCAGACTGTCGTTTGCCAGAACACTGGTCAGACTGGTTCCGCCCGCAGTTCCGTCAATCGCTGTTCCTGCATCATTGACCGCATCTATTGTCACCACTGTAACAGTCAAATCCGCACTATCGCAGTTGGACGGGTTCAGAATTTCGCAGACGGTGTACGGATACACATAGGTTCCCGCTGTCGTATTCGGGGCCACTGTGATCGTTCCGTCCGCATTCATGCTTATTGAACCGGCGGCCGGGGCCGGTGCCGTTCCGGGCGTCAGGGTCACAGCCGCGGGATCAACCGCGGCTCCGTTCAGGGTGTCGTTGTTCAGAACACTTTCCGCTGTAGTCGCTCCCGTAAGTCCGTTCACCGGCCCGAAACTGTCATCCGCAGCATCTATGACGGGCGGAGCAACCACCACCTCGGCCTGCGCCGTGTCGCAGTTGGACGGATTCAGAATTTCGCAGATGGTGTACGGATACACATAGATTCCCCCTGTCGTGTCCGGGGCTACCGTGATCGTTCCGTCCGCATTCATGACTATCGAACCGGCGGCCGGAGACGGGGCCGTTCCGGGCGTCAGGGTCACAGCCGCGGGATCAACCGCGGCTCCGTTCAGGGTGTCGTTGTTCAGAACACTTTCCGCTGTAGTCGCTCCCGTAAGTCCGTTCACCGGCCCGAAACTGTCATCCGCAGCATCTATGACGGGCGGAGCCACCACCACCTCAGCCTGCGCCGTGTCACAGTTGGCCGGGTTCAGAATTTCGCAGATGGTGTACGGATACACATAGGTTCCCGCTGTCGTGCCGGGGGCCACTGTGATGGTTCCGTCAGCATTCATGGTTATTGAACCGGCTGCCGGGGCCGGTGCCGTTCCGGGCATCAGGGTCACAGCCGCGGGATCAACCGCGGCTCCGTTCAGGGTGTCGTTGTTCAGAACACTTTCCGCTGTAGTCGCTCCCGTAAGTCCGTTCACCGGCCCGAAACTGTCATCAACCGCATCTATGCCGGGCGGAGCCACAGTCACCGTGGCCTGCGCACTGTCGCAGTTGGACGGGTTCAGAATTTCGCAGACGGTGTACGGATACACATAGGTTCCCGCTGTCGTGTCCGGGGCTACCGTGATCGTTCCGTCCGCATTCATGACTATCGAACCGGCGACCGGAGACGGCGCCGTGCCCGGAGTCAGGGTCACAGCCGCGGGATCAAGCAATGCTCCGTTCAGGGTGTCGTTGTTCAGAACACTTTCCGCTGTCGTCGCTCCCGTGAGTCCGTTCACCGGACCGAAACTGTCATCAACCGCATCTATGACAGCCGGAACCACAGTCACCGTGGCCTGCGCACTGTCGCAGTTGGACGGGTTCAGAATTTCGCAGACGGTGTACGGATACACATAGGTTCCCGCTGTCGTGTCCGGGGCTACCGTGATCGTTCCGTCCGCATTCATGACTATCGAACCGGCGACCGGAGACGGCGCCGTGCCCGGAGTCAGGGTCACAGCCGCGGGATCAACCGCGGCTCCGTTGAGGGTGTCGTTGTTCAGAACACTTTCCGCTGTCGTCGCTCCCGTGAGTCCGTTCACCGGACCGAAACTGTCATCAACCGCATCTATGCCCGGCGGGGTCACAACCACTGTGGCCTGGGCCGTGTCGCAGTTGGACGGGGTCACGACTTCACAGATCGTGTAGAGATATACATAGGTTCCTGCACTTGTGTTCGAAGCCACTGTGATGGTTCCGTCCGCATTCATGGTTATTGAACCGGAGGCCGGGGTTGGCGCCGTACCAGGAGTCAAAGTTACATCCGCGGGATCAAAAACCGCTCCGTTGAGGGTGTCGTTGTCCAGAACACTAGCTGTGTCACCGCCCGTGAGTCCGTTCACCGGTGTTGCGGTGAAATCATCATCAGCAGCGTCAATTATTGATATAAAAATATTTGTTAATGTCGGATCATCATCCGCTCCTGTATCCGGATCATCGGTGGGAACATTAATGCCGCCGTCTGCTGTTACGTTTCCCTGATTGGAAACCGCAGTTACTCCGGCAGGCAGGGGATCGGCAACTTCAACATTGAATGTGATGATAACGGAAGCACCGGGGATAACTGTGCCAACAGTCACATTCACAGACGTATCTCCCGCCGTGTTTCCGCTTACAACTGTTCCCTGACCTGTTTTGACTGATCCGGCCGCCAGAGGCGCATTGGTGTCAGGTGTGTCAGTGAATACCACATTTTCAGCCGGAGCATTGCCGGTATTGGCAATGACAACCCGGTAGGAAAGTGTGTCACCCTCAGACGGCACACCATTTCCGTCTGCATCTGTGAACAGACTGTCGCTTTTCAGTGCATTGATATTGGGTACTGCTGTCACAGTCGTAACAGTGGGCTCCCCTTTTTCCGGTGTTACGGGATCATTGGTCGGTACGGAAATTCCGCCATCTGCGGTTACTGTTCCCTGATTGGCAACCTGCGTCACTCCGCCGGGCAGTGGACTGTTTATGGTTACGTCAAATTTGACAGTGGCAAATGCTCCGGCATTCAGTGTGCCGATAGTTACAGACAAATTTGGTGCAGAACCGTCATTGACTGTTCCCTGTGTGCTTGTCAAAGATGATGGCACATAAGTTGTATTGACCGGTACAGTATCGGCAAAAGACACACCTGCTGCGGATGTATTTCCGCTGTTGGCAATCGTGACTGTATAGGAAAGCGTATCACCGGGCGAAGGCACGCCATTGCCGTCCGCATCGGTTTTAAGCGTTACGCCTTTATCCGCCTCAATATAAGGCACTGCGGTTACTGTTGTGCCTGTGGGATCTTTCACTGTTGGGGTATCCGGATCATCTGTGGGTTCATCCGGAAGTTCAGTGCTTCTTACCCAGCCCTGATTTTCAATCCTGTTCACACCTGCGGGGAAGGGTGTTTTCACAGTCACCCGGAAGGTTATTGTAACAGATGCAGCCGGCGCAATGGTTCCGACAGCAACCTCCACAGTCTTGTCGCCTGCTGTATTTCCTTTGCTTACTGTTCCCTGCGAAGTGGAGACAGAAGTTGCCACAAGGTTTGTGTTTATATCCGGTATATCTGTGAAAACAACACCGGTGGCATCCAATGTGCCCGTGTTTTCAATAACAGCCGTGTATGCAATTGTATCTCCGGGAGAGGGATAACCGTTTCCATCCGCATCCGTATGCAGCGCGTCTGATTTTTCCGCTGAAAGAACAGCTTTGCCCATTGTAATTGGCGTGGGATCATTTTCTCCGGGTTCATCAGCATTGCCGTCATTGTCCGGATCAGGATTGGTTCCGTCATCCGATGTGTCTGTATGCACACCGCTGGATGCCTGCGCCTGTCCCACAGCCGAGTTGTTGAAAGGCCCGGCAGAGGCTCCCGGATTAAATTTTACATTGAACGTAATCGTGGCATTTGCGCCTGCGCCAAGAGTATCAGTTCCGGCAAGCAGTCTGGTGTCTGAAGTTCCGTTAAAACCTGCATTCACGGTCAATGTTACGCTGGTCAGCCCCGTTACTTCCACCACAGAAGCAGGAGCCGCAAAGGTGGCTGAAAGATCATCTGTCACCTGCAGATAGGTCAGAGCCTCTGTAGCACTGAGATTTTCCACATAAATTGTTATTGCAGAGGTATAGGTTCCGTCTCCGTTATCCACTGCCTGCCCTGCCTGTTTTGCAATGCCAAGGCTGGAGAATTTAATGGGTGTGGGATCATTTTCACCGGCCTCATTGGGACTGCCGTCATCATCGGGATCGGGATTTGTGCCGTTATCCGAAATATCTGAAGAAGTTGTCCCTCCCGGACTTGTGCCTGTGCCTGTGGCAGAGTTGTTAAACGGCCCGGAAGAACCATTGGGATTAAAGGTGACATCAAAGCTGATATATCCTGTTTCCCCTACGCCGAGAACATCGGTTCCTTTCAGAAGATTCTGATTTGTGTTTCCGTTAAATACGGGGGCGTCGTTTAAGGTCAGCATACTGGCTGTGAGATTTGCCACCGTATAGATTGCCGGATTCGGAAATGCCGAATTCAGATTGTCTGTCACCTGAACATTGTTGAGCACCACATTTCCCAAATTTTTGACAATGATGCTGATACCGGTCGTATAGGTTCCATCTCCGTTGCTTCTTGCCACACTTGCGGTTTTGGCTATGCCGATGACCGGATTTTCCACAATTCCGGCTGCGGTGGTGGCAAGATCATCATACCGGGGATCGCCGATAGCAGGATCCGTTGTCTGTTCATCACTGAAAATTTTGGCAATGTCCGTATGGGGTCCGGTGCTGCCGGGGAAGATGGTGACCTGCACACTGCCCCCGTAACCGACTTTGAGATCACCGACAGCGCATGTCACCACTCCTGCTGCTTCCAAACATCCGGTGCTGGCATTGACAAAAACTGCTCCTGCGGGCAGGGTATCCTTGACGGAAATATTTGTGGCTGTGGTTGCTCCGGTATTGGTGTAGGAAAGAATATAGGTAAGACTGCCCACCACATCCTCCCCGGCCACAGCAGCAATTCCCGGACTTACTGTGACAGTATTTCCGCTTATATCAGTTATCTGCGTCACATCAGTGTCGACACGGATGTACTGCCCCGCAGTCAGGGAGGAAACATCGCTCAGAACCAGATGGGTTGCATCGCTTACAGAACTGACTTTTGTTACAGGATAAGGCACACTTGCCGGGCCGGATTTATCTATGGTCAATACCGGGCTTGCATTTACCGCAGAGTCAGTTGTGTCTGTTCTGCCGGAGGTGTTGCTGGAACTGACCGTTGCGGAGTTGGTGATTGTAGTTGAAGCAACAGGCATTGTGGAATCAATCTTTACCTGAAACTGCAATATCACCGTCACTCCGGAGCCGAGTGTGCCAATATCAAATACAGTTTTCTTGTAAGCGCTGTCATAATAGGCATTGTCATCCGGCGCACCTTTTGTATCCGTCCGGGCAGCCCCGTTATATTTTAATGAACCTGCCTGATAAGTTGTATAATCCGGAATGGTATCTTCCACAATCACATCAGCAGCTGATGAAGCACCTTCATTGGTGACAGTCAGAGTATAAGTAAGTGTATCTCCCGGAGCATGGGGCCCGGCAGGCGAAACGGTTTTGTCAAAAACAAGATTGGGATTGCTGCTGATGGTTACGATAACAGGATCACTGGAACGGGTGCCTGTGGTTTCGTTATTCTGAACAGTGGCGGAATTGATTTTTGTTGTAGTTCCGGCAGGCACACCCGCACCGGCTACAATCATCTGAAAGGTTACTTTTGCGGTCGCACCTGCTGCAAGAGTACCGATATTGGTCTTGTTGTCATTAATAGGATCCCCATGAGCTGCACCGTCCAGTTTTGTGCCATAAGCTGAATCATATGTAAAATAGGTATCTGTCGGCAGTACATCATTAATAATTACAACTGTTGCTTCCGCATCGCCGCTGTTGAGAACCGTCAGTGTGTAAAGGACTGTATCACCTGGAAAAAGCAATGTAGAATCAGCGGATTTGTTTATAGTTACGTTGGGGCGTTTGACAATGGTTGAAGTAGTATCGCTGACAGGTGTCGTTTCATCACTGTCTATAGATGCGGTATTGTCCAAAGTTCCGGTGGCTTCGGTAGTTACATCGACCTTAACGGTAACAGAACCGCCTGTTCCGGCAGCAAGTGAGGCAATATTCCATGTTACTACTCCGCCAGCATGTGTTCCGCCTCCGGTTGCGCTGGAAAACATTGTAGCCGCCGGGAGTGTATCCGTAATAACAATATTATTTGCTGTTCCACCGCCAGTATTGGCATAATTTATGGTATAGGTCAATGTTCCGTTTGGGGAAACAGATAAGGCTGATGCCTGTTTGTTGATGATCAGATTGGCAGGATCAGGAGGAGTAATAACGCATACATTGACGTAGTCGGTATAAAATCCATCACCACTTCCGCTGGCACTTGCCCAAAGATAAATTACAAGGTTATTTATTTCATCAACCGTAAAACTGCGACCCAGTACAGTATCCAAATCAACATTATTAATAGTATGTGCTGTTGCACTGGGAGTGTCATTCCAAGTTAGTCCGTAATCATTAATAAGAAGGGAACCGTTTCCATATACATCAATTTTTACACCATTTATTTTTTTTTCATCATAAACAAGAGTCAATTGAACATCACTAGGAACGCTGGTCGCACCAAAAGAAGAAAAGTTGTACTGCTGATATAAAGATTCGTTATATCCCGTAGGAGCTGAATATTCATCTGAAAGTCCATCACTTTCTGTTGCAACATTTGATGGTGTAAATGAGCTGCCAGATGTATCAGTTCCAGAAGTTGGTCCGCTACAGGTACTGCCGCCTCCGCCGCTTGTTACCCCCACCTGTACACTGTCACTCACCTGCGTTGTTTCATTTGAATCAATTGTTGCGGTATTGGTTGTGGGATTTGATCCGGTAAAGGGATTGCCTGTCTGCATGGTAACCGTTACAGAACCGGTTCCCCCGGCGGCTACTGTTCCGATATTCCAAGTTACAGTGGGCGCAGCATATGATCCTCCGCCTGTGTTTGAAACATAAGTAAATCCTGTGGGAACATCATCTGTAATAATTACGCCTGTTGCAGCCACATTTCCGGTATTCATATAACTGATGGTAAATGTAACACTCCCACCCGGTACAATGGCACTTGAACCGGCACTCTTCTGAACCACCAAATTTGGACGGGGGGCATCAATCAGAACTGTGGTGCTGGCAGTTTCTGAATCCACAACACTTGCGGGATTATTGTCATCATCAATGGTGGCTGTATTCACTGAGGCAAGCGGTTCGGCATCCGGATAGGGATTGTTCACTGTTGCCTGAAATGTTACAGTATAAGGCCCTTCACCGGAGGCCAGATCCCCGACATTCCATGTAATGGTTCCGCCTGCTTCTGTTCCTCCATTGGAAGCGGAACCGGGAACATAAGTTAATCCCGCAGGAACAGTATCTGTAATAATAACATCCGGCACATTTACCGGAGAATCATTGGAATAGCTTATTGTGTAGGTAATCGTATCGGTTCCGGGATCAGCTTTTCCATCACCGTCCGCATCTGTTGAAACCACTGCGGATTTGCTGATATTCAGCAATGGCGCACCCACGCCAACAGGCAGCGGATCAGCCGTCATTGTGTAAGTGGTTGTGCCTCTTGTGGCAGAAGCACTGACCACATTGGTATAAGTTCCTGATACACCGGATACATTGGCAGTAAAAACAAGGGTTTTCACAACCGGCACAATGGGATCACCTGCTGCGGCAGGAATTGTCACCGCAGGGGAGAATGTCCATGTAATATCTCCGGTGGCTCCGGCTGCAGGAGACGTTGAAGGCGACAGTGTTCCGCCGGTTGTAGCTGCATAGATAAAACCGGAAGGCAGAGAATCTGTTATACTGTTAATATCCAGCTCTGTTCTCAGGGTATTTTTAATGGTAATGGTAAAAGTGGCAAGCCCCCCGGCATTATATTCTGTTTTATCCGAAGTTTTGCTGATGGCCGTTGTTCCGCAGGTATTGACAAAAGTACCCATCTGCACACCCGGATCAGGATCGGGGTTGGCATACCATACTTCTCCGGGTATGCTGGAAACAGGAAGCTGATGCTCAGAATACGCATAATACGGATTTGATGGATTGTCCGTCAAATAGGAAAACGTGACATGCTTTACCAAATCTTGATTATAACCCTGTTTGTTATCAACTGCATACACACCCACCAGATACTGCCCTTCCTCAAAACCGCTGGAATCCCAGGTGGCTGTCCATACCTGCGGCCCCAAAGAAGAATCATTTGTTGCGGGAACCGCTTTATCCCATGTGCCGCCGTCATTGGCAAAACCGTCACCATTGGCATCAAAATAAAAACGGTACTCCATTACATCAACAGTTGTTTCAACAGAGGTCTGACCGGAAACCACCAGGGCGTCTTTTACAATCTGGGACGTAATTTCCACAGGCCCGCACCCCGCAGCGATATTGACATCCACAATCGGCTGCTTCAGCGTACCGTTTGCAAGGGTGATAAAATCGCCGAAAGGAAGTTCCCGGCTCAGATCAGGCGTAAAAGAGGCATCAATAACTGCATCTTTCTGCAAAGCATTGTTTAAGCTGTTGGCTGTGGTGAAAAACATGGAAAGTGGCGTATTTTCCGTAATTTTAGGACCATCCGGTGTACCGTCTCCATTGGTATCTACTCCGGAAGCATCCAGCAGTCCCAGAGGAATCTGGTAATCCACAAAATATTCAACGCACTGGGGGGTATCAATAATCTCCACAGATCGGGTTGTGCCGTAATCCCATACGGTTTCATTGCTGCCGTTGGGCCAACTGGTGTCCGGGGCAAGAGAACTGTGGTAATTGAGAAGAATATTTCCTGCACCTACAAAGGCTGTGGGGTTATGTGCAATCCGATGAATATTCGGATCATTTTCATAGTCTATGGACTGACTCCGGGTATTGCTGTAAATGCCCGCCACCAGATCAATGGGTGTAGAAGGGGAACCGCCGGAACCATCCAGATGCACGGCAAATTCCCGGAAACCGTCCCCGTCAATATCAAAAAAAACTGTCCACAAAGCTGCATTCCAGGGATCTCCGGAACTGAAAGAACCGGGGCTGGGACCTGTGGCATATGTATTGGCTATCTGCTCCACGCGCCAGCGGAAAAAGATGGTCTGTGTGGCA
Source organism: Desulfococcaceae bacterium (assembly GCA_050180235.1). Classification (GTDB taxonomy): domain Bacteria; phylum Desulfobacterota; class Desulfobacteria; order Desulfobacterales; family Desulfococcaceae; genus JAABRU01. The sequence continues at coordinate 10,516 of JBFXEJ010000061.1, forward strand.
GAATCAAAAGCCCAGTAAATACTGGGCAGGCTCTTGTCTGCTGTCGGACACCCCGAAGCCACATTCACATAATTCTGGGGCCGGGTTCCTCCGTTGGATGGATCGCCTACCCGGGGATCATTGTCTGTGTTCCCATTATGATAGGTGGGTGTCCAGGCACTCAGATCGGTCGGTGGTTTGCCAGCAGCGGCATCGGGCCACATTGCCACCTGATAATGAAGCGATGTACCCGGTGCTGTTCCGGGAGTATTGCCATTCCATATCGGCGGAAAGGGATCAGCGTTCCCGTCCGGAACCTGCGCTGCCAGAAAAAGAGCAACTATTGTAAAAAGGATGACAAAAAACCGCAGCATCATGGCTGCAGAATTTTGCAGTTTGCAGGAAGAAATGCAAAAATTTCCATTTTTCTGTGAACTGTTTCCGTGTTTCATATGTTTTCTCCTTATAAAAAGTAAATATAACTTTGCTTATATATTCAATATACTGTCTTTTAACAACTCACGTTACGAAATTTTTACAAAAATCATGAAGTTACTGACATTCTCCGGTATAAAGGCGCTGCACCAATGCCATTAAGTTAAGGAAAAGACATTTTAAGGAAAGCCCTGAAAGGGCGTATTGATATAGCCCAGGGCGAAGACCTGGGAATATTCCCCAAAATAACCGTAAGCCCTGAAGGGGCGCATTAAAAAATGATTCCGGTATTTTCCCCTTATATAATCCGCCCCTTCAGGGCTTATTTTTTTTTCATGTATTCCCAGGCTGTTGGCCTGGGCTGTATCAATCCGCCCCTTCGGGGCTTTTCCTTAACTTAATCCCATTGGGGCGCTCCACAGGGTAATCAATAATAGACTTCCTGCAAATCTAGATTTTCTCATTATCAAAATCAATAATAACAAATAGTTAGTTATGAGAAATTCGAGTTTTGCAGGAAGTCTAATATATTGATCATCTTCCGTTTCCTTAAGGGCTGAAGAGTCCCGAACCTGAAGTTTGGGACTCTGAAATAATTCATAAAAGACTGCCAGATTTTCATTCCGGCACTCCTTAACTTTTCTTAAGGAAACGGGATTGGTAGTGGAACTTTTTATGCTGATTTTTTTAATTTATAAATCAATATATTACATAAAATCAGCATGAACAGTATCATGGATGTATAGTATAACTGTCTGTATTTATTATATATGAACAAAAATCCGTATTTTTTGAAAACATAATAATATAAGACAGTTAAATTTTAACCAGTTCGTGCAGACCCACTACCACGGGATTGATTATATATTTATAAATGAATTTATTTATATTTTTCCCCTTAGAATGTCTGCATCCGCAAAAAATGGCCCTCAGGCAGATTTCCGATAAAAACCAGTTAAAATTCAGGTAGCTGTATTGCATTTCCGGGATGTTTCACAGATTTGGTAATCAGGGTCGTTATCAGTCGTTTTGCACAAACATCCCGGATGGTAAGGATATGGATTTTGTGAAAAAAATGGGGACACACCCGATCCCGGAGTATCCTGAATGAAAAAATATGCAGAAAAGCCCCGGAAATTTTTTAAAAATTAAAAGATATATCTTTTAATTTGCATAAAACACTTTCCGGAACTCTGAAAAAACAGGAAACGCAGCAAAAAATGCCGGGCACAAAAGCCTGAACAGCCATTTATATCAGATAAAATCCTATTTTATATATAATAAACTTAATGAAAATAAAAAACAATACTTAATTAATACTCATACAACAGTATAAAAAATGGCCGGTTTCCTCACAGAGGTGGTTATGAACGCTTCCCCATTAAGAATAAGACCTTTCAGGATTGAATATTGACAAAATAATAAGAAATTACTAAACTAATTTTATCTTCCATTTTTATCCCACCGAATCAAAAAAGCTGATATACTGTAGTGACTTTTCCATTATCATCCATTTCCGAACAGAAAGGACGGCATTATGGAAACCCAGCCCAGACAGACACTCCTGCACCAATGGCATATTTCCCGCGGTGCAAAAATGAGTGTGTTCGGCGGTTATGACATGCCTCTGTGGTATGCCTCTGCCCTGAATGAGCATCTGACAGTGATTGGCCGCGCAGGACTTTTTGATACCGGTCATATGGCTTCTGTCATGGTGACAGGAGCAGATGCCTTTGATCTTCTTCAGCACTGTTTCACCAATGATCTGACCGGGTGCGTTGGCAAAGAAAAAAAAGCCCTTTTTCCGGGCAGATGCGTATATGGAGCATTTCTGGATGAAAAAGGCGGGGTCATTGATGACGCGATTGTGTTCATGATGGGAAAAGGTGAATATCTGGTGGTGGTCAATGCGGGAATGGGGCAGACCATTGCCGCCCAACTATCCGCAAACAGGGGAAAGCGGAATGTCAGCATCACAGATTTGACGGATCAAGTGGGAAAAATGGACATTCAGGGCCCTTTTTCCGCAAAAATACTCCAAAAGGTGCTCTCTGATCCGCAAAAAGTGTTTGACAATATGCCCTATTTTTCCTTCAAAGGCCATTTTGATGAAACTTCCCCCCTGTCTTCACAGATACGTCTGAAGGATCACACCCCCATTCTGCTTTCCAGAACCGGTTATACAGGCGAATTCGGTTTTGAAATCTTCCTGACTCCCGCGCATTTTCTCCGGGTCTGGGAAATGCTTATGAAAACCGGAGAGGAATTCGGACTCACAGCCTGCGGACTGGCTGCGCGTGATTCCCTGCGCGCGGGTGCAGTTCTGCCCCTTTCCCATCAGGATATTGGTCACTGGCCTTTTATCCGCCATCCCTGGTCTTTTGCCCTGCCATATGCAAAAGACGGAAAGGGTTTCACAAAAGATTTTACCGGGTCACAGGCTTTGCTGAACGCGGAACATGCGGAATACACCTGTCCCTTTGCCGGGGATGATCCGAGAAAAGTCACCCTTCCGGCCATTGCTGCGGATGCAGAGGGACATGAAATTGGTACAGTGCTGACCTGCGCGACCGATATGGCTATCGGACGGCACAATGGCAAAATCTTCAGCATTGCCAGTCCAAACAAACCCGATGGTTTCAGTCCCAAAGGCTTAAGCTGCGGATTTGTGAAAGTGAAAAAGAAACTCAGCCCCGGAGATATTGTTGAACTGCATGACGGACGGCGGAAGATAAAAGTGCACATTGTGCAGGACATCAGGCCGGATCGCACAGCCCGGAAATCCATGAAAAATATGCTCCAGTATGGCTGAATCTGAAGACTGGGTTAGCGATAGTGTAACCCAACAACCTGCAGAGATTATTAATTCTTTCAAATCCCTGCTATCATTTTTTTGGATGAATTACAGGAAAAATAAAAAATGAAAGGAGACCGCAGCCATGAAAGAACTCAGTGAACTGACCGTGAAAGAGGATGTGCGTTATACAAAGGATCATGAATGGGCAAAAAAAGAGGGAAATACCGTGAAAGTCGGTATTTCCGATTATGCCCAGGATCAGTTGGGGGACATTGTTTTTGTGGAACTGCCGGAGATTGGAGCCGCATTTGCCAAAGGCGAGGTGTTTGGAACAGTGGAATCCACCAAGGCGGTTTCGGAACTGTACATGCCCATTGGCGGCAAAGTCCTGTCCGTGAACACGGAACTGGGCAATTCTCCTGAACTGGTGAACAAAGATCCTTATGGCAAAGGCTGGATGATGGAGATCGCAGCAGACAACCTGAGCGAACTCGACTCCCTGATGGACAAAGATGATTATCTCCGTATGCTGAAAGGATTAAAGGAATGAGATACTTACCCCATACCCAGGAAGATGTGGCAGACATGCTGGCGGTTGTGGGAGCGAAAAGTCTTGATAATCTCTTTTCCGCTATTCCCGATGACTGCCGTTTTAAGGGAGAACTGAACCTGCCGGAAATGAGCGAATGGGAAGTCAGTGAGCATATGAATGCCCTGTCCCGGCAGATGGGCGCAAGTCCCGAATACAAAGTTTTTGCAGGCGCGGGCAGTTATAATCATCATATTCCGGCTTCTGTGCAGTATCTGGCCTCGCGTTCGGAATTTGTCACGGCTTATACGCCGTATCAGCCTGAAATCAGTCAGGGAACTTTGCAGGCCATTTTTGAATATCAAACTCTTACCGCCCGGCTGCTGGGCATGGAAGTCGCGAACGCGTCCATGTATGACGGCGCATCCGCGCTGGCCGAGGCTTTGCTGATGGCTATCCGCATTGGCAAAGGCAAAAAGAAAACGGTTGCAATTTCCCGTGCAATTCATCCCCTGTACCGTCAGGTTGTGCAGACCTATTTCCGTCCCACAGAATATCAGATTGTGGAATTGCCGTATCTGCCGGACGGAAGCACGGATCTTTCAGCGGCAGACAATATCAGCGATTTGGCAGCAGTGGCTCTGCAATCCCCGAATTTCTTTGGCTGCATGGAAGATTTGAAAACAGCAGGAGAAAAGGCGCATCACAAAGATGCTCTTTTCATTACGGCTTTTACGGAACCGCTCGCGTTTGCTCTGTACAAAAATCCGGGCATTTGCGGCGCGGATATTGTCTGCGGCGAAGGCCAGAGCATGGGTATTCCCCAGAGTTTCGGCGGCCCCGGTCTGGGCATGTTTGCATCATTGAATCAGCATGTGCGCAGTATGCCGGGAAGACTCATCGGACAGACCGCAGATTTGGAAGGAAAACGGGGATTTGTTCTGACTTTATCCACCCGTGAACAGCATATCCGCAGGGAAAAGGCCACATCCAATATCTGCTCCAATCAGGGATTGTGCGCGACCATGTCCGCGATGTACATGGCTTCTCTGGGCGGAACCGGTATTCGGCAACTGGCCCGAATCAATTATGACAAGACTGAATATCTCAAGACCGGACTGCGCAATGCAGGTGTGAAGATTCCCTTTGCCAGTGCAACTTTCAATGAATTTGTGGCAGAATTTCCGGATGGATTTCAGACTGTTCACAGCAAACTTGCACAGCAGAAAATCATCGCGGGAATTGCATTGGAATGCTATTATCCGGAACTGAAAAACCATTGGCTGCTCTGCGCGACCGAAGTTTTTTCCAAAGCAGATATGGACAGTTTGATAAAGGGGGTGACACCATGACAGAATATGCAGGAACAAGCGGTCTGATTATGAATGAACCACTTCTTTGGGAAAAAGGCAGAAAAGGCAGAAAAGGCAGATGCGGTGTGTCCTTTTCCCCAAGCGATGTGCCAAAAGCAGCAGTGGATGCGAATTTAGCAGGGGAAGGCCCGGATTTTCCGGATCTGAGTGAAGTGGATGTTGTGCGGCATTACACCCGGCTGTCCCAATGGAATTTCGGAGTGGATACAGGCATGTATCCCTTAGGCTCCTGCACCATGAAATACAATCCCAAGATCAATGAAAAAATGGCGTCTCTGCCCGGATTCGCAGGATCACATCCGCTGCTGCCAACGGATCTGGCACAGGGAACTTTGCAAGTGATGTATGATTTGGAGCAGTATCTTGCGGAAATCACAGGCATGGATGCTGTCACTGTGCAGCCCGCAGCCGGTGCGCATGGTGAACTGACTGCCATGCTGCTCTTTCACGCGTATCACAGCAAAAAGGGCAGAAAACGCTCCAAAATCCTGATTCCGGATACCGCGCATGGAACCAACCCGGCCAGCGCGTCTCTTTGCGGATACACTTCTGTACCTGTGGCTTCCAATGAAAAAGGAGTGCTGTCGCCGGAAACAGTGGCAAATCTCATGGATGATGACACGGTTGGCATCATGGTGACCAATCCCAATACTCTGGGACTGTTTGAGGAAAACATCCGCAAAGTCACAGACATTGTTCACAGCAAAGGCGGACTGATTTACTGTGACGGAGCCAATCTCAACGCAGTCATGGGCATTGTGAAAATGGGAGAAATCGGCATTGATGCCATCCATCTCAATCTGCACAAAACCTTTTCCACTCCTCACGGCGGCGGGGGCCCCGGCGCAGGGCCTGTATGCGTGAAAAAGCATCTGGAGCCTTTTCTGCCTGTACCGCGTGTGATGAAAAAAGCAGACAGATATGAATTGCAATGGAATATGCCGGAAAGCATTGGAAAAATGCACGCATTTTACGGCAATTTCAGCATTCTCATCCGGGCTTACACCTATATTCTGAGCATGGGAAAAAACCTGAAAACCGCGAGTCAGCACGCTGTTTTGAATGCCAATTACATCAAAGAGAAACTCAAAGATGTGTATTATCTGCCATATGACCGTGCCTGTATGCACGAATGCGTGTTCACAGACAAACTGCAGGAACCGCATAAAATTACGACTTTGGACATTGCCAAACGTCTGATGGATTACGGTTTTCATCCTCCCACCATTTATTTCCCGCTGGTGGTTCACGGCGCGATTATGATTGAACCCACAGACACGGAACCCAAAGAGAATATTGACCAGTTCATAGATGCCATGCGGAATATTGCGGAAGAAGCGGAGAAAAATCCGGAACTGCTGAAAAACGCTCCTGTGAAAACCAAAGTCCGGCGGATGGATGAAGTCACAGCCGCGCGCAAACCCAGGCTTTGCGGGTGAGAAATCACTACAGACAGAATTTGCTGAAAATGAATTTTGCAATGGAATATTCGCTCTGTGCAGCATGTCTGAACCGCTGATTCACACGGACTGACGCAGATGCCGCTGATTTTTCCCGGACAAATCCCTGTAATCTGTTATACCAATTCTCTATTGATTTGATATGATATTTATTGTCAGTTTTTCCGCTGTTGAGCGTGTGCAAAAAACCACTCCGCTTAATTTTTGCACTCCTCCGGATCAGTTTCGGCCGGAAGTGCAGATTGTATCAGGTCAATGGCGAGTTGCTATTACATCAGCATCCATCAGCGATTCAGACTGCCAATCTCATGCCCGTCACAGAAATCACCGTAGTCCGCAGTATCTGTCCCTTGCATAATATCCCATAAACTAATGGAATTGGAGCTCCTGTAACGCAGAAGAGGCCGATAATGTCAACTTTCAGGTTTTTGGCTTGTATCTGCGATTTAATATGCTATAATAATGTCATTCCTTTGGGATTTGAGGAAAATCCGAAGTTTCAGTTCGGCATTCCGGGAATTTTTAAAGCAAAATTGACAAGATAGCAGAAAACAGGGTGAGTGAAGCGACAGAGAAACCCGCAGTAAACAGCAAATCCTGTACGCTGTGTTATGAAGTGTTCCGCTGTCTCTGCGCCCATACTGCATATTACATGCTGTTTTAGTTGATAAAACAGTAAAACCCATTAACCAGAACCGAGAAAATTATGACCGATATTCCCCGCAAAACAGCGCTTCACATTCTGCACACCGTGGAGCAGGAGCGCAAAACCCTTGATGCTGTGCTGGATCAGGTTTTTGCTGATCAGCCTTTTGACAGAAGAGACCGTTCCTTTATCTATGCACTGGTCTATGGTGTGCTGCGATGGCGGGAGCGTCTGGATTATATCATTGCCAGTTTTTCCAAAAGCGGCATGGATAAAATACAGCATCATATTCTTAATATTCTGCGTATGGGACTTTTTCAGATTTTGTATATGGACAGAATACCGGCATCCGCGGCAGTGAATACGTCCGTAGATTTGGCAAAGGAAACCGGGGCAGGTTCCCATATCTGCGGTTTTGTCAACGGCCTGCTGCGCAATGTTCTCAGAAATAAGGAAAACATTGTTTTTCCCGATCCGGAAAAAGAACCGGTTTCTGCCCTGAGCATAGGAGAATCTTTTCCGGGGTGGATGGTGGAGCGGTGGATTGGCAGATTCGGATATGAGGAAAGTCAGAGTATCTGCCAGGCCCTCAATACGCCTGCGCCTCTGACAATCCGCAGCAATACACTTAAAATCACGCGTGAAAAACTCATGGATTCGCTCAGATCCGAAGTGGAACATGCTGAACCTGCGGTTTATACGGCAGAAGGCATTCTCCTGTCCGGACAGATGCCGTCTGTGCCAAAGATCAAAGCATTTCAGGAAGGATGGTTTCAGGTGCAGGACGAGGCAGCGCAACTGGTCACGCGAATGCTCAATCCACAGCCGGGCGAGCATATTCTGGACGCGTGTGCGGGGCTTGGCGGAAAAACCGGGCATATAGCGCAACTGATGGGAAATCAGGGAAAAATTCTTGCAATGGACAGCAGCAGGGAAAAACTTGACTGCCTGAAAAGTGAAATGCAAAAACTGGGCATATCCATTGTCACAGACTGCGAATATGACCTGAATAAAATACCGGAGCCTGACAAATTCGGCACTTTTGACCGGGTGCTTTTGGATGCGCCATGTTCCGGTCTGGGTGTAATCCGCCGCAATCCTGATACCAAATGGGCTGTGTCAGAAAAAAATCTTTTACGCTGCAAGGATCGTCAGATCCGTTTCATGCATCATCTGACCGGGCTGGTAAAACCCAACGGTCTGCTGGTGTATGCGGTATGCAGTACAGAACCGGAAGAAAACAGCGGAGTGGTATCCGCATTTCTGAAAAAACATCCGGAATTCCGTATTGAAAAAGATCTGCCGGGTCTGCCGGAAAAAGCCCGCTCCCTTGTCGCTCCGGAAGGGTATCTCCGGACTTTCCCGCATCTTCACCATACAGACGGATTTTTTTCTGCATGTTTCCGGCGCCAATAGGAAGCAGTGCCCGGCGGGTGTAAGGTAATTTCCATTAATGATTATACCGTTTTTCATGGAAATCGCCTAAAACCCGTCCCTGCAATGAATGTGAGAATATCCCGCAATGCCGGATGGAATTTCATTTTACAAATCATCAAAAATCACTATATTGATATAACAGTTCCCTGTCATACCAGCGAAAGCCAGCTTTACCGGATTCCGGATTTTGCCGGAATGACGGAGGATACAGTAACCTGCTGATTTTTGAAAGGGTGGCGTAAGATCAGTTATGCGGTTAAAAGCAGGCAGTCAGCCGGTTTGTCCCAATGCCAACTGCTGATTATTGAAAAAACTGAAAATCTGTGGATTTTTTTAATGAAAAAAAAGGAGGATTTTTTAATGCCAAAGCCAAAAAATGCAATGGAAATCTTTGCTCTGCTTGATAAATCAAACTGCCGGGAATGCGGTCTGAAAACCTGTATGGCCTTTGCCGGTGCTGTTTTTACCGGACAGAAAAATCTCCGTGACTGTCCAAGACTGGATGCGGAAACCATCTCGCGTTTTTCCGAAGAGCCTTCACGGGAAAACGGAATGGATGATATTCAGGCTGATTATCTGGAACAGTTGAAAAAAGAAATCGGCAACTGTGATCTGGCCGAAGCAGCACCCAGAACCGGAGGACAGTATTCGGACGGAAAACTGACAATACCGGTGCTTGGAAAAAATTTCACTGTGGATGCACAGGGAAATTTTTTCACTGATATTCATGTCAATATCTGGGTTGCTGCGCCCCTGCTCCATTATATTCTTTACGGCAAAGGGCTGGATATTTCCGGAGACTGGCGTTCTTTCCGGGAACTGAAAAACGGAAGGGAAAAATATCCGCTTTTTCAGAAACGGGGGGAAGAGGCCATGAAACAGGTGGCTGACATACATACCGGTTTTTTTGATGACATTGTGCATATGTTCAGCGGCAAAGAGGTGGAAAAACAGTTTGCCTCAGATATATCAGTTGTGCTGCATCCTCTGCCCAAAGTTCCGATTATGATATGTTACTGGAAACCGGAAGATGGACTGGCATCCAATCTCAATATGTTTTTTGACAAAACCGCAGATGAAAATCTGGGAGCGGATGCGGCATTCAATCTGGGAACAGGACTGGCCCGGATGTTTGAAAAACTCTCACAGCGGCACGGTTTTGCCGAGGGCGACAGGATGTTTCATTCATGACCCTCACAATCCGGAAACCTGAACTTCTTGCGCCCGCAGGGAATTTTGAAAAACTGGAAATCGCTGTTCACTACGGAGCGGACGCAGTGTATCTGGCCGGAAAAGATTTCAGTCTGCGCAATTTTTCCGGCAATTTCACATTGGAGGAAATGCAGCAGGCCATTGCATTTGCACATGAAAAAAAGGTGAAAGTGTATGTGGCCTGCAATATCTATCCCAGAAATGTGGAACACAGCGCGATTGGGCAATATCTGCACAGTCTGGGAGAAATCCGGCCTGATGCGGTCATTATTGCAGATCCGGGCATATTTATGCAGGCCAGGGAAATCATACCGGAAATCCCCATTCATATCAGCACACAGGCCAATATCACGAGTTTTCGCGCTGCACAGTTCTGGCAAGAGATGGGCGCGGTACGGGTGAATATGGCACGGGAACTGAGTCTTGCGGAGATCCGGGAGATTTCGGAAAAAACCGGCATGGAAATCGAAGCCTTTGTTCACGGAGCCATGTGCATTTCCTATTCGGGCCGCTGCCTGCTGAGCAGTTTTATGGCAAAACGGGAAAGCAACAGGGGTATGTGCTGCCATCCCTGCCGGTTCAACTACGCGCTGATGGAGGAAAAACGCCCCGGCCAGTATTTCCCGCTCATGGAAGATGAACGGGGCAGTTATGTGTTCAATTCCAAAGATCTGTGCATGATCAGCCATATTCCGGAAATGGCGTATGCAGGAATTCATTCCCTGAAAATCGAAGGCCGCATGAAGGGAATTCATTATGTGGCAACTGTGGTCAAAGCCTGCCGCGAGGCCATTGATGCGTATATGCAGAATCCGGAATCCCGGACAGTCAGAGAAGAATGGATCGCTGAACTGTCCAAAATCAGTTACCGGGGATACTGCACAGGTTTTTATTTCAATGATCCGGATCAGGTGATTCCCAATTATGCGGAATGCGTGTATGACACAGAATATGTTTTTGCAGGCAAAATACTTAAAAATATGGGAAATGGCCGGTTTCAGGTGGATGTGCGCAACAAAATTTTCACCGGAGACAGAATTGAAATTCTTTCGCCGGGTGAAGCACTGAAACAGGACAGAATTATGAATATGGCAGATGAAAAAGGCAGTTCCATTCCCTTTGCCCAGCCCGGCAGTATCGCCATATTTTCCCTGAATGCAAAATGTGCGGACAATGATTTGATCCGCAAATACCCGCAGGAATGCAAACATTCTAATCAAAGCATTGGTGAAGGAACAGCATTATGAAAATCGTATGCAGAGAGTGCAATTTTTCCGTGGAGATTGCGGATGACCGCATTCCGTCCAAAGGGGCAAAGGTTCGCTGCCCCCAGTGCAGTCATCTTTTTGTCATTTATCCGCCTGTTCAGAAATCTGCGGAGGAATGCAAAACAGGAGATCGGTATTCTCCGCATGAACCCAAAAGCAGTTCACCTGTTCCGGAACCTGCAAAGGTGTGCGGAAGCGAAAAACAGCCGGATTCCGGTATCAAAAAGCCGGTAAAACTGTACTGGCTGCAGTGCGGAGCCTGCGGCGGGGACACCTGGGCCATGTTCAATGCAGAACACACAGACACTTTTGACTTTTTCAGCAGTTATGATATTGATGTTCTCTGGCATTCCTCCCTGTCTGTGAAAAGCATCCGGGAGCAGCGGCAGATGCGTGAGGATCTTATCTCAGGGAAAGAAAGACTGGATATTCTCTGCGTTGAAGGCTCGGTTATCCGGGGTCCGGGCGGAACCGGCATGTTTGACACAGAGTTGGGAAAACCCAAAAAAGATTTGCTTGCAGCACTGGTCAGGCAGGCAGAATATGTGCTGGCTGTGGGAACCTGCGCCAGTTTCGGGGGTATTGGCGCGGACAGCGAAACTGAGGCCACGGGTCTGCAGTTTCACAAATGGGATGCCGGCGGATTTCTGGGGAAAGATTTCAGAACCCGCAGAGGAATGCCGGTCATCAATCTCCCGGGCTGCCCATGCCACGGGGGCGTTATAACAGGCGCTATTTCCGCACTGATTGACGGCATCCCACTGGAGCTGGGCCGATACAATGAACCGCTGGAATGGTATGACACCATGGTTCATCAGGGATGCACACGCAATGAATACCATGAATACCGGGTGGAGGAGAAAAAATTCGGGGAAAAAGGCTGCCTGTTTTTCTATCTGGGATGCCACGGCCCCCTGGTTTACGGCCCCTGCAACAAAATGCTGTGGAACCGGAGATCCTCCAAAACAAGAGTGGGCGTGCCCTGCTTTGGCTGCACCCGGCCTGATTTTCCCCAGCAGTATCCTTTTTTCAAAACAAGAAATATTGAGGGCATTCCCATTGAACTGCCGGACGGCGTGAACCGCGCCCATTATCTGGCATATAAAGGCATTGCCGCGGCCGCGGCTCCCAAACGGCTGCGAAACCGGATTACAGGAATCTGAACTGATTTAAAATCATTGATATTTTTTTCACCGGGCTGAAGCATATGAGATTTCCCGAAAACCGGCACTTGCATATACTGCATGGCAAAAAAATGCGGGTGAAATTGAAAAAATGAAGCGCTAACTGTTTGAATCAGTATGGATTCTCCTGCTCCTGTTATTCATGGTGATATTTTTCTCAGATATGTCTGTAATACCGGTTCGCCATAATCCGGAATACAAATCCGGAGGAGTGCAAAAATTAAGCGGAGCGGTTTTTTGCACACCCTCAACATCGGAAAAACTTACGGTATTGTATCAAATCAATGGAGAATTGGTATAATTTTGGCTGAAATGATACACTGCCTGACATTGCATATTGAAGAGTTATGGATATTGACATATCACAAAAAAAAAGTGTATATACGGAAAATGTCACCCTGACTTGGGGAAATGAAACAGGTACAGATTGCCGATGTTGAGAATGAGAAAATCGGTTTTTTGAAGATGGCGGATGAAGGAGACAGAAATCAATGGGAAAACTGCCCCCGGAAGGGGAAAACAATCTGTGGTATGAATACAATGATTCCAATACAGTGATTGTTTTTGTTCACGGCATACTTTCTGACAGCAGAGGCTGCTGGCTGTATCAGGACAAAACAAATCCGGAAAACAGTAAATACTGGCCGGAGATGATTCTTGAAGATAAAAGAATCGGCAAAGTTTCCATATTTCTTGGCGGATTTTATACAAAATTTGACAGCGGTGACTACAAAGTTGAAAACTGTTCCTATGAAATTTTCAAGGCTTTAAACCGTACTGACAAAGAAGGAAGACAACCGCCCATAAGCAAAAAGAATATCGTCTTTATTTGCCACAGCACCGGCGGCATTGTCATCCGTTATATGCTGGAAAGGGAACAGGCTGTTTTTAAAGACAAAAACATCGGTCTCATCCTCATTGCGTCCCCCTCATACGGATCAAAACTGGAAAACAGACTGGACTGGCTTGCAACCCTGTACAATCAGCAACTGGGCAAACAACTGAAATGGGGAAATGCAGAACTGCAGGATATTGACGGCAGGTTCAGGGATCTGCTCAATGACAAAAAAATTCCCTGTCTGTTCGGAACAGAGGCTTATGAAAACCATTTTATTTTTCACCGGAAATTTCTGCCGGATAAAACACGGGTTGTAACAAAAGAATCCGCAGGACGGTATTTTGGCGCGCCGGTTCTGCTGAGAAATACAGATCATTTCAGTACAGTCAAACCTCACAGTTTTAATCACCCCGCACATGAACTGGTGGTGGATTTTTGGGAAAAATACGGTAATTATCTGAAAACAGATGCTGATGCCGGGACTGTCTCAGCTTCTGATGATAAACAGCGAATAACAGGGAATACAGGAGAGGAATCGAATACCATGAGAGAAAATTCAACAGCTACAGGAAAGAAAATAGTCATTATCTGTGCAAATCAAGACAGTGAAACTGCACAGCGTATTTACGATGATTTAAAAAAATTAAAATGTCGTCCCTGGCTTGCAGATATTGATGTTGTTGCAGGTCAGTTTCCCGATCAGGAATTCCGTAAAGAGATGAAAGGCAGTGATTATGTTCTGCTGCTGTTGTCCAAACATTCATTAACCCAAAGAGGTTCTGTTCAGAAGCAAATTAAAAAAGCATTGGATATTTTTGATGAATTTCCGACTGGAGAAATTTTTCTTATTCCTGTTCAGTTGGATAATACTGAACCGCAGGATGAAGTATTGGAAAATTTGAGAAGTGCTGATTTCCGGTCTTCCTATGAGATGGGTTTTAAGGAGATTATTAAGGCTATCGGGATGAAAAAAATAGTCCCAACTCCACCAGATCCGATCACAATAAAAATCATAATAAACCTGACCTTTGAACAAAAAGCAGAATTAATAGACGCATTGCTGAAATGTTCTACAATGCTGAATTCCCGTGAAACAGTTGTAAATAATTTACGGGCTGATATTAAAAATAGAATAAGGATAGGAAACAATGCACAGACAGATATTGAAAACATTGTCACTGTCTGCGATGTTTTCGAAAACGGGATTGCTGAGTTGATTGACAGAGTCCGCTATTTTGAAGGCCCTACAATACATATGAAAAATCTTGAAAATGTGATAAAGCGGATGGGAGTTCAATGAAAATGGAATGGGATTTTAATCAAATAAATTCTCTTACGGATAACTTGATTGGATGTCGATCTGTAAAAGATGATCTTTCTTCTATAATAGAAGGATTGCCAGTTCATATCAGGAGAAAAATTAAAATATGCAATAAGATTCATACAGATGTCAGGGATCTTCTTTCAATCTGTTTGGAGTATGATAATGGAATAGATCAACTCCTAAATATAATTTATTCTTTTGAAGGTCCTTCTGTAAAAATCCAAACAGTATTTCAATCGTTAGTTCGTATCCTGCATCCTCCGGAACGTATTCCCCACACAGTTCTGGCAAGGCTTTTTGCCTTATTGCTGCCCATTAATATACCTGATGAAACACTAAATGATTCCTATCGTCAAGCTGTGCAGAATGAATTATCAACTATCAATGAAAATATATCATTATGCGAGGCAATACAGGAATTATCTGATTTTGAAACACAAAACAATACACACCCTCTGCTGCTGTTTATTGAAAATCTGATGAAATCAGTTGATATTAAAGACAAAAAACTATCAGAAAAAATTAAGAAATTATCAAAAGAACTTGCGTCAGAACTTGGTATAAAATCTGAACAGGAAAACCATATAAACGCATTGACAGATAAAAAAGAATCTGCTGATCCTTTAGCCCCATTTTTAATGGTCATACTTGATTCCAATTCACCTGACCCGGAAAAACGGGAATACGCAATAAAGGCTTATTTTGTGAAAAATGAAAGTGAGATAGAGACTTGGTATGCCGATGGAAAAATGATTGAACGGAAAGACCTTGCTGAACAGATCGAAACCATTCTTACCATAGATGAAACAGGAAGACGGCGAAAAGAAGTTCCCAAAACAATAGAATTTTTTATGCCATATAAGGATATTTCCCATGATATGGATCAATGGCCTTTAAGAAAATATTGCTTTGTCGAAAGCAGATTTGGCAGAGATTATCACATCCTTGTAAGATGTCTGGATCGATTAAAAGTGTTGAGCAATCCGGTTATTACAGATAACTGGAAAAAAAGATGGGGAAAAATATTTCAGAATGGAATTCTATGTATAGGAAACAATACGCTTTGGCTCGATCAACCCCGTACATATGACGAAAAATCTCTTTGCCGGGAACTGAAACTGTGTTCGGATATTTCCTGTCTGTTAATGCCTTTTAAACCGGATGCACTCATAAAAGCCATGTTGCAGGAAGGAATACCCATAGCAATATGGTCAAGAAAATCTGAATATAATCTGAATTTTCAGGCAGAGATCAACAAAGGAATACAAGAAAACAGACTTTTTTGTATTCCTGCATTTATAAAGAAAAAACGGACAGAAAGCGATGATGAAAACAGCATTGGAAACCATTTGACACTTTTCTGGGATGATCCGAACAGGATACCTCCGGAAAGTCTGTATGGAAGCGAATTAGACATATCACTTCAACCTCCGGGATAAAAAGGGTAAAATTTATGGCAGAATGGCATATATACCGAGATACAAAAGAACCCCATGACAGAATAGATCAGCTTCCTCCTCCTCCCAAGTGGCGGAATTTCAGGGGCAGGGTTATAAAACAGCAAAAAATTCAGGAATACCAGACTGATGAGCGGGAAAAAGAACGTGCGCTGTCTTTTGAAGTCGGGCCTGAAGAGACAGAATTGGTCAATGCGGCACTTTATCTTCGCCGCCCTTTGCTCATTACCGGAAAACCGGGAGTGGGAAAATCATCCCTTGCCTATTCGGTTGCCTTTCAACTGAATCTTGGCAGGGTGCTTTACTGGCCCATTACAACCCGTTCCACTGTGGAAGAAGGGCTTTACAGATATGATGCTGTGGGACGTTTTCAGGATTTGCAGGTTCATTTTCAGGAACTTCAGATAGCCGGGATAAAAGGCAATGATTGTGATTTTCATAAAAAAATCAGATCTGTTCCGGATATCGGGCATTATATCCGTCTCGGCCCTTTGGGAACTGCCCTGCTGCCTTCTGAACGGCCAAAAGTGCTGCTGATTGATGAAATAGATAAAAGTGACATTGATCTGCCCAATAACCTGCTCAATATTTTTGAAGAGGGTGAATTTGAAATACCTGAAATTTCAAGATTGTATTCAGATTCCGATTTTGATAAAAATATTGAAATACTGCCCAGCGACAGCAATGAAAGAATTCCTGTTCAGAGGGGCAGAGTCATGTGCAAAGCATTTCCTTTTATTGTGCTTACCAGTAACGGTGAACGTGAACTTCCTGTTCCCTTTCTTCGCCGTTGTATCCAGATGAAAATAGAACAGCCTTCACCGGAAAAACTGAAAAGGATTGTGGAATCCCATTTTGAGAATACAACAGAAGATACAAAAAGACTGATTGAAACCTTTCTTGAAAGACGGGAGAAAGGCCCGCTGGCAACAGACCAGTTGCTGAATGCCATTTATCTTCGCAGAAACGGTATTGAAATATCTTCCAAAGAGAATCTTATCAATGCGGTTCTGAAAACTCTGGATGCAATGGAAACGCCATGATTGCCCGTCTGACAGAAAAACTTCATGAAATCGGATTTGAACTGACTGCCACAGAAATTTCAGAAATTCTCTGGCTGGTCTGCCAACTTGACAAACCTTTGGCAGAAAGCAAAGTCCCAAAACCTTCTGGGAAATCTGAGACTCCCCCCTCCCCGGAAAATACCGGACAGCAGGAAATCGGAACAGAACATCTTGATAAAAAAGATAAAAAACAAAACAGGCTGTCTGATAAAAATGAATGCAGGACTGATCTGTATTCATCCGGTTTACATGATCAGGGCAGTTATCCCTTTCCTGTACCTGCCGCGTTTGCTCTGCCCGGCAAGCTGGAAATGGGGCGGGCCATCCGTCCCCTTATGCAGAAAAGGCCATCCCCTTATGCAAAAAAACTGGATGAGGAAATAAGCATCAGGAGAATAGCAGAATCGCAGAACTGGATTCCGTTTTTTGCACCTGCTTTGACCCGGTGGCTTGATGTGATATTGGTCATTGATGAATCTTCCTCAATGCTTATCTGGAAAAAAACTGTTGGGGAACTGCAACAGTTTTTTGAACGTCATGGTGCGTTCAGAAATGTCCAGACCTGGGGATTTTCTTTTGCTGAAAACAGAATTCATCTGCATCAGGGATACCGGAGCGGTGTTTCCAAACCCGGATTGAGCAGAAGTCCTCTTGAACTTATTGATCCCGGAAAACAGCGTCTGATTCTGATGGTAAGTGACTGTGTTTCATCCCAATGGTATGCACAGACAGACAATCAGATCATAAAAATGCTGCGAATCTGGGCATATCACAATATTGCTGCAATCATCCATATGCTGCCATACCGCCTTTGGCCCAGAACCGGTCTGGGCAATGCGATATCTGTGTATTTGCGTTCTGTCAGGCCCGGAAATGTCAATGCACATCTTCAGGCAATAACTGACACCGGCATTTTTCATCAGAATACGCCAAAAGGTCTTAAAATGCCGGTGGTTTCCCTTGAACCTGATTCATTGAGACCCTGGGCAAAATCGCTTGTGGGAACAGGCAGCAGATGGATAAGAGGTGTTGTATTTCCGGATAAACCTGCCAAAGCGGATATAAGAGCCAAAAAAGAACCCACAGCAGAGGAACGCATAAAACTTTTCATTTCAACTGCTTCTCCTATGGCGCGGCGTTTGGCAGGTTATCTGTCTGCCGCGCCGCTTACTCTTCCTGTAATGCGCCTTGTTCAGAGAGTCATGCTTCCCCAATCCCGGCAGACGGATTTGGCTGAATTTTTTCTCAGCGGGCTGATTGAACGCAAAACGCAGGATGTATCAGACAGAAATCCGGATGAAATTCAGTATGATTTTATTGAAGGGGCGCGGGAGCGGTTTCTGAAAACCATACGCATCAGTGAATCTGTAAAAATTTTAGAAAATGTTTTCAATGAAGTATATGCAAAACTCTCTGAATTCATAGACAGAGAAACCGGCACACCGATAGATTTTAAATCACTGATAGCTGATCCTTCCAAAATTGACAGTGTTATTGATGAAGAAAAAAATCAGATTTTTGCAAGTGTGGCAGTAAAAGTGCTGGAGCGTCTTGGGGGGAATTATAAAGAGTTGGCAGAAAGGATAAAGAAGCATGAGACTAAATCTGTTTCTGCTGTAAAATCTGTAATATATAATAAATATCACACAACTATAAATGCTTCAGCTAATGTTTCAACTGCTGAATTAAAATTAGAAAACCACCCGGTAACAGTTAAAATTGAAAACAAAACAATCCAGGAATATCCTTTAAGGGAAATACCGCCGGAAGGCATAAATAATTTATGGTATGAATACAATGATTCCGATACTGTAATTTTTTTTGTTCAAGGTTTATTGTCTGACAGCAGAAGCTGTTGGCTATATGAAGATAAAACAAATCCGGAAAATAATCGGTACTGGCCGGATCTGATTCTTAAAGATGAAAGAATCGGTAAGGTATCCATATTTCTTGCCGGATTTTATACAAAATTTGACAGCGGTGATTACAAGATTGAAAACTGTGCTTATGAGATTTTCAAGAATTTAATCTGTGTTGTTCCTGATAAAGCAAAGGAACCACCCATAAGCAAAAAAAATATTGTTTTTATTTGCCACAGCACCGGAGGCATTGTTATCCGTTATATGCTGGAAAGGGAACAGGCGGTTTTCAAAGACAAAAACATCGGTCTCATCCTCATTGCATCCCCATCATACGGATCAAAACTGGAAAACCGGCTGGACTGGCTGGCAACCATATACAATCAGCAACTTGGGAAGCAATTGAAATGGGGAAATGCAGAACTGCAGGATATTGACGGCAGGTTCCGGGATCTGCTCAATGACAAAAAAATTCCCTGTCTGTTCGGAACTGAGGCATATGAAAACCATTTTATTTTTCACCGGAAATTTCTGCCGGATAAAACAAAAGTTGTGACAAAAGAATCCGCAGGACGGTATTTTGGAGCGCCGGTTCTGCTGAGAAATACAGATCATTTCAGTACAGTCAAACCTCACAGTTTTAATCACCCCGCGCATGAACTGGTGGTGGATTTCTGGGAAAAATACAGCCGGTATCTGAAAACAGATGCTGATGGCGGAGTTACGCCAATTTCTGATGAAAAACAGGAACCAGCAGGAAATGCAGGAGTAAAATCAGACAGTATGAAAACAAACAGTGAAAATACATCTCCCTATTCTTCCTCAGACACAGGAAAGAAAATCTTCATCATCTGTGCAGAGGAAGATAATAATACAGCAAAGCGTATTTACAATGATTTGAAACTGCTTGGCTGCAATCCCTGGCTGGCTGCCATAGATGTCAAGGCTGGGCAGTATTCGGATCAGATCTTCCGTTCTGTAATGGAAAAAAGCGATTATGTGCTGGCTCTGCTGTCAAAACATTCATTGACACAAAGAGGCATGGCACTGAAACAGCTTAAAAAAGCATTGGATATTTTTGAGGAATTCCCGTCCGGAGACATTTTCCTTATTCCTCTCCAATTGGATGAAACCAAACCCCAGGAAGATGCATTGCGAAATCTGAAACCTGCTGATTTCCGGTCTTCCTATGAGGAAGGTTTTAATCAAATTTTGAGGGCTATCGAACTAAAAAAGATAATAACACCAAACCCATATCCTCCTGTACCGACCCCAATAATACTAAACTTTGAACAGAAAGCAGAATTAATAAACGCATTGCTGAGATGCCCTATAATGAGCGATCAGAATAAGCATCAAACAGTTATAAATAATTTTCCGGACCCTATTAAAAATAGCATACGGATAGGAAATAATGTAAGGCAAGTTATTGAAAATATTGTCACTGTCTGTAATAACTTCGAAAACGGGATTGCAGACTTGATTAAGACAGTCCGCTTTTTTGAAGGCAATTCGCTCCCTATGAAAAACCTTGAAAAAGTAGCAGAACATCTGGGGTTACAGCCTGCTATTGAAACCGAGTTTGTAAACCGTGTAAATGAACTCAGCTTTATCACAAATACCTATTGCCCCTCTTATCTTTTAATCAGTGCGCCGATAGGATATGGAAAAACCAGACTGCTTGAAGCTGTTTGCGATCATATGGAAAAACAAGGATGGTTTTGCATTTTTGTAAAATTATCAAAAGAAAGATCAAATTCTCTTAAAGAAATATCACTTGGAATCATTGAACAATTAGGTTTCAAAAAATCTGATACTACAGATTTAACGATACCTGATATATGCGGATTTGAAATCAGAGAATGTATATTTCCATTTCTTAAAGATAAGAAAAAGATTCTGTTACTATTGGATGAAGCAGACCGGATAAATGATGATTTGGCAAAAGATATTCTGAATGAGTTAATCCCGTCCATGCTGAGATCATTTTCTGATCTTGATTTTCGTATTGATTTCAGAATGATTGTTTCAGGGCGATATTTGTCCCGTTGGGAGCATTTGGGTATTCCTCTAAAATCTATTCAATTAACTCCGTTCGATTTTCATGCTGTACATGAAACAATTGATAAATATGTTTCTAAATCAAGGCATAACTCAGATTACAGGCAAAAATTCGCATCTGATTTGATGTATTTTACAGGCGGTCATCCGGGATGTATGGCACAAATTCTTCAACAAAATTATGGGCGTCCTATTTCTGTTATTACTTCAAGTGAAGAGAAACATTTTGATAATATAATAAAACCCGTAATTGATGAAATCAGATTGTGTATCCCGGATGATTTGAAAATAATATTTGAACGGATAAGTGTTGTAAGACGTTTTACACCACAAATGCTGCGTTTTTTTATTGATAAAGGTTTGATTGATTGGCAAAAAAATGAGTATGATCTTGAGGATCGCCTGCTTCAGACCTATCTGGTAAATAAGGAAAAAGGTTTTTTAAAAGATGATATTACCAGACGGCTTTTATCTATCTACCTGCGAAAAACAGATTATGATTCCTTCAAAAAAATATGTAAGGGTTCGATAGAATTTTATAAATCCAAATTAACTGATCTCAAAGCCCATCGTCCTGATTTAATTGCTGTTGAACTTCTTTTTCAGATATTACAGGATATTCATTATATAGCAAAAGGCCAAGAAACCGATTTTTTTAAAACTCTGCCTGAAATTTTTGATATGCTTGTCAAAGATCGGGATGAAGTATCAAAAATGGAATTTTTTCGGGATAATATTATGAAAGATTGGGAATTCCAATTTTATCTGAATTATTTTTTCCGGAAAGATACATACAATGACGAACCATTTAAAAGAATGACGACACAGATTGATAGTTATATAAAAGATCTGAAAGACAGGAAATAATTTATCTGTTTGCAATAATTATAAAAAACATCAGCCGTGAACAGCTTTCTGCCCTGCTGGTTTCCCTAGCGGATCGGGCCAATCTCGCGGTTCCGCATCTCCGTCCGTGCAGTGCAGGTCACAGTTATATGGTCTTTGACTGCAAAGGGAATATCTCAAAATGTCAGATGAATACATCTGTAACAGACATCAGCGATTCCAATCCGCTCATAAGCCTGCAGGAAAACAGAACCGGTCTTCAAAACCTCAGTGTGGATGAAAAAGAAGAATGCAAATTCTGCAAATGGAAATACTGGTGCGGGGGCGGCTGCCCTTTGGAAACCTTTCACTTTACCGGCAGATATGACAGAAAATCCCCCAACTGCAATATCTGCAAATCCCTTTTCCCTGAAATCATCCGGCTGGAAGGTCTCCGGCTGCTCGCATACGGCCAGCCTTTGGACATCTAATACCAAATCGCCATTGAAAATATACTTAGGTGATTTCTGAAAATAAATATCCCGGTTCAGTTCACAGGAACAGGGCAAAAGCTGGAAGCTTTTGATACTTTGAAGGGATATTCTTTTCTGGAAATCACCTTATGAAACACACCCCTGCCTCTCTCAGGAGGGGATTTTCTGAAAAAATCAATGGCGAATCGGTATAATATTTATATGTGGCAATCTGGGTTAATAATAAATGAACATCCGCTTTTCAAACCCGGAGCCGCTGTCACCCTGAATTTCGATGTGAACCTGAGTCCGCTTTCCGTTCCTGAGATGCTCCCTGACCAGTTTGCCAACCCGCT
Source organism: Desulfococcaceae bacterium (assembly GCA_050180235.1). Lineage (GTDB taxonomy): Bacteria > Desulfobacterota > Desulfobacteria > Desulfobacterales > Desulfococcaceae > JAABRU01. The sequence continues at coordinate 33,093 of JBFXEJ010000061.1, forward strand.
GTGCCTGCTTTGGCATTCCTGAAGATATTCTCAAATTTCTTATCAAAAAATGTAAACTTTTTTCCAGCCAATGTCATAATGAATTTCAGGGGAAAACAGTTCCATAAACAGACGGAAATATTTTCCAATCCTATGCTTCTCTTGCAAATAAAAGAAATCTGCGGTATGTAGTTTCCGCAAATCTCAGAATCTTTATGCAAAGGCGGGGAAAATATATGTTTACAGTTGATCTGCGATCCGACACCCTTACCCGGCCCACTGCGGACATGCGCGCAGCTATGGCCGAAGCTGAGGTCGGGGATGATGTTTTTGGGGAAGACCCCACGGTAAACCGTCTGGAGGAAATGGCAGCGGAACGGATGGGTAAAGAGGCCGCTCTGTTCGTGAGCAGCGGAACAATGGGAAATCTGGTGGCCCAGCTTACCCACTGCGGACGGGGCGATGAAAGCATTCTGGGGGATCAGTCCCATGTTTTTTATTATGAACAGGGCGGATCTGCCGCTCTGGGCGGCATTCATCCCCGCACAGTTCCCAATCTGCCGGATGGAACCCTTGACCTGAAAGCTGTTGAAGAGGCCATCCGGCCCGATAATATTCATTTTCCCCGTACCCGGCTGATTATTCTGGAAAATACACACAACCGCTGCTGCGGTGCGCCTTTGGATGCGGCGTATATGAAATCCGTTGGGAAACTGGCCCTGAAATACGGCCTGAAAATCCATGTGGATGGAGCGCGCATATTCAATGCTGCTGTGGCTCTGAAAACAGATGTCTGTGATCTGGCCGCAGATGCTGATTCGGTTTCTTTCTGCCTTAGCAAAGGGCTGGCCGCGCCTGTGGGTTCAATGTTATGCGGAAACCGGGATTTTATAAAACAGGCCCGGAGGAACCGGAAAATCCTGGGTGGCGGAATGCGTCAGTCCGGAATTCTGGCGGCTGCCGGCATTGTGGCTCTGACAGAAATGCCCCGGCGGCTGGCCGAAGATCATGACAATGCACGGAAACTGGCTCTGGGGCTGTCGGAAATCAGAGGCATCTCTCCTGATCCCGGAACTGTACGCAGCAATATTGTCTATTTTGATCTGACACGGGAAGATATGAGCGCACAGGATTTGGCAGATCATCTGAAACAGTACGGTGTTCAGGTGCTTCCCCTGGGTCCGGGAAAACGGCTCCGGGCCGTTACCCATTATCATATAACATCTCAGGATATTGACTATGTTCTGAAAATATTTCAGAAAGTTATGGACAGAAAATAAAAAAGGATAAAAATATGACAGATACAGAACCGAAACTCATGCGTCCCATCTGCCTGGATGCGGAAGAAAAATTCATAAAGATTATTGACCAGAGACTCCTGCCCCATGAATATGTCATAATGGCACTTGAAAATCTGGACGATATTATTGTGGCCATAAAAGAAATGTATGTCAGGGGCGCACCCCTGATTGGAGCGGCCGGTGCCTGCGGAGTGTATCTCATTGCCCTTCAGGCCCCGAAAAAAAATGCAGCAGAATATTTCAGACAGGAATGCGCCAGACTCAAGTCTGCCCGTCCCACTGCTGTGAATCTGGCCTGGGCTGTGGATCGTATGCTTGCTGTGGTGCTGAAAGAAAAAGGGCATAAAAAACGCATTGCAGCAGCACAGAAAGAAGCTGAGGCCATTATTGAATTCGAATCTGAAAACTGCAGAAAAATCGGGGAATACGGACTGCCCCTGATTCAGGAAATCAGTGAGAAAAAAGGGGGAAAAACAGTAAATATTCTGACCCACTGCAACGCGGGCCGGCTGGCCTGCATTGACTGGGGAACAGCGACAGCACCCATGTATGCCGCTCATAACGCGGGAATTGACATTCATGTATGGGTGGATGAAACCCGTCCTCTCAATCAGGGTGCGCGACTGACCGCGTGGGAGCTGGGAAAAGCCGGAATAAAACACACGGTTATCACGGACAACGCGGGCGGGCATCTAATGCAGCATGGCATGGTGGATATGGTAATCACAGGCACGGATCGCACCACCTGCACCGGCGATGTGGCAAACAAAATCGGGACTTATCTCAAGGCATTGGCTGCCAAAGACAATAATATTCCCTTTTATGTGGCCCTGCCTTCCACCACTTTTGACTGGACTCTGCGCGATGGGATAAAGGAAATTCCCATTGAGGAAAGAAACCCGGATGAAGTGCGCTATGTTCAGGGATATGACAGGGGAAGCATAACAAGTGTTCTGATTCCGCCTGCGCAAAGTCCGGCAGCCAATTATGCGTTTGACGTGACACCCGCCCGGCTTGTCACCGGATTCATAACAGAACGGGGCATATGCAAAGCCGCAGAAGCGGACATCCGCAGGCTGTTTCCGGAACACAGCGGCAAATAAGGAGATTCTATGACAGGCAGCGAAGAATTCATGCAGAAAGACAAGTTTGCCCGGCATACAGGCATTGATTTGCTGGAAATGTCTCCGGGAAAGGCCAAAGCCCGGATGGAAATCCGGGAGGAACACAAAAACGGCATGGGAGTTGCCCACGGCGGCGCGATTTTCACGCTCGCGGATCTGGTGTTTGCAGCGGCTTCCAATTCCCGCGGCATCCCTGCTCTGGCCATCAATGTCAGCATTTCCTATCTGAAAAAAGTAACTGAAGGAACCCTGACAGCGGAAGCTGCTGAGGTTTCCCTGAATCCCAAACTTGGCAGTTATACGGTTGAGGTCAGGGATGAAACAGGGGATATGGTGGCCATCTTTCAGGGAATGGTGTACCGGAAAACAGGAAAAAAATGAAGGGTAGTGGGTCAAATCCGTTGATGACGGTCTCCCCTCCCTTGAGGGAGGGGCAGGGGAGGGTGAAAACATCAGTTTGTTACAGGATATTATTTTTACCCCTCCCCTTACCCCACCCACAAGGGG
>JBFXEJ010000062.1:0-35827 GCA_050180235.1 Desulfococcaceae bacterium
CATATTTGCCCATTTTTTATCATACCTCTTTCCAAAATCAATTTTTATGAAATAAAATAAATTGTTAAAATTCGAATTTTACAAGAGGTCTATTTTTACATCATTTCCTGTTTAAAGTCAACAGTTACTTTTGAAAGAGGTCTATTGTCAGTGCTTTGGTGACAATGTTAAAGGGACTTGCGCTGCCCAGTGTCTCCCGTTCCTCACGGATTTTTCCTTTGTAGTCCCGGATGTTCCGCATTCCGATCAGTCCCACGGAATGCACAAAGGGAATCATGTCACGGTTGACATACCCATCCCGAAGCTGACGGAGAAAGGAAATCAGGGTTCCGTTTGAAAGACAGTCGGCCTCATCAAAGAAAATTACTGCGGGTTTATCCAGTTTCATGCAAAAGTCACTGAGACTTTTTCTCAATGCCATATTAAATTCATTCAGGTTCTGATCCGCTGCAAAATGCTTTTCCGGAAGGTATCTGTGGTATTCTATGGCTGTTCTGATGGCCCAGATGACTGCCGGAACACCCTTTTCCGGTTCGGCAATCCCCTGAGCAGATTCCAGTGAACAGTATATGGCATAATATCTGCCGTCACTGTTTATCTGATGCGCAAATTCCTTCAGCAGCGTGGTCTTGCCGGTCTGGCGTGCTGCATGGATGACAAAATACTGTTTATAATCAATGAGATCCATAAGCCCTCTGCATCTCTGCGCGGAGGGAATCATGTAATGCTCTCCGGGCAGACAGGGACCGGCTATATTGAAATACCGTTTCATGGTTTTGCTCCTTCAGATGATTATTCGTGGAAAGATTCAACCCGGCAAAAGTATCATATTCAGCCTGATCTGTAAATCAGATTGATTTTTTTCATGCTCCCGGTTACATTATCCGGCAAACTTTTCCGGGTGCGCACGTCCTTATGACAGAGGGGAGGCTTTTTTATGCAAAAATATACAGAAAACATACCTGAACCGGGTGGCTCCGGGATCAGCGAAAGCGACAGGGAAGAAGTGATCTGCTATGCAGAAAACCGCATGGATGCCCGCCAATCCAAAGCATTCCGTCAGCGGATGGCAGAGGAACCGGTATTGCGCAAAGCCCTGTCTGAACTCATTGTTCAGACACGGGGTACGGAATATGAAAAAATACTCGCGGAAAGAAACAGAACCGGCACGGATTTTTGGACTGCAATCCGCAGATTTTTGCAGGAATTCCCCCAGCAGTTTCCTTCCGCAGTGTTTTTCAGACCCATGACTGCTTTTGCCGCGTGCCTGATAGCGGTTCTGGCTGTTTATGCCCTTTATTTCCGGACTGATACACCGGTTCCTGTTCGTATCCGTTTTATGACCGGCCCTGAAAAAATGATACCGGATATGAGAGGGGAGATTCGGGAACTTGCGGATGGCGGCATTGTCCGGAGCGGGGAATATTTCAAACTTCATGTGGAAAGCGAACAGCCGGTCAGTCTGATCGTGCTTCTGCATGACAGCAGCGGTGAAATCACTCTGCTGGCCGAAGGCAAGGCAGACGCGGAAAATCCCCTGCCGGTTTCAGACGGGGAAACCGGGTTTCAGTTGGATGATCAGACCGGAAAAGAGACCATATATGTTATTGCCTCGGAAAAAGCGATTCCGGATCTGCCGCAGAAGATTGAGCAGCTCAGAACCCAGGGCATTGACCGCATCCAAGAGGTGTTCCGTGAAGCCAGAGTCCAGACATTCACATTTGAACACCGCTGATATTTTCCGGATTCTGTTTCTGTGCCTTGTTCTCTGCTTGAGCGGATGCCAGGTGGTTCCGGACAATCCGGGTGTGGAAAAAGATGGCAGAACCTATGGCATCACCAAAGGCAATTTCCGCAGCCGGTGGTGGAATTATTATGAACGGGGACTTTCCTTTATGGAAGGCAGTCTGTGGGAACACGCGGAAAAGGATTTCCGTGCGGCTCTTGTTCAGTCAGACAGGGATGAACGCCGGGTGCGCACATACGGCAGGCATCTGACAGAATATTTTCTCCACCGGGAACTGGGCATCTGCCTGTTTCATCAGAACCGGGTTTCTGATGCCATTACAGAACTGGAACTCTCCTTGTCCAGTGAAAAAACCGCACGGGCTGAATTTTATCTGGATAAGGCCAGAAAAATTCGGATTGAAAAGGAAAAACTGGATCACAGTCCCCCGCAGGTGCAGATGGAATCTCCCAAAGAAGGATTGATTACAAACGCTTTTTCCTGCATGGTTCAGGGCCTGGCAAAGGATGACACCTTTGTCAGCAGTATCCGCATCAATGGGAAATCTGTGAGGGTGGATCTTTCTGCTCCGGAAATCCGTTTTCAGGAAGAACTTCCCCTGAAAAGCGGTGAAAATCTCATTCTTGTTCAAACAGAGGATCTCAGCGGAAAAAAAGCAGAATGGCAGCGCAGAATTTTCTGTGACCGCAGCGGACCGGTTCTGGGTATTGAAAGTGCGGAAAAAGACAGTCTTCACAGGGGAAAATACAGAATTATTGCCTATAGCCATGATATTTCCGGCATACGTTCCATCCGCATAAACGGGCAGTTGCTTCCGGATATTTCCGGCAATGAAATCAGGATAGATCATATCATTGATATTTCATCAGCAGAAAAATCCATAAACCTGATCGCAGAAGACCGGGCCGGAAATCAGACCCGTGCGGACATTGCCCTTTCAGAAACAGCAGCTTATGATCTGAAATCTCCTGTACTGCTGGCAGCCGGGGAAGATTTTTTTCTGTCGTCTCAAAGGGGTATCATGAACCCGGAAAAACAGAGAGCGCAGTATTCGGAAGAAAGGGGCACATATCATGCCCTGATTATCGGCATTGATGATTATGAACACTGGAAAAAACTGAAAAATGCGGTGAGGGATGCCGCAGAAATCCGGGAAATTCTGATCAAACGTTACGGTTTTGATCCGGAAAACACGGTACTGATAAGCGACAGGGAAGCGGACTGGAAAAATCTGATGCAGAAGATGAAAGACATGGCTGCGCAGTTGGGAAGAAATGACAGTTTTCTGCTCTATTTTGCCGGACACGGGCATTTGGACAAAATGACGGGTGACGGTTACTGGATTCCCGCAGATGGCAGAAAAGAGGATGAGTCTTCCTGGATTACCAATTCCGCAATCCGGGAAATATTTGCTTCTCCGGGTGTGAAAGCCCGGCATGTGCTGATTATTGCAGATTCCTGCTACAGCGGGACGCTTTTGCGAAAAATTTCATCTGAAAAGGAGACAGAACAGCAGCAGATTTCCGGACAAAGCAGAGGCGACAGTGAGCTGCATTCCTCTGCGTATGATTCATCACAGCTTCTGCCCTTTCAGAAAAGAGTGATGGAACTGGAGCGGAAACGATCCCGGCAGGTTATTGCATCCGGCGGAATTGAACAGGTTGCGGACACTTCCGGCACAGAAAAGGAAGGACACAGCCTTTTTGCCCATTATCTTCTGAAAGCATTGGGGGCAAATACGCATCCGTTCACAGATATTGAATATCTGTATCATACAAATGTATGGAAGCATGTGGTGGATAAGGGCGGACAGCGTCCGGTAATGGGACGCCTGTACAGTGACAGTGATGAGGACGGTCAGTTTGTGCTGATACAGAAAAACCGGCCTATGCAGAATTTTCCGGACAATGATCTGCCAATGACGGGATCGCGGACAGGCACGGAAACCGTGAATACAGATACTGCTGATAGTGAAGCTCCTGAAATCACGGTAAAAGGATGGGATACAGAACGGACAGTATATACGGATCAGGCATTTCTGGAGATAGCACTCCGGGATGCTTCCGGCATTCAGCGGGCCAGCATAGACGGATTTCCCCTTGTCAGCCGTCCGGGTAGGAATCTGCATTGCAATTATCTGGCGAAACTGAATACAGGGGACAATGAACTGGTGCTGGAATACTCTGATCAGTTGGGAAATGCCGCACAGCGGCGTATCAGCATTCACAGGCAGATTCCCAAAGTCTACGACAGCGGCTCCCGCATGTCTTTGGCTCTGTCGCGTTTTGACATCAAAGGACAGACAGATTACGGCATAGAAGAACTGTTCCGCACCCGTCTTTCCCAAAGCGGAAGATTTGACATTCGCGTTACAGAAGACCGGGAAAATCCGCTGCAAAGTGCAAAAAATATGGGAGCGGAATTTCTTCTGCGGGGTGAAATTGTCAGCACGCCGATTTCTTTGCAGATGGTCGCACAGGTAATCGGCACATCAGATTCGAATCTGCTGACATGTCAGGATGTGTACGATGAAAACATGACACCGGAGACCATCCGGGATTTGGCGCAGGGACTTGCCCTCAAACTGTGTGAGGAACTGCCTTTGATTGACGGAGAGATTGTTGAAATACGGGGCGAAAAAATTCTCATCAACCGGGGAGCGGAACACCGGATAAAAAAAGGAATGCCCCTGATTTTTTTTGAAAACGGGGAACCCGTCCGCAATCCTGCCACAGGTGAGGAACTGGGAGCAGATACAATCGAACTGGGAACAGGCCGGATATGGCAGTTGAATCCCGCCATTTCTGTTGCCAGACAGGGAAACGGAGAAAAAGATGATCTGAAAAAAGGAGGACGATTTGTCACCAAATAAATTCAAACAATTGCTTTTTCAAATTGGTATCACTGTGATTCTTTCCCATTCCCTCTGCTTTGCACAGCAGCGGGTGGAAATTCCCTCATCCTTCAATCCGGTCGGCTCCGGTGCGCGGGCTTTGGGAATGGGCGGAGCATTTATGGCAGTGGCTGATGATGCAACAGCAGCTTCCTGGAATCCTGCCGGGCTGGTGCAACTGGAACGGCCTGAGATTTCCCTTGTGTATGAGGCATTTCACCGTACAGAGGACAATTCTTTTTCCCTTTCTCCCGAAGCCAGTGGGGAGGAAAGCATATCCAAAGGAGCGATCAATTACCTGAGCGCGGTTTGGCCTTTTGCAGCCCGGAGCCGGAATATGGTGCTTTCCCTGAATTATCAGCGGCTGTATGATTTTACACGGGAATGGGATTTCCGGCTGCTGTCACAGGCCGATGATTTTTCTTCCAATGACAATTACCAGTACCGGCAGGACGGAGATCTTTCTGCACTGGGACTGTCGTATGCAGTGCAAATCACTCCGCAGTTTTCTGTGGGATTGACGCTGAATGTGTGGGACAATGATCTCAGCCCCAATGAATGGGAAGAGAAACTGCTGCAATGGGGAAGCGGGAATGACAGAGGTCAGGCATTTTACAGTCAGTCTTTGGATACAAAAAAACATGTTTTCCGCGGCATAAATGCAAACATCGGCATACTGTGGGAGATCAGCAGTTCTCTGCGTCTGGGCGCTGTGCTGAAAACGCCTTTTGATGCGGATATGGATTATTTCCGTACTTTTTCGCAGACAGTGCATTATCCTGATATGGAAGCACAAACTCCTCCTGTTTATGAAGAAAAAGAAGATCAGACTTTGGAAATGCCCCTGTCCTACGGCATGGGTCTGGCATACCGTTTTTCCCCCAATTTCATGCTGTCTGCGGATATTTACCGCACCCAGTGGGATGATTTTGTCATGGAAGATGAGCAGGGAAACAGAACCTCGCCCATTACCGGCAAATCCACCGCAGAATCAGACATTGATCCCACCCATCAGGTGAGAATCGGTGCGGAATATCTTTTCACGACAGAAAAATTTATCATTCCCCTCTGCGCAGGCATTTTTTATGACCCCGCGCCTGCGCCGGGCAGCCCGGATGATTTTTACGGTTTCAGCCTCGGTTCCGGCATCGGGTATCAGCGGTTTCATTTTGATATTGCATACCAGTACCGGTTAGGGAATGATGCTGCCGCGCATATCATGGGTTCCATGCCCTTTTCCCAGGATGTGTCGGAACATACTGTGTATTCCTCTCTGGTGCTGCATTTTTAGAACAGGCTCATCTGACCGCTCAGACTGCCTGAATCACCTCCTTTCATTGCAGACAAAACCGAAAATGAAAATCCCCTGCTGTCTTTTTTCCTCTTGTTGATTGCAGTCTAACCGAATACCGAAATTATGTCTATGAGTTGGATCGCACAAAAAATATGATAAAAGTCACAGCATATCTGAGAAACCGGATTTTTTTGGAAAAATCCGGTTTCTGCGGTCTGGCTTTCTGTGTGACAAAGAAACCGGATTTTTTTGGAAAAATCCGGTTTCTTTGATTCTGTCTGAAAAGAGGAAGAGAAAAGATAATTCAGGTTACGGATTGCCTGATTTCATATTTCCTGATAAAGAACTGTGAAACTAGGCAGAGTGAAAACTTCCTCCGGGAGAGGGAGAAACAAATAAGCACTCAGAAATTTCCGGGTGCAGAGACTTCCGAATTTTCCGAAACTTCGGAAGTCTGAGCGAAAAATCTGCACATGGAAATTTATGGAAGGTTATTTATCTGTAAAAAAAGGAAAAACATTGACACCTCAGCAACTCAGAAAACTGGAAAATCTTTGTGCAAAGGCATTGGCCGGGGATCGGCCTGTGTTCCGGCGGGAAATCGGCAGGCTGAAGAAAATCCGTGATGCAGAGAAAAAAGCGGCACGGATGACGGAATTGGAAACACAGATACAGGCTTCTGCGGAAAAGCGCAGAATTCGCAAAAAAAACCGTCCCCGTCCGACTTACAACCCGGATTTGCCCATTGTGGCCCGCAAGGATGAGATTATTGAGGCCATCCGCAAAAACCGGGTGCTGATTATTGCCGGAGAAACCGGTTCCGGCAAGACTACGCAGATTCCCAAATTCTGCATGGAAGCCGGCCGGGGCATTGACGGAAAAATCGGCTGCACTCAGCCCCGGCGCATTGCTGCAATGACGGTTTCTGCGCGCATTGCCGAGGAACTGGGCGAAGATTTGGGGAAATCCGTTGGTTACAAAATCCGGTTTCAGGACAAGGGCAGCGCGGATGCCTATATCAAAATTATGACAGACGGCATTCTTCTGGCCGAGGCCCAGGGCGATGGCTGGCTCCGTGAATATGATACGATTATTGTGGATGAGGCGCATGAACGCAGTCTGAACATTGATTTTGTGCTGGGCATTCTCAAAACCCTGCTTCACAGACGCCGGGATTTGAAACTGATTATCACGTCTGCAACCATTGACACGGAAAAATTTTCCAAAGCATTTGACAATGCGCCCATTATTGAGGTTTCAGGCCGCATGTTTCCGGTGGAAGTCCGATATTTGCAGCCGGAAGGCAAATCCCGATCTTCGGAAAAAAAGACGGATGATGAAGAACAGACCCATGTGGAACTGGCTGCAAAAGCTGTGGACAAACTACAGCAGGAAAGTCCATACGGCGGGGATATTTTGGTCTTTATGCCCACAGAGCAGGACATCCGGGAATGCTGTGAGATGATTGAAGGCCGGAAATATACAGGTGTGACGGTCATGCCTTTGTTTGCCCGTCTCAGCGCGGGAGAGCAGTCCCGTGTGTTTGCCAAAATGCCGGGCAGAAAGATTATTGTGTCCACCAATGTGGCTGAAACCTCTGTCACCATTCCGGGCATCAAATTTGTGGTGGATACAGGACTGGCAAGGATTTCCCAGTATTCGCCCCGTTCCCGCACCACTGCTCTGCCGGTTTCGCCTGTTTCCAAAAGCAGTGCGGATCAGCGCAAAGGCCGGTGCGGGCGCGTGCAGCACGGTGTCTGTATACGCCTGTATACAGAAGAGGATTATGAAAACCGTCCCCGTTTCACCCTGCCGGAGATTCTGCGCTCCAATCTGGCTGAGGTTATTCTGCGCATGATTGCACTGCGGCTGGGTGATATTAAGGAATTTCCCTTTATTGACCGGCCTGCGGACAAAAGCATTCAGGACGGATTCAATCTGCTGGAGGAACTCGGCGCGATTGTCCGGGCTGAAAAGAAAGAGGGAGAGGAAAATGCTGCTCCCTATGAACTGACCGAACGCGGCAGGACAATGGCATCTCTTCCTCTTGATCCGCGATTGTCACGGATACTGCTGGAAGCCGGACAAAAAGGCTGTCTGGAGGAACTCAAAGTCATTGCAGCCGCGCTGAGCATTCAGGACCCCAGGGAACGGCCATCGGAAAAGCAGAAAGCCGCAGATCAGGCACATGCACAGTTCAAAGATGCAGATTCGGATTTTATGACTTTGCTGAAAATCTGGAATATCTGGAATGAAAGCAAAAACGATCTCAAATCCCAGTCAAAAATGCGCAAATACTGCAAGGAGAATTTTCTTTCCTTCCGCAGAATGCAGGAATGGCGGGATATTCATTACCAGATTTCGCTGATTCTGGAAGAACAGGAAATCCGCAATCTTACTCCAATGCAGGAAAACACAGGGAAAAAAGAGGAAAAATCCGCTTTTTCTCCCAAATATGCGGCTATTCATCAGGCTATTCTCAGCGGTTTTCTTTCCAATATTGCAATGAAAAAGGAAAAGCAGTTTTACAAGGGAGCCAAAGACAAAGAAGTCATGCTTTTTCCCGGTTCGGGACTGTTTGCCAATCCGGGCGCGTGGATTGTTGCTGCGGAAATGGTTGAAACCACCCGACTTTTCGCCCGCATTGCAGCGCATATTGATCCGGAATGGATTGAACCTGTTGGAAAGGATCAGTGCAAATATGCGTATCTCAAGCCTCACTGGGAACGAAACCGGGGCGAGGTGACAGCAACGGAGCAGGTCAGTCTGTACGGACTGATTATCCATCCGGGACGGCCTGTTTCCTATGGCCGTATCAATCCTGCGGAGGCATCTGAAATCTTTATCCGCAGCGCGATTGTGGCAGGGGATATGCGCCAGTCTTTTCCTTTTATGGAGCATAATCAGCGTGTGATTGAAGAAATTCAGGATATGGAAGACCGGATGCGGCGCAGGGATCTGCTGGTCAGTGAAGAGGATTTGTACCGCTTTTACGCAGACCGGCTGGAGGGAATCTGTGATGTCCGTTCTTTGCGGCATTTGCTGAAAACCCGGAAAGATGATTTTCTGCGCATGAAAAAAGAGGAACTGCTGCTCAGTCTGCCCAACCCCGATGAACTCTCGCAGTTTCCGGAGCAGATTTCTCTGGGAAATACGGTAATTCCCTGTGAATACAGCTTTGATCCGGGAAAGGAGAATGACGGTGTAACTTTGAACATCTCGTCTGCCATTGCGCCGTCCATTGCGCCTGAATCTGTGGATTGGGTGGTTCCGGGACTGTTCCGGGAAAAAGTCACAACCCTGATTAAGGGACTGCCCAAGGAATTCCGCAGGCAACTGGTTCCGGTGAATCAGACCGTTGATGTGATTGTGCAGGATATGTCCAGAGAAGAAAACATTCCCCTGATTACCGCGTTAAGCCGTTTTATTTACCGGAAATTCGGCATTGATATTCCCGCGTCCGCGTGGGACACCAAAAGTCTGCCGGATCATCTGAAAATGCGTATTTCCCTGCGCGGGCCCCATGGAGAGGAACTTCGCGCGGGAAGAGATCCCGCGATTCTGGTGCAGGGAGCGGCTGTGCAGGTGAATTTGGATGATTTTGCAGCAGCACGGCAGAGATGGGAACGCAAAGGCATTGCAGAATGGGATTTCGGGGATTTGCCGGAAACCCTGACGCTGAAAGGGGAAAAAGGGGAAAAATGGACAGCATATCCGGGTTTGAAGACAGAGGAAAATGATCTGTGTCTGCGTCTGTTCAAAGACAGAACAGAAGCAATCAAATCCCACAAACAGGGCATGGTAAAACTGTTTTCCCTGCATTTTGCCAAAGAAGTGCGGATGCTGAAATATCAGTTGGCATTGCCCGGCAGTTCAGCATTGCCTGCGCGCTATTTCGGCGGAAGCAAAATTCTGGAAAAAGAAATGCTTGACAGTATTCTTGAAGTCCTGTTTTCTTTGAATATCCGAACTCCGGATGAATTTGCTGCCCCTGCCAAAAAAGCGGAATCTGTGATTGCGGAAAAAGGGAAACAGAAGTTGCAAACCGTCGTCCGGGTGCTGGATGCGTATCATGAATGCCGAACAGTATTGTATGATTTGGAAAATGCAAACCGGAACAGTGCTGCAATCATACAGTTTCTCGCGGGGCTGCGCGACAGTCTTGCCAATCTTGTGCCTGAGCATTTTGTCACTTTGTACAATGAAGAACGCATGACCCATCTGGAACGCTATATCAAAGCCATTGCCATCCGCGCACAGCGTGCCATTGTCAGTTTTGAAAAAGATCAGGCAAAAGCTGCAGAAGTGAAAATTCACACTGACCGCCTGAACCGGCTGCTCACAGAACTTTCGCCCCATGTGACAGAGGAAAAAAGAAATGCGGTGGAGGAATTTTTCTGGCTGCTGGAAGAATACAAAGTTTCCGTGTTCGCGCAGGAACTGAAAACTCCGGTGAAAGTCTCTGCAAAAAAGCTGGAAACTTTTTATGGGGAAATACAGCGGATGGTGTGAGTATCTGTATTCTGAAAGTGCATGAGCAGGCAATTTGACCTATTACCAAAAATATGATACAGGAAAGAAAGAAAAAATGCAAATCCCGGTCAGACAGACTTCCCGGATAACGCACAGCCTCTCTATGTGTAATACCAATTCTCTATTGATTTGATACAATATTTATTGTCAGTTTTTCCTCTGCTGCGCGTGTGCAAAAAACCGCTCCGCTTAATTTTTGCACTCCTCCGGATCAGTTTCGTCCTAAAGTGCAGATTGTATCAGGTCAATGGCGATTTGGTATAAGTGGATCAAAACAGATGATCCTTTTCAGACCGGGTTTCTCACAGAAAAAACTCTGTTTGACTCTGCGGTTAAAAACAGACTTTAAGCCGGTTTGACCACTGCCTGAAAAAAACTGGATTCCGGCTTTCGCCGGAACCACTCTGACTGAGTTTTGCAATTGACCCGGAACCGGGCAGATTTTGGTTTCTGCCAAATGAAACATTAAGAAAAAACATGATTTAATTTGGAGATGCACGATGACACAGCCGTCTGATGTTGCCATAATAAGAACATGTGATGATGAAAAAACAGTAAGCGTTTCAGAGATCGCCAAAGGAAATATCTTCAGAAGAATGAAGTATATTCAGGAACATGCCATTTTCAGCGCTAATATTTATGAATCAGATCATAACCGTCTTCCTGTGCCTGATGGATGGGAAAAACTGGATTCCCTGCCAAATTTTGAAACATGCCCTTCGGGAAAACAGAAAATCAGGGGCATGGAGTTTGAGGTCTGGAGAAAAATTCACAAAAAAGAGGAACTCCTGATACTGATTGTTTTCCGCGGAACAGACGCGAATCAACTGGGCGACTGGTGTTCCAATTTCCGCTGGATAACAAGGTTTATTCCTTTTGTGTGGGACCAGTATGATCAGGTGCGGATGATGATCCCCCAACTGGTTGATTATCTGCGCCATATTCATCAGCCTTACGGGAAGGAAACCATCATTATGTGTGCAGGGCATTCCCTGGGCGGCGGACTGGCACAGCAGGCAGCCTATGCTTCCAAATACATAAAAGAGGTATACGCATTCGCCCCTTCTGTTGTCACAGGTTTTTTCAGTGTGAAAAAGCAGGTGCTCGATGTCAGCACACAGGGAATGGAAATCTACAGAATCTATGAAAAAGGAGAAATACTTTCCCTGCTGCGGTGGCTGATGCGCAAATTTCATCCCCTGTCACGCGAAAACCCGGCCATTGCGGAAATCCGCTACAATTTTCTCAGCGGAAATATCATTTATCAGCACAATATGAAGGTGTTTGCACAGAAACTCAAAGATATCCGGATGCAATCCGCCTGAACCGGAAATACTTTCCGGAAGTATGCAAACTGTGGAGAAACTCTCAGGGTTTTGAAAACCCTGATGGTGTTCCGGGCAGATGTTCGTCTTTCTGCAAAAAACGCTTTTCTTTTCTGCCAAAGGGAATTCCCATTTTTTTCATGCGTTTTCTCAGGGTGGAGGGATGAATGTTCAGCAATCGTGCTGCACCTTTTTCCCCTTCCACCCGGCCTTTGCACATGTCCAGCACATGCCGGATATGCCGTGTCATGACCGTATCCAGATCCGGAATTGATTCAATGTCACCGGACAGCGCACAGATGCGTTTTTCGGGTGCCAATCCGCATGGAACTGCGGGAAAAACATCACTGAAGGTCAGGGGCTTGCCCCTGCTGAGAATAATGGCACGCTCCACCGCGTTTTCCAGTTCCCGCACATTGCCCGGCCAGGAATATGACATCAGTCTTTCCAGCGCGCCCGGAGCCGGAACCGGAACAGTTTTCAGTTTCATCTCTCCGGATTTTTTGCAGATAAAATGCTGTACCAAAGCCGGTATATCCGCAATTCTCATGCGCAGTGGCGGAATCACAATGGGAAAAACCCGGAGCCGGAAATACAGGTCTTTGCGGAATTTTTCCAGATCCAGCATGGTTTCCAGATTCCGGTGCGTGGCAGCAATAATGCGGATATCCACTTTGACCGGCCCGGTTCCGCCCACCCGGTCAATTTCCTTTTCCTGCAGAACACGGAGCAGACGCACCTGGGCTTCGGCAGACAGTTCCCCGACTTCATCCAGAAACAGGGTTCCGCTATGTGCGCGTTCAATGCGTCCCCGTTTTCGTGAGAGCGCACCGGTAAACGCTCCTTTTTCATGACCGAAAAGCTCGCTGTCCATCAGGGTCTGGGGAATGGCTCCGCAGTTGACCTTGATAAAAGGCCCGTCCCTCCGGGAAGACGCGTTGTGAATCGCGTTGGCGATGACTTCCTTGCCTGTGCCGGTTTCACCCAGAAGCAGTACCGGACTGTCCAGATGCGCGACCTGCCGCACCTGCTCCATCACTTCCCGCAGACCAAAATCCGCGCCGATGATGTCCTCACCGGCCATGCGCCGGAGTTCATCCCGCAGATAGCGGTTGTCATCAGCCAGCAGATCCCGGAGTTTGCGCAGTTCCCGGTATCTCATGCTGTTGGTCAGGGCAATGGCAAAGGGTTTGTTGAGCAGCCGCAGAAGCCGGGCATGTTCCTGCTGAAATTTTTCCTTTCCATTGTCAAAAACCGAAACAATGCCCAGCAAAGTGCGCTCCAGCACCAGATCCATGACCACAGCGGACAAATCCGAAACATTGAGTTTTTCCGCTACCGGACTGGTGACAGAGTCATCCCCCAGCCGCGGAATAAACCGAACCCGGAGAGCTCTCTGATTTTTGATCTGCTCCAGTGCCTCGGAAGGGAGCGGGGTTCGGACAGTCAGGGTTCTGCATCCTTTCAGCGTGGCATGGGCAACGGTTTCCACAATTCCGGGTTCCGGATGAAAGACATGAAAACACATCTGGCCTGCGGGAAGAAAATCCCGGATATACAGCAGGCAGGAATGCAAAGCTTTTTCTATATCCAGGCTCTGGCAGATGCGCAGTGTGGCTTCACGGAAAAATTCTTTTTCGTCTGTTATCATAATCTGATGTGGCAGGGATGTTGGATTTAAGGGGGAGCATGCTGTCTGAACAGTACTTCGGCAAGCTCGGTAAGCACAAATGGACGCGGATTTCACGGATTGCAATGTCTGCCATCCCGGAGCTTATCTCCCGAATAATTCGGAATGGGTCCCGACACGTACCGGTCTCAGTTCCTCATACCTTATGAAATATATCAGAAGCCAGTCAGATTCAATGTGACATTCCCGAAAATCCTGCCATTCTCCTTTGAGTTTGTGATCCTTGCAGGAAGACGGCAAAAGTCTCTGTTCTGCCAATAGGGACAGCACCTCTTTCAGCGCCTCCATATTGCGTCCCTGTTTTTTTGCTTTTTTCAGGTCTTTTTTTAAACTGACCGGTTGGGCGGATTGCCAGAATCAGACCTCCGTATCTGCAAACATCTGCTCCACACTGTCATATTTTTTCCCTTTTCCTTTGCGCGCCTGCTCCATTGCCCGAACCGTTGTCTGATTGGGAATATCGCATGTCTCCGGATTTGCCAGTCTGTTTCTGAGATTGGCAAAAATCTCCTCATCCAGCTTCAACTGTTCCTCAACTCCCATTTGAAAAACCATTGCGGAAATGTCATTGTATGAAAGTAATGCTTTCTGTTTTGGCATAATGCCTCCTTTCCGGTGCAAATGCATTTTTTGGTTTCTTTTGCCCGGAGTTCAAACTCCGGGCTGCCGTTTCTGCCTGCCTGCTCTGCCATGCCGGGCTGCTGACCCGGAAAGCGCACAAGCAGCAGAGTAGGCAAAAGCGGAGCGCTGCCCACCATTTCAAGGTGGGCACAAAAAAACGTGCCCACCCTACCGGTCTGGACAGAATCACTTTCCACTTCACCAGTCAAGCTCCTCCAAAGGTGTTCCGAGGGAAAGAGGCTCGGCAGCGGACTCCAGAATGCTTTCAGCCAGTCCCGGTATGCGGTTGAGATACAGGGTTTCCTCAATGGCTTTCCAGTCTTTTTCACCAATGACAATAAAAGCCTCTTCGTTTTTCCGGCTGACTTTTAGTGCTTCATGGTTTTCAATGCACCGGCTGACCTCTGCATCCAGACTGTTTTTAAATTTTTCAGATGTTGTTTCTGCCATCATTTTTCACCTCCGATCTTGAGAAAGGAAAGTCTGACAAAAATATGCCGGGTTACGCTTTGCTGTCCCTGCCAGCCTGTTCCTCTGGATAACTGCAGGGATTTTATGTAAGAAAGGATTTAAAAACATTGACAATCCTTTCTTACATAAAATCCTTGCAGTTCCATTGACCCCGCCTGTCTGTTCTGCTGAATAACTACAAGGATTGTTTATAAGAAAGGATTTAAAAACAGTAACAATCCTTTCTTACACAAAATCCCTGTAGTTGTTCACTTGTCAATCTCGGCCGCAATCTCTTTCAGCTTCATATCCGCTTCTGCTTTAGGGGATTCAAGCGCATTTGCCAGTTTCAGAAGCAGGGCTTTGTCTTTTTCCGCCAATGTGTTATGCCCGGTTATGAAATTTTTCATTGGTTCATAATTCCATCCTTTTTCATAATCTTCTGAAAGGGATTGATGATACTGAATAAGATTTTTCATTTCAGCAAACGATTCTGGCCGCATGTTTTCAATCAGCAGCGCGCATATCATGTAAAACTGATTTCCCAAAATGTTATACTGTAAAAAATAATTTTCCTTTAATATTTGATCCAACAGAGATATAGCCTTCTCTGTATCACCTGTAATGATAAGGAGGTGTGCAAGAATTTCTTTAGCCAAAGGTGTTTTTGGATTGAGTTCAATAGCTTTGTTAAATGTTGTTATCGCTTTTTCATACTGCATCAAACTACAATACGTATTGCCTAAATTTATGTAATGAAAATAATGTGTTGGGTTGATTTCAATGGCTTTTTTATACACTGTTATCGCATCATCATAATGTTTCAACTCTATGTATAAATAGCCCAATTTGGAATAATATGAATCATTTTTCGGGTCGAGTTCTATGGACTTACGATATATTTCGATTGCTTCATAATAATGTTCCAACTCTGTGTATAAATCGCCTAAAAGAGAATAATATTTAAATTTTGGATCAATCTCTATGGCTCTTTGACCCATAAAGATTGCCATTTCATATTGTTTCAATAAATAAAATCCAGTGCACAAAGAAAGACAAAAATAACTTCTATAACTTTTTTCATAAAATATAAGAAAAGAAACAGTACAACAAAACAAAACAACTATCAATTTACTGAAATAATAAATTTTTTTGAATATGTTGAATATCGCCTTCTTTCTGAATAATTTTTTCTGAATATCGCGTTCTTTCTGAACATTTTTAATCGGTTCAATAAACGTATCATGACTCAGTTCATAATAGACACTTCCCATACGGGATTCTGCCCGCAACAAACGACTGTCAACCAATTTTTCCAAAACAGGTTTTGAAACTTTGAATTTTCGTTCTATCCCTTCCTGTTCCAGACTTAACCGCCTGTCCGAAACGCTAATTAAGCCTTCTTCAAACAGACGTATAACCTTTTTATTATCCTTTTTTCCCAATTGATTCAATTGTTCTTCATAAAATTTCTGCAAAACATCCGGCATTCCGAGTAAATCCTGTTTTGAAATTAAAAGCTTATCCTGTCTGTCTGATTTTTCGGCAACTCCATTTTCAATATGCCTGCAAATCAACTGCAACTGAAAAGATTCAACTTCATTAACGATTTTTATGAAATCCTTTTTTTTTCGTTTGCAGAGATATTCCAGTATTGTTTCCAAAGCATCATCTTCATATCTGAATACAGGGGATTGTATTCTTTCATCTTTGAGTTCGGCAGGTTTGACAATGGCCTCTTTTGCCTGTTCCCGTGTTAAGGGCAGCAGCCTGAAACGGTTTTGGAATATCTGGGGAATGTCATCCGCCATTTCCTCCAGCAGTCCCAAATAATCTTCCCGTATGGAAATCAGGATTTTCACATCCGGGGGTGTTTCGGAATAGGGAAAGAGTTTTTCAGGCGTCACGGATTTACGGAGTTCCGCAGGTATTCTGTCTCTGACCAAGTCGGCCAGTTCTTTGATAAGTGCTTTTCTTTTTTTCGGAGGATAAAAGGTAAAAAATTCTCCAAACTGATCAAAAATCAGCACAGGAGACTGGAGAACATCATTCGAATTCCAAAATTCAACGGTCTTGAAATATTCCCAAAGGCTGTTCTTTGCACCGGGAATATATTCAATTTTCTGACGTTTTGCAATATTTCCAATGGTTTCATAAACCGTATGGATTGGATCATCATGGTTTGTATTCAAACGGATAAGTACCGGAATAAAGTTTTTTTCACGCAGCAGTTGATTCAGTCCAGCATGAATCAGAGAAGTTTTGCCAATGCCGGATTTTGCAAAAAGAACCGACAGCCTTTCAGACATCAGCAGATGAAAAAGAGACTGTTTTTCCTGTTCTCTGGCAAAAAACACAAGCCGGTCATGTTCATTGTCTTCAAAAGGACGGGAACCCGGATATCTGTAATCAAAATTCATGGATTGCCTCTTTTTTTGCGCCGGGCATAATGCCGCCTGATGGCGGAAATCAGTTTGCTGATATTGGCTTTGTTTGTCAAATCCGCATCCTGCCAAATCCCCAGTTCAACATCCCATTCCAGTTCACAGTCTTCCATTTTCACAGGAATGATAAAAGGAGAATCAGGACTGAAATATTTCTGCCTTTCAAGGGCAAGCATGATTTCTTTGTTCACATACCCCACAGGCCGGTGCTCCAGTGCTTTGCTTTTCAGCACGATAAAAAAATCAGTGTTTTTGATGGTTTTTTCAATTTCCCGATCCCAGTTTGCAGCAATTTCAATACTCTCTTTATCCAGAAACGGCCTGAATCCGGCTTTGGAAAATTCCTCAAACAGCCATTGTGCATGGGCTTCATCTGCTTTGGCATGGCAGATAAACACAGAGGGCGCATCCTGTTCCTGAACAAGGGGCGCACAGGACAGGCTTTTTTCGTATTCGGTTTTTAACTTTTCTGTAAACGTAAGCAAATCATCATGAAAGATATGGATTTTGCAGTTGTTGTGGTTTTTGTAAAACAGAATGGCACTTTTGTATTCATTCAGGTTGTCCGGCATGAATTCAAGGGCAAAGGAGCGGCTTTTTTTGTGGCTGTTTCCGGCAAGCACATGCAGCAGAATCCGCAGATACCAGTGTTTGAATCCAAATCCGAGAAAAAGAAAATTTTTGTCATCAGAATTCAGTTCACTGCTGATTCCCAAAGGCAGGCCCGGTTTTTTGGATATAACAGAAACCAGAAAATCCAGAAGGTCATTTTCTGTCATTACCAAAGAATCCGGATCATCCGCAGTTCCGTAAAGATAAAAGAGTAAGGGATTTTGTTCGGTTCCTGCCGCTGGTTTATTTCTTTTGCCTTTGAAATTATAAACAGATCTTTTCGGTGGTTTGTCATTTTCTTTCAATGCATTGGCAAACATTTCATCCTGAACTGCGGTAAGGATTAAATCAAAGGGCAGAACGGCAAGGTTTCTGTGAATGCTGTTGACAGAGTTCTGCCGTTTCTTGTAAAAGTCATCCACAAAAATTTCCAGAGGTATTCTTCCATGTTCTATCTGATAATATTGGGAAACTTCGGTCAGATGGGACGGGTTGACATGCTCCCGGAATTCAGGTCTGATTTTCTGAACCAGTTCATTTGCCAGAATTTCGTTCAATGTCCGGAATTTTCCGTCAATTTCCTCAACCGAGGCATCCGGGCCGAGCATCAGGATACATTTTTTCCGGCGTATGGCAAAAATCAGTTGTTCAAAGTTCTGATCATCCAGACTGACCAGGCTGCATTGATTCATGAAAAACCTTCCTGCAATATGGGGAAACAAACCCTCTTTTCAATACAAAGGATATGTGAAAACAAAATCTGTGTCAAGTGATGAAATACCAACACGCCTGCCCCATTCAAAGGCAGATGGACATGCTGTCAAATTTTTGAACGCATCTTACGCCGCACTTCCAAAAATCGGGAAGTTCCCATCTTTTCACCGTTATTCCGGCATAAGCCGTAATCCAGTAATTCTGAAATCTTCTGGATACCGGAGTTCTCTGGTATGATGACAGTGCGTGAGATCAGGTGAATCATACTGCACCATAGAACAGTTTAGACTGTTTCAGGAAAATAGTACAGTTTTTTCTTTCCCATAGCACAGTTATTTTGTTCATTTCTCATATCATCCTGAATTTTAACAGATTCATACAATGGCATGATTTATGCTTTATAATTTTCCATACGGAAGAGTCTGCTTCAGATATTGTATCCCAAAATCATCTACCATCCCAGGAGGAATTTCCATGACAGAAAAAGCTTACCAGAACGGCGAATTTTACAACTATCCCCTTATCATCAAAAAACTGCTCAACACCCCTTTGATTTATTCCCCGGATCAGGAAATTGTTTACAGAGACAAACTGCGCTATACCTACCGGGATTTGAATGAACGCATCCACAGACTTGCCAACGGCCTGGAAAAACTGGGCGTAAAGGCCGGAGATACGGTAGCAGTTTTTGATTATGACAGCAACCGCTTTCTGGAATGCTTTTTTGCCATTCCCATGATGGGCGCGGTGCTGCAGATGGTGAACTGGCGTCTGTCTGCCGAGCAGATCACCTACACCATCAACCATGCAGAGGCAAAAGTTGTTGTCATCAATTCGGATTTTCTGCCCATTCTCAAAGAAATCCGGCCCAAACTGGAAAGAGTGAAGGCTGTTGTGGTCATTCCGGAACAGGGAACCGTGCCGGATACCGGTCTGAAAATTGATGCCGTGTATGACGAGATGCTGGCTGCTGCTCCTGCATCCTATGATTTTCCGGATTTGGATGAAAACACCAAAGCCACCACTTTTTACACCACAGGAACCACCGGAGATCCCAAAGGCGTTCATTTCACCCACCGCCAGCTTGTGCTGCACACCCTTTCCACAGCCGTGGCAGTCGGTTCTTATGATAACATTGGCCGTTTCCGTTCAGATGATGTGTATATGCCCATTACGCCCATGTTCCATGTTCATGCCTGGGGCATTCCCTATATTGCCACCCTGCTGGGCGTAAAACAGGTGTATCCGGGCAAATATGAACCGGAAATGCTGCTGAAACTTATTGTTACGGAAAACGTCACCTTTTCCCACTGTGTTCCCACCATTCTGCAGATGATTACCAACAGCCCGGCTGTGAAAAAATTTGACCTGTCCAAATGGAAAGTCATCATCGGCGGAGCCAAACTGCCCAAAGGGCTGGCAAAAGCCGCGTGGGATATGGGCATCACTGTTTATACTGGTTACGGAATGTCTGAAACCTGCCCCATCATCAGCCTTTCCACTCCGAAAAAGCATATGATGGATTTGAAGCAGGATGATATGATGGATGTGCTGACCAAAACCGGGCTGCCCATTCCGCTGGCAGAAGTGGAAGTTGTTGACGGCAATGACAAACCCCTGCCCCATGACGGCATGACTCCGGGCGAAGTGGTGTTCCGCACGCCCTGGCTCACGAAAAGTTATTTCAAATCCCCGGAAAAAACAGCCGATCTCTGGCGCAACGGCTGGCTGCACAGCGGTGATGTGGGACATATCAATGAGGAAGGTTATCTGCAGATTACGGACCGGATCAAGGACGTGATCAAAAGCGGCGGGGAATGGGTTTCCTCTCTGGATTTGGAAAATCTGATGAATCAGCACCCGGCAGTGCAGGAATCCGCAGCCATCGGGGTTCCGGATCAGAAATGGGGAGAACGTCCCATGATGATTGTGAAAATCAAAGCTGATTTTCAGGGAAAAGTCACAGCCGATGATCTGAGAGCCTATATGAAAAAGGCATCTGAGGAAGGCAAACTGCCCCGTTACGGTGTGCCGGATCGCTATGAGTTTGTGGATGAGATTGCCAAAACCAGCGTAGGCAAGCTGGATAAAAAAGTCATGCGCCAGATGTACAGATAAGGCGATTTCCATGAAAAAATGTACCATCATTGCAGGGTGGGCACGGCTTTTTGTGCCCGCCGTCCTGCTGAAACGGTGGGCACAAAAAGCCGTGCCCGCCCTACGAAAAACGGTATAATCATTAATGGAAATCACCTAAGCTGTTTTGCACAGACTTTCCAAGTCATGCGGCAGGCAGGTCAGCATAAATTTTCAGATGCGGCATTTTCAGAAAAACCGGATTTTTTGGAAAAATCCGGTTTTTTGTCCGTTTTTTTGCAATGATCAGACAGTGGAGACAGTTTTATGAAATGGCTGGAAATCATCAGAATCAGAACAGAGGGAATTGAGGGGCTGCCAAAGGACATGCACACGGAACTGGCACAGCAGTTAAAGCAGTGTCCCCCGTCACAGGAACTGAAAAAGGTGAATCTTTACGTGCATACCTCGGTTCCCAATGACCTGATGATTTCTATGACCTGGGATACACCCGATGCCCGGCCCTGGGGAAGCGAGCTGGGCAGAAGTCTTTCCCGTGAACTGCGCCAGTACGGTCTGACCGATCACTCTGTATGGACTGAAAAAGAATAAAAAATATTACGCACACTTTCCAAAAATCAGGACTTCCTCATCTTTCCCCGTCTTTTTTCAAAATTCTGAAATTCAGCAATTCCAGCAGATTATGGACAGCCGCCCGCGTCTGTATGGCGTTAGCCTGTAATATACCGAAATAATTGATATAGACATAGAAACAGTGAAAATTCTGTTGATTTTTTGAACAATTGTAATATATAATCTTTTTATAAGTTTTTGTTCTCTGCGGAAATATGCAAAGCAGAATGGAAAATAAAAAACAAACGATGAAATTTTTCAGATTTCATATAAACACAGCAGGGTTCTGTTTCCGGCAGACTGATTTGAAACAAAAGAATCTGCACGGACAGGTGATGTGAAAATAAACAGATGAAAAAAAGCATTGAAAACGCCATATACCGGCTGATGTTATTGTCTGTCTCCATACCGGGACATCTGTCCCTCCCGCGGGCACGGCGGCTCGGAACCCTGCTGGGACGGCTGATTTTCCGCCTGGACAGAAGACACCGGCATATTGCAATGGAAAACATTGGCCGTGCTTTTGATTTTTCTCCGGAAGAAAAAGAGCGTTTTGCACTCCGGGTTTTTGAAAATCTGGGAATGGTGCTGTCTGAAACAGCCTGGTCACTGCGCCTGAATGAAAGACGGCTTGCCGGATATTTCCGGTTCATTGGTGCGGAAAATATTCATTACGCATATCAGGAAGGAAAAGGAGTGCTGGCCCTTACAGCGCATTTCGGCAACTGGGAACTGCTGACCCTTGTTTCAGCCCTGCTCCGGCATCCTTTGAACATTGTGTACCGGCCTCTGGATTTTCAGCCTTTGGAGCAGTTCATCTGCCACATCCGCACGCGTTTTGGCGGAGAACAGATTCCCAAGAAAAAGGCATTCCGCAGAGTGATCAGATCCCTGGCCAGAAAGGAAATGGTGGGGCTGCTCATGGATCAGAATGTGGCCATGCGGGAAGGGGTTTTTGCAGATTTTTTCGGACATCCGGCCTGCACCAATGCAGGTCTGGCTCTGCTGGCTTTAAAAACAAAGGCCCCGGTGGTTCCGGTATTTCTGGCGCGGGAAGAACATGGTTTCACTGCATATTTTCTGCCGCCTTTGCCTCTGATGGAAACCGGGGATCGCATCAAAGATGTGGAAAACAATACAGCACAGTACAATCAGGTGATTGAATCCTTTGTGCGCAAATATCCGCAGCAGTGGTTCTGGGTTCACCGCCGCTGGAATACAAAACCTTTTTACCCCTGGCCCGGAGAAAAATAATTTCAGTGAAAGATTTCCGAAGTTTTGGAAACTTCGGAATTTTATGCACCTGAAAATTTATGGCATTTTTTATATCAGCGCATACTGATCGTAATATAATCATAATTATGAATTACGGAGGATAATCAAATGGAAAGCAGAATGGATCGTATTGAAAAAGAAATGGCGGAATTTCTTCAGGGAATGAAGGAACTGAGAGAAGCCCAGAGGGAATCTCAGAAGAAAAATGATGAACAAATCAGGGAACTGCGGGAATCCCAGAAGAAAACTGATGCCCAGATTTCACGAAATGAGGCTATGCTTGCAGCAACGATAAAAAAACTGGATAACATCGGTGTCACTTTGGGAGAAATGGGACTTGTGCAGGGAAAGGTTGCCGAAGATCTGTTTTACAGGAATGTGAAACATCTGTTCGGACAGCGGAATCTGATGTTTGCAGATGTGCGCAGAAATGTGAAGAAAAAAGGCATTGCAGAATACGACATTGTGGCTGCGGACAAAGACAGGGTGCTGGTGATAGAGGTGAAAAACAGACTGGAGAAAGACATGATCGATGATTTTCTCAACAGGAAAATCCCGAAGTTCATGCAGGTGTTTCCCCAATACAAAGATCGGCGTCTTACAGGCGGTGTCGGTGCGCTGGTCATGCACGATGATGTGGGCCGTTATGCTGAAAAAAAAGGACTTTATGTTCTTACGCAGAACGGGGAGGGCGGAGCAATGCTGGTCAACAGAAAAAATTTCAAAGCAAAGGAATTTGCATAAGACAAAACGGGAATATCCTATGCAAATGTTTAAAATATATTTAAAATTATACATTGATTCAAAAAAATCATGCCTGAAATGCAGATGACTTTAATCCTGATGTTATGCAGTTGATAAAAAAATCATGACTGAAACTCCTCAGTGCTTATCCGGTCAACTGCGTAACTCCTGCATTATTCTCTTTATCAGACAAAGGAAATCCTATGAAAGTTGTCCTGATCTCCATGCCCGATGTTGCTCCGGTCATTATCCATGACACGGCCATTCACATGCCCAATCTGGGAATTGCCAGCGTGGGCGGAAATATTGATGAACATCATGAGGTGCGGACTGTTGATCTCATCCGTAAACGCGGACAGGTGCGCAAATATCTGACCCGCGTTCTGACAGCATTCCGGCCTGATGTGGTGGGACTGTCCGCAATGTCATGGCAGTATGACACCTGCATACGGATTATCCGCCTGATCCGGGAAATCCTGCCGCATGTTAAAATTGCCATTGGAGGGTATCACGCGACCCTGATGTTCCGGGAGATAGGCGCATCTTCTGAAGGGAAACTCATTGATTTCATTATCCGGGGGGAAGGTGAGGAAGCCTTCCGCAGACTGGTCAATGCGCTGGAAGGCAAAGATCGCATGGAAGATATTCCCTCTCTTTCCTTTCAAAAGAACGCCAGCTTTGTTCATAATGAAAAAGATGAACTCCTGGATCTGTCCCGTGTGAAACTGCCCATCCGCGACAAACGCCGTCTGACCTGGGGTTATCATGTGATGTACAATCCCATTGAGGTCATGGAAACATCCCGCGGCTGCACCCGTTCCTGCAATTACTGCAGCATCCGCCATATGTACGGCAGAAGTTTCCGAACCTTTCCCATTGAAAGAGTGCTGGCTGATCTGGATGATATTTATTACAAACGGAAAACCCGGTGGGTTTTTGTCGCAGATGACAATCTTGTTCTCAATCCTGCCAGAGTAATGTCCCTGTGTGATGCCATTATCCAAAAAAATTACAAAGGGCTTTGCATTGTGGCACAGGCCGACTGTGTTTCCATGTCCAAAAATGAGGACATGATCAAAAAAATGGCCGAAGCCGGATTCAAATCCCTGTTTCTGGGCATTGAGAATGTGTCTGCCGAGAATCTGATTACCGCGAACAAGGGAAATATTGTGGAGGCTTCCCGCATTGCGGTGGAACTCTGTCACAAATACGGGATCATGGTGATCGGCGGACTGGTGCTGGGATTTCCCGAAGATGATGAAAATTCCCTTATTCGCAATTTTGAGTTTTTCAATTCCCTGGAAGTTGATGCAGCCTACTGCCAGATACTCACTCCCTATCCCAAAACAGGCATACGGGAAATTCTGATTCGTGAGGGGCTTGTTGTCAATTCAGATGATTTCCGCTGGTATAACGGCATCTGGGCCAATGTGAGAACCCGGCATATGGATGCGAAAGAGCTGCAGTACAAGTTCTGGTATCAAAAGGAAAATGTGCTGGGATGGTGGCGGCCTTCCTCTTTTGCCCGCAGGGACGGCAAAGGCTGGACCGGCATCTGGACCTGGCTGTTCAAACCTGTGCTGAAATACATGCTGGACAGGAAACAGAGAAAAATCGGATGGGAAGGAAGATTTCAGGAAGATATGGAAGGACTGCGCAGCCTGAACCGATTTCCTGATCTCTGATGAAATTTTTTAGGTAAAGGCTTAACATCTTTGATTTGATTATGAAAATTATAATTTGACACCTTCGGTTTTTTTAAACGGATTTAACCCGCTTCCATTTTTTGACAGAAACAGATCAATACCCTATGAAATGATTTTTACCCTGTTTTATCTGTATTTATCAAAAACCCGAAGCATTTGAATATGCTTCGGGTTTTTATTTATGCTGATGCTCTCAATTCCATCTGGAATATCTGACATTGTTTTCAAAAAGTTCCTGCGCGTCCACAGACAAATGGGTGTAGGGAACAATTTCCAGACGCTGCAAACCGATTCTGGCTCCGGTCAGCACACAGTAACCGAATGTTTTGTTACGGATACGTTTCAACGCTGCCTCACTCTGTCTGATGATTTTCTGACAATGCTCACAGTTTATCAGAAGATTTTCCCGCCATGTTTCCAGTTCACTTCTGTCTGCAATATCCGCACGCCTGCTGTTTCCCTGCTGCATTTCCCTGCGTGTATTTTCCACCTTTTCTGACATATGCCGGATAATCCTGACCAGTTTTTCCTGAAAATAGCCCAACTGATTTTCATTCATATAGGGCTCGGTCTCTTTGAATCTGCTGCAGTGAATCTGATTTTCATTCATAACCGCCTCCGTTTGTCTGTTAATGAACAACGCACATGCTTTATGAACGTCCTGAAGATGTTATGGGTCTGATACAGACATATATGCCTGTTATATGGCAGTCTGTTCATATGATATATGTGTTAGAAGCAGATTAGTGAATTGTTAAAAATTGATGAATTTCATATATATTTGTCCTTATGGTTCAGGCAGACCGGGGAAAGGATGAAAAAATATATATTCTCATAAAATTTTAACATATTTCTAATCAGAATCTGACATGAAGCCGGTATAATACCGATTCTTCATTGATTTTTTCAGAAAATCCTATCCTGAGAGGGGCAGTGGTGTGTTTCATAAGTATATTTTCAATGGAGAATCGGTATAAGTCGATTTCCATGAAAAAATGTACCATCATTGTAGGGTGGGCACGGCTTTTTGTGCCCGCCGTCCTGCTGAAACGGCGGGCACAAAAAGCCGTGCCCGCCCTACGAAAAACGGTATAATCATTAATGGAAATCACCTAAGAGAGACTGTGCAAATGTGAAGAAATTGCGATTTGCAGAAAGGATATGAAAATGAAACAGAAGATCATGGCGGTGGATGATTCGGAAAGTATACGGCAGATGGTCAGTTTTTCCCTGAAAATGGGAAATTATGAAGTCATGGAGGCGGAAAACGGTCAGGACGCGTATGAAAAACTTCTGGAAACAAGCGTGGATATGCTGATTACAGATTTGGATATGCCGGAAATGAACGGCATTGATTTGATCCGTCAGGTCAGAGAAATTCCCAAGTACCGGAATATGCCGATTCTCATTCTGACCACGCATTCAGATACGGAAATGAAAAAACAGGCACGCCTGGCAGGAGCAAACGGATGGATTATCAAGCCGTTCCGTCCGAACCAACTGATAGGTGCAGTGAGAAAGGTGATATAGGAATGTTTAATGATTAACTGATGTTACTCTGCTGTTTTTTTATTGCTCATTCTTATTTAACTGATGTTACGCCAGATCGTCATACTGACGAAAGTTATTAGCCACAACATATTGAAAACACCTGATTCCGGCTTTTGCATGAATGGCTGGAAATACAGCAGTCTGCCGGATTCTGAAGGATTGGCGCAATATCAGTTAATATAGTTCTTTTACCAACTTTTGTCCTCTGCAAACCTGATGGAGAGGAGTGCAAAAATTAAGCGGAGCGGTTTTTTGCAAAGAGGACAAAAGTTGAGGAAAATACTATAAATAGCCTTAGGGTTTTTCGGACAGATTCGGCAGCGCATTTGTTTCAGGTTCTGGTTCGCATCCGTTCACTGGCCATATTCCGTAATTCGTACAGCACATCTGCCACGCGCACGCCCTGGGGGCAGTGTTCCTGGCACATATAGCAGGTTACGCAGTCCCAGACCATGCGCGCGCCAAGTGCCATGTCTATCATCTGCAGACGCATGAGGTTCATAATCTGCTGGGGAGTGAGATCCAAATCGCTTTCCGGATTCTCCGAGGCTGCAACCACCGGACAGACATTGGTGCAGATGGTGCACTGCACACATGCCCAAAAAGTTTCGGGCCGGCCGGTGAGATTGAGATTAATCTCCTTCCTGTCTTTATCCGGCGCAGTTTCTTTTAACAAAAATGCCCATTCATTGACCGTATGCTTGCGTATCTGCCTGTGCGGTTCGCTCATCCGCATATGAAGCAGTTCTTTTTTGGAAGCCTGCCAGAGTTCCTGCAGATTTATGCCGGATGGACAGAGTTCCGTGCATCTGCCGCATTCGGTACAGATAAAACTGCCTTCTGCAAACTGTTTCAGCTTTTTTTCCGATTTTTCCGGAAAAGGCAGCATGGATGTTAGTTTTTTCAGAGAGGCCAGTTTTTCCGAAGGCAGAATATCCGGATTGCCCATCACCCGCGAGACCGGGGCCACACTGCAATACTGACTGCAAATGCCGCAATGGGTGCACGCGTCCATGCCCAAAGCCCTGACGGTTTCGGGTTCCGCATGAATATCCTTAGTATTTTCTGTTTTTTCTTTCAGCAGATTGAGAGGGGTGGAAATAATATGAAAGAATTTGCTGAAAGGAAGCCATGCCAGTCCTGCAAAGCAGATGAGGATATGCACGTACCAGAGGATATGATCAGCCCGGAATGTATCAAATATCTTTGCAAAAGGACGTAAGGATTTGGACAGGGGAAAAGAAACAAAAGCAGAGTCAGGTTTCACATGGCAGACCGAGCAGCTTTCCTCATGAAAGATTTTTCCCTCTTCCATCAGATTGGGATCATCTGTGTCAATATCTTCCGGAAATACAACACCAAAATCCTTTGCCCAGAAACTTTTCAGGGGAAGAATATCATCAGGCTCATCGGTTCCTGCATAATCAAGAGCCATTTCATGAAAAATTGCGGGGGAAATAATCTGAACACTTTCCAGCAGAAAACCGGAAAACATGATCAGAAACAGTACAAGCAGAGCAGCCCAGTCGCTTTTGCGGTTTGTCTCACGCAGGACAGGAATGGTCAGTCTCAGGTATACAGCAATGCCAATGCCGCAGATGACAATGAATCCAGCAAGATTCCTAAAAAACATAAAAGGGTTAAGTGTGGATACATATCCGGGGAAAAACCGGACAGTAATCTGATCATCCAGAGCATGAAAAAAAAGCAGAAAGAAAAATCCGTAGCAGATGCTCATGTGCATAAACCAGCGGAGCCGGTCTTCTTTGAGGATGTGCATTTGGAGAAGGACATGAGTAAGGAATTTCCGGAATAAGCGGAGAATTCCCTGAACAGTCAGCAATGCGATGATTCCGCTCAGACTTTCCCTGATTCCCGTAAAAAAAGATGCACGATGCTCTGTCTGCACATAGCGGAAAAACCAGGCGGAAATACGGCAGATAATACCGATGATGCAGATGGAAAGTGCAATATAAAATGTGGTGGTATAAAAGTTCATCTGGATGTTGCTACTCCTGACATGTGTTAAATCTCAAAAAAAAGAATGCTTAGGATAAATTTTTCAAATTGTTATCCAGATAATATTTTTCCCTGACTTGCTTAATTCCCATATCCCTCTGCCAGACTCTTAATTCAATTCAGCATTACCTGTGCAGCACTACCTGTTTTGGATGCAATTAATGTATAATTACAATATAGAATCGGTATTATACAATGCGGAATGCAAATCCGGAAGAGTGCAAAAATTGGGCAAAACGGTTTTTTGCACACGCGTAACTGCGGAAAAACTGACAGTATTGTATCAAATCAATGGCGAATCGGTATAAGACGCTAAATGTATAAATCAGAACTTAGGCGATTTCCATGAAAAAATGTACCATCATTGTAGGTGGGCACGGCTTTTTGTGCCCGCCGTTTCAGAAGGACGGCGGGCACAAAAAGCCGTGCCCGCCCTACGAAAAACGGTATAATCATTAATGGAAATCACCTTAAGCAAACATTTTCAGATAATTGGAATACAGCCTGGGATGGACGCGGGAGAATTGGCCGAAATCCGCTGTGATTTCCATGCCCGGAATAATGGCCTTCACCACCGGAATGCCCGTATCTTTCCGGGTGAGATTGACATAAACCGGCCTGTATCCGTTGGCAGCAAGAAGATGTTCCAGCATACGCAGATTTTCCGCAGCATTGCCCATGCTGTAATCCGGCAGATTTCCCAAAGGAACCCGAATCAGATCAGACAGCCCGTATCCGGAGGCTTCCCCTTTGAGAAAAGGATACGGGGTTTCTGTAAGAGCAGAAAGCAGAGCCTGCCGTGCATTGAGATTTGCGCCGGTTCCCTTGATGATCTGTCCGCGCTGCGTCATAACAAAGCATTTGCAGCAGGGAATCCCCATATCCGAAGTCAAATCCTGAAACTGCACCCTGATTCCGGCTTCTGCATACATGTTCAGGAGTTTGTTCAGTTTCGGATCTGAAGTTTCAATATCAAAACACTGCGCGGGATTGAATGGCGTCACACCTTCGCAGTGCCGTTCAATGACTTCCATCAGCGCGCTGACTTTGGCCTCTGCCAGAGTATTTCCCGAAGCCAGCCCGGTCGAACCCAGCCCGGAAAAGAGTTTTGCCTCATCAAGATTGCAGAAAAGAAAAATGCACTGGGCCGGAATTAGTATGGAACTGTAACCTTTTTCTGACACGCTTTCCCCCTGTATCCAATACAGGGATTCATTGCAATAAGGGGCTTCCAAAGCAAGCTCATTGGGATTGAGAATCTGAATTCCCTTTTCTGATAATTCCATGTATGTGCCAAAAATCAGAGGATATTCTTTTTCATATCCGATTGCGCCCTCCTCTCCGAAACTCGCAAAAGAGGAATATCTCTCAATCATTTCCATCATATAGGCAGCGCGTGCGGGTTCCAGATCCAGTCCCCGGCCATAGGAAGTCTGTATGCCGGATAAATGACAGTTATGCCTGCCGTTGCGCACAGAAATACTCATTTTCCATTTCCGGAGCAGCGCAATGGGACTGAGCGATGCCTCATGCCGCATTTCCTCTCCGTCAATAATGCGGATTCGGGCCAGTCTGTTCATAGCTCTGCGGATGGTTTCCTTTGCTTCAGGTCTTGGCGGATCATCCGGACGCGGTTTCTGCGCCAGTTCATCCCGTATCTGCACAATGGTAAAACTTTCTTTTGGCAGAAAAGAAAGTTCCCCCTGCGTAAACAGTGGAGTCAAACCTGTCTGATTTGGCGGACGCACAGGGCGGTGGTTCAGGATATTGGCAGCAAAAACCCCAATCCATTTCTGATGCAGTTCCCGGTCTCTGAATTGTGCGGATTTCATATAAATGAGAGGACTGTGCAGGGACAAATCAGACAGGGCTGATTTTGGAAAATATTTCAGCAAATCCTTAAATTTTTCATAAAGCAGGCAGGTGTCGCAGAAAAGGGAAAGAAGAATTTTGTCATTTGGCTCAGTTTCCTGAATCTTCTGCGCCATATCATCTGCATTCCACAAACTGATTTTTCCCATCAGATGTCTGCGCATGAATTCATCATTGGGGCAGGCGCGTATATGATCTATACAGTTTTCAATGTCAGGATTATCTGCCGGAAAACAGGAAAAATACCCGATACCTGCCTCAGTTTCCCCCAGTTGCAGTTCATATGACACTGCTTCCGTAGTGCCAAACCTGTAGTTTGGCATTCCCACCGGTTCAGAATGTGTTTCTTTCTCATTCATCTTTGCTACTGATTTCCTTTTCCGCGGGTGTCACATCGGCTTCCGCGTCTGTTTCCTCTTCTTTTTTCACAGCAGGTTCTTCCGCCAAAGCCCCATCATCATCTGTCAGTGGTTTTCTGCCAAAAATCACAGCCCCCCAAATGCTGATTTCATAGAGTACCATCATGGGAAGAGCCATCAGTACCTGACTGACCACATCAGGCGGAGTGAGAATTGCCGCTACAATAAAAACAATCAGAATTGCATATTTCCTGTTTTTTCTCAGAAATTCCGGGGTGACAATACCAATGCGGGCCATAGCTGTAAGCACCAGGGGCAGTTCAAACACAACACCAAAGGCCAGCAGCAGTTTGGAAGAAAAACCCAGATATTCTTTCATGGAAGGCATGGCCTGAAGTGTTTCATTGGAAAAGCCCAGAAAAAATTTAAATCCCACAGGAAAAACATAAAAATAACCGAACAGTGCCCCGCCCAGGAAAAACACGGTTGAAAGAAAAATGATGGGCAGCAGCAGCTTTTTTTCCTTCTGGTACAGACCGGGAGCGACAAACATCCAGAACTGATACAGCAGCACCGGAGAGGCCAGCATGATTCCGGCCAGGAAGGCCACCTTCATATAGGTGAAAAAAGCTTCAGGCAGTCCTGTGAAAATCAGTTTGTCCCCTTTTCCCATAACATCCAGGAGAGGACGCATGAGAATTTCAAAGAGCTTTTCCTTGAATCCGTATGCAATGCAGAAACCCGCACCTATTGCATAAAAGGATTTGATAAGCCGTTCCCGCAGTTCCTCCAGATGAGAGGTAAAAGGCATTTTTTCTTCTTCAGTTGCCATCTTTTGCATGTCCTTTTTCTTTCATACGGTTTCCGGAAGCAGGTTCATCCGCATTCACAAGCAGTTCGGCAGGAATATCCGTACCGGCCATGTCATTGTCCGTATCATCCGCATCATCCGGCAGCAACCAGGATTCACCTGTTTTTTCATCCATGACAGCCGGAAAATCCTTTGTTTTAAGGCTGCCGGGTTCCGGATCAGATTTTTTCTTCAAATCACTGCCTGTTTTTGCGGAAAGTTTTTTCCCATCTTCGGCATCTGATTTGGAAGTTTTTCTGATTTCAGCCTCCACGTCATCAAAGGTTTTTTTGACGCTTTTCACGTCATATTCAAGATTCATGGTCTCTTTGAATTCACTGGTGGCCTTTTTGAATTCATTCATGGCACGTCCCAGGGATTTTGCCAGATCCGGAAGTTTCTTGGGACCGATGACAATCAGAGCAATGGCCAGAATTAACATAATTTCAGGCATTCCCAAGCCAAACATAACGTTCACCTTTCATAATTGAAATTGACTGATTTAACTTTATATCTCACCTTACGCACCGCCGTCATAACGGAGAAAGCCGGTATTCGAAAAATTTCAGTTTATGCTGGTTACAGAGATAAGCGGACATCACTGAAAAAAAATATTATATCTTAAAACAGGCAAAAAGAAAATATGTTTTTGCCGAATATTTTTCGGATTTCATATCCTATCCGCACAGGAATGCATACTGTAGGGAATATGACAGTGGATCAAACCGGTTGACAGCCCATGTGTTTAACCGCAGAGTGACACAGAATTTCCGCAGAGTTGCACAGAGTTTTTTCTGTGGGAAACTCAGGCAAAAAAAATCAGTCGGTTTGACCAACTGCCCGGAGTATTATATCGCGGGCATAAATTCTGCAGTTCTATCTGGAAACCGGATTTTTTGACGATGTTAAGGACAGGTATCTGACTGAACAGGAAAAAAGTATGGTACGGGGAATCTGCACGGGTATTTTTGATACTGATTATCGCAGGCGGCTTTCTGCAGCCGCCTTTCAGAAAAAGGGCAGGCAAAGGGGGCCTGCCCTGTAGTTTTTTTGTCAGTACAAAAAGCCACACTGCCCGAAAATTCAATTGTCATGCAATCAGAGGCAGGCCGGGTTAGCGAAACGTAACCCGGCATCAGGGGAAGAAGCTTTTGGACACTCTGCGGTAAATCTGCGATCCACCTTTGGCGGGTTTCAGGGCAGGGAAATTCCTGCATCTGCGGCTGCTTCCCGGATATGCTGCACAAAAATCTGTGCAAACGCATCGTTTTCTCCCAGTCCCTTCAGTACGGGCATAACCTCAAATCCCTTCTGTGTCAGCACATTTTTCCATGAATCTGCTTCCTCACCCGCCATATCATTCATGGCATGATCCCCGGCCACAATCATAAAGGGTTTAAGAAGGAGTTTGCCGGATTTGAAATGGGATAAAGCCTCTGCCACAGCATCAACTCCGGGATGGCCTTCCACACAGCCCACATATGTCTTCACATCAGGATACAGTTTCCGCATCATTTTCTGGGATTCCGCATAAATGCCGGTTGACCAATGCTCATTGCCGTGTCCCATATAAACCAGCATGGCATTGTTTTTCCGTGCCATTTCTGCATCTTCTGCAAGGGTTTTCAGGGCTTTTTCCATGTCTTCATGGTAAGAGTAACGGTCTCCGGGCATTCCCAGCGCAGGTCTTCCCATGACCAGTTTGCTGAAAGGCATCCATTTCTGTTTCATGGTATGGATGGATTTCAGTCCCTGAACATACTGGTTCAGATCATGGGACTGTTCCATAAAAAACATATGCGTAGGCTGGACAATGATGTTTCTGTACCCATCCTCCAGCAGATCGCCAATGACCGCTATGACATTTTTCACATGCAGAATTTCCTCGGGCACGCCCTGCTCCTTCCATTTCGCTGCCTCTGCCTGCCTTTCCTTCCATACTGACCTGATTTTGTTGGAAGTAAAAGTGATTTTCACAGGCACGCCCGGAAATGCTTTTGTGACTTCCTCATGAATATTGATAACAGATACCAGAGCGGATGGAACAGTAGTTCCGAAATTTGCCAAAACAATGGCGGTTTTATCCTGCGTTTCCTTTGTATCTTTTTTATGCTCCCCTGCTGCAAAAGCGGGAAGGATTCCGGAAAATGCCACAAACGCAATAAGCATCATGCCTGAAAAGATTTTTTTCACTGTTTTTGTTCCTTTCTTTAATTCAAAATGGTTGAGAGTTGTGTTTAAGCACAGAGTAACACAGAGTTTTCTGTTACTCATGTTAAAAATCCGTGTTTAACCGCAGAGTCTCACAGCGTTTTTGCTGTGTGAGACGCATGTCAAAAGTAAAGATCAGCCGATTTAACCCTCTGTCAAAAAATGGAAAAAGCATCAGGCGTTGTCAGGGCCATCCAAGCCTTCCGGGCCTTACGGTATCCGGAGCACCTGATGCCTTTTGTCAGAAGCGGTTCATCCGCCTAATATGCGGAAAGCTGCATTTCGTGTCCGAACAGCCGGATATTGGAAGGCGCGATCATCTCGCCTGCCATGCAGATAATCCGGGACATTCCCTTTCGGGTCATAGACCACCAGGAATATGCCAGATCCTCCTCGCTTTGTCCGGAAAAAACAAATTCCACACGGTCGGCTGTCACACCCAGATTTCCGGCAGCCTGTTTTTCATCAAAATGCGTTTCTGCTTCGTTTCCGACAACATACACTATCACACCGGTTTTCATAAAATTCACTCCTTTTTACGGTTTTCCCCAAAAAAAAAATCCCCTGACCGATATAATTATCGATCCGGGGATATCCCTTTTTTATCCGCAGATGCACACAGCCGGAACTCTGATCCGCGGAGTTCAGCCCTTATGACATTCAGGCAGGTCTTCTGACTTCCGGATCATCCTTCAGACCGCGCCTTCCCGGAAAGAGCAAAACAGTCTCTTTTCCAGTGGCATACTGCGGCCTTTGTCCCCGGTTACAGCGGCGGGCCCGTCTCCGGTTTTCACGGAGTTCCCTTTTCAGCCCCGAAGGGCACCTTGAATGGTTTCTGTCTTTTTACAGAATATGTCCTGATATGTCAAGAGTCTTTTTTTCTCTTTTGCAAAAACAGCAGCCTCCTCTATTATTTTGTCAATTTTGAATCTGTGACCTGCAAAAAACCGGATTTTTCCAAAAAATCCGGTTTTTCTGTGCATCTGAAATCACAAAATCAAACTTGACAGAACACTATAGCACAAAGAGAATTAACACTCTGTGTTCTCTGTGGAAAATCCGGCAGGATGCTGATCAAAAAAAGAAGCCTGCCTAAAACTCAATGCCTTTCTGCGCCTTTATCCCTGCGTTGTAATGATGCTTCACTGCCTGCATTTCTGTCACCATATCGGCCATTTCCACCAGCCCGGCAGAGGCATTCCGGCCGGTAATCAGTATATGCACATCTTCGGGACGTTCTTTCAAAAATGCCAGAACCTCGGCCTCTGTCAGCATATTATATGCAATAAGGTAGGTCATTTCATCCAAAATCACCAGACGGTAATTCCGGGACAGAATCTTTTCTTTGGCCAGTTCCCAGGCCTTTTTTGCCAGAGCAGTATCTTCTGCCAGATTGTCCGACTTCCATGTAAATCCCCGCCCCATAATATGGAATTCCATCAGATCGCTTAGTCTGGCGGCTGTTTCTGTCTCCCCGTATTTCCAACTGCCCTTGATAAACTGAATCATGCAAACCCTGTGCCCATGTCCCACTGCCCGGAATGCCAGCCCCAGTGCAGCAGTGGTTTTGCCTTTGCCGTCGCCTGTATGAATCATCAGCAGATTTTTTTTCACAGATGCATCTCCTTTTACTGTTTCCATTAACCCTGCAACGTCACTTGCAAGATAAAGTTAATGATTTCAAAAGTTTACCAAAGATACCGTTTTAATTAAAATCTATATTTTCAGATAGTTATCTATTAAGTGACGTTGCAGGATTAAGGTAGTGGTATTTTTTTGACTGATAATTCTCACCGCATTAAACTTTCGCAGAGGAACTTTTCATACTGATTTTTTTAATTTATAAATCAATATGTTATTTAGAATCAGTATAAGCAGTATCATGGATGTATAATTTAATATATTGTATTTATTATATATAAATAAAAATCTGTATATTTTAGGTGATTTCCAGAAAAGAATATACCGCCAAAGTATCAAAAGCTTCCAGCTTTTGCCCTGTGCCTGTAAACTGAAACGGGATATTTATTTTCAGAAATCACCTTAAAAATATAATAATATTAAGTAGTTAATATTATTAATCAGTATGCGGGGCCCCTCTCTGTTTCAGGAGGCAGATTTTTATGCAGAAAACAGGTAAAATTTATAACCTTTTGTTTTGACAATATTTCAAAAAATTAAACCCCTTTATAACTGGCAACCTGAGTT
>JBFXEJ010000063.1:0-35667 GCA_050180235.1 Desulfococcaceae bacterium
ATTTTTCTCCTCCTCACAATGTTTAAATTTGAGGAGCAGAATTTAACATAAAAAACAGGATTTGACAAATAAACTTTAATTTATTGTAATTATAAATAATATAATATTTTTGTCCGGTAGTAAGGTATTTGTCATATTTCAAGATACTGACTCAGGAAGTATCCGAACACGATATTGAACTTTCATCTGTCAATGATAATTCAACTGATTTTCTTACAGATGAAGAACTCAGTTATTATTTTGGACTGGAAGAATTATGAAAGCATTTCAGCGTGGTCAGATATGGCTGGTAAATCTTGAACCGGGTTTCGGGCATGAATATCAGAAAATCCGCCCTGCTCTTATTATTCAGCATGAGAGATATATTGATTCAGGCAACCTGCTGACGGGTATTCCCATTTCTTCTCAGACAATAAATCCTTCGTAACTTGATATTTTAATAAAATCAAATATTAAGAACAGACTTATGAAAGATTCATTGTTAAAAACAAAACACATCAGTTCCTTTGATAAAAGAAGATTTATAAAATTTATCGGTATTGCTGATAAAGAAACAATGGAGAAGATTGATAAATATATTCAGCTTTTTATATTTGGCAGATAATAGATTTCAGACAGCCGGAAAAGAGTTTTTTGTGCTGATTATGCTACTCTTTTGATAGTTCTTTGTTAAAATTATCAAAAAAATCTTCATCCATAGTATGGATTTCCACTCTTTCCTTCTTTATTCCAATACCGTACTCAAAAAGATAATCAAGAAGCTGTTCTCCGTTAATAAGCCTGATTTTGGGCTGACCGGGCAGTTCCGCCGCTTCTTTGCAGCCTTTTGCAAAATCACCTGTTGTTATGATAATTCCCTGTTCTGCCTGATAATAACCCAGTGATCCCCTAAGCTGATCCAGCACAGTGCGGCTGACATTTCCCTGCATTCTTTTTGCCTGAACAGCCACAGTAAACTTTGACATATGATTTCCATAGTCTGCTGCAAGATCAACTCCATAATCATTGCTCTTCGGGGTTACACGAATGTTTTCATAACCCATGTGTTTCAGAATTTTACTGATAAGAAATTCAAAATCATAGGGATTCATCTGAAAAAGTCTTTTTTTCAATGCTTCCCTGCTTCTGTCAGCAGAATCTTTTATCATTTCCGCTATGGACGGTTCCGATTCATCATTTATTTTTTTTAAAATCCATCCGGGAAAAAGAATGGTATTTAAAAAATTTGCATTTTTAAAATCAGCATGTTGAATATTTGATTCCGAAAAATTCATATTGCTGACATTTGCATAAGCCATATTTGTATTGGACAAATCTGTCCCTTTGATAATTGCCCACCGAAGATCAGAGTAAGTCAAATCTGCATTTTTTAATACTGCATCACTCAGGTCGGCATATCTGAGATCAGATTTGCAAAGTATTGTGTTACTGAGGTTCACTTCTCTGAGATCAGCATAACTGAAATCAATTCTTGTAAAATCTGCATCAGACAAATCCGCATATCTGAGATTTTTATATCCATTTCTGACAGCCATGTTAATTTTTCTTTTGCTGTAGCTGCCTTTTGCAGTAATACCCTGAACTATCCATTCGGGTAATTCCGCAGCATTTTTAAAAACCGCTCCGCCAACCCGTGTCATTTTGAAAACTGCATCTTTGAGTATCGCATTTTCAAGATTGGCCTCTTCAAAGTTTGCATTGCTGAAATCCGTTTCACTCAGGTTGGCATTTTGTAAGTTGGCATTTCTGAGATTTGAGTTACAAAATTTTGATTTTGACAGATTTGCATTGCTGAAATTTGCTCCATTCAGATCCATATTGCTTAAATCACAGGAAGTTAAAATTGCATTAGTGAAATTGGCTTTGCCAAGATCAGCATTGCTGAAATCTGCTTCACTCAGGTTGGCATTCTGTAAATTGGCATTGCTGAAATTTGAGTTACAAAGTTTTGATTTTGACAAATCTGCATTGCTGAGATTGGCGTTACTCAGTTCAGCTTCTGTCAACTTTATTCTTCTCAAATCAGCATAGTTTAGATTTGCTCCCCTCAGTTTGGTTTTTCTTAAATCAGCATCAGTTAAATCTGCTCTGCTGAAGTTTACATAGCTGAAATCAGTTTCTATCATGAATGCTTTACGCAGCTTTGTCCCTGAAAGAATTGCATCTTTGAAATTCGCCTGAAAAAGATTTGTTTCACTCAGATCAGCATTTCTTAAATCCGCACCGCTGAAATTGGCATTACGGAGATTGGAACCTCTCAGATCAGCATTTCTCAGGTCACACCCTGCAAAATTTTCATATTGTAAATTACTGTTTTTTAATTCAATATTTTTTAAATTAAAATTTTCTGTAACCATAAAGTGCCTTCTTTTCCTTGTTTCCACGCTTTGCTCTGGAATACAGAGACTGGCTGATTTGAAAATGGGGGACGCAGAGCGTCCCCCGTGTGCGTTCCCACGCGGGAGCGTGGGAACGAGATAACTCCGGGAGGCAGGCCAAAATTCCGTTTCACTTCATTTTGGCACTCCGGCACTCACTGCTTAGGCACACCCGCCTCTTTTATCACTGCCCCGTTTTTCCCGGTCAGCACAAGGATTGCGTAGCGTTCTGCATTGTCACTTTCATCGGTGCTGAGGGACACATAATCAAATTTGCCCCGCAGGTCTGTGTATCCGTCTTTGTAAAACTGCACACTGCCATCCTTCATTCTCGCGAATACCTTCACATACGCGCCCGCAATGGCTTTTCCGGATTTCTGCTCCCGCAGACTGAGAATGCCGTAATTCTCCGCAATCTGCGCATCCAAAGAATTGGCATACACAACCTGAGATTTTTTCACAGGGCCGGATTCCATCTGTATCATCAGATTGCCTGTGCCAAATTCCTGCGGAAGTTCCATTGTGTATTGCGTTTCCTTTTCCGGCAGACTGATGTCATCTGCACGGTTGGGACGGATAAAGGTAAAGTATTCCGTATCCTGACGCACAAATGGTGAGCGGGAAAAGAGCAGTTCAATATCCATTGGATAATAACTGATCCTGCACTCCTTTATATTGCGGTAACTGATATGAATCTGGCCTGATTCCACTTTGAATTCAAAAGCCTTTTCCGCATCAGCAAGAACCGCCTGCACCTGATCCCGATCTTTTTCATCTGTGATTTCCGTATTTTTCCCCTGTAGTTCATCCAACTGCGCAAGTGCGGCTGCAAAGAACTTGCGCCAGCGCGGTACCGGATACGTGCTGTATTTCTCCGCAATACTCCGGGCAGACGCTGTGTCTGCTTTGCAAAAAT
This sequence comes from Desulfococcaceae bacterium, assembly GCA_050180235.1. Taxonomy (GTDB): domain Bacteria; phylum Desulfobacterota; class Desulfobacteria; order Desulfobacterales; family Desulfococcaceae; genus JAABRU01. Next base: position 3,295 of record JBFXEJ010000063.1, read on the forward strand.
CCAGATAAGCGTGCAGATAATCATACTGCAGACTGGTGCTGAGTTTGGCAGGATCAGCCTGTACAAAGAAATCCATTGCATCGGCAGTGCGATCCTGCAGCAGCAGATAATACGTTATGCTCATCAGATCATCCGGTTCAGGCCCTGGCTGGTAAATCAGTTTCTTCATGAACCGCTGATACTGTTCAAAAAACCGGTCATTGAGAATCTTGCGTTCTTTGCCAAGCTGATGCGCACGGGCATTGACCAATGGCCGGTATTCCAAATGTTCATACCAGTCCCGATCCGCTGGTCTGATTTTCAGCAGCGGCGAATCCAGAGCAAATCCGCACTGATCCGCAAATGCCGAGCGGTTGATGTATTCCCCTGCAATTTCAGGCAGATTGTGAAAAATGCCGTATGACCAGAGCGTGTCATTCCACAAATGCAGAGAGTGCAGCAGCGCAATGCTTTGCGTGAAGAATTTTTTGTCCTTCATGCGGAATGCAATTTTCTCAAGACTGAGGCGGTGGGGATTGTTATGACGGATAAAATCCAGCACCTGTCCATTGTCTCCGTTCTGGGAAATATACTCCCATGACTGCGTATCCAGACTGGTCAGTTCCTTTACCACATGAAAGGAAAAAGCATCTGCTGCTGTGATGAATTTTTCATTTTCCGCAACCTGCGCAGGATACAGGGGAAATTCGCCGGTTTCCGGAAAATAGAAATAATATTCCATCTGCCTTGTGCTGAAAGGCTCCAGATTCAGGGAAATGCCCCGTGTGTAAAAGCCCTTCTGCAAAGGCATGGCTCCGTCCGGTATGCGAAGCAGGACACGGAGTTTCTGCCGCGCGGAACTGGGATTGCTCAGCACCACCTGACATCCGTAAGGTGTGCGGAACAGGAACTCATCGCGGACAAACTTGTCGGATTTCTCATTGTTTTCATACCGGTACCGATCATCAGTCCGGAAAAAATTCTGGCTGATCATCATGGGAACCGGTTCCTGCACAGGTTCGGCCTCTTTGATTTCCTTATGGAAAACAATCAGAGGACTGGCCGCGTGCAGGGAAAGGGAAAGCTCCTTTATTTCCATTTCCTGTTTTCCCGAAGCAAAAGGCAGATCCATAAAAGAAAGAACCAGCATCATTTCACTGAAATTTTTGGCAGCCCAGGGAAAATTGCCGGAAATAAAAGGCTTGGACGGATCACTCTGGGCATAATCATTCCAAAACGCGTTCACGGTAATCAAATCCGCATTCTGCTCCTCTTTGGACAGACCATGCCAGTTGTTTTCAGCCCATTCCTCTGTTTTGTCCAGCTTGCGGAAAAAGGGCTTGGGAGCCTCACGTTTTGCCATATCCTGCCTGCGCCGGCCCGCGCCTTTTTTTTCCGGACTGATAGCACGGGCTTGGTATCCCGAAGGCGCAGCCATCTTCATTTTCATTCCCTCAACCGAGGGAGCAGGCGCGGGTCTGGCCATTCCCACAACCATATCTTTACTCACAGCTTCCCGTTCATAAGAAAGAGATTCCTCAGCAGGCATGGGTTCTGCCAGATTGTCTGCTTCGCTGTCATCAAGCACTGCACCAATCATCTGCGCAACCGTCCCGCTGTCATCCAGCGCACTGCCTTTTACTGCTGTGTCAAACACCCGGTTGAAATTGTCTGTATCCGGCGGAATCATGTCAAACAAATCTTTGACATAGCGTTTGACCGGATCAGGATTTTGTGCATCGCCGGGCATACTGCGCAGCAGCAGAATCTTTTCTGCAATATTCAACCGGGAAAAAGCCCTGGGTTCTGTGTATGCACGAATATCCCCGTCTGTAAGCCAGAGATCCGCAAAGGTTTTTTCCTTTTTGTTTGTCAGATACGGCAAAATCACAGCATCAAAAAAAGCCCGATCCTTGTGGAAAAGGAAGAAATTCAGTTCATGGCACGCATACTGGCCGTATTTCTCCTCTTTCTCTTCCTTTGTCATTTCCGGCCATTTCAGAATAAAACGGAATTCCCGCAGCTTGCTGTCATTGCTCAACGTCAGCAGCAAATTATAAACCTTTTCCAAAGAATCATAGATTTCAAAGGAAGACGTGCTGATGTCCTGCAAATGGAAAGTCTGCTTTTGTGCAAACAGGGAAATTTCTTTCTGCTCCGTCAGATGTTTTGCGGAATCAGGACTTTTGACCATACGCAGATCCCTTGTCTGCATTTCCTTTTCCGGCAGAAAAATCTCCCGGAACACGGTGTTCAGACTGTCTGCCGCGACAATGCAGATATGGGAATGATTTCCCAGTTCCTCCCGCTTGATGCTGACACGGCCTTTTTCATCAGGACGGAGATTGCACAGCACAGCAGAAGGCTGTGCCAGAAAATCCGGATTGTGAAAACTTTCCATTTCTGTCTGTGTCACACTGCTTTCCGGCGCAGGAGCTGCAAAAGCATCGGTCGCGGGTTTTTCACTGCGCAAAGCCTCACCTGCCTGTGCAGAATCCACTGCTGTTCCGGTTTTGCGAACACTCCGGGGATTGAGCAGGAGTTCAGGACGGGGCAGCATATTGCCGGGAAACTGCTGCGCGTATTTGCGATCCAGAATATATCGGTATTCATCTCCAATGCTGCGTCCGGCCTGATACTGGGAAATAGGACTGGACAAACGTTTTTCCCAGGGTTCGGGAATGCCGGTGCGAACCAGCAGGGGAAAGGGGTGAAAATCCGGCAGAAAACGCAGTCCCAGCACATGGACACGGGTTTCTTCGCTTACGCCTCCCAAAGTGAGATTCACCTGTTTTTCACTGCTTTCCACTTTGCTGATTTGCAGTCCCGTGTTTTCTCCGGTTTCCAGAATCCGGTGCTGAGAAACAATGAAATCCTCTTTCAATGCCCCTTTGCTGATTTTCAGACTGATGTTCGTGCCGCTTTCCTTGAGAACAAGATCATAATTTCCCGGAGCCAGTCCTGTGATTTCCAGAAATCCATCTGTCATACGGATGGAATCTGCACGGTCTGCGGCAAACATTTCTCCCCGTTTTTCCAGCAGAGAACAGATTTTCCGCATTTCCTGCGCGGGATTTCCCATATACGGAATGCGAATGGTTTGGCCTTCTGTCTGATGAATATGGGCCGGATACCGGCACCGATCCCCATACAATTGCCATGTATGTGAAAGGTTTTCCGTATTCTCGGCTTTTATCCATGCAATGTCTTTCAGATCGCCCAGTTGAATGCGTCCTTTGGCATCGCTTTGCAGAACCGTATGCACACTGTCCCGGAAAAATCGGTGCTGACATTCAATTTGCACAGGACGGTCAGGAACCGCTTCCCCGTTTTTCCCCAGAATCTCAAGAAAATATCCTTTGTCTGTGCGGCTCAAATACATATCCCGCACTGCTTCTGTTTCATCAATGCTGTTAATGGTGTATGCCGCAGAAGTTTCCAGTGTATCTTTCCGGTTTTGGCTGATATTTTTCACCTTCGCACTGAGGCTGAAGGCAATGGAACTGAGATTTTCCGGAACCTGAAATTCATATACAGATTCCTTTTCCTCAGAAAGAGTGAGGCCCGTGAACTCTTTGGAAGAAGCCACGCCTTCGATATCCTTTGTTTCAATTCGCAGACGCACCTCCTCCAGAATTTCCGGACTGGCAGGATAACCGGCCACTGTGAGAAATGGCCGAATCAGGACTTTGGATTTCTGGCGTTTTATCAGGGATTCCCGATCAGCAAAAAAACCTGCGGACAGTTGCCAATGCTCTGCCACATGCTGAAATGCTGCCAAAGAACACTGATCCGTATCCCGCAGAATCACGGTCTGCATTCCCGGACTGGTGGAAAAGGGAACAGTGATGATGCCGTCCTCATCGGCTTTGTATTCATGACCGGAAATCCAGAGGGAAGCATGTGGACAGAATTCATTTTTTTCATCCAGCACCCGGAACGCATGACCAGCGGCTGTAATCTGTGAAACAAAATGCAGTTTTCCCTTGCGGATAACAGCACGGGAACTTTTGCCGCCCCCGATGAATTCCAGCACAAACACACCGGGCCGGTTCAAATCCGGAAAATCAAATTTTCTGCGTATCCGGCGCAGGGGTGCATCATCATAATTGTAAACCGTTTCCCATGTGGCTGTCAGGCCGTCGAGATTCACGGCAGCATCCACTTCTTCCATGTGTTTGCGGTAATAGTTGAAGGTATTGAGTTCAAACACCTTTACCATCAGGGTTTTCACATTTTTGATGTCCATTTCCAAAGATACGGGTTCATCAGCAGTGAAACAGGTTTTGTTGACAAGGGCAAAATCAATATCCACCCTTTCTTTGAGATCTCTGTATCTGTCCGGATTCATAATGGAATACCACTGCTCCATGTCTCCGACACCATTAAGGATTTTGGCAGTGGCAAAAACTTCCTGCAGCCAGTCTTTGCGGATATATTTTTCATAGGTTTTGGTATCCGGCGCAGTGACAAAAAAATGCGAAAGATAATCCCGCACCAGTTCTTCATCAGCAGCCACCGGTGTATGACCTGTCACCGGAGAATAATCCGTATTCAAATCCGCAGTCCAGTCCCGCATTTCCTTTGATCGCAGATACTCCGGATTCATATAGGATGCGGGTCGGGGAAGCTGAATATAGGTGAGAAAAAGTTCGGAATCATAGTTTCCCTCTTTCCGCTCTGTATCCAGAATATGATAGAGAAGATGGGTTTTCAGGGAATTGTGAACCGGAGCCAGGGGACGCACAAACTCCCACATACGGCGGAGATATGCCTTTTTTTCATCAGGATCATATTCCGCATCTGTGTCATCATCAGGAGCCAGCCGCGTGAGATACAAAGCCACAAATCCGGGATTGTCCAGCAGTTCGGGCATGAGTTTGGCGCATTCTTCCATTTGGGATTTCAGCAGATGCGTGTGAATGGTATGGGAACCGAATCCGCCGCTGTGTTCATGGCGCAAGTCATCCACCACCAGTTTGGCAAGTCCGGGAATATCCGGACGCTGCAAACGCTGGAGAAAATTCCTGCGCTGATCCGGGTTCAGTTTGCCCGGATCAAGAATTGCCAGGCCACTGTCCTCAAATCCTTCCAGATTCTGATACCGGGAAAGGGCCAGTTCTGAAAGCCGCTGTTCACTGATAAGATGGGAATCAAGGGAAGTCGGGGACTTGCTCTCGGCACGGGTCTGCTCTTTCTGATGATCAAACTGCAGCCCAAGAGTATTGCGGATATGCTCCAGACTTTTTTCCGGGTGCTGGGAATATTCCAGCAAAGCCTGCCGGTTAAGCATTTCCTTCACTTGGGGACTGTAACCGTCCCGTTTAATCCAGAGTTCCAGAAGACGCCGCACTTCTGCATAATCGCCGGTATGCTGCGCGTGCAGGCAGTGATAGAAATAATAGTCAGTGGTTCCGGGGATCAGTTGCTTGAGGACAGCCGCGCGGTCTTTTGCCAGCGCAAAGTCTTCGATGAAACCGATCTCACCCGCGTGAATGCGTGGGGTGAAGAAAAACACCCATACAAGAATCACAAGCAGAAAACAGATTTTCATAAAACCTCCTTTTGGAAAATAAGGAATCAAAAATGTGATATGCGTACAGTTTCTTAACCACAAGGGACACAAAGGTTTTCACAAAGTTCACAAAGAAATCCCTGTGTCCTTTGTGCCTTCTTTGTGTTCTTTGTGGTAAAAAAAAACAATGCCTCTGCAAACCGCACTGCTTATCCCCATGCAATGACAGAACCAATCCTGTTCATCATCAAAATCAGATAAATCACAGTTCAAGACAATCTCCCCCAAAAATGATCAAATAATCAAATGATCCATCATTGCATGGAGCGAACTCCCCGAACATAGTAGTCTACATTGGGGAAGAGGGCTTCGTTCACGTTACCGTAGTTGAAGTCGGCGTGCCACCCACAACCACAACGTTCTTTGTCCGAACTCCAGCACCATATCTGTGTTTTGTCAAATACCGGATCAATATACAGATCGCCGTTTTTCTCATCTGGTTCCAGCAGAGAGATCAGTTCTGGAATGGTGGGCAGGTGCCAATCATTATAACCGGCAAATTTCTCCTGATTCAGTTTCCGGATGTATTCCTCGACTTTTTCATATATTATACCATCTGCTGAACCAGATTTCTGCCACATCAGCCCGGTAGCCGCATCCGTTACGGTTCCGTCGCCGTTGTCCATGTATTCATTCTGTATATATTGTAAAGGACTGCGGTTTTCACTCAATCCGAAAACCTTTTTAAACTTCTTTTCAGAAACCGTAATCGGTTCCGAGCGCAGCCTGACAGGTTCGGATGCGGGGTTTTGAGATTTAGAGGCATTTATTGATTTTTTCGGGGATGGAGAATCTTCTTTCTGCACAACAGCATTCCCGGTTTTTTCCGGCTTTATTACGCGCAATACTTGCTGCATACAGGTTTCATAGGACAGCCAGAGTTCTCCCCAGTGAAGATTCTGGAGTTTTTCATCCGCAGGTCTGCATTCATCCAGCAACAACGGCAGTATGAAAATATCTGGCTCCGGCATTTCATCCAGAATATCCATTGCCATCTTCAGTTCTTTCTGGACATATCCCCGTTTTGTAAGGGAATTGGATGAAAGCAGTGCCAGAAAATAGGCACTTTCTTTTATGGCCTGACGGATGGAGACTTTCCAGTTCTGGCCGATCAGGATGTCCTCTTTATCCATCCAGGGAACAAGACCTTGATTTTTCAGGTCGTCATATATTTTTTTGGCGATTTTCCAGTCTGCTCTGGCGTAGCTGATAAATATTTTCTTCATTCTGCTGATCCCGATGTGACAGTGTGGCATAAATGCACATGCTGAAGGTTGAAAAAACATCTGTTTCCCGCAGAGTATACAGAAAAAACCGCTGTGATCTCTGTGGGAAATCCCTGAAAAAATTATACAAACAATTCTTTCCCACAGAGATCACAGAGAGGAAAAGACCACAGAGTACACAGAGTTTTTTCTCTGTGATCTCTGCGGGAATTTCTCTGTGTCCTCTATGGGAAACCACCTCACCCGGCTACACCCATGCAATGGCATAGACCATAACCTTTACGCCATCAATAAAGTTTTCTCCGGAAAGTTCCTGCAAAACTTTCTCGTCTTCCACAGGAACAAACAAAGCAATCATCACCTGCGTCAGACACAGACTTTTGGCATAGGCTGCGGCCTGCTGTTTTGCCTCTTCGGTTTTTACCAGACTGCGGAAACTTTTCACTTCAATAATTGCGGATACTGTTCCGCATCCGATGTGCAGATCCACTTTGCCGTTTCCGGTGGGAAATTCCGGGCTGACTGTGCAGATGCCTTCCAATGCCTCTTTCAGCCATGCGTAGAGATGAAAATGCCCCACAGCCTCACTCATGATTTTCCTCCGGAAGGAAGAGCAGAACATGCTTCCAGCTTGTTTATTAGTTGCTGAGTCTGAAAACATTTTCCCATTTTTGGAAAGATATGTAAAGATTCATCTGGACAAATCATCTGATTTGCCGGATTCATGAAATAATGCTTGAATCGGCATAAAATTCGGATTATAATTGTATCTTTTTTAAAACGCTTATCTGCTTTGGAAATGTGAAAGATCAAACCCGAAACCGGCATCCCTTCCATCCGAACAGAAACAGGAAAGGAAAACCGGATTTATAATTTTACAATCAGGTATTTATTCATATGTTGACAGAAACAGAAAGAACGCCCGAAATCAGCATCGAGACCGAGATGAAAAAATCTTATCTCGATTATGCCATGAGCGTTATCATCGGACGTGCGCTGCCGGACGTGCGGGACGGACTCAAACCGGTTCACCGCCGCGTCCTGTTTGCCATGAACGAACTCAAGAATGACTGGAACAAACCCTACAAAAAATCAGCGCGTGTGGTCGGTGACGTGATAGGTAAGTATCATCCTCATGGCGACACAGCCGTTTATGACACCATGGTCAGGATGACCCAGGATTTTTCCCTGCGTTATCCGCTAATTGACGGACAGGGCAATTTCGGCTCCATTGACGGAGACAGCCCTGCGGCCATGCGTTACACAGAAGTGCGCATGTCCAAAATCGCGCATGAGATGCTTACGGATCTGGAAAAGGAAACCGTTGATTTTATTCCCAACTATGATGAATCCCTTTCCGAGCCCGCGCTGCTTCCCGCACGGATTCCCTGTCTGCTGGTCAACGGCTCCTCCGGAATCGCTGTAGGCATGGCCACCAATATTCCGCCCCACAATCTCACGGAAATCACCAACGCGCTGATTGCCATGATTGACAACCCGGACATCAGCCTGCGGGAACTCATGGAACTGGTTCCGGGGCCGGATTTTCCCACAGCAGGCATTATTTACGGGAAAAACGGCATTTATGAGGCATACACAACCGGCCGGGGCATTATCCGTGTGCGCGCACGTGTAAAAGTGGAGCAGGACAAAAAAACCGGCACGGAAACCATTGTTGTCAATGAACTTCCCTATCAGGTGAACAAGGCCAGGCTGATTGAAAAAATTGCCGAACTGATGAAGGACAAGCAGATTGAGGGACTGAAATATGTCCGGGATGAATCTGACCGTGAGGGAATGCGCATCGCAATGGGCGTGAAAAAGGATCAGGTTTCCGAGGTCATTGTCAACCAGTTGTACAAACACACCCAGATGGAAAACAGTTTCGGCATCATTTTTCTGGCCGTGCTGAACAAAAGGCCCAGGGTTTTCACGCTGAAGGAAATGCTGGAGCAGTTTATCCTGTACCGCAAGGAAATCATTGTCCGCCGAACCCGTTATGATCTGAAAAAAGCCGAAGAAAGGGCGCATATACTCGAAGGTCTCAAGATTGCTCTGGAAAATCTGGATGAGGCTGTTGCCCTGATCCGCAGGTCATCAGACGCAAAAGAGGCAAAAGAAGGTCTGATCGCATCATTTGGCCTGACTGCTGTGCAGGCCCAGGCCATTCTGGACATGCGTCTGCAAAGGCTCACCGGGCTGGAGCGGGAGAAAATTCTTGAGGAATATGCCAGTATTCTCAAAGATATTGCCCGGTATAAGGAAATTCTGTCCAGCACGCAGGAGGTTCTCCGCATTGTCAAAGAAGAACTCACTGCCATGCAGCAGGAATTCGGGGACATCCGCCGCACCGAGATTGCCGAGGCAGAACGGGAACTGACTCTGGAGGATATGATTGCAGAAGAGGATATGGTAGTTACGGTTTCCAGAGACGGATATATCAAACGCAATCCCATCAGTCTGTATCAGAGCCAGAGACGGGGCGGAAAAGGCAAAACCGCGATGGGAACCAAGGAAGAGGATTTTGTCGCACATCTGTTTGTGGCCTCCACCCATCACACCTTTCTGTTTTTCACCAACCGGGGAAAGGTTTACTGGTGCAAGGTTTATGAAATTCCCCAGGCCGGACGTGCCAGCAAGGGCAAAGCCATTGTGAATCTGCTCAATTTTGAGGAAGGGGAGCGGCTGACCACAGTGCTGGCTGTTCCTGCGTTTGAACCCGGCTCCTATATCATCATGGCAACAAAAAACGGAACCGTGAAGAAAACCGATATTATGGATTACAGCCGTCCAAGAGCCGGGGGCATTATCGCTCTGGGACTGGAAGAGGGGGATGAGCTGATTGCCACCCGGATTACAGACGGAACCTACAATGTTTTTCTCGGATCAGCCTCCGGGCAGTCCATCCGTTTTCATGAATCAGATGTGCGGGGCATGGGAAGAATTGCAAAAGGTGTGCGGGGCATGAAACTCGCGGAAAAGGATTATCTGGTGGGTATGGAGGTTCTCAGTCACGGTCAGACCCTTTTCACGGCAACAGAAAACGGATTTGGCAAGCGCACTCTCATAGATGAATATCCGGTGCAGAAACGGGGCGGCAAAGGCGTCATCACCATCAAAACCAGCAAACGCAACGGTCAGGTGATTGCCATTCTGCTGGTGGATGAGGAGGATGAACTCATGCTCATGACCGACAGCGGCAAACTGATCCGTATGCCCATCAAGGGAATTTCGGTTATCAGCCGCAACACCCAGGGCGTGAAACTCATGGATTTGGAGACAGATGAGCGGGTGGTTGGCGCGGCAAGACTGGCGGAAAAAGAGGAGGGGGAAATTCAGAACAGTGATCGTGAAGACACACCCTATGCCACATCTCAAGAAGGGATTTTGGATACATCTCACATTCCTTCGTATGAAATTGAGGAAGAGGACAGCGAAATTTCCCACAGTGATGATGAGGAAAGCGGAGAAGAGGAAGACGCGTGATGAAAGATCATAATACAGCCATCGGTGTTGTGGGCGGAGGCAGTTGGGGAACAGCCCTTGCCAATCTTCTGGCAGGAAAAGGATACAGAACTGATTTCTGGGTATTTGAGGAAGATGTAAAAAAACAGATTGAAACAGATCGGGAAAACCGGCTTTTCCTGCCCGGAGTCCGGCTTTCGGAAAATCTTTTTCCTTCCAATGATCTGATTTCCGTGGTTTCCGGCAAGGATCTGGTGCTGATTGTGACACCTTCCCATGTCATGCGGGATGTCAGCACCCGGATGTCCGGGCATCTTGCAGCAAACGCGGTGCTGGTTTCAGCTTCCAAAGGCATTGAAAATCAGACCCATCTGACCATGTCCGGCATTCTGGCACAGACTCTGCCGGAAATTCCGGCTCAGCGGTTTGCCGTGCTTTCCGGCCCCAGTTTTGCCAAAGAAGTGGCCCGGAATGTCCCGACTGTGGTGACTGTGGCCTCCAAAAGCAGGGAAACCGCAGCCTTTGTGCAGCAGATTTTTGCCACGCCCTTTTTCCGGGTATACACCAGTGCGGATGTTATTGGTGTGGAACTGGGCGGATCGGTCAAAAACGTTATAGCCATTGCTGCGGGAATCATTGACGGAATGGGGCTGGGACTTAACACCCGTGCTGCACTTATCACCAGAGGCATGGCGGAAATGCGGCGGCTGGGCAAAAAACTGGGAGCCAATCCCCGCACTTTCACCGGTTCCGCAGGCATGGGAGATTTGGTTCTCACCTGCACCGGAGATCTGAGCCGCAATCACACAGTAGGCAAAAAAATCGGGCAGGGCATGACTCTGCAGCAGATTCTTTCGGAAATGCACATGGTGGCCGAGGGCGTGAAAACCGCAAAATCCGTTTACAATCTGTCCCGGAAACTGGACGTGGAAATGCCCATTTCCCATGAAATTTACCGTATTCTGTATGAGGATGAATCTCCCAAAGAAGCCCTGCACCGGCTTATGACCCGTGATCTGAAAAATGAGTTGGATGAAGAATAAACCGTCTCATGCTGACGTGATTTCCAGAAAAAATATACCACCAAAGTATCAAAAGCTTCCAGCTTTTGCCTGTGAACTGAAATGGGATATTTATTCTCAGAAATCACCTGAAGTTTCAAAGGCATTTTAAACAGGAATCCCGGACTGAATCTCCGGGATTCCTGAAATTAATCATTTTTTCCATTGAGAGTACGCGCTATGCTGAATTCTTTCTATATCAAAAATTATAAATTATTCAAAGAACTCCGGATTGATTCTCTGAAAAGGGTGAATCTCATTATCGGAAAAAATAATGTGGGGAAAAGTTCTCTGCTGGAAGCCATGATTATTTGTCTTTGCAACGGATTTATGCCGTATCTCGTTTACAGTTCCGGAAGAGGAAAAAAATGGAATCTGAAGGATGCAGAGGATCCCATAAAGGTTTATCATTTTTTCATTGCATTGTTTAATGACACAGTCGACAATTCCGGTGAAAATACCATATATATCGGAGAAAATGAACAGAATGCGTATGCAATATCTTTGGACAGAGATACATTGACAATCCAAAAGGGAAATGAGGACAAAGAGACAGTTCATCTGACAGATTTCAGAAACACCTTCAAGTTAAGGTTAAATGAATGGGCAGTGAATTCAAACAATAATATGATTATGCCATTTTTTGATACTGATGAATCCGATTTGGCAGAAAATTGGGGCAGAATTGCATTAAGTTCCAAAGAAGATTATGTGATTGAAGGACTTCAGATTATAGAAAAAGATATTGAAAAAATCGCTTTTGTGAGGGAATCTCCGGACAGGCAGAAGGCAATTGTGAAACTGCGGAACCGGGATAAGCCCTTTGATTTAAGAAATATGGGCAATGGGGTTACGCATATTCTGGAGACTGTTCTGACATTGGTAAACTGTGAAAACGGCGCCATGCTGATTGATGAATTTGAAACCGGTCTGCACTGGTCGGTTCAGGCTGAACTGTGGAAGATCATATTTTGTCTGGCATATAAACTGAATATTCAGATATTTGCCACAACCCACAGCCGGGATACCTTATGGGCATTGCAGCAGGTGGCTCTTTCCAAAGAGGAATACAGAAATGACACACAGGTGATAAAGCTGAAGTCTGTTCCCAAAAAAGGAATCATCAAAGCAGTGGAAAGCAGCATTGCGGATGTGAGGGAAACTTTGGAAATGGGGCTTGAGATCCGGTAAATTATGCAAACACAACATGCTCAAAAGATTCTGCTGGTGGAAGGAATTGATGATCAGAAGGTGGTTGAAAAACTTCTGAAAAGGCGAAAGATCGTTTTTGACAGTTTTGCTGTGAACAACTGTGAGGGAGTTCAAAAACTTCTCAATCTTCTGCCAGCAGCCATCAGAGTCGGAAGTTATGAGGTGCTTGGTCTGATCGTGGATGCAGATGAGGACATCTCAGACAGATGGAAAAATGTCAGAAAGATTCTTTCGGATGCGGGATATGATAACATTCCGGCAAATCCTGATCCCAAAGGCATCATTGTGGAAGATGAGGATGAGGAACTTCCCAAAATTGGCATATGGATAATGCCGGATAACCGTATGAAAGGCAGAATAGAAGATTTTATCCGTTTTCTGGTTCCGGAAAATGATGATCTTCTGCCCATTGCCGAGAAAAAAGTGAACAGACTCATTGCGGCTGGAAAAAACCGTTTCAGTCTGTCCTATAAATCAAAGGCTGTCATTCATACCTGGCTGGCCTGGCAGGAAAGACCCGGCAAACAGATTGGCAGCGCGGTTACATACCGCCTTGAAACAAAGGAATATATTTTGGATGACAAAAAAGCAGAGGATTTTGTTTCATGGCTGAAAAAGGTGTTTTCGCCATGATGTCAATATGCTGAATTAGTGAAACAGGCCGAAAACCGGCCCTGAACAGTGATCTGAAAAATGAGTTGGATGAGGAATGAATATAACCATGATGACAAACAAAGGAGGTAGTATGAAAAAAAGTGTATGGGACAAAATGCTTCGTGTGTTTATTGGTATAGCGCTGATTCTCCCTATGGCAGTGCTGGCAGGCTGTAACGGGGATGATGACGATGAGTCCGTTATTACTGTATGCAACATGGATAATGAGGAATATACCGTCAAACTCCACAGATCTTCTGACGGCACTGTGGTGGATCAGTTCAGCCTGGGGGAATGGTATGATATCACGGATCAGTGTGATGATTTCAATGATTACAATGGCGAATTCTACATCACCATCCATGAGGACAACGCGGAAGATCCGAGTGACACCTCATCAACCTTCTATATTGAGGAAGGGGAATATGAGGAATTTTCCATAGACAATGACGGAGATATTGATCGGATTTCGACCTGATTTTATCCATTGGAAAAATCGCGGACCGGCTTCGTCCCTTCGCAGGTTTTTTTGTTTCTGGGCGCAGGCTCAATGCCATTAAGGGCCTGTAACGAAATAACCTGTACAATTTTCTGTCCGAAAAACCCTGAGGGTTTAAAACAGCTTATTTTGATACAGACCATAAGTTAAGGTGATTTCCATTAAAGATTATACCGTTTTTCGTAGGGCGGGCACGGCTTTCTGTGCCCGCCGTCCTGCTGAAACGGTGGGCACAAAAAGCCGTGCCCACCCTACAATATGGTACATTTTTTCATGGAAATCGCCTAAGCAATCAGAGGAATTCCTGATTGAAAATATGGCAGTCATTCCGGAATTATTTCGAGTCCCAAACTTTCAGTTCGGGATTCCTTCGCTCCTGATTTAATGGCATTAAAGTTACTTTTTGGAAAAACACATATGCAGGAAGCTGAGCATAATTAGGCAAACGAAAATTTTCTTGTATTCAAAAAACCGGTTTTTCCCAAAAAATCCGGTTTTTCTGAAAATTTTATGCCCGAAAATTTATGGAAACTTACTTACCGGAGTTGCAACGCATCAGATTTACAAAGAAATGAAAATAACCGGCACAATGACAGAAAACAAATCCCTTTCATCAGAAACAGAACCTGTATCCATTCAGTACCGATTTACCATGCCCAATGCCATGCTCGAAGAATTCCATGTGGTTCTAGATCCTCTTACTCTGGTGTTTGCAGGGGATCCTCCCCCAAACCCACCGGAATGGGCAGGACTTTCCTTTCATAAATGCGCCAACTGTCCTTTTTCTGAAAAAGAGGAGAAATACTGTTCCGTTGCTCTCAATCTCACGGATATTGTCCGCAGATTTGAGCAGTTGACTTCCCATGACGAAGTGTTCGTGGAAGTGATTACGGAGGAGCGGATTTTTTACAAAAAAACCAGCGCTCAGAGGGGCATCAGTTCACTCATGGGCCTGATGATAGCAGGCAGCAAATGCCCCATGACCGATTTTTTCAAACCAATGGCGCGTTTCCATCTTCCCTTTTCCACAGCGGATGAAACCATATGGCGGGCTGCATCCACCTGGCTGGTATCCCGGTATTTTCTTCAGAAACAGAGTCAGTCAGCGGATTTTGATCTGCAGGGACTCAACCGGATTTACAGCAATATACAGAAACTCAATATCTCCGTTGCCAGACGTCTGCGTGCAGCCTGTGAGGAGGATTCCACGGTCAATGCCATCATCATTCTGGATGTTTTTGCCAAAAGCCTGCCCACTGTCATTGAGAAATCCCTGGAAAAAATCCGGCCCGCGTTTGAACCCATCCTGCGCAACAATTATGCAGATTTGTGAGCCATGAACCGGACAAAGTGGTTTTATCATCCTGTCTTTGTTTTTATTTTTTCCATAGTGGCCCTGGCCGCATCCCTTGCCCTGTATATTTACTGGTATGTGAAGGTAAGCACCGGACTTGACGCTCTGGTGAGGAAGTTCAATATTGACTCGGATCAGGTTTTTCAGGCCGAAACCTGGGTCGTCATTCTGGTGCTTTCCATACTGGTTGCCATTATTCTCATCGGGATATTCACCATATTCGTCTATAACCAGAAAAATCTGCAACTGTACCGGCTGCAGCACAATTTCATCAACAATTTCACCCATGAACTCAAAACTCCGGTCACATCCCTGAAACTCTATCTGGAAACATTTCTGAAGCATGAAATCCCCAGAGAGGAACAGATAAAATACATCCGGTATATGCTCCATGATACCCAGCGTCTTTCGGAAAACATCAGCCGTATTCTGAACCTGGCCCGGATTGAAAGCAAAAACTACAGCGAAGAATTTTCGGAAACGGATCTGCCGAATTTCATACGGATGTTCTATGAGAACAACCGCCATCTTTTTGGAAACAGCGATGTGCGTATCAGCGGAGATACGGACAGACCTGTTTTCTGTTCCATCATTATCCCAATGTTTGAAATGCTTCTGATGAATCTGCTGACCAATTCGATTACATACAATAAATCAGAAACTCCGCGCGTCAGTATCCGCTTTGAACGGATGAATCGGAAACTGCATATCTTTTTTGAAGACAACGGGATAGGATTTGAAAAAAAGGAAAGAAAAAAAATATTCCGGAAATTCTATCAGATAGGGCGCTCAGAAAACATGACGGCCAAAGGCAGCGGACTGGGCCTGTATCTGGTGCAGAACATTGCCCGGATTCACAAAGGGAAAATATTTGCAGACAGTCCGGGGCCGGGAAAAGGAGCGGTATTTACCCTGATACTTCCTTATAATAAACCTTATAATGCGAATTAAGAGTTAAAAAGTTCAGAATGAACAAAAACAGATTGTTATATATTCATACTGGATTCCATACAAGATTTGACAACTTTTTAAAAGTTGTCAAATCTTATCGGAATCTGACTCTTAATTCGCATTTATAATAAAAATGAGGCGGGGGATTTTTTTTCACAGCACAGACAGGAATGACATGAAAGACGAAAAAAAACGCATTCTGCTCATAGAAGATGAAATACATATTGCAGAAGGGCTGAAACTGAACCTGAGTTTGCAGGGATATGATGCGCTCATTGCTCCAGACGGTGCAGCAGGGCTGCGGCTCTGGAAGGAATGGAAACCCCATCTGATCATACTTGATATTATGCTGCCCCTTATTGACGGTCTGTCCGTACTCCAAAGCATCCGCCTTGAGGATGAGCGTCTGCCGGTTCTGATTCTCTCGGCCAAAGGGGAATCACAGGACAGAATCAGAGGTTTTGCATACGGTACAGACGATTATCTGACCAAACCCTTTGATCTGGAGGAATTTATGCTCCGGGTGGAACGGCTTCTGACACGGGTTTCATGGTATGATGACGGAACTGAATCCGCAGGGCATGAAACAGATACGCTTCTTTCCTATTCCTTCGGAGATAATCATATTGATTTTAAAAAAAATATGGCACGCTGCCAATGCGGGGACATCCGCCTGACCAGCCAGGAGATCAGACTGCTGAAACTGTTAATAGCGAACCGGGGAAAAATACTTTCCCGGACTGAACTGCTGGAGATAGGATGGGGATATACCGGCTCCACATCCACGCGCACAGTGGACAATTTTATCGTCCGCCTCCGCAAATATTTTGAAAAAAATCCCAAATCACCCGTATATTTCAAAAGCCTGCGATCCGTAGGTTATATTTTTGATCATCCGGATGAAATGTGAGAAAGGGTTGAGGTGTCAGAGAAATAAATACGATCTGACGTTACGCTGCCCTTGCAGAAATCAGGAATTCTCCCGCTTTCACCGTCATTCCGGACTAAGCCGGAATTCAGTTGTTTCAAATGATTCTGCAGCCGGTATGACGGTTACTGTTTTGTCAAATCAGTGAAAGCAGGTGTCCGGAAATGTCTGAAAAAAATTCCGGACGGCAGAGCGGGTTATATCCGCGCACTGCCTCAGAAAAAAGCCCCATATGCCCGGCAAAGAATCATAACAGCAATGATCGCGCCTGTTATCAGAAGCATCAGCATCTGTTCGGGGCTGAATTTTTTCACAGGATTATTCTTTGTCCAAACCAAAGGCCGTATGCAGCGCGCGGACCGCAAGTTCCGCGTATTTCTCTGTAATCACGCAGGAGATATGAATCTCTGAGGTGCTGATCATACGGATATTGATATTTTCCGCAGCCAGAGTGGAAAACATCTTTACAGCCACGCCTGCATGGTTTTTCATGCCAACGCCCACGACCGAAACCTTGGCAATATTTCTGTCTCCATGCACTTCTTTGGCCCCAAGTTCTTTGACCACTTTCTCTTCAATTTCCACTGCCCGGTCCAGATCGGTTTTGGGAACTGTGAAGGCAATGTCATTGGTTCCGTTTTTTGGGGCAGACTGGATAATCATATCAACCACAATCCCGGCATCTGCAATGGGTGTAAGGATTTTTGCCGCGACACCGGGCTGATCCGGCACGCCTTTGATCACAATGCGCGCGTCATTTTTGCTGCAGGTGATGCCGGACACCACCAGTCTTTCCATATCTGTATATTCATTTACAACCATTGTTCCCTCCTCTTCGGAAAATGATGAACGCACATGCACAGGCACATTGAATTTTTTGGCAAACTCCACAGAGCGGATTTGCAGCACTTTTGCCCCCAGACTGGCCATTTCCAGCATTTCGTCATAGGTGACTTTGCTCATTTTCCGGGCTTTGGCGCAGATATTGGGATCAGTGGTATAAACGCCGTCCACATCTGTGTAGATTTCACATACATTTGCATTGATGGCTGCGGCAATGGCCACAGCAGAGGTATCTGATCCGCCCCGGCCCAAAGTGGTGATATTGCCTCCGGGATCCATGCCCTGAAATCCGGCTATCACAACAATTTTACGGTTTTCCACCAGTTGCTTGATCCATTTGGCCCCGACCTCGTTAATCCGGGCATTGCCATACGCACAGTCTGTGCGCACCTCAGCCTGAAAGCCCATCAGTGACTGTGCGGGATAATTCATGGAAATCAGGGTCATGGCAAGCAGGGCAGAGGTGGTCTGCTCGCCTGTGGCAAGAAGAACATCCAGTTCCCGCGTGTCAGGCCGCTTTGAAATCTCCTTTGCCATTCCGATCAGTTTGTCTGTAACTCCGGACATGGCAGACAGAATGACCACCACATCATTTCCCTGATCAAAGGTGCGTGCCACCCGTTTTGCCACATTCTGTATCCGTTCGATATTTGCGACAGATGTGCCGCCGTATTTCTGTACAATTAAAGCCATTGCTGCTCCTTGATTTTTTTTTCCGCCTTATTCAGCAGATTCTCTTCCGAATGTCCGTTCGGATGCAGAGTGATTCTGCGTGTTCCATCATCTGATATTTCCAGATGAATGGCAAGATAATCTTTCAGTTCCCCTCTGTAAAGTCTGTCGGCCCACTCAATGACCGCAACCGCATCCTCCCTGAAACTGTCATACAGGCCAATGTCCTCAAAATCTGCATTGTTTTCCAGCCGGTACAGATCAATATGAAAAAGCGTGCACCGTCCCGGATATTCATGGATCAGGGTATAGGTGGGGCTGGTGACAGCATATTCCGCAGGAATATCCAGGCCCCGCGCCAGGCCCCGGACAAACGCGGTTTTGCCGCTGCCCAGTTCCCCGGTCATGGCAATCACAGTGCCGGGTTTCACGAGCCTGCCGATGATTTCTCCCAAAGCGGATGTCTGCTCCGGAGATCGTGTAATTATATTTATCATATTCAAATTCAGATTGTTATATGTAAAAAAACAAGAAAATGCCAGCTTCTTTTTGCCGTTTTTATGCTATTGCATGAAAAAAAACAAGAAATTTTCTCCGCAGTTTCGGTATATTTATATTTTTTGTTCTTTGGAGTGCAAAAATTAAGTAAGGTTCCATAAATTTTCGGGCATAAAATTTTCAGAAAAACCGGATTTTTTGGAAAAATCCGGTTTTTTGAATACACGGAAAATTTTGTTTGCCTACTTAAGCAGAGCGGTTTTCTGCATCTGCTCACTTTCATTCCGGTAAAATAATCTTATGGCATTAGGGAAATATTCATCTTGACAAGACAAAATTTACAATATATTTTTTGAAAACAGACAAAATCAGTAATCTTCCGTATGTTTTTATATATAATTTTTTCAGAAATCCGGCCTGTCTGAAAAAAACAGACTTAATTTAACCCAGGTTGCCAGTTATAAAGGGGTTTAATTTTTTGAAATATTGTCAAAACAAAAGGTTATAAATTTTACCTGTTTTCTGCATAAAAATCTGCCCCTTGAAATCGTTACGATTTTTTATAACTGGCAACCTGGGTTAATTTATACACCAACATTCCGGTTTGTCTGCTTTTATGCCGGAAACAGCCGGATTTGAAATACAATATTAACAGATAAAGGAGGAAAACATGAAATTCAGTGCAAGAAACGTGTTTCGGGGAAAAGTTGTATCTCTGAAAAAAGGGCCGGTGAATTCGGAGGTAATAATAAAGACTCCGGAAGGACTGGAAATTGTCTCCACAGTAACCACCGAGTCTGCGGAGCATATGGGACTGGCAAAAGGGAGCGATGCAACCGCCCTGATCAAGGCAACGCAGGTAATGCTTGTCTCAGAATAATATAAAACAGATGCTTTTTATTGCCTCCTTCCTTTCAGGAAGGAGGTTTTTTTGTGCAAAAAACCGCTTTGCTTAATTTTTGCACTCCTCTGTATACAATATTGTATTTCAAAGCATTGAAAATTACATAAATGAAATATCCAAAGTGATCTGAAAAAGTGTTTTTTTGACAAAAAAAATAATTTCAATCCTGCAAGCAATTGAGTTATAAAAGATTATACAGATCATATCCCCCCATTTTTTCCGCATTGGCACGGAAATTGTTTATTCTTTCACAGATTCCGGCTTTACGGGATAAGCTGATTATGATATGCTGTGATTAATCGTCATTTCATGTATTTTCAGAGCATAAAATTACCGTATATTACCAAAAAAAACTATAAATCCGCATATTGGGAACGGACAGACCGCAGCATCAGTCAGGAGAAAACATGTTTTCTGCCCAGTTGAATCTTGCACCTTTATGGCTGACCCTGAAAGTGGCCTCATTTGCCACGGCAGCGGCTCTTTTGGCCGGTGTCTGCCTGGGATTTATGATTGCCAAAAAACAGATATGGGGACGGGACTGGCTGGATGCGATTCTGGCACTGCCGCTGGTGCTTCCGCCCACAGTGCTGGGATATTACCTCATTGTTCTGCTCGGACGCAGGGGATGGATTGGTTCCTGGCTGCGGGAAACCTTTGGCATATCCCTGATTTTCACATGGCAGGGCGCAGTGATAGCCTCTGCGGTGGTCTCCCTGCCGCTGGTGTTCAAATCTGCGCGTTCCGCATTTGAGGCTGTGGATGCAAATCTTGAAAATGCTGCCCGCACTCTTGGCTCATCTGAAATGGGCGTGTTTTTCAGGGTTTCCCTGCCGCTGGCATTTCCCGGCATACTGGCCGGAACCATGCTGGCCTTTGCCCGTGCCATGGGGGAATTCGGAGCGACACTGATGGTGGCCGGAAATCTGCCCGGAAAAACCCAGACCCTTTCCATGGCCGTTTATGATGCTGTGCAGGCCGGGAATGATCAACTGGCCACCACCCTTGTAATCCTCACCTCATCGGTGTGCGTGCTGATTCTTTTTGTTTCGGGAAAACTGCTGAAAAAAGAAGGAATCTGAATTTCCATATTGGAAGAATGAAACAAAGACAAAAACCGGAATTTAAGACTTCCGGAACTGAAAGGAGAAGAGAAATGAAAAAAACAAAATGTTTTCCGCTGATTCCCCTCTTGAGAGGGGATAAAGGGGTGTGTTCAGGAAAACAGGCAAAATGTTTCCTGCTGGCTGTGCTCACGTTTTTTCTGATTCCCTGCGTTGTTTGCGGGGCTGAGGAAATCACAGTATCTGCCGCGGCCAGTCTGACCAATGCCATGACAAAAGCAGGGCAGTCTTTTGAAAATGCCAATCCGGGCATAAAGGTGATATTCAATTTTGCAGCTTCCGGCGCGCTGCTCCAGCAGATCAAACAGGGAGCGCCTGTGGATGTGTTCGCATCAGCAGACCAAAAATCTATGGATATGGCAGAAGCCGAGAAACTGGTGCTGCCTGAAACCCGGAAGAATTTTGTGAAAAACACTCTGGTGCTGGCCGTTCCCGCGGATTCTGCCCTGACAGTGAAATCGCCGGAGGATCTGAAGCAGAGCGGAATAAAAAAGATTGCTGTGGGAAATCCGGAAACCGTGCCTGCGGGCAGATATGCCCGTGAATCTCTGACAGGATACGGGCTTTGGGATGTGCTGACCGACAAATTCATTTACGCAAGTACTGTGCGTCAGGTTCTGGATTATCTTATCCGGGGCGAGGTGGATGCAGGATTTGTCTATTCCACAGATGCGGCTGTCGCAGGTGAAAAGGTCAAAGTGATGCTGGAAATGGGAAAGCATAAACCTGTCATTTATCCCATTGCTGTTGTGTCTGCAAGCGAAAAAAAGGAATCTGCACAGCGTTTGATGGATTTTGTCCTCAGTGATGCGGGACAGGCCGTATTTGCGGAATTCGGTTTCAGTAGACCGGAATAACCATATTCTGTCAGCTTTGAATCCGGTTTCTGCCCGATGACCGGATAAACCGTATTTTTTCCAAAAAATCAGATGGTTTTGTCCTAAATTCTCTGTGTTCCCTGTGAAAAACGCTGAGGGAAACAAAAAAAGCCGCACAGGCCTGCTTTTTTTGTTTCCCACAGAGGACACAGAGAAGAAATGCCCACGGAGAACACAGAGAAAAAGAAAGTCCCTTATGGAAATTCAGATCAAAATCAGAAAAAAACTGGTCTCACGGGGGCGGCATTTTACACTGGAATCCGCTTTTGTTTCCGAAGAAAAATTTGTTGTGCTTTTCGGCCCGTCGGGTTCCGGAAAAACCATGACCCTGAAAGCGGTTGCCGGACTGCTCCGGCCTGACGGAGGAAGGATTGCAGTCGGCCCCCGTGTGCTGTTTGATTCAGAAAAAAGGATTGACATACCGGCCCGTGACCGGGGAATCGGGTATCTGTTTCAGGATTATGCCCTGTTTCCCCATCTCAATGTAGCGGAAAACGTGGGATTCGGTCTGAAAAAACGCTGGCAGTGGCGTCTTTGTGTGCAGGATCAGAAACAGGTGGAGGAATTTATGGACATTTTTGAAATCCTTCCCCTGGCCAAAGCCCTTCCCCGTGATCTTTCCGGCGGACAGCGGCAGAGAGTGGCTCTGGCACGGGCCTTGATCTGCAAACCCGATCTGCTGCTTCTGGATGAACCTTTTTCCGCGCTGGACCCTCTGCTCCGGGCAAGACTGAGAAACGGGCTTCGGGAAATTCAGTCCCGGTTTCAGGTTCCTGTGATTATGATCACCCATGATCCTGAAGACATTGACGCATTTGCCGAAACTCTGGTGGTATATGAAACCGGTCAGGTGCGCCATATCTCCCCTTTCTACAGACAGACAAAAAAGGATGTTCCTGCGGAATGCTTTCTGCGTAACCTGCACAACTGCCCGGTCTGACACATTTTTTCATCGGCATGACAATCCTGTTCAAAATCAGTTAGGTGATTTCTGAAAATAAATATACCATTTCAGTTCACAGGCACAGGGCAAAAACTGGAAGTTTTTGATACTTTGGCGGGGATATTCTTTTCCGTAAATCACCTTACTCATCCGCTTTTGTTTCCCCAAAAGTCTGCTCCCTGGCTTCCTTTTCATATGCCTCCCGTTCAAAAACATTTCCCAGGTAAGGATCTCTGCCTTTGCAAAAGGCAATGAATGTGGCGGTAAAATAGGCAGGAATAAAAAAAAGGCCCCACTTTTCACACTGACGCACATGAACCAGTTCATGGATTCGTGCGGAATCCAGGCAGTCCATATCTCTGCCAATAATAATATGCCCCAGAGTCATGGCTGATGCGCCCCCGGCAACAGGAATGCAGTGTTTCAGGAATTTGGCTATAAAAGGACTGCTGACTTCCACCACCCCACGGATCCACCGGATATTTCCACCGTGACCCAGTGCCATGAAAATAAAGGGAATTCCAAGGAATGTATTCGGAAATGCCCAGATATACATAAAAATAGTGCGCAGCATTCTTATTATCAGCGGCTGAGGTTCAGGAGAATTATCCCGTAAATAGGTTATAGATATGTTTCGGTTCCCTGCATGTATCTTCATGGCGGCAGCAGTTGTTTTCAGAAAATAGGAATTTAACAAAAGTTTTCCAAATTATGCCAGACTTTTTCTGACAATACAATAGTATTTTAACATAATTCCGGCATAAAAAACAGCAGAGAATATCAAATCCGGTGAAAAATCCGCTTTTCCCGAAAATCTGTTTTTTTCAATACACGGACATATTCTGCCGGGTATCTGCTTTTCCCTCAGCCATCTGTTTTTTGCCTGTAGAGCATTCATTGTGCGGAAAAAGATTTGCTTCTGTGCAATCACCTGTTTTTCTTCTGACAAAAGGGCATGGCGAGGACAGTGAGCGGGGTTTGCCGGACAGGATGTCGCTGGCCAGGGAGATGTTCTGTTTTCCGTAGGAGGTCAGACACCTGCCCAGGCCGGAAAGATTTGTATGCCTGCGCAGATTCACGGCCCTGAGCAGGATGGGCAGATTGACCGAGGATATCACATCGGTTTTCCCCTTTTCCAGAAAAGAATAACTCATGTCCGAAGGCGCACCCCCAAACATATCCGTAAGAATCAGAATTCCCTTTTTCCGATCCACCAGCCTGATACCATCTGCTATTTTTTTCCGGAGTCTTTCCGGAGAATCATCAGGATCCGCAGAAACTGCTGTTACTGCATCCAAAGGGGAATTGAGAATAAACTCTGCTGTCTCTGAAAGTGCTTTACCCAGCTTTCCGTGGGTGACAAGAACGATGCCTACCATAGAACCTCCTGAAAATAAAAGATGTATCCGGTTGGAAACAGGGAAGGGAACTGCTGCTGAAATATTCGCTATAATAAAATACTATGCAAAAAAAGTCAAGAAAATTCTTTTAAAACGAATTTTGCTTGCAAAGCAGAGACTTTTGGTGTATGGAAGAGGAAATGCTGAATTCATTCAGTTTTTTTCATTCCAACCCATAAGTGGAGGAAATAATATGGAAATACAGGATACAACTCTTCATTTCAGGGCAGCATTCCGTTTCTGCTTTGCCCAGTCCGGATTCAAAAGCCGGAAAGAAGTGGCACAGTCCGCTGGTGTGAGCGAAAGCACGGTCTGCGAAATCAACAGAAACAAATCCTACAGCGCGGCAACACAGGCCAGGATTGCCAAAGTCTTTGGTTATGATCTGCTTGATTTTCTTGCTCTGGGCAGAAGAGTGGCGGAAGGCGGGGAACCTTTGGGCCCGGTTTTGGTGACAGTTTATTCGGAAAGAGAAAAAAAACTTGCGGAAAACGCGCAAATGCAGTACCGCGCTGTTCCCCTGTATGAATCCGGAAAACTCGCGGCTGGGGAAAAAGGCATGGTTTTTGATCCCTATGAAAGCCCGGCATCTTCCCTGCTTATGGATGATAGGGAACTCAATGGCCGGAGAAATCACCGGCTGGTAAGTCTGCGTGTGGGCGGAGAAAGCATGTCGCCTCTGATTCCCCAGGGTTCCGCGGTGATCATTGATCTGGATGACCGGGATTTTGTGCCAAACAGAATCTATGCTGTGAATTATCCGGCAAAAGGCGAAAATATAGCGGCTGTAAAACGTGTGCAGCAGTGGAAAAAAGGATTTGTGCTCATCAGTCAGGCTTCAAACTATCCGCCGGAACTCACAGATTTGGACTGGCGGGATTTGTGCGTGGGACGGGTGATCCGGCTGTGGACAAGTCTGGAAAATGTGTAAGAAAAGGAAGGTGTGCCATTAAAAGCAAAAATCTTTTCAGTGATATTGCAAACGGAAATTATGACGCGTCCTCTCTGGAGGTGCTCAAAGGACTTGATCCGGTTCGGCGCAGGCCAGGCATGTATACCGACACCACAAGACCCAACCATCTGGCCCAGGAGGTAATTGACAATGCCGTGGATGAGGCCATTGCCGGGTTTGCCAAAAAAATCGGTGTGATTCTGCATGAGGACGGATCTCTTGAAGTCAGCGATGACGGACGGGGAATGCCCACAGACATGCACCCGGAAGAAAAAATGAGCGGTGTGGAGGTGATTATGACCAAACTCCACGCGGGCGCTAAATTCGGAAACAAAAACTACCGCTTTTCCGGCGGACTTCACGGAGTGGGCGTATCTGTGGTCAATGCCCTTTCCAAAAAAGTGGAACTGGAAATCCGGCGCAGCGGAAAAAAATACGCCATATCCTTTGCACAGGGACGGAAAACCTCGGAACTCACTGTTACCGGAACCGTGGGACAGCGCAATACCGGTTCCACTCTCCGCTTCTGGCCGGAAGAAAAATATTTTGACACTGTCACATTTTCGGTTCAGAGACTGACACACGCTCTCCGTGCCAAAGCCGTACTCTGCCCCGGACTTACGGTCACGTTTCTGAATAAAATTACAGGCGAGCAGGAATCCTGGTGTTTTGTGCAGGGACTAAGGGATTATCTGATGGAAAATCTTCCGGAAGGTGAGCGTATTCCCGAAGAACCGTTTATGGGCAGTTTTGAGGGAAAAGAGGAGATTGCAGAATGGGCTGTCATCTGGCTGCCGGATCAGGGACAGGTCACGGCAGAAAGTTATGTGAACCTGATTCCCACCCAGCAGGGCGGAACCCATGTAAACGGTTTCCGCTCCGGGCTGTTTGCTGCTTTACGGGAATTCTGCGAATTCCGGAACATGATCCCCCGCGGCATCCGTCTGGCTCCGGATGATCTTTGGAACAAATGTTCGTATATACTGTCTGTGAAAATGAGTGAACCCCAGTTTTCCGGTCAGACCAAAGAAAGACTTTCCTCACGGGAATGCGCTGCTTTTGTTTCCGCTGCTGTGCGTGACGCATTTGCGCTGTGGCTGAACCGGCACACGGAAAGCGGGGAAAAACTCGCGGAAATGACCATTGAGACTGCGCGCAAAAGGCTAAGAGCCGCGCAAAAAATTGTACGCAAAAAAAACGGAAGCGGGCCAACCCTGCCGGGCAAACTTGCGGACTGCGCATCCCAGAATCCTGCGGAAACCGAGCTGTTTATGGTGGAAGGGGATTCTGCGGGCGGATCTGCAAAACAGGCGCGTGACAAGCAGACCCAGGCCATTCTGCCTTTGCGGGGAAAAATCCTGAACACCTGGGAGGCAGACACAGAACTGATTCTAAAATCCAAAGAGATTCATGATATTTCGGTTGCCATCGGTGTTGATCCCGGCTCAGCGGACATTTCCGGGCTTCGCTATCACAAAATCATTATTCTGGCTGATGCGGACTCAGACGGACTGCATATAGCCACCCTTCTCTGCGCCCTGTTTCTGAAACATTTCACGCCGCTGGTCAGAAAAGGCAGGATTTTCGTTGCCATGCCGCCCCTGTACCGGATTGATCAGGGACAGAAGGTATGGTACGCGCTGGATGATCATGAAAAAGAGGCTATCTTAAAACGTATAAACGGTTCCCCCAAAAAAGGAAAGGCTGAGGTGCAGAGGTTCAAGGGTCTGGGGGAAATGAATCCCCCCCAGCTTAGGGAAACCGTCATGCTTCCGGATTCCCGGCGTCTGATTCAACTTACTCTGGATGATGAAAAAGGGACAAACGGGGTAATGGACATGCTGCTGGCGAGAAAACGCTCGCAGGATCGCAAACGATGGATGGAGGAAGAGGGGCATTTGGCAGATACCTGAACAGGTTGGCAGAAAATCAAATCTGCTGACTGCTGATTTTTCCGTCACAGGAGCAGAAAAAAATTTTTTAACCCTGAAAGCTGTCATTAATTATAACGCGTCATTCTTAGGTTATTTCTGAAAATAAATATCCCGGTTCAGTTCGAACAGGGCAAAAGCTGGAAGCTTTTGATACTTTGAAAGGATATTCTTTTCTGGAAATCACCCTTACAGGATGATTCATCTCATTATCTGCAATGAAAAAAAACAGTTTCCATCATTTCAATGAACTCAGGCATATTCTTAAAGGCGATGTCTGCACAGACTCTCTCCGGCGGTATATGCTGTCCACAGACGGCAGCATTTTCCGCAAAGAACCGATCTGCATTGTGTATCCGAAAAATACAGACGATGTTGTAAAAACCGTATGTTTTGCATGGGAAAACGGATTTACAGTTCATCCGCGGGGAGCAGGGAGCGGGCTGTGCGGTTCCTCTCTCGGCTGCGGAATCGTGCTGGATTTTACCAAATATATGAACCGGCTCATCTGTCTGAATACAAAAGACAAAATTTTTTCCTGCGAACCCGGATACCGTTTCGGACAGTTGGAAGAGCAACTGCGGGGAAAAGGACTGTTTTTTCCGCCTGATCCCTCCAGCGGGGAATATGCCACGTTCGGGGGCATGTACAATACCAATGCCAGCGGTGCGCATTCTGTGAAATACGGCAATGTGTCGGATTATATTCTGGATGCGGAAATTGTGCTGAGTACCGGGCAAATCATGCTGGTGTCAGACATGGAAAAGCGCGATTACGCAGATCTGCCGGAATCTCTGCAAACTCTTTTCCGTCTGTATACAGACAATTCTCAGCAGATTGAAACAGCCTATCCACCGGTGCGCTGCAATGTGTCCGGTTACAATCTGCGCGGATTGGTGCGCAATGATCGGCTTTGCCTGGGAAAACTTTTTGCCGGATCAGAAGGCACGCTGGGCATTGCCACACGGCTGACATTCCGGCTTGCGGACAAACCTGCTTATGACAGTCTGGTGGTGGCTTTTTCTGATGATATTGTGAAATCTGCAAACGCCGTGCAGAGGATTCTGCCCATGCAGCCTTCCGGCATTGAGGTTATGGACAAATCCCTGCTCGAAATGGCAAGAAACAGTGATGAAAAACTCCGCGACAGGATTCCGCAGGGAATTGACAATGTGCTGCTTATTGAATTTGATGCATCAGACAAAGAGGAATGCGCAAGGTCTGCGGAAGAAGTCATAAAACTTCTCAAACAGGAAAATCTCTGTCATCAGGCATATGCGGCTGTATCAGCAGAGGAAAAACAGAAATTCTGGGCAGTGCGAAAGGCTGCTGTTCCCATTCTCTACAAACTCAAAGGGGAGAAGAAAATCCTTGCACTGATTGAGGATGCGGCTGTTCCCACAGATCAGTTGGTGGAATATTTCAAAGGGATTTACCGCATACTCACTCATCATAAAGTGTCTTTTGTCACCTACGGCCATATTGCCAAAGGGCTGCTCCATACCCGGCCTCTGCTGAATCTTAAAGCTCCCCAGGATGTATCTCTGCTGAAAACTTTGGCAGATGAGGTTTTTGAACTGGTGTATTCTCTGGGCGGTTCTGCTTCCGGAGAACATGGGGACGGACGGCTGCGGAGTGCGTATATCAGCCGTCAGTATCCGGAAATATGGCCGATTTTTGCACAATGCAAAAACCTGCTGGATCCCAAAAATATTTTAAATCCGGAAATCAAAACCGCGTATGATCCGGATTTGATGAAAAAATCCCTGCGATTCGGTGCGGAGTACAGTGTATCTGATATAAAAGAAAAAAATCTGCTATGGCCTGAAGGTTTTGTCACAGAAGCGGAAAAATGTCACGGCTGCTCCAAATGTACCACTGTGACCTCTGCCACTCGCATGTGTCCGGTTTACAAACTCACCCGTGATGAAGCCGCATCTCCCAAAGCCAAAGCCAATCTCCTGCGCGGGCTTATCAGCGGGGCGATTCCGGATCGCAGTCTGTATGAAAAAGCATTTCAGGAAGTTATGTCTCTGTGCATTCAATGCGGAAGCTGTTTCAGAGAATGCCCGTCTGCTGTCAATATTCCCAAACTGGCAATGGAAGCCCGCGCGCAGTATGTCCGGCAGTTTGGCACTTCACCTGAAAATCGGGTGCTTGCATCCGCAGAAATGGCAGCAAAACATATGCGGCATTTCTCAGCTTTGATCAATCCTGTGATGAATACGGAATTTGTCCGGAAAACCGGGGAACTTTTTACCGGCATATCAGCGCAGAGACATCCTGTGAGTTTTCCTGCCCAATCCCTGTTTGAACGGATTCAGCAGGTGGAGGGAAATGGAAATATAAACGTGCTTTATTTTGCCGGATGTTACGCAGCTTATATTCATCCGGAAATAGGTCAGGCAGCAGTGAGTGTACTGAAAAATATGGGAATGACTGTGTTCACGCCAAAACAGCACTGCTGCGGTCTGCCCATGATTTCCAAAGGCATGGCAAATGAAGCCCGATCAAAAATCCGGGAGAATTTAAAACAGTGGCGCAGTCTGCTGCAAACTGCGGATTATCTTACTGTAACATGCTCTTCCTGCGGTCTTTCCCTGATGCAGGAATGGGCGTATCTGGCAGATCAGGCTGAAATTCGGATGATTAAAGAAAAATTCATTCATATCAGTGAACTGATTCTCAGATACAGAGACCGGCTTCACCTGAAAACATATCCTGCAAAGGCTGCATATCATACGCCCTGTCATCTCAGAGTACAGCCTTTTGCAGACAGTTCCTTACATCTGCTGAAATCAGTTCCGGGACTGGAAGTGCAGGATTTGAAAAGTCTCTGCTGCGGCATGGCAGGAAGCTGGGGCATGAGTGCTGCAAATTTTGAGATGAGCAGGAAAATGGGATCAGATTTGACAGATCGTCTGGAGCAGTCCCCCGCAGATATAGCTCTGACAGACTGCCCCACATGCAGAATGCAGATGGAGCAGTTCGGAAGCAAAATCGTGCGCCATCCTGTGGAGCTTGTGGCTGAATGCCTGTATTTGTAAGAATTGGATGAATATAATGTTGATGTGCAGCTTTTCCGTCATATCGGCGAATGCCGGTATCCAGACCGTTAATACCGGATTCTTGCTTATGCCTGAAAATCATGATTTCAGGCAGTTAAAAATTTTGCACATGACCTGAATATCTGCTTTGCAGAAGAAAAAAATTAAAATGGGAGAATCGGATTATGAGAATCTGTTTGTATTTTTGGAAAACCAATATCTGAGCAGAGACTGATGACCTGCCTCTTTCTGAACTTATACCAATTCGCCATTTATTTTATATAATATTGCCAATTTTTTCTGTTTAATTACAGTATATTGCTTTTTCAGAAACATGTTTTTAACAGCGATTTGGTATTATACGCAATATTTTTTATTTTTTTTTATTGACATAAAAATTTCATGATGTTATGGGGATTTATAATTTTATCAGATAAAGCCAAACCCGCCGCAAGACGGGGACGGAAAGCTTCGGGTCTTACAAAAAGACAGCCGGGCTGCCTGAACAGGGTAGCCCGGCTTTTTTGTTTCTGAAAACAAACCCAAAAAGGAGAAACGATCATGAAAAGACTTATGGCAATCTGTGTTGCGGCATTTACTTTGTGGTTTCCTATAGCGGCGGATGCGGCATCTCTGATTTTTGATCAGCTTCAACATCGGAAATATGAAGACGGCACGGATATTAACAGGATTTCGTTTTCATTCAAAGATCAGAGCGGAAATTTAATTATTGATAATATTGTAAAATCCGTAGAATTATCTGATCCTGACGGCATAGTAATTCAACTGTCAAATATTGTTTTTAATCCGTTTTATAAAGCTTTGTACGGCTCTTATGATGCTCAGAATGGCAAATGGAATTATGGCAGTTCCTTTTCTTCTGCTGAACCCTATTATTCTCTGAACTTCAATGAATCTCTCAAGTCAGGGCAATATCATCTGAAGGTAACGGATAACAGCAATATTGTCTATGATGCTGACAGGACATTTAACGGTGAAATCGTAACATTGCCGGTAATCTCGTCAAAATCCTTTTATGCTTACAGAGACAGTTCAGGAAATCTGATTTGGACATGGAGCAGACCGTCCGATCTGGATACCGGGTTGAATACCTCTGTGAGAGCATTTGTTTCAATATACAATAATGATCAGTATATGGGAGAACTTTATGTGACAGTGCCGACACATCTGGGCTATCTGTTTGTTCCGAATGATGTGTATCAGAAAGTATTGGCAGAAGGGAGTATTTTCAAACTTGGCATACAGCTTAGGACAAATGACAACCAGAACCGTTCTTACTCAAAATTCCCGATAGTAGAGGAAGCCGGAACAGCGTTTTTTGATGTGAACAGTGACGGACAGACTGGACTGCCGGAGGCAATTCATTGTTTACAGATAACATCGGGTTTGAAATAACCGTCTGAACCCGGATTCACGGGATTAAAGGATTGCCGGGATTTTAATCTTGGCAACTGCTGTTACACAGCATCGTAATAACGGCGAACGCTGGTATCCAGAATCATCTCAAAACACTGGATTCCTGCTTACAGAGGAATGAGGGTAAATACAGAACGTTCCTGATTTTTGAAAGGGCTGCATAATGTCATCATTCATTGAATGCGAACATATAAGTTCTTATTCCGACATGGAAAACATCTCTGTATCACACCGGATAAAAATGATCACCGAGTATTTCATCCAAAGAATATTCGCAGGAAGCAGGAAAAGAATCCTCATCAAAACCGGTTTCATTGGCAGCAGACAGGATCGCTATTTCATACGCGTCATGAATCTTTTTGTCCAGTTCATGGGTAAGACTGGGGCTGTCTTCCAGCAGAAGCCGGATTCTTTTGCGCTGTTCTCTGAGAGTGCGCTCCCAACTCTTTGAACGCAGAGCAGGCTGAAACTGCCATTTCAGCAGATGAGCCAGCAGGACTGCAAGCCTGTTTATCAGTTGACGTTTGTCACTTCTTGCCATGCCTTCCAATTCCTCTGCTATATTTTCCGTATCCAAATCTGAAAAATTTTTCTCCCGCAAAAGTCTTGCGCTGTTCATCAGCCACGCGTAAAAATCCTGCCCGTAGCCTACAGCCGATATTGTTTTGCTCATTTCTGTCTCCTTTGAAAAATGTAATCTCCCGCGTCAGAGATTTTTCAGCACAAACGCTGTCCGTTCCCTGACAGGAAGCACAGGAACCCGTATCAATTCATAATCAAGCATGTTGTATGCCTCAGCAGTGAGATTATCCAGTTTTGCTGCGGTTTGATCATCCTCAA
>JBFXEJ010000064.1:0-34961 GCA_050180235.1 Desulfococcaceae bacterium
GCTTTGCTCTTAATATTCTCAGAGTAAACAAAGTAAAAAATATAGCAGATGAACTTTATTATAATTGTATCAATATGGTAAACATCCTCAGTTATAAAGGAATTGAAGAGAATTGAACAGCCCTGGTAGCCGCCATATGTTATAACAGTCTTTTATGGCGGTTTTCATATATTTTCTGCCATGCCCTGAACATAAGTTCATTTGCTGTCGGTTCTGTCTGCTGTCCCTCTTTGGCGGATTTATCAATTCGCTGCGGAGGTGAGATTTTTCCGTTTTTTGTCTTTGTTTTATGACATTTCACATCTTTTTGCTCTGGCATAATTATCCTCCGTCTCCGTGCTGAAGCACTGTTTATCTGACAATTCAGACTGTTTTGCAATGAATTTTCTGAAACCGTCATGATTCAGGTATGTTATAAATTTTTCCGGGTGCTATATATACTGAACAGATTTTATTTTTCTCAAAAACCGGAACAAATTCTTATAACCTGAAAACAAAAGCCTTTGGCTGACACGTAAAGCAATTTCCGGGCCATAAAAAACCAAAATCGATTCTGTTGATTTCTGTCCTGTGTCCGGTCATCAAAAGAACGATTCAGGCAGTATACATCAAAATACAGTTTCATGGTTTTATCTGATGTAACGAAGATGTGTCAGGAAATGGCGGGCAATGAAAAGATATTGCCCGCCTGCCGGTCTAATCCCTCAGTTCGGCATGTTCCTGAAGGATATAGATGACTCTTTCCAATCCGATTCTTTCATTGGGATTTACACTGATTCCGTCAGGTTTCATGCCTGCCAGCACCTGCAATGCTTTTATGGCATCTTCCAAATAAAGAGGTTTGACAATGATGTAATTCTCCTTTGTCAGTGTCTGCCAGCCGTCATAACCGTTTACTCTCAGAGTTACTGAATAAACTCCATCAGTGTTGTATGTATGAACAGGATTTGTATCTGCGCTTGTTGTATCGTCCCCAAAATCCCATTCCCATACACTGACATTTCCTTCGGACTCATCTTTGAAAGTTACGGTAAGAGGAGGATTGCCTGAAACCGGAGTGGCGGAGAAAGCAGATACCGGTGGCAATGGTTCAGGTGTGGATGCCGAGAATTCTCTTTGAGCTATGGCATTGGTTATTGAATGGTCCGTTTTCAGATACCATGCAATACCTTCGTATCTCCAATCAACCGGCCATGTTTTGATTATATGATCCCTCTCTGCTACACTGACAGTATAGAAATGAGAACCTATAATATTGTGACAAAAACGATATACAGGTTGAGTTTTATCTATCTGGGAAGGGTAAGCATACCATGCAACACCTTCGTATCTCCAATCAACCGGCCATGTTTTGATTATAAAATCCTTCTCCGCTTGATTGATAGTATAAAAATGTGAACCTATCAGGTTGTGACAAAAACGATATACAGGTTGAGTTTTATCTATCTGAGAAGGGTAAGCATACCATGCAACACCTTCGTATTTCCATTCGACCGGCCATGTTTTGATTATAAAATCCTTTTCCGCTTCATTGATAGTAAAAAAATGAAAACCTTTCTGTGTGTGATAAAAGCGAAATACCGGACTTCCCAAAGGAGTCGGTTTCACACAAAGGACGCTTCCACTTCCGATTAACGGTTTATCGCCTCCTTCGCTGTCCAGTCCATAGGCATAGATACGGTGAAGATTTTCATCTTTTAAAATTTCTGGTGTTGCAAAACTGAAACCGTGTGTTCCCACATCAGAGCGGTATTTATTTGCGGCAACCTTCGTTAAAAAGGTTCCGCCTCCCCCGGCCGGCCCGTCAACATAAAAATCCACATTGATTGGAGAACTTGTATCCGGGTCTTTTGCCCATCCGGAAATATTGGTGCAATTGGCAATGTCAATATAACCTATCGGTTTTGCATTGATGACTCCCACCACAAAAACCAAAGGCGGATCATACCAGTTATTGCCTTCATCTTCCTCATCAACATCATCTTCCGTATCTGCCAATACAGTGATGTTATACGTTCCGGGTGTATTGGGAGCCTTCACATCTGTTTTTTCATCATCACTCTTTCCTTCTTTCAAATCTTCCTTATAAATTGTATCATCTCCCAAACGTACAGGGTTATCATCAATTTTGCTGCCATTTGAGAGATAATATTTGATTTTTATATCATGGCCAGCGTCAGCATCCCCCACATTTTTGACTTTTGTATAAATACGGAATGATTCACCCGGCAGAAAATTGACACGATTATCTGTGAGATAAACCTCACGGACAACGAGATCAGGTTTTCCCGGATTTCCTGAAGAACCAGGTTCATCTGAAGTCCATGCATCCGGCCATCTCCAGCCTAAGTACTGCCCTCCAAAACTTATGGAATCCTTACGTACTCCGGTTGTCCAGGCATGATACATTTTACCATTCCCATCTGAAATTCCAACATGCCCATACCATCCGTTACCGGACGTAGCTTGAAAAAAAACTAAGGCCCCTTTCGGAGCATTCCAATCTGTATGTCTTTCGCCGAAAACGGAATCACTATATTTCCAACCATCGATTGCATCCATTCCCGCAGGAACTCGGCCATATGCATGGCCACAAAAATGCATACACCACCATCCCCAAGCATGACGGCATTGCGAATCCCAGTTGCTGCCAATCTCATTTTCTGCCCAATTTATAGCATCTTCTACACTTTTTGCATATAAATTAGAAGTAAAAAGAATAAATACAATATTAATGGCGATCAGGATGTGTTTTCTACTCATAACATTATCTCCTTTTTTATTATTTTTTGGTAATATAACAGGTTATTATACACTTTTTATCAGAAAGCATGAAAAAATGCGTTTATGCTGCACATAACCTTTCTTCCAATTCCGGGTTTTGTCCATCCGGAAAGCTTTTTATTAATAGGCAAAGTCAATTCCATTTCTGGAATTTTCCCCTGTCTCACACGTCAGATGCATTTAAATCTGTAACTGTCTTTATACCGAATGAAAACAATACAAGTCAAGCGAAAAAACAATAATTATCCAGTCATATATTTCTCCGGCATTTTGCGGGAGAAATACCGGATACAGAGATTTCCGAACAAAATTATGTGACATTGGTGCTGTTTTGACGGACAATCTTTTCTGCAAAAAACGTGGCAGTGCTGCACAAGTTACGGAAATTATGCCGATGCAAAAAGTTTCTCTTGCAGTCATAAGTAACCGTTCATAAGTTAAATTCTGAAACCCTGAGGGTTTTCAAAACCTTCAGGGTTTATAACAGTCGAAAATATATGAACGGTTACTTATCTTAACCAAAATTGATTTCCTGATACATTTTTTACATCTCTCTTGAAAATATTCAATCAGGAATGGCACTTGGGGTTATCTTCTCCAGACTTCAGTTTCAAAAACATTTCAGGCTTCCTGATGCACCATTTTCACAAAAATACCCATGATTTTGTTTATATTTGCAATATGATATTCAGATTTGTCCAGCCAGACGGTGTTGTTATGATATTTCAGAAATTTCCATGTGTTGCCTGTGGTGACAGCACCGTATATTCTGTCAATGTCACTGCCTTCTTTTTCATTGAAAATTTTTGCGCCTATCATTTCTGCAATACACTGTCCCAGCCCTGAGGTTATCTGTTCATTTTTTGCCTCTGCAACTGCCACAACAGGGGAACTGAGATAAAACTGGCCGGATGATTTGCTGATGATATAATCACAGAAACCGTTCAGATCCCTTTCTTTGTCAATATCAAGATTTATGCCTGAAAACAGACTGATTTGATCATGCAGAAGTTTCCTCAGTTCCAGCAGCACATTGGAAACAATCAGTTCAGAACGTGCTTTTTCCGTACTGATTGCCAAAGCCAGAGGAACATTGTAGGCCAGAGTTGTTTTCAGATAATCGCTGACTTCAACTTCTTCAACTGCTGAAAACAAATCTTGGTTCTCAACAATCTTCAACCCAAAGTCTTCTTTCACTTTTTTCAGAGTAAAGCTGCTGTATGGCATTTGTTTATCCCCCTTTTAGGTGATTTATCAAAATAAATATACCAATTCAGGTTCACAGGCACAGGGCAAAAGCTGGAAGCTTTTGATACTTTGACGGTATATTTTTTTCCGGAAATCACCTTAAACAATGGTTCGGTAATTTTTTTGCTTTTTTAGTATTAAAAATTTCAGGCAGTTAAATCTGAAGCTACAAATTTTGGAGCTAATCTGCCCTGTATTTTGTTTTTTTCAAACTCAGCTTTTGCCCGGAGTTGAAAAATATTGGGGACTTATATTGTAACTGCCTGATTTACCGTGCTGCACAGCAGAAAAAATTACCGAACCATTGCTTAAACGCATAAACCTGATTGCCCTGCAAGGTATTTTTATTCAGTTTCATCCTGATGTATCAGGCTGTCAGATACATTTTTAATCTGGAACTCAAGAAATTTTGCGAAATCAATTACCTGCGATATGCGGTCAGTCGGTAATCTTCGTATGATTCTGATGAGTTGCTGTTCATATACTATAGGTTGTGAAGTCAGACCGATCTCCATTTTTTTCACTCCATAAAATTCCGGTTAACAGGTTTTCTTATAAAGCCCTCTCATTCTTTTTGGGATATTTGTTCATTCCCTTTTCAATGACTTTTAAAAGTTCCGTATTGCCTCTGAATTTCTCCTTCATTTCCTTTGCAAATTCCTCCCGCTCAGCAATAAGTCGATTTACATAAAAGAATATCCTGACGGTATGTCGTTTGCATGGATCCTATGTTGCGATTCCCTTGAAACTGAACTGGTATATTCATTTTTATAAATCACCTGGGACATTCTGATGTCCCTTATAAATCTGCAATTATCTTTATACTGAATAAGAAGAATACAAGTCAAGTGAAAAAACAGTCGTCATTACCCGGTCATCTGCTTTCCCGGCATTCCGGGTGGCTGCCCGGACTGTATTCAGTATGGAGAATTTCCCACAGAGGTCACAGAGAGGAAAAAGACCACAGAGATCACAGAGAATTTTTTTCAGAAAAACCCTGTCTGCCCCGGATTGTTAAAAAAGGCCGCTGCTCTTCTCTGTGAAAACTCTGTGTCCTCTGTGGTCTTTTTCCTCTCTGTGTTCTCTGTGGGAAACCCTCCCGCGGACGATCTCCTTTTCGGCATCCTTTTTTTTATCCTGAAAAACAGCAGAAAATGCAAAACTTATGCAAATCATTGTCCGGACACTTGAGAAAATTTCTGTATCCTGCTATAGAAAAAGACAGGTTTCCGGATGGTTTTCCGGCATGATTTTCCCCTCACAACAGGAGATCGCACCATGTTTCAGAAAATTCTGATCCTTTCTGTTCTTTTTGTCATCGGCATTGTGGCTGTCCGGATCATTGTATGTCCGGCTTCTCAGGCAGACAATAACAGTGCTGTCCGTGAGAAAGCTAATGCCCAATTCAAAAACGGCAATTACAAAGACGCGTTTTCCCTGTTTGAAAAACTGTGTCTTGATCCGGCAAATGATCCCAGGCAGACAGGCAATGATCTGCATATGGGCGTCAGCTGTCTTGCCAGTCTGAACAGTGTGGAGGAGGTGGATGAATTCCGGGAAAAGGTAGTTGAAATCCATCAGAAAAACTGGCGTCTTCTCTATGCTGCCGCAAAGAGTTACACGGATTTTCAGCATTACGGTTTTCTCATTGCCGGAAAATTCACACGGGGCAGTCACCGGGGCGGGGGGCAGTATGCTGACGTGTCTGAAAGAGACCGGGGACGTGCTTTGCAACTGATGGATGCAGCCCGTGTTCTCATGGTAAAGGAAACAGAGCAGAACAGCACGGACAAAGCAGAACTGGCAGATTTTTTTCTGGCCTATGCAGATATGCTGCTGCGCAACCGGGGTTACAACTGTGCGTGGCAACTGCAGTATCTCACAGACATCAAAACCCTGCCGGACTGGCAGGACAATTCTTATGATTGCGGACAAACCCGTGGCGCGCCTGTGGATGCAGAGGGCAATCCGGTATATTATTATCTGCCGGAATCCTGGGATTCTGCCAAAAATGACGGGGAACGCTGGCGCTGGCTGCTGAGGCAGGCCGTGAATACAAATGAGGGATATACCAGCACAGTAAAACAGCGGTTTGCGGATTTTCTTCACAGTCAGTTTGGAGTGCAGACCATGATGCCGGTGCTGTCCCTTCGCGCGCCGGAAAGTGCGGAAGATGCAGATAAAAAAGAGGAAAGCGGCATTTATGCTCTGCATACCCTGTCCGAAGAGGAAACCATTGCAAAACTCGCGACCGGAATCAGAAGATTTCATTTGCCGGATGAATTCAATTTCATTCGAATTTACCGGGAAATTGGCAATAACCAGTCATTGGCACAGATATTTGAAAACCGGAGACAGTATGCCAAAGCAGCAGAGTTTTGGAAACTGGCCGGAAATCCGGATAAAGTAAAGCAGATTACAGCGAATTGGGGCGCATTTGAACCGCTCATGACCCAGCCTGCGGGAAAAGGAGCGACCGTTGATTACCGTTTCCGCAACGGCTCCCGTGTCCGCTTCACAGCACACCCCATCAAAATCGAAACCCTGCTCAGTGATGTGAAAAAATACATCAAATCCAATCCCCGCAATATTGACGGAAATAAGGAAAATCCTGAGAACATTGGCTACCGCATTGTGCATGAGAATGAGGATCGCTATCTGGATCAGCAGACTGCACAGTGGTCTCTGGATTTGAAACCCCGGCCCGGTCATTTTGACAAACGCATTACTGTCACCACACCTTTGCAGGAACCGGGCGCGTATCTGCTTACAGCAGAAATGGAAGACGGCAATATCAGCCGTATTATCATCTGGATTGATAATACCGCGATTGTGCGCAAAAATCTGGACAATGGCATTCTCTGGTATGTGGCTGATGCAATTACAGGGGAACCGGTGGAAAAAGCCAATGTGGAATTTTTCGGATACCGCCGCGAGTGGCGGAACAAACTCATGGGAAATGATACCGAGATTTCTGATTTTGCTGAATATACGGACAAAAATGGGCAGATCATTTTCAATGCCTCCGGCAAAGGGGCAAATCAGCTTGATTCCAATATGATTTGGATGGCAATTGCCACCCATCCGGACGGGCGGCTCGCATTTACCGGTTTCAATCATATCTGGTATGCACAGCATTATGATCAGGAATACAATGAAACCAAAGTGTTTGCCATTACGGATCGGCCTGTGTACCGTCCCGGTCAAAGTGTGAAATTCAAATTCTGGGTGCGCAAAGCACAGTATGATCAGGCAAATTCGTCAGATTTTGCAGGCAGTACTTTTCCTGTGCAGTTGAACAATCCACAGGGGGAAAAGATTTGGGAGCAGAATTTCAAAGCTGATGAATGGGGCGGAATTTCCTCTGAATACGCGCTGCCGGAAGAGGCCATGCTCGGCGTGTATCAGTTGTACATTCCGGGCTACGGCGGCGGGAGTTTCCGGGTCGAGGAATACAAAAAGCCGGAATTTGAAGTTACAGTGCAAGGCCCGGAAGAGGCCGTTCGTCTGGGAGATACGGTAAAAGCAAAAATCACTGCAAAATACTATTTTGGCGCGCCTGTCACTCATGCAAAGGTGAAATACAAAATCCTGAGATATGAACAGGATACACAATGGTATCCCATCGGCCCCTGGGACTGGCTTTACGGTTCCGGATATGGCTGGTTCGGATATGATTATCTTTGGTATCCGGGATGGCAGGATTGGGGTTGCAGACGGCCGGTTCCCTGGTGGTGGCATCGGCCATCGCCTCCGCCTGAACTGCTGATGGACAATGAAATTGAAATCGGCGCGGATGGCACAGTGGAAATTCCCATTGACACGCGAATGGCAAAAGATTTGCACGGGGACACGGATCACCGCTATGAAATTACAGCAGAAGTCACAGATCTTTCCCG
The DNA here is from genome assembly GCA_050180235.1 of Desulfococcaceae bacterium. Taxonomy (GTDB): domain Bacteria; phylum Desulfobacterota; class Desulfobacteria; order Desulfobacterales; family Desulfococcaceae; genus JAABRU01. The sequence goes on from JBFXEJ010000064.1 coordinate 7,932, forward strand.
GCGCACGATTGTGGGAAAAGGCAGTGTCACTGCCGCGCGCAAACCCTTCAAAGTCTATGCGTGGACGGACCGGGGCTATTACCGGAGCGGGGATACCATTCAGGCAGGTTTTTCCGCACGCACGCCGGAAGGAAAAGATGTGGAGGGAAACGCGCTGATTCGTCTGTACCGGATTTCCTATGAAAATGAAAAACCTGCGGAAAGCGAAATGCAGAAATGGGAAATCAGAACCGGCGAAAACCGGGATATAAATTTGCAGATGACAGCAGCATCTGCGGGACAGTACCGGCTTTCCTGCACAGTCACGGACAGCAGAAATCAGAAAATTGAAGGAGCGTATCTGTTTACTGTCAGGGGAGATGGATTTGACGGAAAGGATTTCCGTTTCAATGCTCTGGAACTGATTCCGGAAAAAAGCGAATATACACCCGGTGAAAATGTCAAACTGATGATCAACACGGATCGCGCGGATTCCACAGTTCTGCTTTTTGTGCGTCCCGCGAATGGTGTGTATCTTCCGCCCAAAATAATCCGCATGAAAGGCAAAAGTCTGGTGGAAGAAATTGAAGTGATCAAAAAAGACATGCCCAATTTCTTTGTTGAGGCTTTGACCGTTGCTGACGGCAAAGTGCATACCGAGGCCAAAGAAATTGCCGTGCCACCGGAAAAACGGGTTATAAATGTGGAAGTCCTGCCTTCTGCCGAGCGTTACAAACCCGGTGAAAAAGCAGAAATCAAAGTGAAACTAACAGATTATTCCGGTGAACCTTTCCGGGGTTCCACTGTGCTGAGTGTGTATGACAAGGCTGTGGAATATATTTCCGGAGGTTCCAATGTGCCGGAGATCAAAGCCTTTTTCTGGAAATGGCGCAGGCAGCACAGCCCGGTCACGGAAAGCAGTCTGGATCGCATATTCAGCAATCTTTTGAAGCAGAATGAGATTGCCATGCAGTCTTTGGGCATATTCGGTCATTCTGTGGCAGATGAGGACGGAAATGAATGGCGAAACGGCCGCAAAGACAAAAATCAGATGATGATGAAATCCGCAAGAGGTTTGGGGCAGGCCATGCCCGCTCCATCTGCTCCCATGCTGGAGGCAGCGGCTGATATGGCTGCGCCGATGTCTGCTGCCAAAGAGGAAAAATCCCGTGAAGCCGAAGCCCCGGCAGAAGCGGATGCAGGTCAGTCCAATATGCAGGAAGCGGTTGTGCGCACGCAGTTTGCAGATACCGCGTTCTGGTCAGATTCCATCACCACAGATGAAAAAGGCATCGCAAACATATCTTTCACCATGCCGGAAAATCTTTCCGCATGGAAAATCAAAACATGGGCTATGGGACATGGGACTGCGGTTGGCGAGGGAACAGCCGAAACAGTCACTGCCAAAAACCTGATGGTGCGTTTGCAGGCTCCGCGTTTCTTTGTGCAGAAAGATGAAGTGGTATTATCCGCGAATGTGCATAATTACCTGAAAAGTAAAAAACAGATACAGGCCATCATTGAACTGGACGGCCCATGTCTGCATCTCACAGATCAGAAAAATCGTACTGTTACCGTTGATTCCAATGGTGAAATGCGTGTGGACTGGCGCGTTTCTGTTTTGCAGGATGGCGAGGCCATTGTGCGCATGAAGGCTCTCACAGATGAGGAATCTGATGCAATGGAAATGCGTTTTCCTGTGTATGTGCATGGCATGGACAAAATGGTTCCATTCTGCGGTGTGATTCGTCCGGAACAGAACAATGCACTCATTGCAATGGAAGTTCCGCAGGAACGCAGGCAGGAGGCTTCCCGGCTGGAAATCCGCTATTCTCCGACCTTGGCCGGTGCAATGGTGGACTCGCTGCCTTATCTCACGGATTATCCTTATGGCTGCACAGAACAGACCCTTAACCGCTTTGTTCCCACAGTCGTGACCCTGAATGTGCTGAACCGGCTCGGACTGGATTTGAAGAAAATTCAGGAAAAACAGAGCAATCTCAATGCACAGGAAATTGGGGATGACAAGGAACGGGTAGCGCAGTGGAAACGCTATAAACGCAATCCCGTATTTGATGAAACCGAAGTGATGGATATGGTCAAAACCGGTGTGCAGCGGCTGAGCAATATGCAGTTGTCCGATGGCGGCTGGGGATGGTTTTCCGGATGGGGAGAATATTCGTATCCCCATACCACAGCGGTTGTGGTTCATGGTCTGCAGATTGCACAGAAAAACGGCGCGGCTGTTGTTCCCTCTGTTCTGCAGGAAGGCATTCAGTGGCTGCAAAATTATGAAAAGGAACAGGTAAAACTGCTTGTCAACGGACGCAGGGAAGGGAAAAAGAAAGACCCGTGGAAATCTGCCGCAGATAATCTGGACGCGTTTGTTTACATGGTGCTGGCAGACGCGGGAAGTGAAAACGGGGAAATGCGGGAATTTCTCTACAGTGACCGCAATTCTCTTTCGGTTTACGGCAAAACCATGTACGGTCTGGCCCTGCATGTGCAGGGACATAAAAGCAAACTGGATATGATTATGCAGAATATCAGCCAGTATGTGGTGCAGGATGAGGAAAACCAGACCGCGTATCTGAATCTGGGCAATGAGGGTTACTGGTGGTACTGGTATGGCAGTGAAATTGAGGCGCACGCGTATTATCTCAAACTTCTGAGCAAAACTGATCCGAAAAGTGAAACCGCATCGCGCATGGTTAAATATCTGCTCAACAACCGCAAACATTCCACCTACTGGAATTCCACACGGGACACAGCGGTTTGCATTGAGGCATTTGCGGATTATCTGGAAGCCACGGACGAGGGAAAACCGGATATGACAGTGGAGATTCTGGTAGACGGAAATCTGAAAAAGACTGTGCAGATTACAGCGGAAAATCTGTTTGCATTTGACAACAGCCTGCTGATAACCGGAGATGCTGTGGAGACCGGAAAGCATACAGTGGAAATCCGGCGCAAAGGCAAAGGTCCATTGTATTTCAATGCGTACCTCAGCTATTTCACATTGGAAGATTACATCACCAAAGCCGGGCTGGAAATCAAAGTGAATCGCCAGTATTACAAACTCCGCAAGGTGGATAAAAGCATAAAAGTCGCTGGTTCACGCGGGCAGGCTTTGGATCAGAAAGTGGAGAAATATGAACGCGTGCCTTTGGAAAACCTTGCCCTTCTGAAAAGTGGGGATTTGGTGGAAGTGGAACTGGTCATGGAAAGCAAAAATGATTATGAATACATCATTTTTGAAGACATGAAAGCAGCAGGATTTGAACCTGTGGAAGTGCGCAGCGGTTATACAGACAATGCAATGGGAGCGTATACGGAATTCCGGGATGAAAAAGTGGCCTTTTTTGTCCGTTCCCTTGCAAGGGGAAAACACAGCATGTCTTACCGTCTGCGTGCAGAAATTCCGGGAAAATTCAGCGCACTGCCCACCAAAGCCTGCGGCATGTATGCGCCGGAACTGCGCGCCAATTCTGATGAGATGAAACTGCGGATTGAGGACTGAAATGCTGTATTCGCAGGGCTTGTATCAAAATAATCTGTTGCAAACCCTAAGGGTTTTCAAAACCCTTAGGGTTTACAGAGTTTCCGCAGAGCCACACAGAGTTTTTTCTGTTAGAAACTTAGTGCTTTGTCAACTTTGATTTTATGAGCTGAAGTGTACAAAAAAACCGGATTTTTTGGGAAAATCCGGTTTTTGCAACGCACAGATTCAAGGTTGACAGAATATTAGATTTAAACAAAAATCAGCCGTTTTGACCCACTACCAAAAATTCCATTATCCAGACAGTCATTTTAACAGCCCCCGTTCCCCCAAATTACCATATCGATGATAACTGTCAGACACAGTCTGCTCCCGGAAATAGTGAAGCATTTCAATCCTGCCTTCCATCAGCACAGGACTGCGGGAAATGTAAAAACCGCTTTCGGCAGCGGCTTGGAAAACCTCTGCCGGAACCCGGTTTGGAGCAGCATAGCGGATGCGGGCAATATGGGGCAGGCTGTCAATCATTTCCTGATCCGTGTGATGCGTCAAAGAAATGCCTCCCAGTATGCGTTTTCCCTCTCTGCCGGAAAGAAATTCTGTGACAGTGTTATCCAAATCTTTGGGAATGCCGACAATAAGTCTGCATTTGGCAATCTGCACTGCTGCAATGCGTGCCAGCACCTCAAACAGACTGTCATCATGATGCACGCGGACAAGCACAGTCCCGACCGGCAGATAGCGCATGTGATTGTCCTCTCCTCTGATACGGAACCAGTCTTTGGCCTGAAAAAATTCCTGTTCCGCATTCCACAGATAACTTTTCACAGCCTTTACGGTTTTTTTCAAATCATCCGCATATTCACCCAACTGCCCCCATTTGACTTTCTGCTCCCATTCCTGCGCGACCCGAAGAATGCGGCAATCCTTCTGAATCGCACCTGCGGAAGGAAATCCGCTGTCTGCAAAATCCATGAACTGACTGACATAATTGATACTTCCTGCCTTAATCCCCGCTCCCAAAGCAGATTTTTTCATGCCTCCGAAAGGCTGGCGCAGCACAATCGCGCCGGTTGTGACACGGTTGATATACAGATTTCCGGCTTCCATTTTATCCTTCCAGACTGCCTGCTCGCGTTCATCCAGACTTTCCAGCCCGGAGGTGAGTCCGTAACCGGTCTGATTCACCAGTTTTATGGCATGTTCCAGATCATCTGCTTTCATCACTGCAATAACCGGCCCGAAAAACTCTGTCATATGTGTGTAAGAACCGGGCTGCACATTCCATTTGATGCCCGGTGTCCACAGATGGGGATTGCCGTCAATATTAATGGGTTCCAATGCCCATTCCTCGCCCGGCTCCAGTGCGGTCAGTGCTTTTTTCAAATCGCCTTTGGGCGGTGCAATGAGCGGCCCCATGCGGTTGCGGAATTTCCATGCCGAACCTGTGGCATAACTTTTTGCTGCATCCACCAACTGCTTTCGGAATTTTTCATCTGCAAATACTTCTTTTTCCAGAATTACCAGCGAAGTGGCTGAGCATTTCTGCCCGCTGTTGCTGAATGCGGAATGCAGAATATGTTTAATGGCCTGATCCCGATCTGACATGGCTGTTACAATAGTTGCATTTTTGCCCCCGGTTTCTGCCGCGAGCAGAACATCGGGACGATTTTTGAGAATCCGCAGACCGGTCTCGGTTCCGCCTGTGAGAATAATGAAATCCACATCCGGATGTCCGGTCAGTACAGGCCCGACTGAGGAACCCGAACAGGGAACAAACTGCAATGTATTTTTGGAAATTCCTGCTTTCCAAAAACATTGACAGATATGCCATTCGCTCATGACAGCGGCTGATGCAGGTTTGAAAATCACGGTATTTCCGGCTGCCAGTGCTGCTGCAATGCCACCGCAGGGAATGGCAATGGGAAAATTCCAGGGGCTGATGACCAGTCCCACACCTTTGCCTTTGCAGGATACAGTGCCAAGATTTTCAAAGATTTTCGCAGACCAGGGATAAAATTCCGCAAAATCTACAGCCTCGGAAACTTCAGGATCAGCCTCGGTAAAGATTTTTCCCGTATTCGCGGCCGCACATCCAATCAAATCGCCTCTGGATTTGCGGATTTCCTTTGCAACATTGGACAGAATTTCATGCCGCTGTGCCAGACTTTTGCTCCGCCATCCGTCCGGGTCAGCTTTGGCAATGGATACAGCTTTTTCTGCATCTGCTGCTGTGGCAAGTGCGTAAACTCCGGTTTGCATTTTCTCCGGAAAACGGTTGGGATCAAAGCATTCCACAGTATCGCGATTGGCAAAGATTTCTTCCCCTGCAATTACCAATGGAATCTGTTCCGCGCTTCTGTTCATCCAGTGATCCCGGACATTTTCAGCCCAGATTCGATTGGCCGGAAGCGACCAGTCTGTATCCGGTTCATTGCAGAACTGCTTTTCATGAAAGGTTCCGGCAGGCTGTGAATATGTTTCCGCATTCCTGTTCTGTATGCGGTTGGGTATTTTCTTTACGGTTTCCTTACGCGCGCAGGAATCCCCAAAGGTTTTTTTCAGAAAGTTCCATTCATCTGAACCGGTTTTCAGGTTAAAGGAATAGCGCAGAAAATTCTCTTCCGCTGTATTCTCATCCAAACGCCGGATAAGATACGCAATGGCATTGATGAATTCCTCTTTGCTTGCAACAGGAGCGTAGAGCAGCGCGGATTGATCAGACTCTTTCTGAATGGCACGCCAGACATGATTTGCCATACCTTCAAGCATTTCAATGGAACTATATTTTTCCACTCCGTTTTTTTGGGCTGTCAAGTACGCATATGCCTGTTCAAACAGATTGTGGGAAGCAATGCCCATATGCACGGCCTTTATATTTTCCGCTTGCATTCCATAATCCACCATGCACTTGAAATTGGCATCAGTGTCCAGTTTTGCATCATAAGGAGCGAGAGGCCAGTTGTGAATCGCGGCATCCACCTGTTCCATTTCCATATTCGCGCCTTTGACAATGCGGATTTTTATTGGCGCGCCCCCCTCTGCCACCCGTTTTTTTGCCCATTCTGTCAGTTCTTTCTGTTTTGCAAAGGAATCCGGCAGATAGGATTGCAGCACAATTCCTGCGGAATGATTTCTGAATTCTTCCTGATCCAGTGTCTGCGTAAACGCGGCAATGGTGATTTCCAAATCCCGGTATTCTTCCATATCCAGATTCACAAATTTGGGAACAGCATTACCGTCTTTGCGCACAAAGCGGTTTTTCTGTGCAGACCGGTACAGTTGGGACAGGCGGTCTTTGAGAACCTCCACTGTATTTTCAAATGCAAGGGAACTGATCTGTGAAAAAATCGTTGAAATTTTTACAGAAATATATTCAATTTCCGGGTCTTCCATATCTTTGATATAAGTGGCAAGGCGTGAAGCAGCTTCGCCTTCCCCCAGCACAGCCTCGCCCAGATGATTGAGATTCATGCGAACGCCCTGATCCCTGCGTTTTTTCAGGTGGGGATACATGATTTCTTTTTCACCGGGAATCACGGAACGCGCACTGTCGGCACGTATTCTTTCCACCATTTTCGGTATGGAAATATCCGGCAGATGGCGTCCGGCAGTGAGAAAAACACGCATGAGTGCCTGTTCCGTAAGGGAGAAAAAAACCGGAACCCCGTATTTCCGCAGTACAAAATTCACCTGATCCGCGATTCTGCGGTTGTTTTGGGAACGGAAGCTCTGATCAATCATTTTGGTAAGAATCACCTTGTCCTGCGGATTCCTGATCAGGCGCATCATCTGCTTTTGTATGGATTTTTCCTTTGCAGTCAGAATTTTTTCAGCCTGATTCTGCCATTTTTCGGCCAGAGCAGCGGACTCGTCAGCAATATGCGTATGTGCTGTCATGGGGGAACCTCCTTTGCGAGAGCGATCAAAAAGGATAAGCGGATTGGATTTTCTTTCTGTCCGGTATAAGCGGCATCATCCGGGCAGTCTGAATTTCAGATATTCTCTTTTTGAAAGGGTCATTAGGCCGTGTTGACATTTCAGAGCCAGATTCAATAAAATCAAATGGTTATACCAATCCGACCATTTCTGATATGGAAGAAAAATCAGATGGTTATAGTAAATGTCAACAGAACCTAGTGTGTCCTGTTTCAGCCTGCCCTGATTATCTGAAAACTGACATGGCCGTGCAGTATTTCTGTTTTATAATGGTTAGACCATTATAAAACTATTGCTTTTGTGTCAAGTCAAAAAAAGGAAATTATAGGATATACCGCATTTCATCCATGCAGTTATTTTTCACTTGACTTGCACAATATTTATTCATTATAAAGATATTTATCATCTTGGAACCTGTTTTAAAAATATCCGCAATCTCTGAAAAATGAAAAAAACGGCTGCGCTTTTGTCCATCAGACACAGAAAAAGCGCAATGTCCATATCCCGGATTAAGCCTGAAAACCCTGCCCGGCGGATTTTTAAAACAGCTTCTTAGGTGATTTCCATTAATGATTATACCGTTTTTCGTAGGGCGGGCACGGCTTTTTGTGCCCGCCGTCCTGCTGAAACGGCGGGCACAAAAAGCCTTGCCCGCCCTGCAATGATGGTACATTTTTTCATGGAAATCGCCTTAGGTGATTTCCGGAAAAGAATCCCGCCAAAGCAGCAGAAGCTTCCGGCTTTTGCCCTGTGACTTTGAACTGAACCGGGATATTTATTTTCATAAATCACCTTAGTGCTTTGTCAACTTTGATTTTATGAGCTGAAGTGTACAAAAAAACCGGATTTTTTGGAAAAATCCGGTTTTTCCGGCGCAAAGATTCAGGACTGACAGCGTATTAGGTTCTGTTGACATTTCTATAACATCCTGAATTTGCAGGAACCGGTTTCTCCGGAATGAACCATGCGGGTTTCCCATGACTCTGCCCGGAACGGGATTCAGGCATGTTTCCGGCTCAGACCGGAGTCCCTGACCGGCAGTCTGATCTGAAATGTCAACAGAACCTAGGTTCTGTTGACATTTACTATAACCATCTGATTTTTCTTCCATATCAGAAATGGTCGGATTGGTATAACCATTTGATTTTATTGAAGCTGGCTCTGAAATGTCAACACGGCCTAGACTTATTGCACAACCACACAAAACAGGGAGATTCAAAATGACAAAAATTCTCGTTCTTTACTACAGCATGTATGGCCACATCGAAACCATGGCAAACGCGGTGGCGGAAGGCGCACGCAGTGTCGATGGCACAGAGGTCACCATCAGGCGTGTGCCTGATCTGGTGCCGGAAGACGTGGCACGGAAAGCAGGCGCCAAGACAGATCAGCCGGCGCCGATTGCGACCGTGGAAGAACTGCCAAATTACGATGCCATCATCTTTGGCACGCCGACACGTTTTGGCAACATGTGCGCTCAGATGCGCAATTTTCTTGACCAGACCGGAGGATTGTGGTTTAACGGCAGGCTGATTGGCAAGGTGGGCAGCGTATTCACGTCCACGGCCACGCAGCACGGCGGACAGGAAACCACAATCACCTCGTTTCACAACACCCTGCTGCATCACGGTATGATCATCGTTGGCGTTCCCTATTCGTGCAGGGAGCTCATGAACATGAGTGAAATCACCGGAGGATCTCCTTATGGGGCGGGCACTCTTGCCGGTAGCGATGGCAGCCGTCAACCTTCAGAGAACGAAATAAAAATAGCCCGTTTTCAGGGAGCCCATGTTGCGGAAGTGGCTAAGAAGCAATCAGTCTGACAGCCGCCCTGGAGATGGGCGCACCGAAAACGCGGCGCGCCCATCAACCGGAAGGAAGAGAATTAATATGGACAGGTATTCAGTCTGCTTATCCCATCTCAGGAGGTGAGTTTGAACAGCCATCTCCCTCAAAAGGGGATTGCGGGCAGCCCCGGCATATCAAATCCGGTTTGAACATATATCTGATTGACAGTAGGAAGACTTTCCTTCATAATTTTTCGATCAGGATAAAGAAAGGAGCCGGAATGCAGACTGAACCCTATCCTATAAAAGAATTCAGACAATGCCCCTTCTGCGGCAGAATATGGATGTCTCTGGTGTCTTTCCCCGGAAACCGTTTTGCGGTCCGCTGTCTGTGCGGTGCAAACGGCCCCAGGGAAGAAAGCAGGGAAAAGGCCATCCGCTCATGGAACATCCGTGACCGGCATCTGCTGTGGAATCCCTTCCGTCTGTCCATCCGCTTTCCCAATGATGCACTTACCGTGGATTTCAGGGGAAGTCTGGATTCCATTGATCTGGCCACGGTTCTGCAGATGCTGGCCTCAAAGGAAAAAACCGGGATTCTGCATCTGTCAAAAGCACATATGAAAAGTGCCATCTGCCTGAAAAACGGGAATATCATCGCAGCCAGCGACAGCAACGGTCTGAGACTGGGCCAGATTCTTATCAGCAAAGGACTCATCACAAATGAGAAACTGCGCGCTGCACTGCACATCGGCAAAAAAACGGAAAAACTGCTTGGTGAAATTCTTCTGTCCATGAATCTGATTGATGAAAATGTGCTCAAGGATGTTATCTGCCATCAGGTTCAGGAAGCTGTGCTGGAACTGTTTTTCTGGCGGGATGGATTTTTTGAATACCGGGACTGCATTATTGACTTTGACGAACACAATACCAGGGAAATCAATACAATGGAAATTATAATGGAATCCGCCAGAAGACTGGATGAATGGGATGAAATCAAAAAAACGCCAAAGACGGATTCCTGAAACAGTCCGGAAATCACCTTACAATGCGAGGAAATATTCATGAAAAACCGGATCTCCGGTCAGTTCCGGGTGGAAAGTTGCTGCCATAATGTTTCCGCTGCGGACAAAAACCGGATCTTTTCCGCAGTATGCAAGCACATCCACCCCTTTACCCAGAGAAAGAAAACGGGGCGCACGGATAAATATGGCAGGAAACTCTGAATACCCGAACACAGGAATATGTATCATTTTCATATCACTGGCCAACTGACGTCCGTAAGCATTCCTTTGGATTTCCGCAGGCAGAACCTGCAAAAGACCTGGATGTCCGTCAACCCTTTGTGCCAGAAGAATGCTGCCCGCGCAGATACCCCAGACCGGCATTCCTTTCAGGATTCTGTCCTGCAAAGGTTTGGTCATGGCAAATTCATTTAGAAATTTTGCCATGACCGTACTTTCACCGCCCGGCAGAATTATGCGATCCACTCTGTCCAGATCACACAGATCTTTTACAATCCGGAATCCGGCCCCCAGTTTTTTCAGAACAGGGATATGATCCCGGAAAGCTCCCTGCAGTCCCAGCAGCCCGACACACATTTTATACTCCCCGCTCAGCCATACGGATGCTGAGGGCCGCATTTTCCAGACCGATCATGGCATTTCCCAGATTTTTGGACAGTTCCGCAAGTTTGGCAGGATCATTGTAATGTATCACGGATTTTACAATGGCAATGGCCATTTTCGGGGGATTTTCCGATTTGAAAATGCCTGAACCCACAAAAACACCGTCAGCCCCCAAAGCCATCATCATGGCCGCATCCGCGGGCGTGGCAATACCGCCTGCGGCAAAATTCACCACTGCAAATCGTCCTAGCCCGCAGGTTTCCTCCAGCAGGGCAACCGGAACCCGGTATTCCGCAGCTTTTTCATTCATGGCCTTTTCATCCATTCCGCGCAGTTGTGCGATTTCCAGGCTGATGATCCGCATATGCCGGACAGCCTCTGCCACATTTCCGGTCCCGGCCTCCCCTTTGGTGCGTAGCATGGCAGCGCCTTCATGGATGCGCCGCAGTCCCTCTCCCAGGTTCCGTGCGCCGCACACAAAAGGAACTGAGAATTCTCTTTTATTCACATGGCGGCTGTCATCCGCGGGTGTCAGCACTTCGCTTTCATCAATAAAATCTGCTCCAAGTGCCTGAAGTATCCGGGCTTCCATAAAATGTCCTATCCGCACTTTGGCCATAACCGGTATTGAAACTGTTTTCATGATCTGCTCAATCATGGCAGGATCACTCATACGGGCAACCTTGTTATCCTTCCGGATATCAGATGGAACCCGCTCCAAGGCCATGACTGCGCAGGCTCCCGCATCTTCTGCGATTTTTGCCTGATCCGCATTGGTGACATCCATGATGACCCCGTTTTTGAACATTTCTGCAAAACCTTTGTTGATCTTTTCCCTGCTCATCTTTTTTTCCTTTCTGCTTCTGTAAGGGCTCAGCAGCGGAAATGAAGGGCAAACCGCTGTCAAAGCCTGAAATAACTTTGGTTTTTTCAACTGTGAAACACATGGAAAATATGCTTTGAAAGCATATTGCGGCAAAAATAGTTTTACATTTTATATATTGTATCAGTACAATTATATAATTGTACTGCTGTTTGTCAAGAAATAAATATCCTGCCCAAAAAATATCGGATACCGGATAATCAGGACAGAGACTGAAAAATATCTGTTTTTTAAGCACAAAACACAGAAAAAATAGTTTCATGAGCATCCAAAACCAAATTCAGCATGTAATACCAATTCTCCATTGAAAGTATACTTATGATTCGGTTTCCCACAGAGGACACAGAGAGAAAAAACCACAGAGAACACAGAGGAAATAACTCACATTATTGTATAAATTCAATAGCGAATTGGTATAACATGTGACAATTTTTAGGTAGTGGGTCAAATCGGTTGATGAAACAGAATTCAGATTGCCGCAGAGACAGGGCATGCCCTGTCTCTACAGGATTTTGTCTCTGCGGAGACCTTAATCCCGGATTCTGAATCAACGGATTTGACCCACTACCAATTTTTATTTGGAGTTTTATTTGAAAAAAAGGAATGATGGGTGGAAATGGAGGGACGCAGTACATGACCACGATGAATTTTACAGCATCAAAAACTGAATTTTTTCAAAAAATTCAGTTTTTAATTCTTATTTTATCCTATAAACAATAAACTGGTCATGCAGCAGTACATAACCAGTTTAGTTTTTATACAATCTCTTTTGTCTGAGTGCCAAACCGGATGTTTGGCACTCATCCCCTGCTTACTGCCGCATAATGGATTCGCCCTTCACGCCTTCGTCAAGGATGATAATCTCCACTCTGCGGTTCTGCTGACGGCCTGCTTCCGATGTATTGTCAGCAACCGGATAGCCTTCCCCGTAACCTTTTGTAATGATTCGGTGATTGTCTATGCTTCTGGCAAGCAGGGCCATGCGCACCGCATCAGCCCGGCGCTGGGAAAGATTCATATTATAGGAATCATTGCCCACACTGTCTGTATGACCTTCCACCACAATATTGCGTTCCGGATTCTGCTGCAGAAATTCAGCCAGTTTGTCAATTGTCCGATTGGCTCCGGCCATCAGATCGGATTTTCCTGTCGCAAAAAGCACATCGCCCAGGGTCAGCACCAGTCCCCGTTCTGTTTTTTTTGCCTGCAGCTCAGAAATCTGTTTTTCCAGAGTTTCAGCTTTCTGGCGTGCCAGTTCCGCTTCTATGGTTTTGGCTTCGGCTTCTTTTTTGGCAGAATCTGCTTCCTCCTTCATTTTCATGGCTTTTGCCTGGGCATCTTCGGCCTGTTTCCGGGCAAGTTCTATCTCACGGGCCTTTTCTTCCAGGGCTTTCTGTTTGAGATCAGCCTCTCTTCTGGCTCTTTCTATCTCCTGCTGCCGGGTATCGAGCAGAACATTCTGTTTTTCCTCTTCCAGTTCGGCCTGTTTTTTTTCGGCCATTTCCTTTTCCGCCAAGGTAACCGCATACTCCACTCTTTTTTCAGCCAGATTTGCCAGATGGGTCATTTCATCCTTTTCACCGGCTTTTTCTGCTTTTCTCAGGGCATTTTCAGCTTCGTGCATGGCCACAGGAGCATTTTCCATTACACCGGGCATTACTTTGGCCCGTTCAAAGGCAGCGCGTGCGCTTTGCATTGCGGGGTTTGGGGCAGATGCGCATCCCCACATAAAAACAGCCGTCATTACAGCAAGAGATAACTCTTTGAAAAAAATTTTCATCATTTCACTCCTCATCATCCTTAAATCCCTATGGTTTGACTTTCTGCGCCCGGTCAATCTCGTTGCGCAGTATATCCACATCCTTCTGTTCCTTCTGTGCCTGCTTTTTCGCCTTTCCGGCCTGGGCTTTGGCTTCTGCCAGCCGGGCATGTTCCATCGCCATTTCAGCTTTGCGGCCGGCCATATCGGTTTCTTCGTCCTTCAAAGCCTTTCTGGCTTCCTGCAGTTTTTCCTCTGCCAGCCGAAGTTCCAGCGGAGCATACTCTTCAGCCCTGTTCTGCTTTGCCTGACTGATCATCAGTTCTGCATTGGAAATCTGCGTACTGACAGATTCCGGGCTAAGTTTCTGGGATGCACATCCCGCGATCAGCACCGCACTGAAAAAAAACACCAACCAACGCTGCATGTCTCCAACCTCCTTGTGTTGTTTCCATAAAGTTGTCATCTTTGATTTCATCCCTCGCGTTATGCGTAATCATATTGTAATCCCAAAAATGCTTTGCGGAAACAGACTGCGGTTTTTTTCCGCAAATGATTCAGGAAAGGCAATAACTGAAACTTAAAAATTTACGACTGCATATTCACTGTTTTCCGGAAGATTTTGCTGTATCCTTCCAATACACTGAAAATATGTTTCTTATTCCGGATGAAGCACCTGATATAAAACAGCTTCCGCCGCTATCTTCGCTGTCATCTTCCGTTTCTTCCTCAATTTCACTGCCCAGTGTCTGTCTGTCTTCGAAACTTGCATAATCCATAATTATATCATTTGAGCCATTCCATTCGGTAAGGGTCAGTGTGATATAGTAGGTTCCGTAAGGCGGAGGATCATAGGAAACAGATGCATCAATATCATCCAAAAAATCCCCGGAATCAAGGGTTCCGAGATTGTAAACGGCCAATATGTAACCGTTCATGGTTCCCCCGGAATATGGCTCCGCGCCAGCCCAGAGTTTCAGTTTCAGGGTTCCGGAATCATAGTCTGAATCGTCGTTGCCAACCTCTTCCACCCACAGGGTGACGGTTTCATTGCTGATATTGTAAGCAGCGCCACTCCCCATGTACACATCTGTACCCAGTGCTTCAAAACAGAACAGACATTGAAAAAACATAAACAGCACGGCAATTTTTCTCATTTTTTCTCCTTAATCAAAAATTTGGGTTGAAAAAAATATTTTTTGTCCCCGGTCATTGCTCTGATTTCTGCCGGAAGCCATCCAGATATGCCTGCCATTCCATGGGCAGAAGCTGTTTTTTGTTATTGTTGCATTCCTTGCAGCAGGGTACAGCGTTGCCTTTTGTGCTTTTTCCCCCGCGGGAAATGGGAACAATATGATCCATCGTGAGTTCAGCGGGTCTGGTTTTCCTTCCGCAGTAATGGCACACTCCTTTGGCACATTGCCTTTTCCACCACTGACTGGCCCGGAGTTCCCTGGCTTTGTGCCTTTCCTTCCGTATATCCTCCTCTTCGGGATAAAAACCGTAGGAATCCACTCCTGTCATTCCCCTTTGCTGCCGGTGCACTGCTCCGGGCAGTCCAGTCCCAGGGAGCGCACCCATTTTTCAATTTCCGCGATAAGCAGTTTGTAGTAACTGTCAGAACCGCCCAGTCCGGTTCTTCCGAAAAACCAGTTGATTTCCAGAAAGAGAGGTTCACCGCTTCCATCTGCTGCGGAAAACAGGAAATCAAAACCGGCCAGATTGATGCCGGAAGTGTTGCAGAATGCCTGCAAATCCTTCATGGCCCGGTGCCGCAGTTCCGGATCCGAATCTCTGTCAATATATCCGCCCTTGCGGATATTCGCACAGAAAATATCCGAATCCCTCTGGACACGCCAGTAGGAAATCATCTGTGTTCCGATAATCACGACCCGGAGCGAACGGTTTCCGCTGGGAATGTACTGCTGGATCAGAAAACCTTTCTGACCTGTCCGCTCAAATTCCGTTGCCATCTGCAGTACATTCCGCAGCTCGGAAGTGGAGCGGATCAGAAAGACGTTATCCCCCTCTCCTCCCCAGTTGAATTTGAACACAAAGGGAAATCCCACTCCGGGTCTGCAGATGAATTTGCCGTAATGCCGGAAGTATCCGTCCACACTTTCATAGATTTCTGTCTGCGGACAAGAAACCTTTTTCTCCCTGAACAGACGGATCTGCCCGATTTTGTCAGGATAACGGAATCTGGCATCATAATTGGGAAAAACATTGCAGCAGTTTTCCCCTGCCATGCGGTACAGACTGTCTTTGCATCCCTGGGACAGCACCACAGCATGGGCATCTTTTATGGCAGCCATATCCGCTTCATCCGGTTCCCTGCCAGCGCAGAGGATATTCTTATGGCCCACAAAACAGGGATGAAAGGACAGAATCATCAGTATCCGAACTTTCTGAGCGATTTGGTATCTCTGCTCCAGTTTTTCTGCACCCGGACAAAGAGTTTCAGAAAAACCTGCACGCCCAGCATACGCTCAATGTCCTTGCGTGCACTTTCACCGATCAGCCGGAGTTTCTGCCCCTGTTTTCCGATGATGATACCCTTCTGTGAATCTTTTTCCACATGAATGGTGGCATGAATCTTAACCAGTTTTTCTGTTTCGGAAAAGGATTCCACTGTCACGGCAGTGGAATAGGGAATTTCCTGACCTGTGAGCCGGAAAACCTTTTCACGCACCATTTCGCCGACAATGAAACGCTCCGGCATGTCGGTAATGGCATCCTCGGGAAAAAGGGGCGGGCCTTCGGGCAGGATTTTTTCCATTTCATCGAGCAGCACATCCACCATATCACCGCTGATGGCCGATACCGGAATCACGGTACGGAAGGGATAGGCAGAGTTCCAGCGTTCCATGACCGGCAGTATGGCGTTCTTTTTTACCAGATCCGACTTGTTCAGCACCAAAATCACGGGACGGGTCTGTTTGAGCAGTTTTTCCACAATGATTTTTTCCGCATCAGGATCCGGTCTGGTCAAATCTGTTATAAAAACAATCAGATCCGCTTCTGACATTGAGGATAATGCAATATCCACCATCCGGACATTGAGTTCGCTTTTTGCCCTGTGAACTCCGGGTGTGTCAAGAAAAATCAGTTGGGATTTGGGCCGGTGCAGAATCCCCAGAATCCGGTTCCGGGTAGTCTGGGCCTTTTCGGATGTGATGGAGATTTTTTCTCCCAGCATCCGGTTCAGAAGGGTGGATTTTCCCACATTGGGTGCGCCGCCCAGCATCACAAATCCGGATCGGAATCCGGCATATTTTTCAAAATTATTGAGCATTTTCGCTGACCACCTTTTCTATGGCATGCCATACATCCTCAGTTCCCTGCCGGGATTTGGCGGAAAAAAGTATCATTTCTGAAGATGGCAGGGACAGAGCCTTTGCGATCATGGCACGCTGCTGATTCTGTCTGTTTTTGGAAAATTTGTCCGCTTTGGTGAGAACCGGTATGGCATGGATATGATACTGCCCCAGCCAGGCCATAAAATCCATTTCATACTGCCCCGGTATCCGCCGGATATCCATCAGCAGCACAACTGCGCGCAGATTTTCCCTTTTGGAAAGATAGGTTTCAATCATCGGAACCCATTCTTTTCTGACAGACAGGGAAACCTTTGCATAACCGTAACCAGGCAGATCCACAAAAGAAACCTGATCATTTATCAGAAAAAAATTCACCAGTTGCGTCTTTCCGGGCGTGGAACTGGTCTTGACCAGATTTTTCCGGCTGACCAGAGTGTTGATCAGAGAGGATTTTCCCACATTGGAACGGCCCGCAAACGCGACTTCGGGAAAATCCCCGGGCGGATACTGGGGCGGCTTTACTGCACTGGTGACAAATACTGCGGATTTTACTTTCATTATGGTTTCCGGTACTGGTTCTGGGTACTGGTTTCATTCGCAGGGTGGGTAAAGCGGAGCGAAACCCACCACCTTTTGAGAATCGCAACATCTCAATGGCGGGTTGCGCTACCGCTTCACCCGCCCTACAGACTGACACCTGAAATCTGTTCACTGACAACTGTTCACTGACAACTGTTCACTGACAACTGTTCACTGACAACTGTTCACTGACAACTGTTCACTGACAACTGTTCACTGATAACTGTTCACTGATAACTGTTCACTGACAACTGTTCAGATATTTTTCCAGTCTGTTCAGTCCCTCTTCAATATTTTCCAAAGAATTCGCATAGGAAAAACGCAGATAGCCCTCCCCGTTTCTGCCAAAATCAATGCCCGGAGCCACACCCACCCGTGCCTTTTCCAGAATGTCAAAGGCCAGTTTGTAGGAGTCATGGGAAATATGCTTTGCATTGGCAAAGACATAAAAGGCGCCGGTCGGTTCCACGGTAATGCCCAGCCCCATTTCCCGGAGGCGGCGGATCATATATATCCTCCGTTCGTTGTAAATCCTTTTCATCCGCGCCACATCTTCCCCGGCTTCCCTGAGTGCGGCCACACCCGCACACTGTATCATGGCATTGGGGGATATGAAAAAATTCTGCTGAATCTTCTGAATGGGACGGATAAAGGGTCTGGGTGCAATCAGATATCCGAGGCGGAGACCGGTCATGGCATACAGTTTGGAAAATCCGTTGAACACAATGGCGTTTTCCGTAAATTCCAGAATGGAATGCTCTTTTCCCTCATATACCAGACCGTGATAGATTTCATCTGAAATCACAAAAGGCCCGTCCGGCCCGGACAAATCCGCAATGGCCTGCATCCGCTCTGCGGAAAGCAGGTTGCCTGTGGGATTGGAAGGGGAATTTATGAAAATGCCCTTTGTCCGCTCTGTGATTTTCTCCCGGATGGCTTCGGGGCGGTACTGAAATCCGTCTTCCTCATAAACAGGAACCCTGACCGGCACACCATCCATAAATTTGATAAAATTGGGATAACAGGCATAATGCGGATCTGAAATAATGACTTCATCACCGGGATTGAGCATGGCAGCAAACAGACTGAATATGACCGGAGATGTCCCGGATCCAATCACCACCTGATCCGGCTGAACCTTTACACCGTATGTGCTGAGGTAATATTCACAGATGGCCTCCCGCAGATCAGGCATTCCCAGACTGTGGGTATAATGGGTATGACCGTTTTCCAGAGCTTTGCAGCAGGCGGCCTTGACACATGCGGGTGTGTCAAAATCCGGCTCGCCCACTTCCAGATGGATGACGTGAATTCCTGCCCGTTCCATTTCATGTGCCTGCTCCAGCACATCCATTACGATAAAAGAGGTGATACCGTCAAGCCGTTTTGCAATCATATTAAGTTCTTCTTTCTTCCGGTTTTGAAACTGTTCCGTTTCTGTCTTTGTCGCAGAACTGATATGATAGCACATATTTCAGACAGATGAAAGAAAAGAATTTAAGGTAATGGCCTTTTTTTGTATTTTCAGATTTTATATATTGCATTTATGCGGCAAATCAGTTAATCTGAAATGTTTACAGAAATGAATCAGCCTGCCGGCTGCAAACTTATGGAAGCGCAAAATCCGCTTTTTTGCAAAACAGCGTTATGACACAGGAGGCAGGCTGAATCAGCAAAAATTCACAGCAGAATATTATTCATCGGAGGAAAAAAAATGGTTATTGAACTGAAACAGACGTTAAAAGAACTTCACCGCCAACTGGAAAATTTAAAGGAGTATCTTTGACCTGGCCGCAAAGGAAAAACGGCTGGAGGAAATTGAAAAGATTATCTCCAAAGAGGGATTCTGGGACAACCCGGAAAACAACAAAATCATCCTGAAGGAACGATCAGTCATCACGGACACGGTTGAGGCATTCAACCGTCTGCACAGTGAACTTGAAGACAGCGAAACACTGCTGGAAATGGCACGGGAAGAGGATGATCCGGAAGCTGAAAAAGAGGCCGCCGGACAGATTCAGGAGATGGAAAAACAGATACACCAGTATTCTCTGGATCTGATGCTTGACGGAGAAAATGATCAGAACAACGCGATTGTTTCCATCAACGCGGGCGCAGGCGGAACCGAGGCTCAGGACTGGGCTGAAATGCTGTTCCGGATGTACAGCAGATGGGTGGAGCGCAAGGGGTTCAAAAGTGAACTCATTGATCTGCAGCCCGGAGATGAGGCCGGAATCAAAAGCGCAACCTTTACTGCTGAAGGGAAATATGCCTACGGTTATCTCAAATCGGAAAAAGGGGTTCACCGGCTGGTGAGAATTTCTCCTTTTAACGCGGGCGGCAAGCGCCATACTTCCTTTGCATCGGTGTTCGTATATCCGGAACTGGACAATGAAATAGTGATTGAAATCGAAGACAAAGACCTGCGCGTTGATGTGTTCCGGGCCAGCGGTTCCGGGGGACAGCATGTGAACAAAACAAGCAGCGCCATACGCATTACCCATCTGCCCACCGGACTTGTGGTTCAGTGCCAGCAGGAAAAATCACAGCACCGTAACAGGGATATGGCCATGAAGGTGCTGCGCTCCAGAATTTATGATTATGAAAAACGCAAGCAGGATCAGAAAATGCAGGAAGTCAATGATGCCAAGGATGATATTGCCTGGGGCAACCAGATCCGCTCCTATGTGCTTCATCCCTACCAGATGGCAAAAGATCACCGCATTGGCATGGATATTGGCAATGTATACGGTGTACTGGATGGTGAAATTGATCCTTTTATTGAGGGTGTGCTGATGTCTCGCAGAACATCCTGAGTCTGTCCGCAGGAAATCAGGAATTGACAGCAGTGCTTTGTCAACTTTGATTTTATGAGCTGAAGTGTAAAAAAAACCGGATTTTTTGGAAAAATCCGGTTTTTGCAACTCACAGATTCAGGGCAGGCAGACTATTACATAAACAATTTATTTTTTTATATAATCAGGTGTCGGATTACGCTGACGCTAATCCGACCTACAAGTAATAACTATTTTAAATTATAATAATAAGTAGGTCGGATTAGCGTAAGCGTAATCCGACACGGTGATTTTGATAATATAAAAACTAAATTGGTCGTGCAGTAGTCATTCCCGCGCAAGCAGGAATCCATTAATTTCAAATGTTTCCGGATACCGGCTTCTGCTGGTATGACGGTGCCGCCCAAGATGAGTTAGGATATATGAATCCCATTGATCTGATTGAGGAATTTTACAGGCCAGGCTCCCGTGTGCATGAGATCATGGTCACTCATGCCAGACTGGTTGCGCGGCGGGCTTTGGATGCGGCACGGCAGGTTTCACATCTGAATCCGGATTTCGCATTTATTGAGGAAGCCGCGATGCTCCATGATATAGCCATGTTCATGACCAATATGCCTGAGATGGGATGCTATGGTATGCACTCCTATATCTGTCACGGAATTCTGGGCAGGAAACTGCTGGAGGAAAAAGGACTGCCCCGGCACGCGCTGGTCTGTGAACGCCATATCGGCACAGGCATAATGATTTCGGATATTCAGAAACAGTATCTGCCTCTTCCCCTGCGCGATATGCAGCCGCAAACTCTGGAAGAGGAGATTATAGCATATGCTGACAAATTCTATTCCAAAAACCCTGAGACCATTTTCCGTGAACACAGCGCAGAAGATGTTCTCCGTAAACTGGAAAAATACGGTAAGGAAAAAGTGGCAAAATTCAGTAAATGGGATCAGCGTTTTGGTTTAAAGTAGAACAGGCTTCCAGCCTGTTCATAAAATTGTAGGTCGGATTAGCGCAGACGTAATCCTGCAACCTGTTATACCGCCGGAATAGTCCCACAACTTAGGTGATTTCCATTAAAGATTATACCAAATCTCTATTGAATTTATACAATAAAAATATTTTTTCTGTTTAATTACAAGAAGTTGCTATTTTTAAAAGCATGTCTTCACTGGCGATTCGGTATTATACCGTTTTTCGTAGGGTGGGCACGGCTTTTTGTGCCCGCCGTCCTGCTGAAACGGTGGGCACAAAAAGCCGTGCCCACCCTACAATATGTTACATTTTTTCATGGAAATCGCCTTAAGTTGAAACAGTGCAGTAGAACAAGCTTCCAGCTTGTTCATAAGCCGCTGCACAAACTGGAAGTCTATGCTGCTTTTTCTTATTTCCGGACAAAAGGAGAATGTTTATGAAGACAGAATGGAATCCCGGAAAACTGCTTGAAATGTCAGGCTATTACTGGAAAACCTGCACTCTGCATGCGGCAGTGAAACTGGATGTCTTTACCATCATCGGTGAAAATCAGATGACATCTGCTGAAATTGCCGGAAAAATCAGCGCAGATGAGGAGGCCATGACCCGGCTGCTCAATGCGCTCTGCGCCCTGGAACTTTTGTGCAAAAAAGAGGAAAAATTTGCCAACACACCTGCAGCCATTTCTTTTCTTTGCAAAAATTCCCACTCCTATCTCGGTTATATGATCATGCACCATCATCATCTGGTGGAATCCTGGTCCCGGCTGGATGAGGCTGTGAAAACCGGGAAATCTGTGCGATCCAGCGTTGTTCACGGTGATGAGGAAATACGGGAGAGTTTTCTGATGGGCATGTTCAACATGGCAATGAATCTGGCGCCCCGGCTGGTTCCGGTCATTGATCTTTCCGGCAGGCATCATCTGCTGGATATGGGCGGAGGCCCCGGAACCTATGCCATCCATTTCTGCCTTGCCAATCCCCGGCTTCGGGCCACAGTGTTTGATTTGCCCGGCACAGAACCCTTTGCCCTTAAAACCATTGCAAAATTCGGTCTTTCGGAACGGATAGATTTTATGCCCGGAAATTATCTGGAAGACGAAATTCCGGGAAAATACGATGCGATCTGGCTTTCCCATATTCTTCACGGAGAAGGGCCGGAAGCCTGCCGCATGATGATACGCAAGGCTGCGGACGCACTGGAACCGGGCGGAATGATATTTATCCATGAATTCATTCTGCGCAACAGTGCTGACGGGCCACTGTTTCCCGCTCTTTTTTCCCTGAATATGCTGCTGGGAACCTCCGGAGGCCGGGCCTATACAGAAAAGCAGATTTCAGAAATGCTGGAGGATGCAGGGGTAAAAAACATTCACCGGATTGCTGCTGAAACCCCCAATGATTCAGGAATCATTGGGGGCAGGATGTAGTACATAACCAATTTATTTTTTTGTGTTATCAAAATCACTGTGCCGGATTACGCTGACGCTAATCCGGCCTTCTTATTATCTCACCTTACGCAGCCTCTCCAAAAAAATCAGAAAATTACCCGCTTTCACCGTCATTCCGGCAAAAACCGGAATCCGGTATTCTCAAGGGTTTCCGGATACCTGCTTTCATCGGTATGACGGCAGTGCGCAATGTGAGCTTCCAGGATGACCGGAATATGCGGATGCCTGAAAAAAAACTCAGGGTTCAATATCCATTGTGGGAAAAAGTCCCTTCAGCTCTCCTCTCGGATAGGGCTGGATGATATTGAAAGAAATGTTCTGGCCTTTCTGTGCATGTCCTCTGCGGGATTCGTCTCCGTCATAAAGGGCTCCGTTGGCTTCCAGAATGTGCTTAATCCTGTGCCGGAACGCATTCACAAAAGACTCTCCGTTACCTTTGAACCGCATGTTCCCCATCGTGATTCCGTCTTTGATCCTGGAAAGTCTTTCCAATGGTATGCTGTGTTCTGCTAAATCCGCCTGGGTACGGATATAGCCCCAGACCAGATGTCTGCCCGGAACTGTCACCGCTTCTGTGAGGTCCATAATGGTATGGGGCATGATAATGCATTCATCTCCCACAGTAAGCGGAAAGTCGGCCTTTCCCTGCAGAAAGGAATTGAAACCTGTAAAAACCTTATTTCCCATATTTGCATAAATAATGGTTGCACCATGTGCTGTCACATTGCATCCCTCCAGACGGGAAAAGCTGATATAACAGTTTTCCTGTGCATTGGCCCCGCGTCCAAGCCATGCGGATTCCAGATAGGCCCTCTGGGATACAAGAACATTTTCACTGATATGGTTTTTTCCTTTCCACACACTGTAGCGGTTGATGGAAGCTCCTCTGGGAATGTCTTTGATGGGAGATTCCAGGTTCACCACATCATAAAGTTTCTGGAAATCAGGTTTCCGGTCTTCGACAAAATCCATAAACATGCCCATCGCACCTTTGCCGGGTTCAAATGCAATATACCGGTTATGCAGGATATCCTTGTCAAAAAGATAATTGAACTCGAAATCATTGTGCCTGACCCAGACCCGTCCGGATTCCACTTCCTGATGGGACAGTTCCCCTGCCTGCACATAGGAATAGGTTCCCACCCGGCAGTCATGAAGACTTGTAAGATCAACAGTGGAAAATGGTTCCAGAAAACATCCTTCCACCGGGGAACCGTGAATATTGGCATAGGGGGCAGAAGCTGAGTTTTTAATCAGAAAGAGTTCCAGTTTTTCCGGATTATGCGAAAAATTGTGAACCAGTGTTTTGATGAGAAGGCTGTTTTCGATCCGGATTATTTCATCATCTTCAACAGTAAAAGACTTGCCGTCCAGCAAAATCTTATTCCCTTTTTCTTTCAGTTCGTCTCCCCGGATATCGCATTTGTAAAGAATGGAATTATCCACCCGGCACCGCCCCAGAAAATAACTTCCCGCGAGGTTGGAATGGCTGAAATGAAAATGAATGGGATGATTTGACCATATACCGTAAAATGCGTAAAATTTCAGAAGGTTCTCCGGTGAAACAATATCCGTCATATACGGCCCCACATCAGTTCCTGAATGACGCAGGTTGATATTCACACGTCCGATAATGCGATCCCTCAGTTTTGCCAGTTCCCTCATAATCATCTCCTTTTCTGTAAATGAATAATTCGGCTGCTGTATCATTTGTGGCATTCCGCACGGTCAGCAGTCATGCAAACCGTATGAAAGACCGATGCGTTTTTTCCAGATGGGGATATCGTATCTGTTTCAAAGATTCTCAGGAAAAATTTTAGCAAAGAATCCCGGAAAAGTCACGCAAATAATAAAAACCTGTTCGGAATAATTAACTTACTGTTTTTATAAACTTATATGTTCTGAAAAAAATCATGTTTTCCAGATTCCATCATTTTTTCCCGAAACACAGCGGTTTTTACTTTCAGCGCTTTTATTATGAATTATTTCTTTTTATATGGAGGTTCATGCAGTTCGGAAAATATTTTTGTCCCTGCATAAATGCACTGCCATAAGGAATACCGGTTCGCCATTAGTTTTATACAATGCTGAATGCAGAGTATTTCCGTGTAAAATGCGGGAACGGGCGGAACAAATCCCGGCAGTGAACTGCCGGGCTGTTTTCTTTTGTCCCTCCGGGACAAAGCAGGATTTTTTAAAAACAGCATTTAATACCGGTTCGCCATTGACTTAATACAATCTGCACTCCCGCCCCGGACAGATCCGGCAATGCCATTAAATTAGAGCCTGTTTGAATATTAGATTACTAAAGTTTCTTATCTAAGTCTATATTATTGATTATTTTAAATATGTTATGTGTAAAATTTCGTCGGATGAACTATGCAAGTTATTGATTATGAATGATTTTACTTGACACCATCTGTTTTTTCACTGTATTCAGGCAGGTTACTGACAGGCACTGATGTCAAAAGAGAAATTATAATGAAAAAAATTTCCCGGTTTGCACAAAAACTGACAGATTCGTCATTTAAGCATTTTATAACCCTGTAGCGCCGCCGGGAAGCGTCCGGGAAAGTCCTGTCACCAACTTTCTGAATATAAAGACAAAATCAACGTATCTCAGGTTAAATAAATAAAAAACAGTAACTTGCATAGTTCACCGGATAAAATTTTAACGATAAGACACTGAAAAAAAAGAATAATATAGTCTTAGACAAGAAACTTAAGTTAGATTACGGTGATAATCTTCTGAGCATAATTGAAATCATTGCTACGTATATCATGCACTCACTTGTTTCTGTTTCCCGTTCACAGTCTTTGCTTAATCTCCGATACCGGTTGAACCATCCGAATGTTCTTTCAGCAACCCATCTGCGGGGCAAAATATGAAAACCTTTAATATCTGTATTTCTTTTAACGATTTCAGGAACCCGGCCGGTTCTTTCTTTCACCCATTCAATAAGTTTTCCGGCATATCCGCCATCTGCCCATATCAGTTCCATTCTGGGAAAACAGCCTGCCACCCGTTCAAAAAGAAGTTTGGCCCCGTCTCTGTCCCGGATATTCGCTGTGTGAACAGTCATGCCTATAATCAGCCCCATTGTGTCAACAGGTATATGACGCTTACGTCCGTTTACCTTCCTGCCTGCATCATAACCACGTTTTCCCGGAACCTCAGTGGTTTTGACAGACTGACTGTCAATGATACCTGCACTTGGAGTCGGTTCGCGACCCTCCCTGATACGATTCTCTTCAACAGGAGCATCATGAATTTTCTTCCACGTACCGTTTTTCTTCCATTTATTAACTTATGTTACGCCTTCAATTCCTGTAATTTTTGAAAACTGGCTTTCAGCGCATTGATATAAAGTTTGGTTCTCAAAGCGAAGTGATTCAAATTATGTTTAATTTTGAGTTTTTCCAGTTTAAAAAAAGAATAAATTGAAGCAAAAAAATGACTGCTCTGAGTTCTCACAGTTCCCGTTGGCGATTTTGACAGTGATGCATCTGATTTCAGGGATTTGTGAAAGACTTCGACGTTCCATCGTTTCTGACAGGTAGCCGTTATTTGATCATAAGTCAGACTGGTATCACTGGAAACCAGATAAAGAACACCGGAAGATTCGTCTCTGTTTTTAAAGATTTGTTTGCATAAAAGGCATGGAAAATCAATGCCTTTGATGTAAACATGCTGAACGGTGTCCGGTTTCAGTTCCAATGTTCCAACTTGAACAAAATGACCGTTTTTTTTGTCTTCCGGACTCAATGCAGCAGTACGGTTGGATTTAATCGCCATAATGAAATCCTTTGAAAGCTCAGATTTGATTAAGCACATGTTTTCTTTGTAAGAAAACCAGTTGTCTGTAAGTACATATCTGAAACGCAGATGGTTGGCTGTGCATATTTTGAGCATATCACGGAGCAGTTCATTTTTTGTAACTTCACTTTTCCGGCGGATACGTCCGGTTTTCGGATCACTGAACAGCACAGGTTTATGAATGATTTCATAAAAAACCGGAATATCAACATTTTTTGAATGATAAAGACAGTTAAGGCTATTTATTAAAAAAAATATACCAAATCAGACAACCTCATACGGACTGATCAAAATATCCCATTTGGGTAAAAATGGATTTCTTAAAAGGAATTTTTCAACTGAACGCATGGCGGTTTTTTTCAGTGAAATTCCTTTTTTGTATCTTTTTTTATTAATTTTTGCAACAGGATAAATTCCTTTCCGCGTCATGCTGCCTGCCCGTTTCAGCATGGTTTCAGCATCAGTCAGCTTTGTGCCGTTCCAGTGTTTTTCAGGAATTCCCCGGCATCTTTCAATGGGACTGTATTTGCTGTGATATGGAGGATAATATAATAATTGAAGATATTTACCTGTTTTTATTGCAAAGCTGGCCAGGCGGCTGAGAAACTGCGTCCGCACAC
>JBFXEJ010000065.1:0-33766 GCA_050180235.1 Desulfococcaceae bacterium
GACTGCCGAATGGTATAAAGAACGGAACAGGAATATGAAAGGTGTGGACTGGCAGTTCAGAACAAAGGATGCGAGAATAAAACTGAAGCGACTTTATCCGTCAGTTAAACCTTGACAGAACACTACACACCTTTTGCCGGAGGAACAAGTTTTACCAAGACCTGGACGATCAAAAACACGGGAACCAGCACTTGGACTTCTTCATACAAACTCAGGTATGTTTCCAATACGGCCGGCAGAATGAGCACTGTCAGCGAAGTGGCAATATCCGGAAGTGTTGCTCCGGGCGGAACTTACAAATTTTCTGTACCCATGAAAGCACCTGCTGCACAAAGTTCCGAAAAGTCATACAAAGAGGTCTGGAAATTCACAAATCCGGCAGGGTCGACGATAAATATCGGCAGTTCTGCTACAGTATGGGCCTTGATAAAAGTTCCGGCCCCACTGCCGCCATCATCTGATTACTTTACTTGGCCCGTTGATCCAACGAACCGCACCGATGGTCATTATACTGGTACATCCAGTGCTAAAACCATTGAATTTTGGCTACATAATTCAAATCATATTCAAGATACTGTTTGGCGAGATGCCCAACCTTTTCAGAAATATTACTATAGTACCTATGGTTATCATTTAGGTTCTGATTTTAATATAAAATCAGGAGATTCAGATTTAAACCTGAGCGTTTATCCTATCGCAAAGGGAACGGTAAGTCGAGTTCTTGAGAATGTATGCGGGTATGGGAATATTGTATTTGTAAAGCATACCACATCCTTTGGTGCACGTACATACACATCCATGTATGCACATGTCAATTGGTTATCAAGTGGTAAACCTGTTGTGAATACATCCGTTAGTTCAGCTAACCCCATCGCACGAATTGGTAAAGGAGCTTGGACTAAGACCAGCAGTTGCGGTACAAGCGGTTCTTATCCAGCCCATCTGCATTTCGAAATCCGAAGAGGGGATAGAACTGAACCTGGTGCTGCATATACAAAATCAAAATGTGACGGCAGTGACAGCAGCACTAACAATTGCCCACAGAATCAAATAGATCCAGATATTTTTATCTCAGCGCATAACTAAATGCAAGAGCCTATCTGAATCTGATTCAGATAGGCTCATTATTTCTTTATATCAATCAGAGCAGGAAGGACTAATGTATGAAAAAGAATTATTTTATGGCTTTAATTATTTTTTTACTATCATTAGGAACATCCAAATTGTATTTTTTTTCAAGCCCTAATGATATGTTGGAAAAATCTGCTTCACTTGAAAATGCAGAATTTGAAAAAAAAACTTCATTCGGCAACAATAATCCTGACAGTATAACCAGTTCTTCTGTTTTTGAGGCAAAACAACAAAATGTATTACATTCTGAAACAGAACCAGTTATGGCTGAAACAAAGCAGGATTTTACAAATAATCTGATTTCAGCAGTAAGTTTTGTCAATGAAAATTATAACCAAATAAATCCTGAAAATATAACTCCATTTGATATTGACAATATGATTCAGATTCTTAATGATTCATTGGCTGATAATGTATCCAGAAAAAACAGTGCCAAATCGTTGATTCAAATAGGAACTAAGGATAGTATTTTGGCAGTTCTTAAAGCGATCATAGAGGTTGATATACAAGAAAATTATGTTTTTAAAGAAAATTTGATGCAAATTTTTGCGGATGTAAATTCTGTAGAAGCTGCTGAATTGTTGACAGATATACTGATAAAAAAATCAACTGATGTATCTGAAATTCCCGAAGACATAGTTTATAAAATAAGAAATGTGATAAGACTGATGCCGGATGAAACTGTGGGAGAAATGCTTACCCAAAAGTATTACAATGAAACTTTGGAAGAAAATCAGAAAATATTATTGGATATTAATCATCCTGTTATGATTGCACGGCTGTCTGCTGATGCTTTGATGAAGGGCGATAATGAAACAGCAGACAGACTGTTAGAAGAACTTGCCGGGGATGAAGAGAATGGGGCGATCATGGGAATGATGATACTTGCCAGAGATAAATCCATACCTCTTGAAAATGTTAGCAATATGCTGTCTTTTTGGAGTCTGTCAAACGCAGATAACGAACAGTCACATTTTGCATTTGTTGAGTATCTTGGCAATGCTGAATTCAGCCCGGAAGAAAGAGCAGTGGCAGCTTATGCAATCGCCAATGAAAAAGACAAAGAAATGGCAATATCAGCTTTGAAGAAAGCCCAACTGTTTGAGGAAGACCCTTTAGTTCAGGAATCTATCAGCAATGCTCTGTCCCGAATAACTGACAATACCCAGTCAGCCCAGCCTGATGAAACGATTGTCCCTGATGAAGATACATCCCTGAATTCCTAACCCTGAAAATTATGATTTTTTCATCATGTGAATAGTCTTCACGAACTTGGATTACAGCCTGACCTGCTTTTACGATTAACAAAAAGAACGCAGAGAAAACTCTCTGCGTTGTTTGTTTTGCACATAAGTCACAGATTCTGCCGATCTCTGTTTCCGCACTTCCGCCATTTTCCCCTGCATCCCTGCACACGGGGAATGAATTGACTTTTCAGGATCATATTGTTATACTTAACCCAAATCTTTTTTTACAGAAAACATATGGTGTGAAATCAGGATACTGATGAAAACAGACAAAGAACTGTACCGGCTGTTTGCCGCGCGGCCCGATTATCTTTTTGAATGTGCCGGGATAAAGGTCACCGCAACCTATGAGATGAAATCCGTGACTTTCAAGGAGTTTGAGCGGAGAAGTGACGGACTGCTTGAACCCCTTTCAGATGAGGAACCGGTGTATATCGCGGAATTTCAGGCATATGAGGACAAAACCGTTTATCACCGGCTCATCATGGAAATGGCGGTTTACGGAAAAGAGCATCCGGACAGGAACATCAGGGGAATTCTGGTGTTCACCTGTTCCGGGCTTGATCCGAAAACCAAACCCTGGCACGAACTGACAGCATCCGGAGAGAGTCTGAAAGTTGTGTATCTGGATGATTTTCTGGATAAACTGGAAAAAAAGCATCCGGATCATCCTTTGGTGGCCGTGTTCAGTCCCCTGCGGATTGGAGACAGAGAGGTTCTGCGGAAAAATGCGGGAAAATGGCGGCAGGACATTGAAAAAGAACCGGACGGAAAAACCAGGGAAAATTTTGTGTCCGTGTTTACACGGTGGATGCAGGAAAGATTCAGCAATCTCACATATGAGGAGGTGATCAGCATGTTTGCCGAAGTTACACCGTTGGAAGAGACCGTATCCTATAAGGAAATATTTGCAAAAGGAGCCACACATGGAAAACACGAAGGAAAAAACGATGGAAAATATGAAACCATCCGGGAGGAGCTTGATCGACTGCGTCTTCTGCGGTCGCAGAATATTCTGAGCGAATCCCTTTTTGAGATACTTTCCGGCCCACTGAAAAAAGAACTGGAATATCTGGAAATACTAATGGATAGGAAAAACAGGATGGCGGACTGATTTTTTTTAATGCTGTGCATTCTGCCTTATACACAGCGGAAAAGCCCTCTTTTTTTCAGATGGATTGCAGACAGACTGCGTTTCATCTTCTGTCTGAACCGGGATTCTCAGGATTTCAGGATTTACCGGGATTTTTTTATGCCCTGCACAATCCCGGTTAAATCCCTTAATCCGGTGAATCCCGGTTCTTATACCAATTATCTATTGAAATTATATGCTTAGCACCGTCATAAATTGCGCTTTTGAATTTTTGATTTCAATCGTAAAAAAAATATGGTAATGGTATTTTTTGACTGATAACTTTCATCGCATTAAACTTTCATTATAATTGCTGACAAACATTCTTATGCGCTTTTCATGCATTTCCCGGTTTCTGCTTAAAGGGGAGAGTCTTCCGCACCATGCAGGCGCAACTCTGACGCAGCGTATTGTCAGAACGTTCAGTATGTGCTTTCTCCCCGCTTTTTTTCCCGGACTGCCGCAGACGTTCTGAGGGGACAGCATTTCTGTATGATTCCCGATAATCTGTATAAACAGCAGCACGTTTCCGGCAGTCACCGGGAAGGGATTCGTAAAAACTGCAGGCCCTGCAGTGATATTTCTGCGCCCCGGCCCGTGTTTTTCAGCATATTCTCACTTCAGCATATTCTGCACGGTATATTTGTCATATTTTCCGCTCCTTATTTCTCATAATAAAATATAAGTTATAACAGTCAAAAAAATACCACTAACAATTAATTAACTCATCTTACGCACCCCGGTCATACCGGAGAGAGCCGGTATCCGGAAACCATTGAAAATACCGGATTCCGGCTTTCGCCGGTATGACGGTAAAAGCGGGTAACTTCCTGATTTTTGGAAAGGCCGCGTAAGGTGGGTTAAAAAAATTTCCCTGAAGCCTGTTTTCAGACAGCGTCAGCCTTTTTTGCTTTTTCCCGTTCACGGGTTACGCAGTAAACGCCTTTGCCTTCAAATCCGGGCCGGAAGCAGAGATTGTCAGAAACACATTCGGCTTTTCTCCGGTCTCCTTCTTTCCAGCGTTGAATCAGGTTCGGTTCCCGGATAAAGGGACGGCTCATGGAAATATAATCGGCCACGCCTGTTTCCACCATTTCTTCGGCTTTTTCAAAGGAGCGCATTCCGCCCACCAGAATCAGGGGAACCGGGACTTCCTGTCTGAAACGCAGCGCATCTTCCTTAAAATAGGCTTCCTTATCCGGGGATTTGATGGCCATGCGGGAAGGGGAAAGTTTGGCATTTGTCAGCAGCCCCCCGCTCAGTTCTATTGAGTCAATGCCTGCTTCGGCCAGCATTTTTCCGGCTGCAAGGGAATCTTCTGTTTCCAGACCGTTTTCCGCAAAATCCCGGCAGTTCAGTTTGATGAGCAGCGGAAAATCCGATCCAACGGCTTCCCGGATGGCTTTGCAGATTTCAACATGAATTCTGCACCGGTTCCGAATGTCCCCGCCATATTCATCCCTACGCCGGTTGAAGATGGGAGAAAGAAACTGACTGAGCAGATAACCGTGAGCGGAATGAATCTGCACACCGTCAAATCCGGCTTCCTTTGCCCGTCGGGCCGCATCGGCAAAAGAGAAAATCAGTGCGCTGATGTCGTCTCTGCTCATCTCTTTTCGCGGTAATTTTGCCAGTCCCTCATACAAAGAAGGAACCCAGGGCGGTTCCTTCACGAACTGCTCTGAGGCAAAATTTCCTGCATGGGCCATCTGCAGGACAATCTTTCCGCCATTGTCATGAACTGCATCTGCCATTTCCCGCAGTCCGGGAATCAGTTCATCTTTGTAAACTCCCATCTGATTAGGCCCGGCCTGACCTTCGGGCCGGATATAGGTATGACCGGAAATAATCAGACCAACCCCGCCTTTTGCCAGAGTTGTCATCACGTTTTTCAGTTCCCGCGTCACAGCCCCATCCGGACTTGCCAATCCTTCCCATGTGGCCGAGCGCACAAAGCGGTTCGCAAGTGTCATATTTCCGATTTTTGTACTTTCAAACAGTTTGCTCATTTTCTCTCTTTCCTGATTTGTACATAATAAAATTTTATTATGATTTTATATGGTTTAATACCGGTTCGCCATTGATTTGATACAATACCGTCAGTTTTTCCGCTGTTCAGCGTTCACAAAAAACCGCTCCGCTTAATTTTTGCACTCCTCCGGATTTGTATTCTGTATCGTATAGAATCAATAGAGAATTGGTATAATTCCCTGCCTCCCGGAAAAGGCAGGATGCCGTTTCCGCAATTTCAGAAAACTTCAGGGATAGTTTTTCCCGGAAATCGCCTAACGCCCCGCGATACCGGGAGCTGCTATGCAAAAGACGGGATGTACCATTTTACGGCCATTCCGGATTTCTCTTTACGCCTTTGGTATAATACTCCAAATCATAATAATCCGCAACCCATTCCCGCACATTTCCTGCCATATGGCACAGTACGTAAGGCGATTTTCCCTCAGACAGAGAATCCGCCGGCTGCATGTCTGTCCATTTATCATCATAATCTCAGCAGATCGAAAACTCCCTCCCCTCGTGGGAGAGGGAGAATTAAGGAAATTTTCGATCTGCTGAATCTTCATAATCATACACGGCCGGGCACAGAAAATGAAAACAGAAAATTGATCGCTTTCAAACTGACATATCTGCCAATACAGATGACCGGAAACCTGTGTATGAGACCGTTATTTTTCCGTCTGCCATATCTTTCTTTTTCATTGCCAAACATCCGGATATTCCCTATACTGTGAACTTCAGGAAAAAAATTTTGACCAAACCGTCAGATTTTTGTGCTTAAACTGTGATGATCTCGTAAAAAGTCAGAAATACCGTCACTCCGGTGAGATTTTGAATCCATAATTCACTGAAAAATATGGATTTTTGCTTATTCAGGAATGACGCAGAAATAAAAAACCGGATTTTTTGCGGTTTCATCAATTATGGTTAGTTCACGACTACTACATGACCACGTTGAATTTTATATATTCCCATCCTGAGAGGGGCAGGGTGTGTCCGGAACTGCAGACACCCAAAACACCCTGCCCCCTCTCAGTCGGGGATTGTATAAAATCTAAATTGGTTATGTACTACCCGCATTTTTCAGGATTCCCATGTTTTCCGATTACGGATACTCCGAGGAAAAGACCCTCGGCAAAGCTTATGACCTCAGACTGCTGAAACGGCTCTGGCCCTTTACCCGGCCATACCGCTTTCACCTGTTCTGCGCGGTGCTGATGATTATTGTCATCACTGTGCTTGAGCTGGCCATGCCCTATATCACCAAGATCACGATTGACCGCTATATCGTGCCCCGTCCCGAATCATCAGAAACAGGGACAGAATCAGGACAGGAAAAAATCCGGTGGCTGAACGCGGATACCTCTGTGGAACGCATGAAAACTCTTATCCGCAAATATCCGGACCTGTTTCACACAGAAAACGGAAATACGCGGATTGCCCTGGATGATGTATCCAAAATGGAAATGGCTGATATTGCCATTCTGCGGCAGAAGGATATTCGCGGTGTGGAAATCATGACAGCAATATTCCTGCTGATTGTGCTGCTTGATTTTGCCCTGAATTTTGTGCAGGTCATGGTCATGGAATATGCGGGACAGGGCGTGATGCATGATCTGCGGATGAATCTTTTCAGGCATATTCAGGGATGTTCCATCTCCTTTTTCAACCGCACACCCGTAGCCCGGCTGGTGACGCGCACCACCAATGACGTGCAGAACATGAATGAGCTTTTCACCTCTGTAATTGTTTTTGTGTTCAAGGATATGTTTCTGCTCGCTGGCATTACAGTTGTACTGCTGAGCATCCGCTGGCAACTGGCCCTGATCTGTTTTGCGCTTCTTCCCTTTATGGTATGGGCTTCCCTGTATTTCTCCCGCCGGATCAGAGAGTCTTTCCGGATTATGCGGATCAAAACCTCTGAAATCAATGCCCGTTTTTCAGAAACCATCAGCGGCATAAAGGTTATCCGGCTTTTCCGGCAGGAACAGGCCAACTTTGGCCGGTTTTGGAAAGTAAACCATGAGTTTTATGAGGCAGGTATGGATCAGATCCGGATTTTCGGACTTTTCATGCCCCTGATTGAACTCTTCAACGCGCTGGCGCTGGCTCTGGTGATTTATTACGGCGGCAGAGGCGTGCTTTCCGGGGATGTTTCCCTGGGCGTGCTGGTGGCCTTTATTTCCTATATGCGCATGTTTTTCAATCCCATCCGGGACATAGCCGAGAAATACAATATTCTTCAGAATGCCATGTCCTCTGCTGAGCGGATTTTTCTGATTCTGGACACCCATGAACGCCTTCCAGCATCCGAAACAGAGCTTGCCCTTCAACACATTGACAGCATTGCCTTTGACAATGTTTCCCACAGTTATGTCAAAGGAGAGACAGTGCTGCGGAATCTTTCCTTTCAGGTGAACGCGGGCGAAACCGTTGCCATTGTCGGCCCCACAGGTGCAGGGAAAACTTCGATCATCAATCTGATTATCCGTTTTTATGATCCGGTTTCAGGCCGGGTGCTGATCAGCGGAAAGGATATCCGGGAAATGGACACAGCCCTTGTGCGGTCAAAAACAGCGCTTGTCACCCAGGATCCTTTTCTTTTTTCCGGAACTGTCCGGGAGAATATTTTTCAGGAACACAGCGGGCTTGGCGAAGAACAGATGCGGACTGTGCTGGAAAAGGCCAACTGCGGCTTTGTGACGGAAAAAATGCCCCAGGGACTTGACACAGTTCTTTCTGAAGGGGGCGCATCCATTTCCAGCGGGGAGCGCCAGCTTATTTCCATTGCCAGAGCCTTTGCCCGTGATCCGGAACTGATTCTGCTTGACGAGGCCACTTCCTATATTGATTCGGAAACCGAGGTGAAAATTCAGGCTGCCCTGTCCAGGCTTATGCAGAACCGCACTTCTCTTATTGTGGCCCATCGTCTGTCCACTGCCCGGAGTGCGGACAGGATTATCGTGATCCGCGGTGGCAGGATCGCGGAATCCGGTTCACATGCCGAACTGATGGAGAAAAAAAGTTTTTATTTCAAACTCAATCAGTTGCAGAACAGATCATAAAGAAACAGATCCGCCCATTCCTGTTTTACAAAAAAATTTCTGTCATAAAAGTGTTTTTTCTGTCATAAATGTCCGCTTTGATAACTGCCGGACTGATTCAGGGAAAACCGGTGATTCAGAAACCGGGGTTAAAAAAAATGCCGCATTTATGGCGATGAATACCGGATTAACCGGAAAATTTTTTCGGGAGAATATCCCATGAAATATGATCGGAACAAGGTACTTATCGAAACCGTCAAACGTCTGCTGAGAAGAAACGCCTGCTCCCACCTGCGCAAGATCGTCAGCAAAACCCACGGTGCAGACCTCGCTCGAGTCTTTTCATCCCTGACCCTGCCCCAGCATCTCAAACTTTACGGCCTGACAGAAAATATTGAGCAAAAAGGTATTCTCCTCAGTGAACTCAGCGCTATTGACGGGGATATCCTGCTGCCTATGATCCAAAGTCTGAAAATTGACGATATTGCTCCCGTGCTGGAGGAAATGGCCGGCGATGATGCTGCCGATATTCTGAGAACCCTGCCTGATGAGCTGGCAGATGCGATCCTGAAAAAAATGAAAAAGGAAGGCTCAGAGCAGGTGGAGGGGCTGCTCAGTTACGGGGATGACACGGCCGGCGGCATCATGGTTCCTGATTTCATAGCACTCAGGGAGGACATGACAGCGCGGGAAGCAATTGAATCCCTTCAGAAAGAGCATTTGGATGTGGAGATGCCCTTTTATCTGTATGTCACAGATGAGTATGGCAAACTGACCGGTGTATGCTCCCTGCGTCAGTTGGTGGTGGTTCCACCCCAAAAAACACTCAGAGAGTTTATGTCCACAGATGTGTTTTCCGTGCGCACAGGCACAGATCAGGAGGAGGTGGCCAAACTGGTTGCCCGTTACGATATTCTGGCCGTGCCTGTGGTGGACAATACCAATAAACTGGTGGGGATTGTCACAGTGGATGATGTCATTGACATCATGCGGGAGGAGGCCACCGAGGATATTCTGAAAATGGCAGGTGCGGGTGCGGAGTTTGTGGAAACCAGATCAGTTTACAAAAGCACGAGAATCCGCCTTCCCTGGCTTTTTGCCAGTTGCGCGGGCGGCCTTGCCACCATGATTATTATCGGCGGATTTGAAGACAGACTGCAGAAACTCGCGGCTCTTGCGGCTTTTATTCCGGTCATTATGGGTATGGGCGGCAATATAGGCACACAGTCATCCACCATTGTGGTCAGGGGACTTTCCACCGGACTGATCAATGTACGGGATATATGGGCCATCGTTGTCAAGGAAATTTCCATCGGTCTGCTGCTGGGCCTGATCTATGGAGCCATCATCGGTTTTGTGGCCCATTTCCGCTATAATATGTACCAACTGGGGGGAGCCGTATGCCTGGCAGTCATCTGCTCCATGACTGTAGCCGCGCTGGTTGGCTCGCTTTTTCCCATGATTTTCGCCAGACTCAGCATTGACCCGGCTGTTGCCACAGGCCCCTTTGTGACAACATCCATTGACATTCTGGCCGTATTTCTTTATTTTGAAATAGCCACGCTTTTTCTGGGGATATAATATGGAATCTTTTTTTAATTTCATATAATTTGTAATTTCAGTATATTGACAGCCGGAATCCCTGCCGTGCGGAAAAATTTCCCTGAAAACCATCCCGGACTGATTCCGGACAACATATTGAAATAAAAATGACAGATGGAGAACTGCCATGAAACAGCAGGAATATATTCAACTGGAAGAGACATACGGCGCGCATAATTACAAACCGCTTGACGTGGTTCTCACACGGGGGCAGGGCGTATGGGTTTGGGATACGGACGGGAAAAAATATCTGGACTGCCTGTCTGCCTATTCTGCTGTAAATCAGGGACATTGCCATCCACGCATCATGCAGGCCATGATGGAGCAGTGTCAGCGTCTTACTCTGACTTCCCGCGCGTTCCGCAATGATCAGTTGGGGCTTTTTTACAAAGAACTCTGCGAGCTGACCAAATCCCACAGGGTTCTGCCCATGAACAG
The DNA here is from genome assembly GCA_050180235.1 of Desulfococcaceae bacterium. Classification (GTDB taxonomy): domain Bacteria; phylum Desulfobacterota; class Desulfobacteria; order Desulfobacterales; family Desulfococcaceae; genus JAABRU01. The sequence goes on from JBFXEJ010000065.1 coordinate 10,608, forward strand.
CGGCGCGGAGGCAGTGGAAACCGTTATCAAGGCTGTGCGCAAATGGGGTTACAAGGTTAAAGGCGTGCCTGCGGATCAGGCTGAAATCATTGTGTGTTCCCATAATTTTCACGGACGCACAATCACAATTGTGGGATTCAGCACTGATCCCACTTCCCGCGATGGATTCGGCCCCTTTACACCGGGTTTCAAAATCATTCCCTTTGGTGATGCGAAAGCACTGGAATCTGCCATTACGCCCAGTACCGTGGGATTTCTGGTGGAACCCATACAGGGGGAGGCAGGTGTGATTATCCCGCCCCAGGGTTATTTCAGAAAAGTGCGGGAAATCTGCACGCAGAAAAATATCATGCTGATTCTCGACGAAATCCAGACAGGGCTGGGCAGAACCGGCAAAATGCTGGCAGAAGAGCATGAGGGCATTGAGGCTGATCTGACGCTGGTGGGCAAGGCTTTGTCCGGAGGATTTTATCCGGTTTCCGCAGTGCTGTCCAATTCCGAAGTGCTGGGCGTACTTCGTCCCGGAGAACATGGCAGCACTTTTGGCGGAAATCCGCTGGCCTGTGCTGTGGCCCGGATGGCCATCAGAGTGCTGGTGGAGGAAAATCTCATTGGAAATGCCGCAGAAATGGGAACCTATTTTCTGGAGGAACTCAGAAAACTGAAAAGCCCTCTGATCAAAGATCTCAGAGGCAGGGGACTGATGATCGGTCTGGAATTTCATCCCGAAGCAGGCGGTGCGCGTGCCTATGCGGAAAAACTCAAAGAAAAGGGAATCCTCTGCAAGGAAACCCATGACAATATCATCCGCTTTGCCCCGCCTCTTGTCATCCGCAAAGAGGAGATTGACTGGGCAATGGAACAAATCTCTGCGGTGATAGGCGGAAACTAAAGGAGAATACATGAAGAAAGATTTTATTCATATTGATGACTGTAATGCTGCCGAAATTCTGAGCATCTTTGATCTGGCGGCAGAGGTAAAGGCAAGACTGAAAAAACGGGAAAACTGGAAACCTTTTCAGGATCATTCCCTTGCCATGATTTTTGCCAAACCCTCGGCCAGAACCCGCATTTCCTTTGAAACAGGTTTTTTCCGGCTTGGCGGACACGCTCTGTATTTAGGCCCCCAGGATATTGACATGGGAAAACGGGAACCTGTCAAAGACATTGCAAGGGTGCTTAGCCGCTACAATGATATGATTATGGCCAGGCTGTTTGACCATGCCCATATTCTGGAACTGGCTGCATATGCAGGTGTGCCGGTCATCAACGGCCTGACAGATTACAACCATCCCTGCCAGATTATGGCCGATATTTTCACGGTGAAAGAGCATCGCGGGCATCTGAATGATCTGAAAATCACATATGTGGGAGACGGCAACAATATTGTCCATTCCTGGCTGCGGCTGGCTGCCAGAATTCCCTTTCATTTTGTCTGCGCGTGTCCCCCAGCTTATCAGCCTGATGCGGCAACGGTGAAACGGGCAAAGGATGCTGGCATATCTCAGATTGAAATTCTGCATGATCCCCAGGCTGCGGTGAAAGATGCGGATGCGGTTTATACAGATGTATGGGCCTCTATGGGCAAAAAGCATGAGGCAGAGGAACGCAAAATCAGATTTCAGGGCTTTCAGGTTACGGAAGATCTTATGAAACATGCCAAAAAAAATGCCATCTTCCTGCACTGCCTTCCGGCAAACCGTGGGCTGGAAGTGAGCGATGAGGTAATGGAATCCCCCGCGTCCGCAGTGTTTGACGAAGCGGAAAACCGTATGTATGTGCAGAATGCCATTATGCTGAAAATTGCAGGAAAGGCATGAAACAGGTGGTGGTGGGTCAAAGCAGTTGCCAATGTCATTCCTTTCGGGATTCCACAACGCTGCTGTTTATTATTTTATATAATAATATCAATTTGTTCAAATTTGCTTCATCCCCGGTTTCATGTTCAGATCAACGGATTTGACCCGCTATCCTTTCCCGGTTATGCAGTCAAAGACGGGTATATCATGGTTCCGGAACCCGGAGACCGTTTCCGGAATTTATCTCAGAAGGAATTCGCTGCCTTTATCCGCAAAGAGCTTCCTGCAAATACCGATGCCGGATTCGGGCCGGTGGCAGCCCTGTGGAAATAAAGCAGAACAAACTTCCAGTCTGTTCATAATCCGCACCGTAATCTGGAAGATTGTGGTACTTTTCTGTTTCCGATAAGGTGATTTCTGAAAATAAATATCCCGGTTCAGTTCACAGGCACAGGGCAAAAGCTGGGAGCTTTTGATACTTTGGCGGTATATTCTTTTCCTGAAATCACCTAATGTCTGATAAATAAACAGCGGCCAGCACCGCGGAAAAGGAGGACGTCATGGCAAGGAGGGCATTTCTGGTTGGCATCAATGATTACCGGACTACGCGCGATCTCCGGGGGAGTCATAACGATGTCAGCAATATGCGGAGTATTCTCAAGGATTATCTGGGATTCACCAATAATGACATCCGGGTGCTTCTGGATGACCGGGCCACAAAAGATGCCATTCTCTACCGGCTGGAATACATGGTTGACAAAGCTTTGCCCGGGGATTTCATGGTCTTTCATTTCGCGGGTCACGGCTCACAGATTCGGGATCGGAACGGGGATGATTTGGAAGACTCTCTGGATGAAGTTCTCTGCCCCTGGGATGTTTCCTGGGACAGCGGTTTTATTCTGGATGATGATCTGGATCGTATTTTCGCACGGATTCCCCAGGGAGCGGTACTGGAAGTTTTTCTGGATTGCTGCCATTCCGGAACATCCGCACGCAGCGTGACCGCCGGAACTCCTGCCGTACCTGCGGCAGACACAGTTTCCCGTTATCTTCCTCCTCCCGCGGATATCCGTTTCCGCTACGAGGGGGAGGAATCTGAACTGGGAGAAACCCGGGGATTTCAAATGGTCAACCGCTCCGGAACCAGCAGCACCGCAAATCATATTCTCTGGGCAGCGTGCCATTCCGGCCAGGAATCCGCGGATGCCTTTATCAACGGAAGTTATAACGGGGCTTTCACCTATTATTTCTGCAAACATATGCGTGACAGCAGCGGCAGAATCAGCCGGGCCAACCTGCTGGAACGCATACGCAATTCCCTGTTTCACAACGGTTATCCCCAGACACCGCAACTCGAATGTATGAATGATGCGGCCTGCAACGCCTATCCCCTGCAGTTTGTTTCCCCTGCAAAATCTGCGGCCAGGAGTCTGTACCTGACCACTCCGTATCTGCGTGGATCGGATGTGAAAAAACTTCAGGAGGCACTGCGGAGAGCCGGATATACGGTCAGCACGGATGGCGTGTTCGGTCCCCATACCCATAATGCGGTTGTGCGCTGGCAGCAGACCCATCAGATGAAAGCTGATGGCGTTGCCGGCCCGGCCATGATGGAAAAACTCTTATAAAAACCGGAGTGGAAAACTTTCAGAACTCAAATACCCTGAAAAATCCGCCTGTTTTTTTCAGCAATGCAAAGCCGGGAAACAGGCAAAATCGGGATTTTTGTTTCAATATTTTGAATTTATTATTTAAAAAAACTGCAAAAACAGGCTTTTGTTTTCGGGGAAGACATCTATGAAACATGAGGCAGTGGGAGATTTTTATTTTGTCCGTCATGAACTCTGTTCTGCGGAAGATACGGAAATATTTGACCGGATTAAACCGGGGGCCGTTTATGAGGTGATCAAACTCATTGATGGCATTCCGCTTTTTTTTGAGGCCCATATGGAAAGGCTCCGCAGTTCGGCAGCGCTTGCGGGGGAGCGGATGGAAAAAGATGATTCGGAGATACTGGATGAAATCCGCACTTTGGTGAAAAAAAACCGGAAGGATCATATCAATGTCAAACTGATCCGCTTCCGGGAAAATGACGGAGAACAGTTTCTCACCTATTTCATCCGTTCCGAATATCCGGGGCCGGATGTGTATGCAAAAGGAATCCGTACTGTTCTGTACGGGGGGGAGCGGGAAATGCCCAATATCAAAACCCTGAAGGATTCTTTCCGGAGCAGGGTTCAGGGAATAACGGAAAAAACCGGGGCATATGAGGCTTTGCTGGTGGATCAGAACGGGTATATCACCGAAGGCAGCCGCTCAAACATTTTTTTTCTCAGGCAGGAGGAAATCTTCACACCCCCGGCCGGAACTGTTCTGCTGGGCGTTACCCGTCAGCATGTGGTGAAAATCTGCAAAACTCTGGGGCACAATTTCAGTGAACATCCCCTTCACACCTCAGAACTTGGGAAAATTGACGGAGCCTTTATTACAGGCACGACAGTGGATGTTCTGCCGGTTTCCCATGTGGATGACATTTTCCTCCCCTCTGTTTCCCATCCGCTTATCCGGATGATTATTGAGAAATTCGGAAAGGAAATCAGAGAATATACCAGACAGCGGAAAAAATAGGTGACAGTCCTGAATTTTTCGCATATTTCAGAACCATGCTTTTCAGAAAAATCTTTTTTCTTAAAAGGTTATACCAATTAGCCATTGATTTTTTCAGAAAATCCCCTCCTGAGAGCATGGCTGTTAAGTTCTTCATTCCCCTCCTGAGAGGGGATAAAGGGGTGTGTCAGGGTGCAGGAACAGACACACCCCTGCCCCCTCTCAAGAGGGGATTTTCTGAAAAATTTGACAGCGCTGCCTCTCAAGAGGGGCATGGGTGTGTTTCATAAGGTGATTTCTGAAAATAAATATCCCGGTTCAGTTCACAGGCACAGGACAAAAGCTGGAAGCTTTTGATACTTTGGCGGTATATTCTTTTATGGAAATCACCTAAGTATATTTTCAATGGCGATTTGGTATTATACCAAATCGCCATTGGCTTTATACAATGCGGAATGCAAATCCGGAGGAGTGCAAAAATTAAGCGGAGCGGTTTTTTGCACACGCTCAACAGCGGAAAAACTGACAATATTGTATCAAATCAATGGAGAATTGGTATTATAACCCAAGTTGCTACCTATAAAATTATAAACATCATATAAACAGGATGTTATAAAAAAAACGGTAATTTTGCCTAAAATTCGCTGCCTGATATTATTGAATTTTTCCATAGGTAGCAACTTGAGTTATTATACCAATTCGCCATTGGTTTTATATAATACACAATGCAAATCCGGAGGAGTGCAAAAATTAAGCGGAGCGGTTTTTTGCACACGCAGATCGGCCCGTGACAGTATTAAGTCAATGGAGAATCGGTATTATACCAAATCGCCATTGAAAACATACAATAAAATCATATTTTTCTGTTTAATTACAGTGGATTGATTTTTTCAAAAGCATATTTTCAACGGTGATTTGGTATTATATCTGACAAGCAGACAGTTGTTCCCAGATACAGAAATTGCAGGAAACCGTTTTTTCTGAAAACCACGGTTTCCTGCAATGCACGAAAATTTTTGGGCGTATATCCAATCTGCTGCTTTGGGAATGGGGATCAGATACCTTGCATATTTCCGCCATGCTGACAAAAATCGGCATCCGGCGGACATACCTGAAAAAATTCAGTGCATACCGGCTTCCGCCGGTATGACAGGAAAGGGAAGTTGCTTCATTTGAATCTCTTATGTGCAGTACACCAGAATTTTTTCAGCTATTCTGGCCGCTGTCACCTCGGAAACCTGTGAACCCGGTATTTTTGCCAGTTCATTGATGTCTGCTGCCACCACCTTTTTTTCCCTGCCCAAAGCCCGGATAAGACGGACAATCTGGCGGTAGGAAAATCCGCCCGGTTCCGGTGTTCCGGTTCCGGGAATGACTGAGGGATCAAGACCGTCCACATCAATGGTGAGATACACCTTTTCCGGAAGAGCACAGAGAATTTCGCCGATCCAGGCATCATCAGCCGGATCAATTTCGTGTGCATAAAAGGGACGTATGCGTTTTTCCCGCATATATTCCGCCTCTTCCGGGGAAAAGGAGCGTATGCCTGCCTGCACAGCCGCCAGCCCCGCATCCTCTATAACCCGGCGCATGACACAGGCATGGTTCCATCGGCTGCCGTTCCACTGATCCCGCAAATCCGCGTGAGCGTCAATCTGCAGAACTCCGGTTTCCGGCCATATTTCCGAAACTGCGAGAATGGGGCCGATGGATATGGCGTGATCTCCGCCCAGACAGAGCAGGAATTTGTTCTGACGAAGAACATGCGCAGCAGCGTTTTTCATCTCAGTCACTGCCTGTTCCGGATCTCCGGACGGAAACAGGGGGGGCAGAGTATGGATGGCCTTCTGCCCCCAGTTGACAAATGTTTCCTCATCAAGCAGTTCCAGTTGGGCGGATGCCATGAGCAGATGAAAAGGGCCTTTCTCTGTGCCGTTCCCATAAGACACTGCGTTTTCATAGCACAGGGGCAGAACAGCAATATCAGCGTCTTCCAATGCGGCAGTTCCGACTTCCTCTCCGCCGAAAGGAACAAATGCCTCCGTATCCATGATCACCTGCCCTGCCATTTATTTCACGAACATGGCCGCAGCCAGTACCGTTGTCCACTGATTGCCCTCAGAACCCAGCGCACCCTGGGAAAAATGCTGGGATCCTACGATTTTGCCTGACATTTTGTACACTTCGCTTCTTTCATCATAATCCTTGTCCGGATCAAACTCAATGCCCAGAGTGCTGGCCAGCATGGAGGCAGCCAAATCTTCGGCATATTCTCCGGCCTCTTTTTCGGTCTGTCCGAATCCGTGATGTTCTGAAATATACCCGTACTGTCCGGCTTCTGCGGGAAGGGCCAGACCTATACTGGCCACAATGCGTCTTCCCGGCTCCTTGATCTGCTCCCTTGCCAGAACGCAGTGGGTGATTTCGCCCGGTTCAAGATATTTGATTCCGTCTTCCACATTCAGAATCTTGCAGTACGGCGGAAATATGGAAGACACCGTAACCAGGTTCAGATGTGCAATTTTTGCGTTGCGCAGAGCGTTTTCAAATGAGGCCAGTTTTTCCTTGGAATGCCCCACGCCTTTTGTAAAAAACATATATCTCGGAACATACATGCTATACCCTCCTTTTCTTTTTCTTCAATACGTGTTATGATATACAGGTACAGATTTCCCGGAAACATTTTTCTCCGCGCATGTGAAGGAAGCATGAGGGTCCTGCACGCACACGGAAGTAAAAAAATCCGCGGAAAATCTTCATAATTTACAGATGCGGGGTTATAGTATAAATAAATATGCTTTTCAACTGTTTTAAGCAGAAAAATCCCAAAAAAAACACAGCGGGTTTTGAGAGGGAAAAAAATTTTCAAAACCCGAATGCCGGAAAAGGGATTTCAGACTTTGGATATTGTCCCTTTACAGGCAATTATAAGGTGGAAATGGAAACAGCATTATATTCAGAACCCCCTGCCCATATCGGTTTTCAGACCATAGAGCAGGGCAGAAAAGTCAGATGGGTCAGAGATCAGTTTGATCAGGTGGCGCGGCGTTATGATCTGATGAACACACTGCTGAGTTTTGGGGTACATCATCTGTGGAAACGCAGGGCCATCCGGATGCTCGGTCTGAAATCCGGGGAAAAGGTTCTGGATGTATGCGGCGGAACCGGAGATTTGGCAGTATCCGCAGTAAAACAGACGGGATCTGCAGGCCGGGTGGTGCTGTATGACATCAACCGGCAGATGATGGATGCGGGCCGTTGCAGTTCCTTTGGCCGGGAATTCCGGCAGCAGATCATTTATATACAGGGGGATGCGGAGCAGATGTCCTTTCCGGATCAGTTTTTTGATGCGGCCATTGTGGGATTTGGCATCCGTAATCTCACCCGTATGGAAAAGGGTTTTGCGGAAATGCACCGTGTGCTACGGCCGGGCGGACGGATGGTCTGTCTGGAATTTTCACAGCCCGTGCTTCCCCTGTTCCGCCGGGTTTATGACCTGTATTCCTTTCACATTATGCCCCGGCTGGGCAGACTGCTTACCGGATCTGAGCAGGCATACACCTATCTGCCTGAATCCATAAGGCTGTTTCCCTCTCCGGACAGGCTGAAATCCCTGCTGGGGCAGATCGGTTTTTCCCATGTGGAATATCTGCGTCTGACCGGGGGCGTGGCCGTGATTCACCGGGGGATCAGAAAACCTGATCCGGGGTGAGAAAGATGCGGAGGGAAAACTGTACCGGAAAAATATTTTCTGTCACTTTGTATATAAACCGTTGCGTATACCAAAGAAAATATATATATGTCATGTATCACGGATAAGGAATAGTTGCTATAACATGCCGGATTTATGGGAAAGGAGTGTTCAGGATGAATATGAGGTTCAAATTGCTGGTTGTTATCGTTGTCCTGCTGTTTGTCGGGATATGCGGAGCTTTCGGACTGACCTATTATACGGCCCGAAGCGAACTCACAGATCTGGGCGGGGAAATGTTTGCAAGGATCAACAAGGATGTCATGGGGCTGATCCAGGCAATGGAGGCCCAGGCTCAGGCAGGAAAAATGACAAGGGAGGAAGCCCAGGAACTGGTCCGCACCTATGTCAACGGCCCCAAAAATGCGGATGGCACAAGGAACCGATCTGCAAACAGAATGTCTCCGGATGATTTTGTGTATATATGGGCCTTCAGTACAAAAGGGGACAGCATGGGATTATTGCAGATGCACACTTTTCTTGAAGGAAAAAAATCATGGGATTTGCAGGTGGATGGAAAATACACAGTGCGGGATTCCTGGGCCAATCCGGAAATGACCGGCAGGCTGTTTAAGGACAAATGGCAGAATCCCGGAGAGCCGGTTTCCACATTTCTTGCCTTTCAGACATATTACGAACCCTGGGACTGGGTGGTGGGAGCCGGTGGAAGAGAAAAACTGCTGTACGAAAAACGGCTGGGTTCCCTGCAGATTCAGTTTGCCGTTATCGGCATATTTATGCTGGCCCTTGCCATAGCCTTTATTTTTTACGCTTTCAGAAGCAACAGCACCCTGAAAAAAAGCATTGCCATCCTGGCCAACAGCGCTGATCAGATGATAGCCGGTTCCCGCCAGATTTCATCGGCCAGCCAGTCTCTGGCACAGGCTTCATCCCAGCAGGCCGCATCCATGGAGGAAACCACGTCATCTCTGGAGGAAATGTCCTCCATGACCCGCAGGAATGCGGACAATGCCAAACAGGCCGACAGTCTGATGAAGGAAACCGGACGTGTGGTTGGCAATGCAAATCAGTCCATGAACCAACTGACCAAATCCATGGAGGAAATCTGCAGAGCCAGTGAGGAGACATCCAAAATCATCAAAACCATTGATGAAATCGCATTTCAGACCAATCTGCTGGCCCTGAATGCGGCGGTGGAGGCAGCCAGGGCCGGAGAGGCCGGGGCAGGTTTTGCCGTGGTCGCGGATGAGGTGAAAAATCTTGCCATGCGATCTGCGGAAGCAGCCAAAAACACTTCAGGACTCATAGAGGGAACTGTAAGCAAAATTCAGTCCGGTTCAGACCTTGTCATGCGAACCAACAGTGCTTTTTCCGAAGTTACCGGAATTTCTTCCAAAGTTGGGGATCTGGTGGGTGAAATCGCTGCCGCGTCCGAAGAGCAGGCAAGGGGAATCGAACAGGTCAACAATGTCATGGGTGAAATGGACAAAATCATTCAGGCCAATGCTGCCAATGCGGAAGAGACCTCGTCCGCTTCCGAGCAGATGCAGACCCAGGCCAGGGAAATGAAAAATTACGTCATCTCCCTTTCCGATATAATGAGCAGCAGAGAGGGCGGCAGCATTTCCGCTGACGGGGGCAAAAGCGTTTCAGAATGGGAGGAAGCACCTGCCTCTGCCCTGAAAAAACCGGTTGTCAAATCTCTGCGAAAAGAGAGCAGGACAGTCATACCGGAAAAGAAGAAATTCGGAAAAGAGACTGCTCCGGAAAAGGTGATTCCCTTTGATGAGGATGATTTTCAGGATTTCTGACAGACAACAGGTTTTTGAGAAAGGAGAAAAAATATGTCATCCAAACCCGACAGTTCAGCAGGACAGCCACCTGAAAAAAGCTGGCTGAAAAAACTTTTGGAATGGATTGCAGGCGGTGCGGAAAAGGAGAAAAAAAGCGGCGGATTCTGCAGCACTTGACGGATAAAGTAAATAAATTTCCGCAGGCTGCGGATACAGATATGGATTGGAAACGCTACCGCAGGGTACGCGGTTTTTTCCTGCGTGTGCTGGTGCAGACCCTGTGGTGGGATATATTTCTCAACCGTCCTGTGCTTAGCATGTTCCGGACACAGCCCCTTTCCCGGTGGATCGAAATCGCACGCAGATTCCGTTCTCTGGCCGTGGAAATGGGCGGAGTGCTGATCAAACTGGGCCAGTTTCTGAGCATCCGGGTGGATATTCTGCCCAGGGAAATTACGCAGGAACTGGCCGGTCTGCAGGATGAGGTTCCGGCAGAAAGCCCGGAAGACATCATTGCACAGATTGAGGCTGATTTCGGTCTTCCTGTTTCCCTGATATTTGACAGCTTTTCTCCTGTCCCAGTGGGAGCGGCTTCTCTGGCCCAGGCCCACCGTGTCCGGCTCCGCAGCGGAGAAAATGCTGTGGTCAAAGTTCTGCGGCCCGGGATTCACAAAATTGTGGAAACCGATCTGGCTGCCATTGCTTTGGGATTCCGCTGGCTGAAGCTGTGGAAAGAGGTAAACCGCCGGGTGGATGCAGACTGGCTGGCAGCAGAATTCACCCTCATCACCCGGAGGGAGCTGGACTTTGAAAATGAAGGCAGGAACGCGGAACGTCTGCGTCAGGATTTTGCAGGGGATTGTCGCATCCATATTCCCAAAATTTATTGGGAATACTGTGCATCCCGCACTCTTACCCTGGAAGATGTTTCCTATATCCGCATCGGAGATTTGAAGGGCATTGAGGCCGCTGGCATTTCCCGCGCGGAAGTGGCTGACTGCATTTACCATCTCTATATGCGGCAGGTGTTTGAGACCCATTTTGTCCATGTGGATCCCCATCCCGGCAATCTCTTTGTCCGTCCCCTGCCCTGCCCGATGGAAAAAGAGGCCGGAATCCCCAAATTTGCTCCCGGAGATACTGTTCCCCGGTGCCCCGGACGTCCTTTTCAGATTGTTTTCATTGATTTCGGCATGATGGCCCCTATTCCCGAACGGCTGCGCGAGGCCATCCGGGAATATGCCATCGGACTGGGAACCCGTGATGCGGCAAAAATTGTTCAGTCCTATGTCAAAGCCGGAACCCTGCTGCCGGGCGCGGATCTGAAACGGCTGGAGGAGGCGCATGAGGCTTTGTTCAGGCGTTTATGGGGCGTAAAGGTCAGCCGGCTCAAAGATACTGCTTTGGGAGAAGCATCCGGATTTTTGCAGGAATACCGGGATGTGATCCGGGAGGCCCCGTTTCAGTTCCAGGCTGATATGCTCTTTGTTGTCCGGGCCATCGGCATTCTTTCCGGCATGTCCGCAAATCTTGACCCGGATTTTGATGTATGGTCCAAAACCATCCCCTTTGCCCGGAAATATGCAAAAGAGGCCATGCACAAAGACGGAGAGGAAAGACTAAGGGAACTGCTGATGCTGGCCCGGTCTGTGTACGGCCTTCCCGGACAGATGGCGGATGTGCTTAACCGGGCCCGGAATGGAAAACTGGAATTCCGTGCCGGACTGGGAACAGATGTCCGCAAAGTGATGGGAGAGTTGCGGCATTCTGTGGATCGGCTGGGAAAAATGGTGCTGACCGGAACCCTGGGCATATCCACTGCGCTTCTTTATGCGCTCAGACCGGATGATACGGCCTGGATGGTTGTCATGCTGCTGACTGTACTTGTATTTCTGTGGGCTGTGAGCGGGGAATAGTGCATGTCTTTTCCATCTTCCAGAGAATAATATCTTCTTGATTAATAAAGCAATTCTCTGCTTATAGGCTTTAAGAAAATATTTTTGGGGATTCCTGTGGGTTGGGTTGAGGAACGAAACCCAGCAAACTCAGAATGTTGGGTTTCACTGCGTTCAACCCTGCCTACTTCAAACTAATTATCTTAAAAGCTATAGAATGGCTGGGGCGTGTCCTGAACCCCGGTTTTTATGATATTTTCTGAACTTCCATTTTTTTCTTGCAGTTTCAGACGCTTTTATATAAAATCCGGTTTTTTTATAGGGTTAACGCTGTCGTCCATCAGTTTATTTGCCCGCTGAAAAATGAAAAGTTTGCTGTTCCAATTTTGGTTTTTCCGGCACATAAGCTTTGACCGTCAGTTAAAGGCATTTCAGAATCTGATTATGAGAAGCTGCTATGATTTTTGGAAAACCAAAATTGGATCAGTATTACTGAAAATTTGGCATGAACATTGCAATCCTCATAACACGCATTTTTTCATGCTTTATGACAAAAAACCGCATAACAACTGGTTGTGCGATATGTGCGATAAGAACAAATCCGAATCAGGTGAACAGAGGGCCAGCATATCTTGGCAGATTGACACAACTCGTTATTCTGGTATGCAGATAACGCAATATAATATACAGTTAGGTGTCGTACATAAGCCCTTTCAAGGTGTGAAAAATAATCTTTTAACATCAGGTTGTTACAGACAGCCTTTTTTGATGCTGTCTGCCGGTGGCTGTTACGGCCTGCTGCAAAAACCGCCGGACATTAAGGAGTTGCGCTGACCGGCCTGTGACTCACCTTGAAAGGGCTGGTGTCGTACATTTATACCAAAGAAATGAAATGATGACACGAATATTCATCTTTTTTCTAATAATATTCTGCTCTGGTTGTACTACAACTATTAAATCTTTTGAGCAAAAGCATACCTTTCAGACTAACGAAAACGATGACAAGGAGATTTTTGAAGTCTTCATCATTAACGGAGAGCAATATTCAAAAGAATATGAAATACTATCAAAATCAGGCAAGTTTAAGATTAGCGATAATCACGAAGCTCCCCATCTGTATTTGGAAAAGATGGATAAATTAGTATCCCCGATGCAAATGTTGGATCATTTTGGTACATTCTTTACATTGGGTTTGTTACCTTCTTCGAGTATACTGCATTATGATTTTGAATTTACCATTGAGCATGAAGGTAAACTAACTGGATACCGATATTTTTTAACTACAATAATGAGATGCTCCATATGGGAATGGTTTCGCAAACCCTTTGTTAACGAAATTGACATTTTGGCAGCATGCTTGAGGAATTCAAAAAGAATTGAATAGTTGAATAACTCACCGGATATAAGATGAAAACACACAACCAGTCATTCCAGCGGACACGGATAGCGCCGTGCCGCTTAATTCGGTGTTGTGCGTCAATGCGAGATAAATGCTTCCTGCCATTAGCTATTATTACGGTTCTCAGGATAAAAACTGTGTCATATTTTGTTCAGGCAAAAAATGGTTCAGAGTTAGGTGATTTCTGAAAATAAATATCCCGGTTCAGTTCACAGGCAAAAGGCAAAAGCTGGAAGCTTTTGATACTTTTCCGGTATATTCTTTTCCGGAAATCACCTTAAACAGATTTCATGAAGACGACCTATTCATTCAATGCGTATGGGGCAGGAGGTTGGGCAATAGGAATTGCCAATTTATTTACTGGAATACCATAGCGGTTTTCCCGGAGAATTTTTATGAAACAGAATAATAAAATTCGGCTTGGTTTGATGGCCCCTCTTTCCGGAATAGTTCAGTTGTATGGTTCGGAAATATCCAATGCAGGGATAATTGCCTGTAATGAAGTGAACGAATCTGGCGGAGTTTTAGGTCGTGAGCTTGAACTTATCATAGTTGATGACGGCAGTATGCCGGAGACTGCCGTGCCTGCCGCAGAAAGGCTGATCCGCGAATTCAGGTGTTCCGCCATAATCGGAAATCTTCTTTCAAATTCAAGAATATCGGTCTCAACTCTTGTTTCAGAACCATTAAAAATTCCGTATCTGAATTTCTCGTTTTATGAGGGGAGCATATCCGGAAAATATTTTTTCCATTTTGCGGCCCTTCCCAACCAGCAGATTGACAGAATGATCCCCTATATGCAGAAGACGTTCGGACCTAAAATGTTCTTTGCAGGTAATAATTATGAGTGGCCCAGAGGTTCTATTGATGCCGCAAAAAAAGCACTTCTGAACAATTACGGAGAAATAGTTGGCGAAGAGTATCTGCCGATTGGCACCCCAATGTCAGAAATAGATGAACTGCTTGTAAAAGTAGCCGGTTCAGGGGCAGATGTTTTTGTCCCCTATTTTGCAGGAACTGATCAGATCAATCTGCTGAACGCATTTACTGAACGGGGGCTTAAAAACAAAATGGCGGTTGTGATGGGCCATTATGACGAGGCAATGGTAAGTCTGCTTTTACCCGAGGTTCGTGAAGGATTTTACTCTTCCAATACCTATTTTATGTCAATAGAGAGTGAGATAAACCGCCGATATCTTGCCCGCCTTGCCAAACTTGACGCAATCAACGGCATCTGGCCGTCAGGCAACGGTGTCGTGACCAACTTTGGAGAGGGAACTTATCTATGCGTAAAAGCATTTGCCAAAGCTGCAGATCAGGCATCTTCACTTGATTCCGATGCAGTGGCATCTGCTCTTGAAACCATTGAGATCGAAGGTCCTCAGGGTATTGTAATAATGGATCCGGCTACACATCATGCAGCGGTAAACACTTATCTGTCACGCTGCAACGCGGAGGGGGTATTCTCAATCATAGAGTCATTTGGACAAATCCCGCCCGTCATACCTGAACGCTACAGAGAAAACACAAATATCAGCACAAATCATCCTGATGAAATAATTTCAGTATATTCCGAGAAGAACAGCGGTTCCGGGGAGGGCAAAAGTTTCGTTGAAAATCGGGGCGCTGGTTTTCAGAAATTAATGGGCGGATTAAATGACAATGCCTGTGCCATTACCTCTCAAATCCTTGAAACAGCGGATGTCGTCATAATTGCAGTAAACAGAAACGGCATAATTCTTGAGGCTAACCGTGACGCATATCGTCAGTTCGGATATGCGTCTGACGAGTTAACCGGTAAATCGGTACATCTGCTTGTTCCTCCCAATCTTCGTAAAGGGCATATTGATCTCTTCAATCAGTTTGCCGAGGGCAGTATCATGGAGATTTCTATGGGCAGGCGAGGTGTATTGCAGGGTTACAGGAAGGATGGCACCTTCTTTCCGGCAGAGGCAGGTATCGCAAAATTTTTTCATGACAGTCAGTGGACATTTGTGGTTACGCTCCGAGATATAAGCGCCCGGCAAAAAGCCGAGGAGACACTGATATGGCGTGCCACGCATGACCCCCTTACAAAATTGCCCAACCGCAGGCTGATCAAGGAACGGCTGAACAGTGCATTAATACGCACCAATGAACGACGGAGAGATGTTGAACTGACCATTGAAAACAATGCAGGACTTCTCTTTATTGACTGTGACGGTTTCAAAATTATCAACGATACACAAGGACATGATGTCGGAGATGAGCTTCTTATCATGATTGCCGAACGGCTTATAAATACCACCCGGCCCGGTGATACCGTTGGAAGACTGGGTGGCGATGAGTTTGTAGTTCTCTGTGAGAATATCCATCAGGAACAGACTATTATAACCATTGCCGAGCGTATAAATGAAACTCTCAGGTCTCCATTTGATTTAAATTCAAACAGGATAAAAGTCCATATCAGTGCCAGTATCGGTATTGCTTTAGGGCACGGATCAACCCATTCAGCAGAAGATCTGCTCAAAAACGCTGACGCAGCCATGTATATCGTAAAAGAGCGCGGCAGAGACGGCTGGCATCTGTTTTCCGATAAAATTTACGAAACCATGACCCGGAAACTGAGCCTTATCAACGGACTTAAAACCGCAATAGAACGGAACGAATTTACGCTTGTCTATCAACCGATTGTTGCGGCAAACAGCACAGCAATAAGAGGTGCTGAAGCTCTTATTCGCTGGAACAGGGCTGACGGTCCTGTTTCACCTGCATACTTTATTCCTGTCGCTGAATCCAACGGAGCTATTATCAGTATTGGGCGATGGGTTTTCCGTGAAGCATGTAAAACGGTTGCCCGTATCCAGAATGAATCCGGAAACAATATTCCTCCATACATCTCAATTAATGTCTCGACACGTCAGCTTAATGAGGATAGAGTTGTTGCGGAGTTCACCAATATTCTCAATGAAACCGGTGCAAGACCTGAAAATATTGTGATTGAAATTACTGAAACATCCCTGATGGTTGATATTAATAAAAACATTAAGGTTCTTAAGGAGCTTGCATCTATCGGGATCAGGATTGCTGTTGACGATTTTGGCACAGGTTACTCTTCATTATTACAGCTTCTCAGAATGCCTGTGAGCATTATTAAAATTGATCGTGAATTTGTTGATGGACTTGACAAAAAACCTGAAAGTCGGGCTATAGCTTCAGCAGTAATCAACATGTCGAAAGTTATGCAGAAAAAAACTATTGCAGAAGGCGTTGAAAATGAAGCAGAGCTGTTTGAACTTCAGGCTCAGGGCTGTGATATGATACAGGGTTTTTATTTTTATCGTCCCATGCCTGCCGATGATTACATCAGCCTGCTTAAACAGAAGAGCATGGTTACTGACACCCCTAATTCGCCCGGAGTTTATAGTGTTATTTATGTGAGCAGAGCCTCGGATTCTATTACGCATGATGAGATTAAACAGATTCTGCACTCCGCGCGCAAGGAAAATTCCGAACTTGGTATCACAGGATTTCTTATTTTCAATAAAGGATATTTTCTTCAGTTACTTGAAGGACGGCAGGATTCTGTTGACGAACTTTTAAGAAAAATAGTAGCTGATCGGCGTCATGATGATGTCAGAATAGTTCTTCGCACTTTCAATGAACGCCGTCTTTTTTCCGACTGGTCAATGGGATACTGGAATATGAAGGATACCGGTTCGGATATAGATTTTTCAACATGGCAGAAACAGACTTTCAGCCTGCTGGAAATTTCAAATGACGCTAAACTCTGCTATGCTTTTTTCGAGGCACTCTCTTCAAAGAATTTATAAAATTGATATGAATGCAGAGAAGCACGGCCATGCGTCTCTGCAGGGCTTAACCAAATAATCACTCTGTCTGTATTGTCAAATGCACTTTCTGCCCCAGCCTGAGAAAAGGTCGGGGTCGGACCATCAAAAACACAACGATTCAAATTTGTTATGATTAAAAATGGCAATAAAATGGGGCAATAATCGCCTTTTTGATGGCAAAAACAACGATATTGGCTCTGAATGAATATGGGGACAGATTTCTATTGCCATTTCGACAGTAAGCCCGGTGGGATGGGTGACAACCCATCGTTCGGATTGAATGACACGGGGAAATAGGGTCGGACCAAGCAAAACACCATAAATCAAAATAGTTAGAGCGAAAACTGGCCTAAAAACGGCCCTATAATCGCGTTTTTGTGGCCAAAAAATACGTTTTAACGAGAGAAAGAGCAATGAGTGTGAATAGAGGACTGACAAATTATGCCATTGAATAAAAGAAAAGCGGTCTGAAGCCGCCTAACCAGTCAATCAACCGGACAGCCCTATCGGGCTGCCGGTTATTTCGTTGTTATGTTACTCAATACAATAATAAATGATAAGTGAACCTAATAATACAGAATTAATCGAAACGCAGGATATGTCATTAGAAGAATGGCTATCCATATTATTTAATCCGCCTAATGGAAAGATGTTTATTGATTATGAATTTCCAACAAATAAGCATAAAGAGGAATATATAAATAATATTGAAAAAAGGTCTGATGAAGAAATATTTGCATTGCTTTTAAAATTCCTTATTCCTTCTACTTTGATGCCAACTCATGACCAATTTTCTTTTATAAATCTAATTGAAATGCTAAAAAAAGACCGCAATAATATAGATCGTTATCTCAATAATCAATATTATCGTCGCCTTTTTTTATATGGGTTTAAAAAAAGTAAAATTCCGCCGTGGGAAGGAATAACTTGGATTTTAGATCTATTGCCACATTTTCCTAAACAAGCGATAGAAGGATTAAATTCGTATATATTAGCTCATGCTCAACAATTGCCTGATGGTAGGTTTCGAGGTTTATGTAGTGTTACCTCAATAATAAGAGCAAAATATATTAGTAATCCAAGTACCGTTTCTGAAAAATTAAATCTAATTCTTAATTTAACTCCGAGAGATTTTGAATTTTTAATCGAAAGACTATATCATGCAATGAAGTTTAAAACTGAAATTACGCCCGCTCAAAACGACGGGGGAAAAGATATTATTGCCTTTAGAAATAATCCTGGTAAATTAGAACATATTAGAATTGAATGTAAACGATACAGTGGAAATGTAGGAGTAGGATTTGTTCGATCACTCTTAGGAGTAGTTTCAAATGAAAAAGTGAACAAAGGTGTCTTAGTAACAACTTCTAAGTTTACTAAGTCTGCGAAAAGTTTCGCAGATAAAAACTCAAGAATAGAGTTGATTGATGGACAAAAACTTATTCCATTAATGAATGAATATCTTGGACCAAGTTGGCCGGTACACTTAGAGCGTTTAATAGTAGAAAGTCAGCTTACTCAAACGGCAAAAAAATAATTCAACAAACTATTTAATGCTCATAACATAGTAACATAACCCGGCGCTCAAGCGGACGGCTATCGTCCGCCAGTTAGCTTTGTGTTAGCCCTTTAAGATATTTTTATGTTATCTTAGGTTCTGTTGACATTTCTATAACCTCCTGAATTTGCAGGAACCGGTTTCTCTGGAATGAACCATGCGGATTTCCCATGACTCTGCCCGGAATGGGATTCAGGCATGTTTCCGGTTCAGACCGGAGTCACTGACCGGCAGTCTGATCTGAAATGTCAACAGAACCTAAAACTAAAGAAAGAATAATAATGCAAAAAAAATGATAAACGAGTTTTTTGATTGGACTGAAAATAAAAATATGTTTTTTCAAAAATTTTGGGTAGTGGTAGTTTTTTGACTGACAACTTTCACCGAAGTAAACTTTAATTATAATGGTCAATAAACATTCTTATGCGCTTTCCGTGCATTTCCCGGCTTCTTTCCGCACCATGCAGGCGCACCTCCGGCGTAAAGCTTCCGCATATTCTGCACGGCAGGTTTGTCATATTTTCCGCTACTTATTTCTCATAATAAAATATAAATTATAACAGTCAAAAAAATACCACTACACTTGGTCTTTATGGTGATTTCCAGAAAAAAGTATCCCGGCAAAGTAGCAAAAGCTTCCAGCTTTTGCCCTGTGTCTGTGAACTGAACCGGGATATTTATTTTGAGAAATCACCATCGTCTGTTTTCTATGAAAAAGTCCGGACAGTGTAAGGCGTAGCCTGCAGCTGTCCGGACTTTTTCCGGCATGAAAGTCTTTTGTCCGGGCGGTATTTCGCCATGAAATCCGCCCGGCTGAAAGTCTGTAATGCCGGTTTTGTACGGGAATTGTAATGTTTTTTCTGTCCCTTTTAAATTATCTTCGGTTCCCTTATATTATGGTACCTGAGACGGGAATTGAACCCGTACAGAGCTGAGCTCCGAGGGATTTTAAGTCCCTTTTTCATAGTTGTAAAATCAGTTGTTTGCAGACTGCTGTAATGGATTTTGTAATGTCAGGTGCAAAAATATTTAAAAAAAGTCCCTTGCTGTTTTAAGTAAAATCCGATGGTTGCTTGTTGCTTTCTCGGCCTGTACTGTAATGTGGTTTGTAAGGTGACACATTTTTTTCTTGACAGATTCCCCGCTCTCTGTTTTCATCTCTCCCCGCCACACCTGCACAGTCCATGAAAAGGATATATTTCATGGGCGTCAGATTATGGAAACATAAAAATCAGACTTTCTACGCGGTCTGGGAGGTACCGGACGGCCGGACAAAGAGGATTTCTCTGAAGACAAAGGATCGTGATGCTGCCCTTGTCCGGATGAACTCCTTTTCTCCGCCCGCGGAGTCTTCACCGGCTCCCGGTGATGGCGCTCCGCGTCTGTCTGACTTTTTTTCTGATTTTCTTTCCCATGCTGAAGCCACTTTGTCTTATGGCTCTTTTGCCTGTTACCGGACGGCTTTCAACAGGGCGCTGGAGAAATGGGGCCGTGAAATCAGGCTGTCTGATATTTCCCCAGGGCATATTGATGATCTTATTGTCTGGCTGATCCGTTCCGGGGTTTCGGTTCCCACTTTGAACAAGTATCTCCGGCATCTTAAATCCGCTTTCCGTCATGCGCATGAGCGCGGGCTTCTTGTTCATCAGCTTCGGTTCCCGCGTCCTCTCCGGGAAATGACAGACATCCGGTATCTGACCAAAGAGGAAATGACGCGGCTTTTTTCTGTGATAGATGATGCGGAATTCCATGATTTCTGTCATCTCTCCGCGTGTACTGGGCTGCGATCCGGCGAACTGATCCGTCTGCGGAAATCTGACATTGATAATCCCGCGGGTTTTATACGCGTATCTTCCCAGCAGAAAAACAGGACAGAGTCGCGCATCCCCATCGGCACAAAGGCAAGAGAGATCCTTTGCAGGGTGCTTTCTCAGTCAGGAGACAGACTTTTCAGATTCGGATCCGTTTCCTTGGTAAGTCACAAATTCAAGGCATATGCCCGTAAAGCAGGTCTTGAGAAAATCCGTTTTCATGATTTGCGTCATACCTTTGCCAGCCACCATGCCATGTCCGGGACTGACATTTACACTTTGCAGAAACTGATGCGGCATCGTTCCCTTGTGTCAACTCTGATTTATGCCAAGCTGTCGCCGGATTATCTTCGTACCAAGAATGACTGTATAGATTATGGGATATATTCCCTTATACCTTAAATTCCTTTTGCCCGACTGAAGGTTCCTTATTCCTCCCGCCGTCCTTAATTTTCACACGCCATATTTCGGAAATCCTGTCAAGTTTCCTGATACGGTATTTTTTTTCAGATTTTTATTTTTTCTGCTTTTCCGAAAAAATAAAAATCTGAAAAAAAATATCCTTTTAAATCTGAAACTTGACAGGATTTCCTAAATATGGCACGCTCTTGTAAGGACAAGGAACCTCCCTGGGCGGACTAATTTTATTCATCCATTATCACGCTGTGAAATTCCCCTTTTTCATCCTTCCATTGATACAGGACCTGGCCGTTTCCATATTCAATCCTTGTTGTTTTCGGGTTATACTTTTTATTTTGTATAGCCTTCATACAATCTGGTGTTATAAGCGGTGTAACTGGCTTATTCCGGCTTATTTCCCTGTATGACGGTTTTGTTGCCGTCTGTGGGATTGGCTTATATACAGGCTGAGTTGGTGTAAAAACAGGCATTTTAAAGAGTTCATCTGTTGTCTTCAATGCTGCTTTTATGTATTTGTCTGTAAATTTTTCGCTGTCTCTCAGCAGTTCATATGCAAGTTTTCTGTCCTGATAATCATTGTATGCTATATAGGCAATAAACAGCACAATTGCTGTTGTTGCCATTACTGCACATGCCGCTATGACTGCAAGATATGGGGAAGAATTATTTTGAGAGGATTTTTTCTTTACCTCTGTCCGGACTTTATCTGAGTCTCCAAATGAGAATTTTGGAGCATATTTTGTCCGGTTTCCTTCCTCCACTTTTTTTCTGAACTGCTCGTTTCTCAGTCTTCTTAGTATCTCTTTTTCACCTTCTCTGAGTGCCATATTTACCCCGCCTTTCTCATTTCACTGTTTTTTTTCTCTGAAATCAAACTTATCAATATTTTGTTTGCCGTATTCATGGGAATTTCCATTTTTCCTGAAAGAGCAATCAAATTTTTGACTGTCTTCTGATTGCGGTTTCCCGGTGACAGGAAATAGTTTGACACTATTTTAAAAATCAGCAGATTTTTTTTTCTGAATTCCTCTGCCATCTTAAATATTTCTTCCTCATATCCCTGTATTTCCTCAATATAAAGGTGCTCTTTCATTCTTAGCCGGTAAATATCCTCTTCCAGTTTCCTTATTCGTTCTTCTCTTACGGTCAACATTTCTTCTAAATCATCATTTTTCTGCTTTCTGGGGGGATCATTTTTATGTGTGGGTTTCTCTTCATTAGGATTAAATTTTGAATTCCGCATATTTTTCAGGAAAAGCTTTTCATGATCGCTTAGTCTCATTGATTTCATCATCCTGCCTTCCTCATTTCCGAAAACTGCTCTTTAATTTCCCTGAGCAATTTCTCCTTCTGAATATATTTAAATACGTCTCTCTGTCCCTCGGTATCCAGTTCTCGCATCATTATGATAGTTTTTTTTATAATATCCTCTTCCGGTTCAGATTCCGGTTTACCGTCTGGTGTGCCTTCACCATATATAAGCCAGTCTAAAGATATGTTAGGACAAATAGTAATAATTGAGTTTAGGTTTATATTGCCTCTCCTTTTCCATGCTGATATAGCACTTTGATTTATATTTAAGGCAGTTGCAAGCTCTACATCTGTTTTTATGCTGAGACATTTTTTTACTCTATCAATGATTTCCTGAACATTTAGTTCTTTTTTGCTTGACATACTGAACGCCTTGTTATATAAGTTCATAAAAGTTCACAAAACTTCATAAAATATCACACAAAGTAATATTGGGGTCAAGTCAAAAATATAAGCATTTTTTTTGAGGGGGTGATTGTGGTTGATGAAAACGGTTTCATGAGTGCAAAGGAGGCTGCTGAGTATCTTCGTATACATGTCAGGACACTTTACAACTATGTTTCTGCCGGCAAGATACCCTTCCGGAAACCCAATGGCGGCCCGAAGCGTTATCTGAAAAAGGATTTGGATGATTTTATGGGTTTCCGCAAGTGGAGCGGCTGGATGAAAAAGGACAAATGAGGGTGGTATTCAATGAGTGAGAATTTCAAGGTTTTTCTGCTTTTTGCCGCCTGGCTCTGCGGTCTGGCGGTTTTCGTGTATTTTCCGTATGTCCTGGGGTTTTTTCCCTGGTGATAATTTAAACAGACAAAGAGGGGCAGTCAGGTGTGGCAACCGGTGGCTCCTGAGGGGGGATTTATGGAAATTTATAAGGCATTTTATGGATTTGATTCGATTCATTGCCGGACTGATTCGGCCCGTGGTCTTTATAATTATCTGAAAAGGATAAAGAATAAAGTGTCTTTGCTGATTGATTCCCTTGAGATTTTTCATATTGAAGATTCTGATTTTCAAAAACCTG
>JBFXEJ010000066.1:0-33273 GCA_050180235.1 Desulfococcaceae bacterium
AAAGGCAAAAACAAAATGGTGGCTGTTACGGCCTGTACGAGAAAGATCCTTGTGATCCTTAACAGTATGGTCGCAAAAAATGAAGCATGGAACCCGGATTATGCTTGACATTTAACACAGTCGCTACGAAAAACGGTATAATCTTTAATGGAAATCACCTAAGGCGATTTCTGAAAATAAATATCACGGTTAAGTTCACAGGCACAGGGCAAAAGCTGGAAGCTTTTGATACTTTGGCGGTATATTTTTTTCCGGAAATCACCTTAAAATGTCATCGGTTTCAGATTTCAGGAAAATAAAACACGGGTTTTTCTGAATGTGAAAGAATTCGTTTGACAGACCACTGCGTCTGCACAGAAAAAACTCTGTATGACTCTGCGGTTAAAAAAACAGACTGTCTCACCATCCTCTTTCCGATCTGTTCCCTGCTTTCCGAATGCCCTGCCAGTATTATGACAGCGGCATCCGGATCATCTTTTTCTGACTGCTTCTGAATTTTTTTTGGCAGTGGGTCAAACCGGTTGATGATGCTGAAAAAACTCTCCCCACCCTGGGGATGGGAATTTCAGAATCAACTGATTTGACCCACTGCCTTTTTTTATCAGTCAGTATTCAGAAAACCGCTTTTCTTCAGAGCCCTTTTCAGAGCTGCTATATGGACATCCGCTGCAAAATGCACAGGACTGTGACCGTACATGGGATCCCATGCAGCCGGGTTGGCTGTGCAGTAAAACTGGGTATCCAGTCCGATGCGCACAATGGATTTTTCCACCGAAAGACCGATCATGCGTGCGGCTGCCTCCCAGCTCGCGCCGCAGGGAGCGCCCCGCAGCACCCGGAGCTGGGAAATTTTTCCCTCCCGGACACTGACTTCAAATTCAGGTGCGCCAAAATAATCTCCGTAATGTCCCAGACAGGGCTGCCGGGAAAGACCGCAGCATGTGGGAGGTGTAATTACTCCGGAGATTTTATGCTTTTTGCCCGATGCCACCACAGGAATACCTTTATCCCGGCACAGCTCTCCCAGATCCTGGGACAGATCCGGATGTCTGATATAATCCAGCACCAGATCGGCTTCGATTTCGGATGGCAGATACGGACTGCCGTCTTCAATCAGAGATGGCATATCCATATCAATGGAACAGATTTTCAGTTGGAAAAGTCCGTTTCCATATTCCCGGATTCCCCTGATTTTGTTTTCACCGCTGCCGTTTTGCTGAAATACGGCAATTTTCTGGATCCCGTTTTTCCGGGAACATGTTTCATCTGTGTCAAGCATTGTCTGTTTCGTCCTTTTGTGTGTGCTGATTGCTCATATTGTCACCGGTATCCTGACGGCCTGCAAAAAAAATGTCTGCCGCAGCTCGGAAACGTTTCCATATTTCCTCATCCTTTTCCTGAGGAACCGGTCCAATGTTCTTCCATTCCTTCTGAATATCCCGCACCTTCTGCAGGCTGCGTTCCCATGTGGCTCTGGGATTGCCCGGAACCACAACAGTTTCCCTGTATTCCAGTCCAATGCTCAGATGCTCGGCCGCAAAAACCGCAGCATGATCCGGCAGGGATTTTTCCGGCAGTACCAGCCGTGCAAGGGTTTCAAGGGAAAGGCAGAGCCATTCCTTTTTTTTCAGATTTTCCTGCCGCGATTTATCCTGATCTTCAAAAAATGCCTTGCGCCGGGTAAAGAAACGGTCACAGGCCGCGCGGAAACGGATCCACATTTCCTGTTCGGCTTTCCGGGACGCTGCACCGCTTTCCTTCCATGTCTGCTGAATTTCCCTGAGCTTATCCCCGGTTTCTTTCCATTGCACGGAATCTGCCAGAGCCTCTGCCTGACGCAGCAGTTCCTCTTTCTGCGCCTGATTTCTGGCCCATTCACTTTCCCGCTGTTTCAGGTATTCCTTGTGCAGGGCAAAAAATTCATCACAGGGTTTGTGAAAGCGACTCCAGACAGCATCAGCCTGTTCTGCGGGAACCGGTCCGATTCCCTTCCATTTCTTCTGCAGACCTATAAGTTCCCTGCTGATTTTTTCCATGTTTTCATTACTGACACTGCGGGTCAGTTCCTCTGCCTGTGCGCAGAGTTCTTCCTTTTTTCTCAGATTTTCAGGTTCCAGGGTTTTCATACGGTCAAAAAAGGTGTCGCAGGCCATGCGGAAACGCTGCCATAACTCAGCGGATTTCTCTTTGGGAACAGCGCCGGTTTCCTTCCACTGTCTCTGCAGTTCTCTCAGCCGTCCGGCTGTCCGGTTCCAGTCTGCTGATCCGGACAGGAGTTCGGCCTTTTCACATATCCGGGTTTTGGTTTTCAGATTCTGCTGCCGTTCATGATCCTGTTTCTGATAAAAAACGCGGCGGTTTTCAAAAAAAACATTGCAGATTTGCTGAAAATCCTGACGCAGATCCTTTTCCAGTCCCAGAGGCAGTGATCCTATGGCATTCCATCGGCCCTGTATTTCCCTGATTTTTTCTGCCGCATCCATCGGGCTGGCATCGGCCGGGGGATTTCCGTTTTCCTCATGGGATTCGGAGAGAGATGCGGAACTGATCATTTCTTTCAGTTCATTGCAGATTTTTGTTTTTTCTGCCAGACATCTCTGAAAAACCTCATCACAGGCTTTGCTGAAACGCTGCCATAACTCATCGGCTTTCTCTTTGGGAACAGGGCCGATGCTTTTCCATTTCTTCTGGGCTTCACGGATAATATCCGCAATACCCTGTATTTCACCGGACTGGGCAGCGATTTCCGCAAGAGCGCAGAGTTCCTCTTTCTGATTTTGGTTGGCCCAGCGCTCCCATTTCACATTTTCCCAGTATTCCCGCTGTCTGGCAAAAAAACGGTCACACGCGTCACGGAAACGGGGGGTGAGTTCATTTTTGATTTCCGGAATCAGTCCGCCGGAGGCCCGCCATTCCTGCTGCGCACTCCTGACCTGCTGATCCAGACCGGCGCGTTCTTCTTTCTCAAACGCAGCCTCAGCGAATTCACAGAGTTCCAGCAGCCGCTTTTGCTGTTCCTGCTGCTGATTTTTCAGCCTTTCCTCAGATTCTTTCCGTAAACCAAGCCAGCTTTCATAGGTATTTGACAAAAATCCTTCAGGGTCGGAAAGTCCTGCTGCATCCCATTCTTCCCGGAGATGTTTCCATTTTTCCTCCGCGTCTGCCCATTCCGTGTTCCGGGACAGTTCCTCGGCCCTAAGCCGCAGATTCTGAGACTGACGCAGTTTCTGCTCCCGGTCAGCCTCCTCTGCAATCCGCTTTTCCGCATTCTGTCTGTATGCTGTGCGGGCCTGCCCAAAACGCTGAACAAGCGGCATGGCCATATCCCGCGCAATATCCGAAACACCGGTTTTTTCCCATTGTGAAACAAGTTCGTTCATTTTCACCTGCCCGTTCTCCGGCATGGAAGCACAGAGATTTTCAGCATATATGCAAATTTCTTCAGCCTGTTTTGTAATCTGCCGTTCTGTTTCCAATTTTGTCATTTCCGCCTCAATCCGGGCACATGCCTTTTCAAAGCGCTCTTTCAGAGCCGGGGAAAGCTCAGGGTCACAGGCTTTCCATGCGGCACGGGCATCTGCAACGATGTTTTCATTTTTTTCCCCTGTTTCAGCGATACGCAGATTTTCCAGCAGTATGCACAGATTTTCCGCTTCTCTTCCGCTGACCTTCTCAGGAACTGATTCGATTTTCTTTTCTGTCAGTCCCTCAAGTTTTTCCCTGGCCTGTTTTTTCACTTTTTTATTGGACGCTTTTTCAGACACACGGATAAGGTGCACCGGCTGAGACAGTTTTTCCACAATGGCCAGTCCGGTCTTCAGTCCGCAGTTGTTTTCCGCAACAGTGCAAAGCAGTTCCGGGTCCGGAATTTTTTCAACAGCGGCCAGCCGTATATCCGGATCATCAACTTCACAGGCAATTTCAGCAAGAACGCCCGGATCCGCAATCTGATCCAGTATGATCTTCCGTTCCTGTGTATCCTTTGCCTTCATCATATTTTCCCGCAGTATTACATGCAGGCGTTTTCCTGCTGCATGGATGACCTCGGAATCTCCTCTGCTGGATGCAAAATCCCGCAGAAAATTTTCGTCTGTGATCCTTCCGATGGCTTCAATCCGTACCCTGGGATCGGAATCGGTAATGGCAATCTCCTGCAGCAGATCACGGTCATCCGCACCCATTTCCTGAACGGATTTGAGCCGGATTTCCGGGTTGCTGTGTTTCCATCTGGGTTTCATAAAATCTGTAAGGGCCATAGCTGTCCTGTCTTATTGTAGTAGTAGTCCGTTTTTCGGTATCCTGGCATTCTGCACCGGGAATGTCATAAATTTTTATATTATCATAATACGGCTAAGGTTTCAAAACATTTTTGTATCTGAAAACCGGTACCGGATTCTGAGTTTTGGATTATGGTACCTGAGTGATGTTTGCGGGGTTATGGAATCCGGCAATCAGCCCCGGCATCAAAATTACAAAAAGCAGGGTATTCTGCGGTTAATCCGGATAGTCCGCAGATCCGCATATACATCATATGCCAGGATTTCCACGCCTTTTTCATATGCCTGCCGCAGTGCTTTTCCGTAAGCCGGATCAATTTTATCAGCAGGTCTGAAACTGTCTGCATCCATGCGCTGGATCAGAAAAAACATCACACACCGGTTTCCGGATGCGGTCAGTTCCTCCATTTCTGCAAGATGTTTCCGGCCACGCAGAGTAACAGCGTCCGGAAATTCAGCAATCCTGTCCTTGACCAAAGTGCAGTTTTTGACCTCCGCAAAGCATTTTCTCCTGTCAGCACGGGTCAGAAGAATATCGAGCCGTGAATTTCCTGTCTTCACCTCCCTGCGCACAGTATCGTAAGCGCTCAGTTCCGGAATGCTCCCGGCTTTGGCAGATTCAGCCACAAGCCGGTTGGGAATCTGGGTATTGACACCCACAAGAGACGCGGGCATATGAATCAGTTCCCAGGTGTATTTCAGTTTGCGTCCGGGATTATTGTGAAAAGACAGATATACAGGCCGTCCGGGTTCGCAGCATTCTGTCATTGCTCCGGAATTGGCGCAGTGTGCTGTCACCGTGCTTCCGTCCGCCAGTTTCACTTCTGCCAGGAAGCGTTTGTAACGCCGGATCAGGGTTCCGCAAATCAGTTCCGGCCAGAACAGCCGGTATTGTCCGTTTTTGTCATTCATGGGGAATATTCCGCACATTTCCACCCCATAGGATGATATTTTCAGCAATGAATTTCACGATGTCTTCATGGGTTTTCTGTCCTTTGCCTTCCACAGGCCGGGGAGTGCCGAAACAGATATGGATGATTTTTCGGGGATCAATACATCCCAGATCCTTGAAAATCGGGGAATATCCCTGAAAATCCGTTTTCAGGGCCACAGGAACCACCTGCACACCTGCTTTGCGTGCCAGTTTGATTCCCAGAGAATTGAAATGTTCAGGATCAAAAACCAGACTCCGTGTTGCCTGGGGAAATACAATAACAGAACGTCCGGCAGCCAGAAATTCACTTCCCTTTTCCAGAACAGTGCGGAGATCTTCGCGGGGATTCTGCCGGGATACGGCAACCGGTTCAACAGCCCGCATGACTTTTCCGAAAAATGGATAATCCAGCAGAGAGGTTTTGACCACAAAGGAGACATCTTTGAAAGCAAGGACAGAGGCCGGAAGAAAAAAAGTCTCGATCATACTCATATGATTGGCTATAAAAACCAGAGGCCCGCTGTGCCGGGCCAGTCCCTCCATTCCGGATATTTCGACTTTTCCGCCCACAGCCTCGGCAGCTCTGATCATGGCATGTGAGCCGTCCGCCCAGATTTCCCGTGTGTAGCGGCCTCCGGCAGCAATGCGGCTGTGATCAAAAATGACTTTCATAATCCTGACATAATAAAGAAAAGTTGGGCAGCCCGGAATTCTCTCCGCTGGAAAATGCCTGATGTCAGGGCTGGTATATCCGTAATTTTTTCTCAGAATCTGCCAGAAAGATTTTCTGTTCATTGCATTCCCTATTCCTGTGTCTGTGATACCAATTCGCCATTTAAAACATACTTATGAAACACACCCCTGCCCCTCTCAGGAGGGGATTTTCTGAAATTTGGATCAAATCAGTGGCGAACCGGTATGACATGTTCCCGAATCTGTTTTTGCACTCTCTTTTAAACGCTGTATAAATATATTTCAAGCATAAAAAATATTTCCCTGCCGGATTTCAGAAAACAGAGTTTCCCCTTTTTGCAAAGAAAGTGCTGTTAATTTCTTTAATTTCCCATGAGAAAAATCTCACAGTTGCTTCAGATTTCCGGTAGTGGGATTTTTTGTACTGACGGAAAACTGTAACCTGTATCTGCCTTTTTCAGGGCATCAGGAGCAGTCACAGGGCCTGCTCTGCATTGTCAGTATCAAAAGTCCCTTTACCAAATTTTTTATTTATTTTTTTGCCAATTTTAATTTTTGGCATTAAACTTGCCTTATACCTGTGGATGAATTAATACGACTGTGGATAAATCCGCAGGTTATTCATACGCATTTATCAGGAAGGCTGGGGAGTGCCGGACTGAAAGTTTGGCATATTTTGGAACCTGCGGATAAATCCGCAGGCTGTTCATACAACAATTCCTGTTGAATATGCGGGGGTAAAATGTTATGTTTGCATTTCTTTTAAGGATACGGAAATATCTGAAAGCCGGAACAGGGATTGTCAGCCAAAGGATTCACACAGCAGAATGAATGAAAATCATCATCCCCATGACAGATTTTTCAAAGAACTCTTTTCCCGGCCCGAGGTCAGCAGGGATTTTCTGATCAATTATCTGCCTGGGGAAATTACAGAGATTCTTGATCTGTCATCCCTTGAACTGACAAAGGATACCTTCATTGACAAAGAACTCCGGGAGCATTTCTCGGACATGCTCTGCAAAATGAAACTGAAAAGTGGCGGGGCCGTGTATGTCTATGCCCTGCTGGAACACAAAAGCCGTCCCGAACGGCTGACCTCTTTTCAGGTTCTCCGTTACATGGTGAAAATATGGGAGCGGGATATACGGATATACCGGCAGAAGCGGAAGCAGATGAAAAAAAAGGGCGTGACTCTGCCGGTTTTTCATCTTTCTCCGATCATTCCTGCAGTGATTTATCACGGTGCGGAGAAATGGAACATAAGCCCGGATTTCAGAGAACTTTTTCAGACACATCCGGCAATGGATGGATTTATCCCTGATTTTTCACACCTGCTTTTTGATATTTCCCATTATGATGATGATGAAATCAAAGGGATGGTCATGCTCCGGGTGGGACTGCTGATGATGAAATACATTTTCCGGGATGATCTGGCAGAAAATCTGCCCGGCATACTTTCACTGCTCCGGGATTTGGCAGGAAAACGCACCGGACTTGAATACCTGGAAACAGTCGCAATTTATCTCGTGAAGGCCACAGGCCGACTCACAGAAACAGAACTGGTCAGCGCAATGGAAAAGTCATTGCCATCAGGAGGTGAACTTATGGAAACCATAGCCGAAAGATGGATGAAACGGGGAGAGATCAGAGGAGAGATCAAGGGAGAGATCAGAGGAAAGATCAGCGGACTCCTCACCGGCATAGAAACCGGACTGGAACTCAAATTCGGTCAGGAAGGACTGGGAATACTGCCGGAAATACGAACCATCAATGATGTTGGAATGCTGATCTCTATTCAGAAGGGACTCCTGAAAGTGAAATCTTTGCATGAACTGCGAAAAATTTACAACTGAGGAATATCCGATACTTTCTGACTAAGGGTCTTTATCAAAATAACCTTTTACAACCCTCAGGGTTTCAGGGCAGGAAAATTGTACAGGTTATTTTTTACAAACCCTGACACAGCCTGAATTTTTCAAAATTCAATTTGCCATACAACAATAAAAGAATTTTAATATAAAACAAAAGGAAAAACCATGATCGAAACCGATATTCCCGGATACAGAAAGATACATCTCCGTTATCTGGTGCTGGATTTCAACGGCACGCTGGCGGTTGACGGCAATCTTCTTCCCGGAGTGAAGAATGCCCTGAACGCGCTGGCCGAAATTCTGGAAATCCATGTCATCACAGCGGATACATTCGGAAAATCCGCAGCCCAGTTGGAAGGCGTGCGCTGCAGACTGTCCATTCTCCCTCCGGGAAATCAGGACAAAGCCAAACTGGAGTTTGTGAAAAAACTCGGTGCTGAACATACGGCCTGCATCGGAAACGGCAGAAATGACCGGCTCATGCTGAAGGAATCAGCACTGGGACTGGCTGTGATTCTGGGAGAGGGTGCGGCAGCCGAGACCTTAATGTCGGCAGATGCGGTTTTCACGGATATTGTATCTGCCCTGGAATTTCTGCAGCAGCCCCTGCGGATGACAGCAACTTTGCGTTCATAGAGTAATTCCAAACAGTAAATCTGTCCGGTAAGAGCGCATCCATATATTTTTTTGCCACAAAGCCACAAAGGAGCAAAGATGCACAAAGAAAAAAATCTTTGTGAAACTTAGGGCTTTTGTGGAAGTGTTTTGAAAGTACTGCCGGTGAGGAAATGACATATGCCAGTCACTGACTGAATATAACATTATCAAAGGAGAACATAAAATTGCTGGAACTGAAAACACCTGATTTGAAAACAGAAAAAATCGGAACCCTGGTCATACCGGTCTGTGAGGATGCAGACATTCATGATAACCGTGCGCTCTCAGCGCTTGCCGCAAGAGCAAAAAAAATGGAGGAATTCAAACGCGGAAATGACGCGGAAGTGGTTTTCTTTGATCCCCCGGAAATCAGAGCGGGCCGTGTCATCTGCATGGGCATTGGGAAAAAGGAGAAACTGGATACCGAATCCCTGCGGGCCTTTGCCGGAAAAGCTGTCAACGTCTGCATCAGAAAAAATCTGGAAGAGATTCTCATTGCCGCTCCCTCAGACAAAAAATACGGTGCAGATATGCCAGATATGCTGGAATCCCTAATGGAAGGGGCCTGTCTGGGAAACCATATCTATGAACCCTACAAAGAGGAAAAAAAACACAGCCCCCTGAAAAAAATCTCTATCTTTGTCAAACCTCAGACAGCGGCAAAATTCGCGGGACTGGCCGAACGTGTGGAAAATATCTGTGCGGGAACCATGATGGCGCGGGAATGGGTTTCCATGCCTGCCAATGAAAAAAGACCGGAACAGTACGCTGCCATGATCGCACAGGCCGCGGAAAAAGCAGGGCTCTCTGTCAAAGTGATGGATGAAAAGGAACTGGAAAAGCAGAAATTCGGTTCCCTGCTTTCCGTATCCAGGGGCAGCGAGGCCAAAGCCCGTCTGGTCATTCTGGGATACAAAGCCAAAAAAGCAAAAAAACACATTGCTCTGGTGGGCAAGGGTGTCACATTTGATTCCGGCGGAATCAATCTCAAGATTGGCGAAAACATATCCGGAATGAAAATAGACATGGCCGGCTCCGCAGCAGTGGCAGCGGCCATGATTGCCTCTGCCAAAACAAAACCCGGAATCAATCTTACCGCAGTGATTCCCATTGTGGAAAACATGCCTTCGGGAACTGCCTCACGTCCCGGAGATGTGGTCAGAAGCTATGACGGGAAAACCGTGGAAATCGGCAATACTGACGCGGAAGGCCGTCTGATCCTCATTGACGCTATTTCCTACGCTATCCGGAATTACAAACCGGACACTGTTATTGATCTGGCTACCCTCACAGGAGCGTGCGTGGTGGCTCTGGGAGAAAGGATTGCCGGTGTTTTCTCGCCAGACAGCCAACTGGCTGAAACCATCGTGGCTTCGGGAAAGAAAACCCATGAACGCTGCTGGCATATGCCCATGCCGGAAGATTACAAAGAATTTCTCAAAAGCAAAATTGCGGATATCAGCAATATGAGCAGTTCCAAGGCAGGCGGGGCCATCACAGCCTCTCTTTTTCTTTCCGCGTTTGTAAAAGACACCCGGTGGGCGCATATTGACATTGCAGGGCCGTCCTACACGGATAAGGGAAATGCTTACTGCAATCCCGGAGGAACCGGATTCGGAGTCCGTCTGCTCTGCGATCTGCTGGAAAAGATATAAGCATGGAAAATTACCTGCATTTTCTGAAAAATGTCAGTTTTTTCTCATCCCTGCCTGATCCTGATATCCTGAAAATCAGCGCTGTATGCGGCAAAACAGCCCTGGATGCCGGGAAAGTGGTGTTTTCCGAGGGAACACGGGGACAGCATTTTTATATCATCCTCAAAGGAGCCGTGGAAATCGTGAAAGATCAGGGGGAACAGGGACAGGACAGAATTGCCGTATACAAACAGGGGCAGTGTTTCGGTGAACTGGCCCTGATTGACGATTTCCCGCGCAGTGCCACAGTGCTGACCACAGAACCTTCGGAACTGCTGTGCATCAGCCGGGATGATTTTCAGAAAGTGGTGCAGGAATCTGCCAGCATATCCTTTTCCATTCTCAAAACCCTGACAGGTCTGATACGGGAAAGAACCGAAAACTTCATTGATGATCTAAGGGAAAGAAACCGGAACCTGGAAAGAGCCTATGCCCGTCTGAAAAGGGAAATCGAAGACCGGCGCCGGGCGGAAAAACGGCTGCACCATCAGGCCTTTCACGACAGCCTGACCGGTCTTCCCAACCGGGCTCTTTTCCTCAACCGTCTGCAGGAAGTCCTGAAAGAGGCCAGACAGAAAAAATCCTCCAATTATGCAATTCTGTATCTGGATGTGGATCGCTTCAATGCGATAAACGACAGATTCGGACATCTCACCGGAGATCAGGTGCTGATCAAAATTTCCGAAAGACTCCGAAACTGTCTCAGGCGTTCTGAAATCCTGGCCCGTTTCAGCGGTGATGAATTTGCTGTGCTGCTGGAAGGAACATGCGAGGCCGAAGATCCCATACGCATTGCACAGCGGATAAAGGAGGAACTCAGGGAACCCTTTGCAGTCAGCGGGAAAGAGATGTATATCACAGTCTGCACAGGCATTGTTCCGGGCGGGGATAAATACAATTCCACTGTGGATGTGCTGCGGGATGCGGATATAGCCATGTACGGTGCAAAGGCAAAGGGCGTGGCAGAAATCCAGACCTATGATGAGGCCCTTCATGAAAAAACAATGGATCTTCTGCGTCTGGAAACCGATATGAAAGGTGCAGTGGAAAGAAGGGAATTCATTCTGGAATATCAGCCCATCATCCGTATGAAAAACTGCGAACTGGCCGGTTTTGAGACTCTGGTCAGATGGATTCATCCGGAACGCGGAGTGATTTCACCGGAGATATTCATACCCCTGGCGGAAAAGACCGGATATATTCTGGAACTTGGGCGCTGGATCATCTCTGATGCCTGTGCACAGGTCAGGCAGTGGATCAGAGAGGCAGAGCCGGGACGGCATTTTTTTGTCAATATCAATATTTCCGGCAAACAGTTTCTGCAACCTGAATTTATTGATGAATTCCAGAATATACTGGATAAGGCGGAAATTCCTGGAGAGTATCTGAAGGTCGAGATGACAGAAAGTGTTCTCATTGAAAATGTGGATTATCTTGTGGATGTTCTTTCCCGGCTCCGGAAAATGAATGTGAAGATAGCACTGGATGATTTCGGAACCGGTTATTCCTCGCTTTCCTATCTGTACAAATTTCCCATTGATGTGCTGAAAATTGACCGCTCTTTTGTTTTCCGTATGGGGGAAAGCGGGGAAAAAGACCTTGTGCCGGTGATTATTTCCATTGCCCACAGCATGAAAATGGATGTGGTGGCAGAAGGCGTGGAAACTGTGAAGCAGTTTCAGCAGTTGCTGTCATACGGATGCGAATACGGGCAGGGATTTCTTTTTTCCAAATCCATGAGAAAAGGGGATGCAGGCCGTCTGCTTCTTGACGGGTCAGAAAGGGATATCTGTGTCTGGCCCGGAATGCAGCCGGAAATCAGGAATGAAAATTAATATATGGTACGGTACTGCGCTGTGCCGGAAAAAATCAAATTCCGCAAGAATCCGGCAGGCCATATGCTGAATGTTTTCAGCCGTGACCGGGACTTTCACAAAATCCGTATCCGGATTTATGGTGATCATTGCAATTCAGATTTGTAAGGATGAAAAGCCCAATAACCTTTGTGCTGTGTTTATATCCTGAAACTGAACATCTGACAATTAAGGCGATTTCCATTAATGATTATACCGTTTTTCGTAGGGTGGGCACGGCTTTTTGTGCCCACCGTTTCAGCAGTACGGCGGGCACAAAAAGCCGTGCCCGCCCTACAATGATGGTACATTTTTTCATGGAAATCGCCTAAGTACTCAACCGAAAATTTTCGTGCATTAAAAAAACCGGATTTTTCGTAAAATTTAGGTGAGTTATGAAAATAAATATCCCATTTCAGTTCACAGGCACAGGGCAAAAACTGGAAGTTTTTGATACTTTGGCGGGATATTCTTTTCTGAAAATCACCTTGTCTGAAAATATATGGAAACGTACTTATGAAAGCACTCATTGTTGATTTGGACGGGACATTGGTTCACGCTGAACCAGGGGAGATCCCTGTTCCGGGTTTTTCCGGATGCCGCTATATGGCACTGCGATCTGCGGATCTTTTGGCAGAAATCAGCCAGAAAATGCCTGTGCTTATCGCCACAGGCCGGAATGCCAAAAGTGTGGGCGGTCTGACAGATCAGCTTGAAAACATATTTTTTTCCGGTTTTGTGCTGGAAAACGGAATGGTTGCCAGAACCAGTCTTTATGCGGATACAGAAAATCCTGTGGATGAATGGGCTGAGATTGCACAGCATTTTCCGGACTGGCGCAGGATTTCAGGTTATGAAAACTGCCTGGGGCTGGCTTTTGATCGTTCGGAAGAAAATCCGGGGAAAAGGGTGCGGGAAGTTCTTGACAGCATGGGAAAAACAGCGCATCTGTATCAGGAACCGGGAAAAATATTTGTTTATCCTTATCTGTCCGGCAAACTTAGCGGAATACAGGTTTTGGGTTTTGAACCCCATATTGTTCTGGGAGATGATATAAATGATCTGGACATGCTGAGCGCTGCCGGATACAGTGCCACAATGGCCTCCGCGCATGAAAAAGTCCGGCATCTGGTAATGGAAAAGGGAAATTACTGCTCTGAATTTTCCTCTCACAAAGGCACGGAAGATTTGCTGCTCCGGGTGGGGGAACTGATCAGCGGGAATGCTGAAACTGTCTGAAAGTGTTTTTTTTGTAAAACACCTTGCATTTTATGTCGGAGATAAAATAGATGTGGGCATAGAAATACTGCCGATGAAATCACTTCAGTCACAGATGAGTTCAGGAGTCGCATATTATGAGGGGGAACTTTACAATGTCATCCGCCAGGGAAGAGGTGTTCCGGGTGTGCCGCTTGTCATTGCCGGTATCGGAGAATAAAAAGGCATTTTTTTCAGTCCTGCTGGCAGTTCTGCTGCTGACCGGATGTGCCACCATAGGACAGCAGCTTATTGACAAGCCAAAAGTTGAATATCTGGGAATGACTCTCAAAGACCTTTCTCTTTTTGAGGCCACACCGGTTTTCAGATTCAGATTCACCAACACCAACCCAATGGGAATGGATGTATCGGGTGTCAGTTACAATCTGAAAATCAACAGGCGGAAATTTGTCAAAGGCGTTTCCGGCCAGAATGTCCGGATTAAGGCCATCAGTTCCGGAGAACTGGAATTGCCTGTATCCTTTAATTTTACCGATCTTTTCCATACGCAGGGCTCAGAAGATTCAGGCGTTTTATATGAAATGTCGGGGCTGATCCGTATTGGGCCGTATTCCCTGCCATATGAAACCGCCGGCAGGTTCGTAATTCCGAAAATTCCCCGCATTTTTCTGCAGGAAATCCGCATAACTGATCTGTCTGAAAACAGTGCATCGCTTCTGCTCACACTTGATCTGGATAATCCCAATGATTTTCCGCTGGATGTGGACACCCTGGCCTATGTTCTGCGCCTGAACGGAGCAGAGACCGGGGCTGGGGCGGTTTCCCTGTCAAAGGCAGTTGATGGAAAAACAAGAGTTCGGCTGTCTGTTCCTGTGCATTCGGTATTTTCAGGCCCTGATGATCCGGTATATCAGATACTCCGATCCGGATACGCATCATTTGAAATATCCGGTGCAATGAAACTCAGAACCTTCCAAACCGGACTGCGCGGGATTTCCTTTCAGGAGGCAGGGGAAAAAAAATTTCTGTCAGAATGACAAAAAGGCAGAACCCCTGAATTGTTGTGAGTTCATCAGCTTCTGCGGGCATTTTTTCCAAAATAACAGTCCGTATTTATGCTTGCAGTTGCATTTTGAAAAAAATGCAGCCAAAAATCCGGTTTTGCCAAAATCAAAGGGAATTTTGCACCTGTGAATATTCTGATTGTCAAACTGAGTGCTATCGGTGATGTGATCCATACCCTTCCTGCCCTGAATGCTCTGCGCAGGCATTATCCGAAGGCCCGTATCACCTGGCTGATCGAAGAGGCTGCGGCTTCGCTTGTACATGGACATAATGCTTTGGATCGGCTTATTGTTTCCCGCAGAAAGCAGTGGGTCAGGGGACTGATCAAAGGCCCGTCACGTATGGAAAACCTCAGAGCCATATGCGCGTTTATCCGCACTCTGCGTGATACACACTATGATTTGATTTTTGATTTTCAGCAGTTGCTCAAAAGCGGCATTCCGGTATGGCTGGCAAAGGGAAAACGCAAATTTGGTTTTGACCGGGGCATGGAGCATATGGAGCACAGCCATATTTTTCTCAATGAGCGCATTCCTCCGGTCAGTATGGAAATCCATGCTCTCCGCCGATACCTGATGCTGATACAGGCTGCGGGTGTTCCTGTCCGGGAAATCAGATACGGAATTCCGGTCAGAGAGTCTGACAGAAATTCCGTGGAGGAACTGCTGATTCAGCACGGGGCAGGCAAAGGGCGAATGCTGGTGGGAATCAATCCCGTTGCCCAGTGGAAAACCAAACTGTGGCAGAATGAAAAATTTGCAGCACTGGCAGACCGGCTGGCAGAAGATTACTATGCTGATGTAGTTTTTACCGGAGGCCCGGACGATATAACTGCTGTTAATAAAATACGCTCCCGCATGAAGAGTGCATCTGTCAGTCTGGCAGGAAAAACCAGTCTGACACAGCTTGCCGCCCTGTATGAGAAAACAGATTTTGTAATTTCCACAGACACCGGCCCAATGCATCTGGCCGCAGCAGTGGGAACGCCTGTTACTGCCCTGTTCGGCCCCACAGCTCCCTGGCGCACCGGCCCTTTTGGATCAGGCCATGAAATCATCCGCACCGGAGTGAAATGCAGTCCCTGTTTCAAACGCCATTGCGCACGGGGCGACTGCATCTGCATGAACGGAATTCAGGTGGAAGACGTACTTTCCGCAGTCAGACGGCTGAGAAACAAAGCAGAATAAGCTTCCGGCCTGTTCATGCACCGCATCACAATCCGGAAGACTGTTTTCTGTCATATGAAAAAAGGAGAATGCAAATGGGTTTGGCATGGTATATTGTCAGTGAAAAAGAAATAAAGGGTTTTGACACCTTTGTTGATGGCAAGGCCATTGCACATGCGGATGAAAAAATTCTTGCTGATATTTTCAGCTCTCTGAACGTGCCTCCTCTGATGAGTTTTTTCAGTCAGAATCCTGAGGAAACCGGAGATTTTTTTGATTATGAAGCTGATATTCCGGAGAATCTGCCGGAGGAGGAATGGTTTTCAGCCGCAGATGGACTGAAAACCGTGCGCGCTCTGACCGTTCACCTGCAGGCACATCCTGAGTCAGTAGCGGAATCAGAGGAAATTCTGGAAGACCTGAAAGAATATGAACGGATACTCTCCCGGTTTGAGAAAGAGGGAATCCGCTGGCATCTGGCAATTGATTTTTAGACTACTGTTTTGCCAACTTTGATTTTATGATCTGAAATGTACAAAAAACCGGATTTTTTGGAAAAATCCGGTTTTTGCAACGCACAGATTCAAGGCTGGCAGAGTACTGCGGCACGGATTGCATATTATGATAAAATTCAGACTGATTTACCCCAAATGGTCCAAACTTTCCGGACAGACCGAATTTCACCTGCCGCCCCACGGGCCTGTTGTGTTTGCGGCAGCGCTTCCGGATGAGGTGGAAGTGCAGTTTACAGATGAAAATCTTCAGGACATTGATTTTGATGAGCCTGCTGATATTGTGGGCATTTCCATGATGCTTACCATACAGGTCAGACGCGGCTGGGAAATTGCGGACAGATTCCGGGAAAAGGGAATTCCTGTCATTTTCGGCGGTATTGCCACCATGCTTCATGCAGAGGAAACCGCAGAACATGCTGACGCTGTGTTTCTGGGGGAAGCCGAGGGCCGGATGGAAAAAGTCATTTCCGATCTCAGAAACGGCAGACTTCAAAAACTTTATGATTATCTCAATGACCGTCCGCCCATTGAAACAGTGGGAACCGCGCGGAGGGACATTCTCAAACGGGAACTGTACAATTACCGGGGCGTGCAGATGGTGGATCTGGTTCACGCGTCCAGAGGATGCAGATTTCACTGTTATCCCTGCGCGGTGGCCTATCTCGGAGGACGGAAATTCCGGCCCCGTCCCATTGACAAAACCATAGCGGAAATGGCATCCATAGACAACAGCCGCCTTTTTGTCGTGGACAATTCCCTTGCACAGGATACGCAATGGGAAAAAGATTTGTTCCGGGAAATGATTCCTTTGAAAAAAAAATGGTGCTGCCATCCCATAGAGGATGATACCGAAGTTCTGGATCTGGCCGCGCAGGCCGGAGCCTGGTATGTGTATCAGGCGGTTTTTGACACATCCGACTATATCAGGGAACGGATTAAACGCTATCATGATCACGGCATTGCAGTGGAGGGAACCATTCTGCTGGGTCTGGACAGCCATACCGGGGATTATATAAAACGCTTTATTGATTTTCTGCTGGAAATTGAACTGGATCTGGCTGAATTCACAGTGCTTACGCCATTTCCCCATACAAAGGCGTTTGATGATCTGCTCAGTCAGGGACGCATTTTTTCCTTTGACTGGAATGATTATTCCGCTGATAAAGTGGTGTATCAGCCCAAACATATGTCTCCGGAAAGACTGCAGGAACTTTTTCATTATGCCTGGGATGCGTTTTACAGGGAAGAACCCCAGGAAATGAAAATGTTCAGGCTGCTAAGACAGGTCATGGAAAAAGAAAAAGCGGACGGAACATTTCGGCAGAGGGAACGCAGACTATCCGCATCTGCATTTGGGAGGGATACGGGCCGCAAAAACTGATCCCCCGGAAACGGGTGTTTTCATCTGTTCTGACAAAGGTGTTCCGAATCGGCGTTGTGGGAGCAGAAACATTTATCTGATTTCCAATCATCGGATCAGATACTCCCACAAAGGCCCGGAATAGCCTTTGGCATACATTCTGCGCAGGATTGCTGCGGTTTCCTCACCGCCCGCGCCGACAATCCAGTTGCTTCGGTTTCCTGCTTTTTCCCTGACCTGCCGGAGAATTTCCTCTGTGCTGATATATTTGGAATGATAATAAACCGGCTCCAGCAGGTTCTGATTTTCTCTGATTTGCCCCTCTTTCAGCGCGATTTCATACAGCCGGGTATGGGGATAAATCCGCATACCGCAGAAAAAAAACAGAACAGTTTTTTTCAGTTTTTCAATCTCAGAAAGAGTATCCGCCAGAGTATCCGCATTTTCTCCTGGGCCGCCTAAAAGAAAATAATGGGCCGCGTGAATTCCGGCCTCAATGGCCGCTTTGTGCGCTGCAAAAACATGTTCAGCACGGAAAGGTTTTCCATATGCGCTCAGCACTGTATCAGAAAGGGATTCTGTGCCAAACTCGGCATGGCGCAGTCCTGCCTCGGCCAGGCATTTATAATATCCTTCAGGCGGATGTCCGGGAATGAAAAACGCTCCCCAGGGAATGGAAATACCGATTTTTTGGAATGCCCGCGCCACTTCTGCACTGTGTTCATAATGGGAATTGAAAACTGCATCTGTGACAAAAAAATATTTTGCTCCGGTTTTCTGCAGTCTCAGGGCTGCTTCTGCCACATCTTCAGGCGGAACCAGACGCAGTTTCCGGCCTTCAATATGCGGATAAGTGCAGTAAATGCAGTTGTATCCGCAGCCCCGTTTGCTTTGCAGATTCAGCATTCCCCCGTTTTTCAGATAATACCCGGTATGCGGCATTTCCGGGAGAGATGGCAAAGAAACCGCTCTGTCCAAAGGCTGCGGAATCTGCACAGGTTTTTCTTTGCAGATCAGTCCGGGAATTTGGGAAAAATCATTTCCTTTTTCAAGTGCGTCCAGAAGAAAAATCAGGCGTTCCCCTTCTCCAATGATGCCGTAATCCGCGTGCAGAGCATTCATCATTTCCGCAGGGAAAATGGTAAATCCGCTGCCGCCAAGCACAAGGGGAACTTTTGAGATGGAACGGATATATTCCGCGATTTCCCGGTACTGTCCGATAAAACCTTTGGGATCATCTGCGTCTGTATTGTCTGCATTCCGCAGGGAAATGCCGATCATATCCGGTGAAAATTCTTCAATAATTTCCCCAAGTCCGGAAAAATCACCAATTATGTTCATGTCCGCAATCCGCACGGTATGGTTTGCAGAAATGGCAGAGGCCACATAATCCAGTCCCAGCGGATACACAGGATAGGGCATGGTGAAACGGTTTGCGGAAATCAGCAGAATTTTCATGTTTTTATTCCCACAGCCGTGACAAATTTCCCCAAACCGAGGAGCAGAATGCCTTTTCCTTTCAGATAACAGATTTTTCCCTGACAGAGAGCATCCGGGATTTCTCCGGCTCGGACAAAAGCAGATCCCATCACTGTTGCCACTGAGGACGCGGAAGCAAATTCACCAATCCATTTCCGGTATTCAATGACCGGAATATTCCATTTTGCAAGAGAAAGAAAATTCTGCAACTGACTTTCCCCTTTTTCCCGGAATGCAGCCGGAATTCCGGCCAGTATTGCGGCAAATTTCTCTCCCGATCTTTCCAATGCCCGAATAAGAGACAAAACAATATCCGGATTTCCCTCTGCATTTTCAAAAAACAGGGGAGAAATGCAAATCCCATCTGCATTTTCTGATCTTTTCACGCACAAAGCTGCTCCGCCGTCCGAATTCAGGTTATCGGAAACAGAAGGATCAAACAAAGGGGACAGCGCGGGATGAAATTCATCTGCTGCCATAATCAGAAAAGGATTGCTGCTGTTTTCTGCCAGAAGATTTGCCGTAATCAAAGCCTGCTCAAAGGAATAATCCCCGCCCGTGACAGTGATATTCGGCCCTTTTGCGCCAAAGTGCATGGCGACATGTCCGGCAGGGGCATTATGCACGGAACCGATAAAATCTGTGGGACTGGTGAATTTTTCATCAGACTCAAAAAGCCGGGTCAGAAAATCATGGGTTTCAGACAAAGGCCCCCAGCCTGTTCCCAGATAAACAGAATCCGGTTTTTCCGGACAGGCTGTCTGTTCAAAGGCACTGATGGCAAGGGATAAAACCATGCGGGGAAGGCGTTTCATGCGCCTGACAGTTCCGGGGGAAAGATTTTTGGACAGATCCGCCAGGGAAAGAATGCCTTTGCAGTTTTCTCCTGCACTCATTTTTTCCAGACTTTCTTTCAGTCTTCCTGCGCCGGTAATGCAGGATTGTCCCAGAATCCGCAAAGGCAGACGTTTTTTTTCAGATACGGTTCGCTGTTTCCCCGCTGTTCCCAGCACCAAAACAGCATTGTTTCCGCCAAAACCGAATGAATTGGACAGAACTGTTTTCACCTCTGCCTTTATTGGCTGGAGAACCGGAATCATTTTAAGGGCAGGATCAGGCTGTGTGCATCCGGTATTGGCAGGAATGATACCATGCTGTGTGCAAAGAATGGAAATCACGGCCTCAACAGCGCCGGATGCTGCAAGGGAATGTCCCAATGCGCCTTTTACTGAGGAAAAACGCGGGGGATTTTCTCCGAATACACGTATAATTGCTTTGGCTTCCGAGAGATCATTGTCCGGAGTTCCGGTTCCGTGCAGACTGATATAATCAATATCTGAAAGGGAAATCTTTGCATCCCGGATAGCAGATGTCATGGCAGCAAGCGCGCCGTCTCCGTCCGGATGGGGCGAGGAAGGATGATATGCGTCACAGGAAAGTCCCGCTCCCATGATTTCACCAAGAGAATTATCCGGGGGTTCATCTCCGGCTTCTAGCAGCAGCATGGCTGATGCTTCGGCTACACTCATGCCCCGGCGATGCTGATCCCAGGGCTTTGCACTTTTAGGATCAATGAGTTGCAGGGATTTGAATCCGTAATAGGTCAGGCGGCAGAGACAGTCCGCACCGCCTGCAAGAATCTGTTTTGTGTGACCGGCCCGCAGCATTTCCACTGCGGTTTTTATGGCAACCGCACCTGACGAGCAGGCAGTGGAAACCGTAATTACCGGCCCTTTGCATCCAAGTTTTCCCGCCAGATATTCGGCCACAGAGCCTGTGGCATGAAAACTGAACGCGTTTGGATTCGTGATACCCTGTTTCAGAAGGTTTTCCGTTGTCAGCATTCCGCCTGTTGTCACGCCCAGAATAATGGCATCCGGGGGATTTGCGGCATTTTTCACAGCTTCAAGGGCTGCGCTCAGGGCAAGCTGATGTGTGCGGGGAATTCCGTTTGCAGACGCGGGTTCCAAATCCTCCCGGATTTCTCCGACCGGCAGCCGGTTTTCCTGCGAAACAGGGAAAATACTCAGGCTGCCAATAAAACAGGTTCTGTTTTTCAGGCAGTCCCTGAGAGCGGAAACACCAAAACCGGCAGGCGTGACCGCTCCCATTCCGGTTATGAAAACCCTCTGCGTGTTCAATTGGCAAGCACCGGAGAGTTCTGCTGAATATATGCGGCCATGGATCGGAGACTGCCAAAAACCTTTGCACCGATTTCTTTATTGTCAATTTTGACAGAATAATCCTTTTCAATCATCATGACCAGTTCCAGCACATCAATGGAGTCTATGCCCAGTTTTCCCCCCACCAGTTGATCATCAGACTGGATTTCTTCCGGGGAAATGTCAATAAGGTTTAGAACTTCCACAATTTTCACTT
Source organism: Desulfococcaceae bacterium (assembly GCA_050180235.1). Lineage (GTDB taxonomy): Bacteria > Desulfobacterota > Desulfobacteria > Desulfobacterales > Desulfococcaceae > JAABRU01. Next base: position 21,162 of record JBFXEJ010000066.1, read on the forward strand.
TCAGTTCGTTAATCAGATTTTCCATAATCTTCTCTGTTTGGTGTTATGATCATTCCGCAGCCGATCTGTACAGCCGTGAATCAGGCAAATATCCTTTTTCCGACTTTACAGAGAGACTGAATTAGTGTAAATAAAACTTTGTTATAGATGTTCCCAAAAAATATTTTTGCAGACCAGCCTGCCGGAGTCCGGCTTCTCACTGCCGTATGAAAATATTTTTCCGGGAACCTATATATTCTTTGGCAGATTTTTTCAATCCTGTTTTTCGGAATCAGGAAAAAATATCTGCTCTTTCTGAACATTGATCAAATGTTCCCCTCATTCCGAAAGTTCCTGCTCCTGCCGGGCAGGGGAGTTTTTTTATGAATATTCCAAAGATTCTGATTGTTGACGATTCCGCAACTGATGTGGTGCTGCTGCATTATCTGCTGAAAAAAGTGGGATATAAGGATTTTCTCACAGCCAGATCTGCTGAGGATGCATTCCGGATTCTGAAAATAGATGATCCTTCCTACATGTCTGAAATAGATCTGATTCTCATGGATGTTGAAATGCCGGGCATCAGCGGAATAGAAACCTGCAGACAGATCAAACTGACAAAACATGTCAGTGATATTCCCATTATCATGGTCACGGCCAGAAATGATCAGAGTTCCTTCAAACTGGCATTCAGCGCGGGTGCTCTTGACTATATGCAGAAACCTGTGAAAGAAGCTGAACTGCTTGCCAGAGTCCACTCCGCTCTGCGGCTGAAGGAGCAAACTGATATACGCAGAAAGCGGGAAAACGAACTGATGGAAACCAACCGGCTGCTGCATGTGGAAAGGGAAAAATCCGAAAAACTGCTGCTGAATGTTCTGCCGGAAAAAATTGTAAGGGACTTGAAGAACAGGGCCGAAACCCAGCCGGAACTTTTTGAAAACGTTACGGTCTTTATTTCTGATCTGGTCAAATTCACAGCGCTGTCCGCCATGCTTGATCCGGAATCGCTGATTCAGGAATTAAACGAAATGTTCACAGCATTTGACGACATCATGGAGGCAAACCAGTGTGAAAGAATAAAAACCATCGGAGATGCGTATATGGCCGTTTGCGGAATGCCGGAGCCCAATCCGGATCATGCTGTGAATATGGCAAAGGCAGCTCTTGAAATCATCGAATATCTGAAAAACCGGAACCAGGACACCCTGATAAAATGGCAGCTAAGGATAGGCATTAACAGCGGAAAAGTGGTGGGCGGTGTGGTGGGTGTGAAAAAATACATGTATGATATATTCGGAGATACTGTAAATACCGCCTCCCGGCTGGAATCCCTGTCAGAACCCATGAAAATCAACATATCCGAATCCACCTTCGGTCTGATTAAAGACGGCTTCTTCTGTACGGAAAAACCGAAAATTCAGGTCAAGGGCAAAGGGCTTCTGCAAACGTATTTTCTGGAGGGAAGAAAATAGGCAGACTGCCTATGTCCCCGCTCTCTGACCGACTGTTCATCCTTTCATTGATTCTGCAAAATACCCGTGCATAGCGGTGCGTCTTTTTCAATCCTTTTTTGAAAACCCCTGAAAAACCTGTGCTGATACCTTCCTTTTTCCGTATTGAAAATCAGGCAAAGGAAAAAAATTGACTTCTTATCTCTTTTAATGGAAAATGGCAGAACATTCATTCGGTAGTGGGTCAAATCCGTTGATAAGGTCTCCCCTCCCTTGAGGGAGGGGCAGGGGGAGGGTGAAAACATCACTGATTATCCCCCTCCCCTGACCCCTCCCACCAGGGGAGGGGAATTTTTGGATCAACAGATTTGTACCACTACCATTCATTCTTCCCAAATCCATTGAGAAAGGTATTGTAAAATGAATATTCCCGAAACCATGAACATGGACTATATTGATCAGCAGTATCAGATTTGGAAAAAAAATCCCGAATCTCTTTCCAAAGACTGGCAGTTTTTCTTTCAGGGTTTTGAAATTGCAGGCAAAGAGGGATTCAAGACCGAATCTCCGAAACCTGCGGATGCGGCAGGATCTGTGATTCCCCCTGAAATACCTGAAGACGCATGTACGCTGGACAAGGCTCTGCAGCAGTCCCGTGTGGAAGCCCTGAAATACCGTTACCGGGATATGGGGCATCTGCTGGCCTGTCTTGATCCGCTGGCTTCCTGTCCGGTCAGTCATCCGCTGCTGGATTTGTCTGCCTTTTATCTGAGTCCTGATGATCTGAACACGGAATTTTACACCCGGCGGTTTGGCACAACCCGGAGTGTGCCTCTGAAAGAAATCATCCGGGATTTGCGGGAAACCTACTGCCATTCGGTGGGGGTGGAATACATGCACCTGCAGGATCCTGCGGAAAAACGCTGGCTGCAGGATCGCATGGAGCCGATCAGAAATCAGCCGGAATATGCAAAAGAGGAGAAAGTCAGAATACTCAACAAACTGTATCAGGCTGCTTTGTTTGAGAATTATCTGAACAAAAAATACATGGGACAGACCCGTTTTTCTCTGGAAGGCGGAGATTCCCTGATTCCTCTGCTGGATACTCTGCTTCTTCGTTCATCGGATCAGGGCGGCAGGGAAATCATTCTGGGCATGGCGCACCGGGGCAGACTGAATGTGCTGAGCAATATTCTGTTCAAACCGTATGAAGAAATATTCCGTGAATTCATAAACAGTTATGATCCGGATTCTTTGGTGGGCGCAGGAGATGTGAAATATCACAACGGGTATCTCACGGATATTGCTCTGGCAAACGGAAAAAAGATCCGTGTGTTCATGGTCAACAATCCCAGCCATCTGGAATCTGCTGACCCTGTGGTGGAAGGCGTGGCCTATGCGCGTCAGGATATGCTGAAAGACGGGAAGCGTAATCAGGTTCTTCCTGTGCTGATTCACGGAGATTCTGCATTTGCCGGTCAGGGTGTGGTCATGGAAACCCTGAACCTGTCCCAACTGGAAGGTTACAAAACCGAAGGCACGATCCATATTATTATCAACAACCAGATTGGTTACACCACTTTGCCGGAAAACGCCCGCTCCACCCGTTACTCCACAGATATTGCCAAAATGCTTATGGTTCCCATTTTCCATGTTCACGGTGAAAATCCCGAAGCTGTGGTGCATGTGGCAAAACTGGCTTTGGATTACCGCATGGCCTTTGCCAAAGATGTGGTCATTGATTTGGTCTGTTACCGCCGCTTTGGTCATAACGAGGGGGATGAACCCTATTTCACCCAGCCAAAAATGTATGAACGCATTAAACAACGTCCGCCTGTATATCAGATTTATGCACAGAAACTCAGGGAAAATGGGGACATCAGCGAAGCAGACTGCAAAAAAATTGAAGATGGCATGAACCAGTGTCTGGAAGAGGCATTCACAGGAGCGCAGAATAATCCCCGGATTTTCCCCAAACCTGTGTTTTATGAACAATGGAAAGGATTTCACGGCAATTTCTCTCATGAGGCTGTGCAGACCGGAGTGGAAGAGGAAAAACTGCGCTCTCTGTCCCGTGAAATCAATACGCTGCCCAAAGAATTTACGCCACATCCCAAACTGGAGCGTATGCTGGCAGCACGGCTGGAGGCAGTGGAAAAAGGTCAGGGAATTGACTGGGCCAATGCAGAGGCTCTGGCTTTTGCCTCTCTGGTTTCCGAAGGCCATTTTGTGCGCCTCAGCGGTCAGGACTGCGGACGCGGAACCTTCAGTCAGCGGCACAGCGTTCTGGTTGACAGCAAAACAGGGGATTCCCTGATTCCTTTGGAAAAAGTCTGCAAAAATCCAGCGACTTTCACGGTGCTGAACAGTTCTCTGTCTGAAGCCGGGGTTCTGGGATTTGATTATGGATATTCTATCATAAGACCGGAGGGCCTGAGCATTTGGGAAGCACAGTTCGGGGATTTTGCCAACAACGCGCAGGGGATGATTGATCTGTTCATTGCCAGCGGTGAAACCAAATGGCAGAGACTCAGCGGTCTGGTCATGCTTCTGCCTCATGGCTGGGAAGGACTTGGGCCGGAACATTCCAGCGCACGCATGGAACGCTTTCTCCAGCTTTGCGCGCATGACAATATGCAGGTCTGCAATGTCACCACACCGGCACAGTATTTTCATCTGCTCCGGCGACAGGTCAAAGCAGGATGGCGCAAGCCCCTGATTCTTATGACACCCAAAAGCCTGCTCCGTCATCCCAAAGCTGTGTCGGATTTGTCTGATTTGAGTACGGGCTGTTTTCAGGAAGTAATGGATGATCCGGCAAATATTGAAAAAGCCCGGAGGGTGATCTTCTGCACAGGAAAAATTTTTTATCAGATTTTGGAGCGCAGAGATACATTGAAAGCTTATGACATGGCGATCATCCGGGTCGAGCAGTTGTATCCCTTTCCCCAGCAGAGACTGGCAGAAATTGCGGAAAAATACCATAATGCCGAGCAGTGGTTCTGGGTGCAGGAAGGGCCTGAAAATATGGAGGCTTGGCGGTTTATGGAACCCCGGCTGCGGAAAATCATTGGCAAAGATTTGACATATATCGGCAGAAAAGAATCAGCCAGTCCCGCGACCGGTTTTGCCAATATGTACAAACAGCAGCAGGCAGTCATTCCGGATCAGGCCATTGCTCAGCTTTCGGGAATTCAGACAGGATAAATCCATAACTGTTACATGACCAATTTAGTTTTTATATTATCAAAATCAACGTGTCGGATTATTTAAAAATTAAGTTAGTTGTGTACTGTTACATGACCACGTTGAATTTTATATATTCCCCTCCTGAGAGGGGAATTGATACCATAAAATCTGAGTTGGTTATGTACTGCAGGAATTTTGGATAAGAAAGAATTTTTTTGCAATCCGGAAGGCGGAAATCCTTTCTTACATGAAATCCCTACAGTTATCATCAATCCTTTCCTGCATAAAATTTCTGCGGTTCTGCTTACACAGAATCATTGCTGTTATCCATAACATTACAGGAGGAATTATGAAACAAATCAGAATGTTTTTGTTTTACGGCATGATGATCGCTGCTCTGGTTCTGGCTGTTCAGTCAGTGGCCGGAGCAAAAACCAGATTTATGATGAACCACCAGTTTCCGGAAGATACCGCGGGCTCCAAACTGGATCAGTGGTTTGCAGACGAAGTGGCAAAGGCCACAGAAGGGGAAGTTGAGATCAAAATCTGGTGGTCAAACACCCTGGGAGCGGCAAAGGAAAATCTGAAACTGCTGAGCACCGGAGTTATTGATATGGCAGCCATGTCTTCGGGATATTTTCCTTCGGAACTGCCGTTTTTCAGCGCGCCCAATTCCCTTCCTATGAGTCTGGATGATATTTGTCAGTCCGGAGCTCTGATGAAGGCTTTTATGACACAGATTCCGGAATTCTCCGAGGAGGCGAAACGCAATCATATCCGTCCCCTGTTTTTCCATCTGCTCAATCCCTACCTGCTGGTATCCAAAAAACCGGTTGAAAAATTTGAGGATTTGAAAGGACTGCAGATAAGGATATGGGGAGAGGACATGCCCCGTCTTGTGCAGGCAGCCGGAGGAAAGCCTGTAAATCTCTTCCTGCCGGATATTTACAGGGCAATGGAGAGCGATGTCCTTGACGCGTGTCCTTTTTCTCCGGATATGGCAGTGTCTTACAAAATTTATGAACTGGCAAAACATGTCACGGAAGTGGTACTGTGGGAAGGTCCGAGCTGGGGAGTATGGATCAGCGAAAAAGCCTGGGAAAAAATATCTCCTGAACATCAGAAACGCATTATGGAACTTTCAGATCAGATTCTGGAAAAGGAGCTGATTTCAACACGGGAAGCTGAAACATCTGCGAGGGATTTTTTGCAGAAACAGGGTGTAACCTTCCATTCTTTTCCTCCGGCTGATCTGGAAAAATGGAAACAGGCCAGTCCGGATTTTTTTGCAGACTGGATTAAAAAAATGGAGGCTCTGGGGAAAGGTGATGCTGCACGGCAGACTGTTACCCTGTGGAAGGAAATACGGAACACGGTTTCGTGCGGAAACAATGCATCAACGCCCTGAAAAAGTGTATTCAAAAATCCTGTTTCGCCAGTTCATGATTTATTTGACTGATGTTACGCAGCCTTTCCAAAAATCAGGCAGTTATTCTCTTTGACCGTCATTCCGGCAAAAGCCGGAATCCGGTATTTTCAAATGATTATGGATACCGCTTTAGCCGGTATGACGATCCGGCGTAAGGTGATTTCCATTAATGATTATACCGTTTTTCGTAGGGCGGGCACGGCTTTTTGTGCCCGCCGTCCTGCTGAAACGGCGGGCACAGAAAGCCGTGCCCACCTACAATGATGGTACATTTTTTCATGGAAATCGCCTAACATCAGTTATTTGATACAATATCGTCAGTTTTTCCGCTGTTCCGCACTCCTCCGGATCAGTCCGGGGGGCCGGAGTGCAAAAATTAAGCGGAGCGGTTTTTTGCAATCCTCCGGATTTGCATTCCGCATCGTATAAAACCAATGGCGAACCGGTATTATACCGAATCGCCAGTGAAGACATGCTTTTAAAAATAGCAACTTTTTGTAATTAAACAGAAAAAATTTTTTATTGTATAAATTCAATAGAGATTTGGTATTATACCAAATCGCTGTTGAAAACATGCTTCTGAAAATGCAATATTCTTTAATCAGACAGAACAGTGAATTCAGAATGCCGGAAAGGCTGACTGACAAATCAGAAACACTGAAGATTATACAGATTAAAAATTGTTTAAATTAAATTCAGGATATTATTTTGATACAACATGAATACAGATTCATGTTTCAGCAGAGAATATGAAAGTGAAACAGTTGATTGAAAATATGAATTTTATTGAAATCTGTCTCATAGATTTTGAAAAAAATTCGGGGTCGGATAGCGCGAATTTTATCAGCCCATCACTTCCGGAGAACTGGATGAATTCATTTGCTGTAATTGACCTAACTGCGAACCTGAATCCATAAAGAAAGGAGGTTTGACATATGATTATCGGAAATATTTCAGAAAATATTGCTTTTAAACTTGAAAAGCTGGCTGCGCTTTACCGGCATGGCCATGCAAGTGAGATTATGCACCGGACACTTCAAAAACTGTTCGGATACGAGGCAGATACATGCAGATCACAGATCAGACAGTTGCGAAATGATCTGTCAGATTTTGAAAAACAGTATGATATGTCCTCAGAGGTGTTCTGGCAGCGTTTTCAGGAGGGAAAAACAGATGACCGTATGGATTTTGTCGAATGGGCATCTCTTGTTCAGATGCTAAAGGGGCTTGAAAAACGGCTGGCATTGCTGAACGCAGGTAATTCATGACCATCTCCGAATATCCTGAAAATGTGAAAACGTTTATGGTGACAAATCCCCATGTGGAAATTTTTTAATAAACTCTGAGGGGTTCCGGACGGAAAAATTGTACAGGTTATTTTGATACAGCCCCTGAGAATAGGCGATAAAAGAGGTGTTGTTATGCCGCAAATGACAATTGATATATCAGTGAGTAATATTGCAGAAATCATTCAATGTATGAACAGCCGGGAAATAGAAACATTGTATCTTCTGCTGACAAAAGAAGGCAAAGAGCTTCTGAAGCGGAAAAGAGACCTTGATCTTGGAAAAGTAAAGTTTCTGACACGCGATGAGGTATTTGATGTATAAAGATGTGTATCATCCTCAGGTCAAAAAAGACCTGAAGAAACTGAATCCTGCTCTCAGGAGTGCTATAAAAACGCAATATATTCAAGATATTCTCTGTAATCCTGGACAGGGTGAACTTCTTGTCGGAGATTTGAACGGCATCCGTTCCTGTCATCTGACATTTGCAAAACAGCAGTTTCGTATTGCCTATGCTGTTGAGGAACAGACAAAAACGGTATATTTTCTTATGATAGGCAAGCGGGGAGAATTTTACACATTGCTGAAGAGAAGAATAAGAGAATAGCAAAATTAGAATGTTAATGGTCAGAGCAGATAAACCGTTCTGCCTGTGAACCCGGAAAAGGAAACAGCATGATGAAATCAGAAAACGCATATCGCAGTACATATATATCAGTATATTATAAATTTAATCGCAATATCTGCGTGAAAAATCAACGCCGGATTGCCCCGAAACGGGCAGTGCGGCGTTTTTTTTTGATAAGTCGGAATTCAAAACATCAACCATACTAAATACAGTTTTCATCCGTGAAATAGGGAAATCCGTGTTAATCTGCGGTTTGCATAATTCCAGAGGAATAGCATTATAACAGAAAGGGAAAAAACATGCACAGAAAAGAGAAAAGATTCATGTATTGGCTGGCTGTTCTGATTTTCGGAATAGCCGTTTTGGCAGGAACCAATGTTTTCGGCGCGGCCGGAAATGTTGACGGACTGTGGGATGTTGATCTCAGGGATGCGGTATTGGCACTTCAAGTCTGCGCGGGAAGCTCTGTAACCGGAGTAGTTTTGGATGCAGATGTGAATGGGGATAACAAAATCGGTCTGGCTGAGGCGATTTATGTCTTGAATTATTTGTCTGATGTACCAAGATATCCCGGAGATTTGGGAATACCGGATGATTATGAAGAAACAGTTGTAAGTTTCAGGGAGTCTTTTCCTGATTCTGCCGGAAGTTTTGATAATTTTGTAGGTCAGCTTCCTGAATCTTTTGACTGGAGGGAGTTTGGTGTTGTAACCCGTGCCAAAAGAGGCGGAAATCCGATCACTCCTATAGATGATCAGGGCGCCTGCGGAAGCTGCTGGGCTTTTGGAGCGGTTGCCGCTTTTGAATCAAAAATACTGATGGCAGGAGGGCCTGAATACGATCTGTCAGAACAGCAGCAGATTTCATGCAATACCAGTGTTGGTCAGTACGGATGCTGCGGTGGAGATATCAGTGCTGTAAGATTCTGGACTGACCGGGGGCCTGTTGAAGAAAGCTGTACCGATTATGGAGATTTCAATACTGATTATGATAACTCATGTGGCTGTTCCCCCGATTTCCCCCATTATTGCTCAAAAGTGTCCTGTAGCAGTTTCAGCTCATGTCCTGAACTGTCCTATCGCATAAAAAATTATAAAACAACTGTTAAAAATGAAGAAACAGGCGCAGAAATAGACACAGAAGAGGTTAAAGTATCTGTTTCCCAATATGGTCCTGGAGTTTTTCGCTATGATCTTTATGAAGATTTTTATGACTTTTGGAAACATGGTTCATACGGAGAGGTTTATGTTCATACAGATGACAGCGAGATAGGTGGGCACGTTGTCAGCATTATCGGATGGGATGACAGAAAAGGAGCATGGCTTTGTAAAAACAGTTGGGGAGTAGAGGGACCGAACGGAGACGGAACCTTTTGGATGGCATATTCAGGACACAGAAATGGACTGAGATTCGCCATGTCCAATTTCTCAATTACAGGTGGGGCAGCCTGTGAATATGCCATTTACCCACAGGGGCAGTCTTTTTCCTCATCAGGAGGCACAGGCAGTATCAATGTTACGGTCAACAACGGATGTACATGGACTGCAACAAGCAATGTAAGCTGGATTGCTTTTACTTCCGGCACCAGCGGAAGCGGCAACGGCAAAGTTTATTATTCTGTTTCGTCAAACACAGGCACAGTTTCCAGAACAGGAACTGTCACAGCCGGAGGAAAAGAGTTTAGGGTTACACAGTCAGGACTGTCATGTTCATACAGTATCGGTCCTGTCAGCAAAGCCTTTGAACCTTCTGGAGGAACAGGCAGTGTCAGTGTCACAGCCACAAACGGATGCAACTGGACTTCCAAAAGCAATGTTTCTTGGATAAGTGTTGTTTCGGGCAGCAGTGGTGTTGGTAGCAGAACAGTTAACTATTATGTTGTACAAAACACATCCACATCATCTCGTACCGGAACTCTGACCGTTGCAGGAGAGACCTTCACGGTTACGCAATCCGGAATCGTTTGCAGCTACAGCATTTCACCGACCAGCAACTCTTTCACTTCATCCGGCGGCACAGGCAGTGTCACGGTGAACGCAGGAACCGGATGTGCGTGGACGGCTGTAAGCAACAACACATCATGGATCACCGTTACATCCGGCAGCAGTGGAACCGGAAACGGAACTGTGGGTTATTCTGTTGCTTCAAACAGCACCTGTAGCAGCAGAAGCGGAACCCTTACTGTTGCAAACAAAACATTTACAGTCACACAGGATGCAGCATCCTGCACTTACAATATTAACCCTGTAAGCAGCACTGCCGGTTCATCCGGAGGAACAGGCAGTATCAATGTGACAGCCCCATCATGTTGCAGTTGGAGTGCTATCAGCAATGCTTCATGGATTACCGTCACATCCGGCAGCAGCGGGAGCGGAAATGGGACTGTTTCCTATTTAGCTGCGGCAAATACTTCCGGAAGTTCCAGAACAGGAACCATAACCGTTGCAGGAAAAATATTCACAGTTGTGCAGGACATACTGCCCTGCACGTATAATATTTCTCCAAGCAGACAATCATTTACCGAATCCGGAGGAACCGGCAGTATAACTGTAACAAACTCAAGCGGATGCAGTTGGAATGCAGTGAGCAATGCCAGTTGGATCACTGTCACTTCCGGCAGCACCGGAAGCGGAAATGGAACCGTGATTTATTCAGTGGCTTCAAACAGTGATACAACTCCGCGTACCGGCACTCTGACTGTTGCGGAGCAGACGTTCTTTATTCTTCAATCCGGCAAACCGGAGTTGTTTATTTCCGCTTATCCCTACAGGATAGTGGAGGGTAAAAAGGCGCAGGTGAGTGTATGGTTCAGCGGGCCTGCGGCAGAAGTTGACCGTTATATATGGTTGGATGGGATATGGCAGGGTATAACATATCCTGTTAGAGTAACTGTAACCGCAGGTCAACTGAAAGCCGATTTTCAGATTTCGGCTGACAACAACAGTGAAAGTGACGGAGATCGCACTGCTGTACTTACTGCTTTCACAGACAATTCAGACCAGATAAAAACTGCTGAATTTCAGATTATTGATGATGATCTTGGCTCTAATAACCTCAGCGGATTGTATTATCAGATAGTAGAATGGGGATCTATTGTTGCAGGCAGCTATACACCTGTTCAGTTGTCGATTTGGAACGGCACGGACACCATGCTTAACAGTGCTGAGGTTGTTATCACTGCGCCTGAAAACAGTGGACTGGACTTTTATCCTGAAACAAAGACCATCTATAATCTTAAAAGTAATGCATACAGCACATGTGATATTGAATTAAGACCCAGCGACTCTTTGCCTTCAGGGACGTATTCCCTGTTTATCAGCATCACCTCCGGCTCGCTCAGTTGCTTCAGTGACCAGAGGGTCGAAATTGTCAATCAGTCCTCATTTGATTACACTGTTTCCAGTTCTGAACATACCATAACTGCTGAAAAAGGGAGAATTTTTGACTGGTCTTTCACCGCTGTCAAAAATGGTGACGGTTTCACACAGGAAGTTCCGAATATCAAAATATACAGAGAATCTGATGACGGCATTACGGATATGATATATGAAACCTATATTGATCCCAGAATGCCGGGATCAGGAAACAACAGGATATATTATTCTGTTGTGGCGCCTGCTGAAGCAGGAACATACAGGATATATGCTGTAATAAATCCTGATAATACCATTCAGGAGTCAAATTACAGCAACAATACTTCCAATGTGTTGACAGTTGTTGTAAATGATTAGCAGGTAGGGTGGGCAAAAGCGGAGCGTTGCCCACCAACCCATTGAAACAAACCGAAATGGTGGGCACTGACGTGCCCACCCTACTCGTCTGTGATTGCCATGACAATGGTATCGCCACTCATGGCAATCATTTTTTGTCTGAACCGGGATTCACAGGATTAAAGGATTAACCGGGATTTTATGATTGTCTGAACTGTACTTCGGCAAGCTCAGTAACCATGATTCATCTGATTTGTCTGATTTATATGATTATTCTGATTAAAAACTGTCTGAACCGCAGATTTCCGCAGATGAAAGGATTCCTCAGAAATGCGGGCATAAAAAAACTGCGGAATCCGCAAATCTGCTGTCAATCTGCGGTTCAGATGATATAATTCTTAAACAACTGCCTGCAATGAATTCGGTCATGCTTGCCG
>JBFXEJ010000067.1:0-33243 GCA_050180235.1 Desulfococcaceae bacterium
CAGCGCGTTTCGCGGCTGGTAAGAAAGACTCTTTCCTTTTCCAAAAAAGATGATAATCATATACGCTCAATCCGTTATTTTATCTGGAAATTCAATTCAGCATTACTTGTGTAGCACTACCGTAAAATTTACCGGTCTCAACTTAGCGAAAGTCTTGAAAGAATATTTTTTGACCTTATAAAACTCCCAAATCAGGATATTGGTTCACTATTGAAGTTTCTTGTTGGTGATAGTGAAAATATTGATTGGAGCAATGATTTTATCTTGAATTTATTACATCGGGAAATAATTAAGGATAAAAATTTCCAAAATGCTTTGGATATGTTGGTCAAAAACATCCAAAATTTTGATGGAAATGGAAATGAAAAAGATCGCAGAAAAATTTTGAATAAAATTCTTTATTATCAGTCTGATTCAAATTTAATCCGATGTGGTGATATTATCCAATGGCAATTGGGTAATAATGAATATAAGTTTGGAATTGTCGTTACACCGGATTGTGATCTTGAACAAAAAAATACACGATTTTTGGAACTCATTGAATTGAGAAAATTTGATGATAACAGGTTAGTTCTTAATTCAAAAAGTCGGACGCAGGTAAAAGAATATAATCATCCTGCATTTCATTTGTTTCCAGAAATATCTGAGTATTTGGATTTGGTTGCAATTTTGAAATCCAAAGTAGTTTTAGAACATATTTCTGAAGGCCAGGAGAAATATCCAAAAGCACAAAAACGATTGGAATATATTGATAAATTTCTTTTTTATGGACAAGCGGTACGAATAATGCCTTTATGCAGCTTGGATAATCCCTATAAAAGTGATTTCCTTCAAAAGTTACATTCCCATAATAGCAGGGTTGGAATTCCTGATATTAGAAATTTAATTTGAAAACTGTTGGAAACAAAAAGAAGATTCCATAACATAACAGGAAGGACTATTTGCATGAAACAGGACAGCCCGTGGAAAGAGGCTTTGGAAAAATATTTCCGTCCGTTTATGGAACTGTTTTTTCCTGAGATTCATGATGACATTGACTGGAAAAAGGGTTACACTTTTCTGGACAAGGAACTGGAAAAGATTGTCCGGGATGCCAAAGCAGGAACACGGCGGGTTGACAAACTTGCCAGAGTGCATCTCAGGAACGGAAAGCCTGCCCTGATTCTGATTCACATCGAAATTCAGGGCTACGAAGACAGCGGTTTTGCAGCAAGAATGTATATTTATAATTACCGGCTGTTTGACCGGTACCGGCTGCCGGTTGTGAGTCTTGCGGTTCTGACAGACACTGCAGCGGATTTCAAACCATCTGAATATGTTTCAGAATATTACGGATGCAGTCTCAGATTTGCATTTCCGGTGATAAAACTTGCGGACTGGCGGAAAAAATGGAATACTCTGGAAAAAAGCAGCAATCCCTTTGCCATTGTGGTTATGGCGCATCTGAAGGCGCAGGAATTCGGCAGGGGAAAAGAGGAGGAACGGAAAAGATGGAAATTCATTCTGATCCGGATGCTGTACAGTCGGGGATACAAAAGAGAGGATATCCTGGAACTGTACCGTTTTATAGACTGGCTAATGGTTCTGCCTGAAACATTGGAGAAGAAACTGACTGATGAACTGACATCCATTGAGGAGGAAAAGAAAATGCCGTATATAACCAGTGCTGAACGCATAGGAAGGAAAGAGGGAAGACTCGAAGAGAGGCGAAGCATACTCATAGAGATGATCCGGGAACGCTTTGGAAAAACGCCGAGAGACATTTCCAAAACGGTAAAACAGATTGATGACATTGACATTCTGAAATCCCTTCTGATGCAGTCTGTGAAATGCCATGATTTGGAATCGTTCCGTGATATACTGAATCAGAAAAATCTGCGTACAGCCTGAATCGGATTATGCCGGTTCATTGACTGGCTCATGGTTCTCCCGGAAAATTTGGAAAAACAGTTGTCAGAGGAACTGGCAAAAGCAGAGGAGGAAAAGAAAATGCCTTATATAACCAGTTGGGAACGTATCGGAAGGAAAAAGGGAATAACTTGAGGAAAGGCAGAAGATACTGACAGATCTGATCCGGGAACGTTTCGGAAAGATGCCCAGAGACATTTCCAAAACTGTAAAAAAGATTAATGACATTGATATTCTGAAATCCCTTCTGATGCAGTCTCTGAAGTGTAAGGATTTGGAATCGTTCCGTGAGGTGCTGCATCCAGAAGGATTTGAATGCAGCCTGAATCTGCCGTCATCGTCATTCCTCTGCGGCATAAATCTGCAACTGTCCGGAAATTAAATCAGGCAGAAATAATCGGGGTGTGAGAATTTTGGGATTTTAACCGATATTATTTATCCTTTTTTGAAATTGATGGCAGACGCCATGATCAAAACAGAAAACAGCATTGCTGAAGAATTGCATTTGCTGGAAAACAGGAATCAGGCACAGAAATAACCCGGATACTTCATCATGCTGAAATCATTACCATGTGAGTCAGATTTTTGCTTCCGCAGCCATTGACAGTTAACCATTAATCATTCATCATCAGGCAATCATTATGCAGGAATTTTTGCAATACCTTTTTTCAGGTCTCACCAACGGCGCTATTTATGCGGTCATCGCGGTGGGTTTTTCCATGCTGTATAACGCAACGGAACTCATCAATTTTGCCCACGGTGAATTTGTCATGCTCGGCGCGCTGGGACTGGTCACGTTATGGACAGGTTTTCATCTGCCTCTGCCCCTGGCCTTTTTCCTGACTGTTGCGGCCGTGTCTCTGGCCGGACTTCTGTTTGAGCGTCTTGCCATCCGCACAGTAAAAAAACCGCATCCCATTGTGCTGGTCATTATCACAGTCGGGGCTTCCATTTTTCTCCGGGGCCTTGCCATGATTGCCTGGGGAAAAGACTCGCACAGTGTACCGCCTTTTTCCGGACATGAACCTCTGGATATTGCAGGCGCAAGACTTCTGCCCCAGAGCATCTGGATTCTGGTGATTACCCTTGTGCTTGTGGGGGGACTGTGGCTTTTCTATCAGAAAACCCTGACCGGAAAGGCCATGCAGGCCACAGCCATCAGCAAACGGGCAGCGTGGCTCATGGGCATTCCATCGGAAAAAATGGTGCTACTGGCCTTTGTAATGAGTACAGGACTTGGCGCGGTGGCCGGCATTATTATCGCGCCCATCACCATGTGCGGTTATGACATGGGAACTATGCTCGGTCTCAAAGGATTCTGCGCAGCCATGCTGGGCGGCATCGGCAGCCTGTGGGGTTCTCTGCTTGGGGGGTTTCTGCTGGGGGTGCTGGAGGCTTTGGGAGTGGGCTTTTTCTCATCTGCCATAAAAGACGCGATAGCGTTTGTCCTGCTCCTGCTGATCCTGTATTTCCGTCCGGGCGGAATTATCAAATCAGCGGATGTGTCACGGTTTTAGGTGATTTTTGAAAACGAATGTCCCTGTTCAGTCACAGCAAACAGAAAGACTTCAGAAGTTTACGGAACTTCGGAAGTCTGAGTGCCCTGTAAGATATATTTTTTTGTATATTTATCCGCCGTAGGGGAGGCATCATGCCGCCCCGGAAATAGCAGGATGCCGTTTCTGCGGTGTTGGGAAAATTCAGGGATACTGTTTTCCGGAAATCGCCTTAAACAGCAGATACTTTGGAAAAAGTCAGAACGCGCAGATTCCCGTATAATTTTCCGGAGTGAAGTTCAGCAGTTCCTTTTTTACATCCTGTGGCACATCCAGCCCTGTGATGAAATCCGCTATTGCTTTCTGATTGATTTTCTTATTTGTCCGCGTCAGGCCCAGCAGGGCTTCATAGGGTTTGGGAAATCCCTCTCTGCGCAGCACAGTCTGAATGGCCTCAGCCACCACAGCCCAGTTGTCCTGCAAATCCGCCCGGATTTTCTCTTCATGCAGAATCAGTTTGTCCATGCCCCGGAGCAGGGATTTGAAGGCAATCAGGGTATGGGCCAGGGGTACGCCGATATTCCGGGTGACAGTGGAATCTGTGAGATCCCTCTGCAGCCGGGATATGGGCAGTTTTGCGGAAAGGTGCTCAAACACAGCATTTGCTATGCCCAGATTGCCCTCGGCATTTTCAAAATCAATGGGATTGACCTTGTGGGGCATGGCCGATGAACCGATTTCCCCTGCTTTGATCTTCTGTTTGAAATAATCCATAGAGATATAGGCCCACATATCACGGGTCAGGTCAATTAGGATGGTATTGATGCGTTTCACATTGTCGCAAAACGCGGCAAGATTGTCGTAATGCTCAATCTGGGTGGTGACGCGGGAACGCTTCAGGCCCAGTATTTCGTTCACCAGGTGATCACCGAATGCAATCCAGTCGATTTCCGGATAGGCCGCATGATGTGCATTGAAATTGCCTGTGGCTCCCCCGAATTTCGCTGAAAAGGGAATGGTTTTCAGCAAATCCCGCTGCACATTAAGACGCTGGGCAAAAACATATATCTCTTTTCCCAGACTTGTGGGAGAGGCAGGCTGTCCGTGGGTTCGGGCCAGCATGGGGATTTGTTTCCATTCCTCTGCCCTGGCAGTGAGAACATCAGTCACTTCGTTCAGGGAAGGAAGAATAACCTCATGCCACGCGTCTTTCATGGAACGGGGAATGGCCGTGTTGTTGATGTCCTGCGAAGTCAGACCGAAATGGATGAATTCTCTGAATGCGTCCAGTCCGAGTTCATGGAATACATCTTTGAGAAAATATTCCACGGCTTTGACATCGTGATTGGTGACTTTTTCAATGTCCTTGATTTTCTGCGCATCCTGCAATGAAAACCGCTGATATACGGCCCGCAGGGTCCCAAAATGCTCCGGGGGAAAATTTTTCAGCCTGGGCAGGGGCAGTTGGCACAAAGCGATAAAATATTCCACTTCCGTCAGCACCCGGTAACGGATCAGCGCTCCCTCGGAAAAATAATCTGCCAGTTTTTCTGTGGCCCTGCGGTAACGTCCGTCCACAGGAGAAATTGCGGATAATGTTGAAATCTCCATTTTTCAGTTCTTTTCCTGTTTTTATGAAAGTTTCCAAACTAGCGGACAAAATTTTATAACTATCTGATTTTATATGAACTGGTGGAAAAGTCTGTTATAATAAAAACAACAGGTTATAAAAAACTATACGGCAGCATGGAAAGTCCCGTCAAACTGCGAATACACTTTTTTGAATTTGTCAGAAACATGCGTTCAACTAAAAAAATACCTGTACAAAATGATTGCCTGTCCTCAGCGCATCAGTCCGAAATACCAAAAAATCAGTTCCTGCCCGAAAAAAATGTATATGACTGCTCCCATTGCCAGAAAAGGCCCGAAGGGAACTGCCAGTTTCATGTTTTTGCGTGTTGCCAGCATAATGGCAAGTCCGCTTACAGTTCCGATGGCAGAACTCACAAAGATCGTGAAAAACACCCCTTTCCAGCCAATCAGGCCGCCCATCATGGCCAGCAGTTTGATGTCACCTCCGCCCATACCCTCTCTTTTGGTGAGAAGCAGATAGGTCAGAGCAACCGCATACAGACTGCCTCCGCCCGCGATTATCCCCAGAAGAGAATCCATGTAAGTAAGGGATGGCACTGCAAAGGAAGCCAGAAAAAACAGGGGGATGCCGGGCAGGGAGATCGCATCCGGGATGATCCGGTGGTCAATGTCAATAAAGGTGATGACCAGCAGAGTTGATATGAAAGCAAAGTACACCAGTGACTGAAGATGCAGACCAAAGCGGAGATACACCCACAGGGCAAAAAAACCGCTAATCAGTTCCACCATCGGATAGCGGAAGGATATGGGCGCACGGCATTGTCGGCATTTTCCCCGGAGAAACAAATAACTTATCACAGGAATATTGTCATAATACCGTATCCTGTATCCGCATTGGGGGCAGGATGAAGGCGGTGTGACAATGGATTTGGATTCAGGAATGCGGTAAATGCAGACATTGAGAAAACTGCCAATGCACAGACCGGTGACAAAAACAATCAGCATCATTTCAGGCGGAGAATAAAGCATGGTATTTGTATTCCAGACAAAGTATTATCATAATATCAGTCACAGACGGGTAGCACTGCCAAAAATCGTAATGATTTCAGGAGGCAGATTTTTATGCAAAAAACCGGTAAATTTTATAAAATTCTGTTTTAACAATATTTAAAAAATTAAACCACTTTATAACTGACAACACTGGTTATTTTTCACCTGCCTCAGCAAACAACGTTTCCATAACCTGTTGTGGCTGATGACGGTTTTGATTTTCGGCAGAGGGTCAAACCGGCTGATAATGCGGAAAAAACTCTCCCTTCCCTCCTGGGGTGGGGAATTTCAGAATCAGCTGATTTGACCCACTATATGATTTTCTATCTCCTGATAGCGGGATTTTAAAAAAAAATTAAAAAGACCTGATCGTCTCCCCGGAAAAAACGTTTTCATACAGATAATTTTCCATATATACCCTTAATCCGGTAAAAAAATCAAGTCCCATATTGTCAAACAGCAAATATGTTTTATTCTATTCGTGGATTTCTTTTTTTCAGATGAGTTTCCGTGTACGGATTTTTTTGTTCCGGTGCGGAAACAACTTATTGATTATTTTAAAATTTCAGATGAGTCCCGAAAGGATCTCCACTGCCGTTACGTTAAAAGTGGACAGAGGAGTGCCAAACGGAAAGTTTGGCAGACATTCCGAAATCATTCCGGAGGCCCAAACTTTCCGTTCGGGCCTCTGCCTTCCTTAATGTAATGGAATTGGGAAAAATCGGGGCAGGATGGCACCTGAGATGTATGGCAGCTATCAGGGCGTCAGGCGGATTCATCCCCGAAACCGGCGGATATGAACCGCTGCAGGATTTATTATGAATATGACAGGAGAGAGAATGGCTGAAACGGATAAGGATGATCTGCTCAGTATTATTGAAGATCAGGATCGGAAAGAAACAATACCTGAATTAATGCCGCTGATGCCCGTAAGGGATGTGGTCATATTCACGGACATGCTGCTGCCCCTGTTTATCGGACGGGAAAAATCTGTCCGGGCGGTTGAGGAGGCTGTTGCAAAGGAAAATTTTCTGCTGCTGGTGACACAGAAAGACCCGGCGATGGAAGACCCGTCTCCCGAAAATATTTTTACCGTGGGCACAGTTGGGCGTGTGCTGCGTATACTCAAACTTCCGGACGGACGCCTCAAGGCTTTGGTTCAGGGGGTTGCCAAGGCAAGAATAAAAGAATATGTCAGGAAACGCTCCTGGTTCCGGGTGAAGGTGGAGGTTATTGAAGAACCGCCTGTGCCGGAATCGAATCTGGAAACCGAAGCACTCATGCGGAATGTGCGGGATTTTTCCGAAAAGATACTGTCTCTGCGCGGGGAGATGAGCGGAGAGGTCAGCACCATACTGGAAAGCATAGACGATCCGGGACGGCTGGCGGATCTGGTTTCCACCAATCTCAGGCTTAAGCTTGAAGAATCCCAGATGATCCTGGAAATAACCGATCCTGTGGAGCGGCTGCGGATGGTGAACGAATTTCTGTCACGGGAAATGGATCTTTCCGCCATGCAGGCAAAAATCCAGTCCAATGTGAAAGATGAAATATCCAAAAGCCAGCGTGATTATTTTCTGCGGGAGCAGGTTCGGGCAATCAACCGGGAACTGGGAGAAACTGATGAGAGAGCCCAGGAGGTGGAAGAGTATCAGAAAAAGATCAAAAAAGCCAGGATGTCCAAAGAAGCCGAGGAAGAGTCAAAAGTCCAGCTCCGAAGACTGGATCAGATGCATCCTGAATCTTCCGAAGCAGCGATTGTGCGGACCTATCTGGACTGGCTGGTGGAACTGCCCTGGAAAAAATCTACCAAAGACATGCTCAACATATTGAATGCACAGAAAGAACTCAACAAAAACCATTATGGTCTGGACAAGATCAAGGATCGCATACTGGAATATCTCAGCGTGCGCAAACTCAATCCGGCCATGAAAGGCCCGATTCTGTGTTTTGTGGGGCCTCCGGGTGTGGGCAAAACCTCTCTGGGAAAGGCCATAGCCAGTGCCATCAAACGCAAATTTGTCCGCATTTCCTTAGGCGGTGTGAGGGATGAGGCTGAGATCAGAGGGCATCGCCGCACCTATCTGGGAGCGCTCCCCGGAAGGATCCTCCAGGGGATGAAACAGTGCGGAACCAACAACCCGGTATTTATGATGGATGAAATTGACAAACTGGGTTCTGATTTCCGGGGCGACCCTTCCTCTGCCCTGCTGGAGGCATTGGATCCTGAACAGAATTCTGCATTCAGTGACCATTATCTGAACCTGGCCTTTGATCTTTCCAAAGTGATGTTTGTCCTTACGGCCAATATGACAGATACCATTCCCTCAGCACTGCTGGATAGGATGGAGGTCATCCGCCTGTCAGGTTATACTGAGGAGGAAAAGCGGGCCATCGCGGAAAAGCATCTGATTCCCCGGCAGATCAGGGAAAACGGGCTTAAATCCAAAAATATCTCTTTCACGTCCAGTGCATTGGAGCAGATTATCAACGAATACACCTCTGAGGCCGGTCTGCGGAACCTGGAGAGGGAAATCGGAACCATCTGCCGGAAAACAGCCCGGAAAATAGCGGAAGGGAAAAAAGGTCCTTTTGTCATTGCCAAAAGCAGTCTGCACAAATACCTGGGGCCTCCGAAATTCTTTCCGGAAATGGATCAGGAGGACAGCCAGATCGGACTGTCCACAGGACTGGCCTGGACTGAGGTCGGCGGTGAAGTGCTGTATATTGAGGCTTCCCTGTTTGCCGGAAAGGGTGAACTGATTATCACAGGTCAGGTTGGTGAGATAATGCAGGAATCAGCCCGGGCTGCCGTGAGTTATATCCGCTCCCATCTCAGTGCGTTCGGACAGGAGGACAATTATTTTGAAAACCTCGATATTCATATCCATGTGCCGGCCGGCGCGATTCCCAAGGACGGCCCTTCTGCCGGCATTGCAATGGCCACTGCCCTTTTATCTCTGATTACAGGTGCGCCGGTGGACAAATATGTGGCCATGACCGGAGAAATCACGCTGCGGGGCAGGGTGCTTCCCATCGGAGGTCTGAAGGAAAAAGCTCTGGGAGCACTGCGGGGCGGTATCCGCACTATTATCATTCCGGAGAAAAACAAAAAGGATCTGGAAGAGGTTCCGCAGAATGTGAAACGGAAAATCACATTCATTCCCGTAAAGAATATTGATGAGGTGCTGCCCATTGCCATGGGAAAGGATTTCATGAAGAATATCAAGGCCAAACCACTGAAAAAGAAAAAAGCGGACAGGTCATGATCATACTGGCAGTGGATACAGCGACCGACACCTGCAGTGTTGCGCTGGCAGAAGGGGAGCATCTGCTGGCTGAAATCACGGGTACGCGGATGCAGACCCATTCACGGCATCTGATGGGGATGATTGATTCTGTGTTCCGTTTATGTGATATTGGCCCCCGGCACGCGGACGGCTTTGCCGTATCCTCAGGCCCGGGCAGTTTCACCGGGCTGCGCATCGGCATCAGCACAATCAAGGGCATGGCAATGGCCGGAGGAAAACCAATGTCCGGAATTCTGGTTACAGATGTGCTGGCCGCACAGGTCAGTCTGAGCCCCTGGCCTGTGTGCGTACTCACAGATGCACGCAAGGGAGAAGTTTACTGCGCCCGTTACCATTCTGTGTCCGGCATAATGAACAAAGATTCCGCAGAACAGGTTCTTTCTCCGGAATCCGCAATATCCGGTATTGACGAAACCACACTTTTTGTGGGAAACGGTGCTGAACTTTATCACGACCTTATCCGGGAAAATCTGGGAGAACGCGCGATCTTCGCACCGCGTGAAAGCAGTGTTATACGGGCTTCTGTGGTGGCACGGCTGGCCTGGTCACGTTTTCAGAAAGGGGAGCGGGATGATGTCGCCGCATTCACCCCCTGCTATGTGCGCAAATCCGATAAGGAACTGGGATTCGGAAAACCGCAGATATTGCAGGTAAGGTGATTTCCGGAAAAGAATATCCCGGCAAAGCAGCTTATTTTCATAAATCACCTAGGGGTTTGTAAAAAAATAACCTGTACAGCTTTTCTGTCCGGAAACCCTGAGGGTTTTCAAAACTCTCAGGGTTTATAACAGGTTATTTTGATACAGACACTAAGATGATTTTCAGTTGCAGGGCGGATGTGCAGGCAGGATTTTTTTACAAGTCAGGGAGATATAGTCTCAGAAAGGAATATCCAATGGGATGTCAGCACAAAGGAAATTTTGCGGCCAAGCACGGGCCGGAAGTCAAAGCAGAACCGGCTGTTGCGGAAGCTGTTAAGGCAAAAGCCGAAGATGGAAAGATCAGTTGTGCGGCTGCACACCGTATTGCCCGTGATTTAAAGGTGAGTCCGTATGCGGTTGGAGTGGCCATTGATCTTGCCCAGTACCGTATCAGCAAATGTCAGTTGGGACTGTTCGGCTATTATCCGCAAAAAGGCATTGTAAAACCAGCGGAAACAGTAAGTCCTGAACTGGAAAAAGCCATTCGCTCAGAGCTGAAAAACGGCAGATTGTCCTGTTCGGACGCGTGGGAAATCGCGAAAAAATCTGCGCTCAGCCGTCTGGAAATTTCAGAAGCATGTGAAGCATTGCAAATCAGAATTGCTTCCTGCCAGCTCGGAGCCTTCTGAAATGAAAAATATTGTGGTTTCCCACAGAGATCACAAAGTGTTGCACAGAGACCACATAATTTTTTTGTCAATCGCCTCCTCTGTGTTCTCTGTGGATCATTTCTCTCTGTGCTCTCTGTGGGAAATTTTTTATTCTTCCGACTGAATATTTTTAAATATCAGTCTGATGACAGCATGAACAAGGTAAATTTATTTTTGGGATAATTTATGGAAATCTGAAAAAATATTGTGGTTTCCTACAGAGAACACAGAGGTTTGCACAGAGAACACAGAGAATTTTTCCTCTGTGTTCTCTGTGGATCATTTTCCTCTGTGCTCCCTGTGGGAAATTTTTTATTCTTAAAAATATCTGTCTGACAATGGACTGAACAAAGCAAAATTATATTTTGGAATAAGCAATGAAAAACCCTATTCTTTTTGTGGGCGCAGGCCCCGGAGATCCGGAACTGATTACCGTAAAAGGACAAAAAGCCCTTGCAGATGCTGATCTGGTGATTTACGCGGGTTCTTTGGTTCCGGAAGCACTTCTGCAATGGACAAAGCCCGGATGCGAGCATGTGAACAGTGCATCTTTGCATTTGGATGAATTTGTGCGCCTGATGCGGGAAGGTTACAATGCCGGAAAAAAAGTGGTGCGTCTGCATACAGGCGATCCCGCTCTGTACGGTGCGATTGCCGAACAGATTGCGGAACTCAACCGCCATGATATTCCCTTTCATGTCATACCGGGTGTTACTGCTGCATTTGCCGCTTCCGCTGCAATGGGCATTGAATACACTCTGCCGGAAGTCACTCAGACCCTGATTCTTACCCGTATGGCCGGACGCACCCCGGTTCCGGAGGCTGAAAATCTGGAATCCCTTGCCCGGCACAGGGCTTCCATGTCCATTTATCTCAGTATTTCCATGATTGCAGAAGTGACAGAAATCCTGACAAAAACATACGGAGCGGATGCGCCTGCTGCCATAGTTTACTGTGTCAGTCAGCCTGATGAAAAAATTTTCCGCACCACAGTGGGCGAACTGGCCGATGTGGTGAAAAAGGAGAATATACGCAAACAGGCTTTGATTCTTGCGGGCCCCGCGCTTTCTCCGGAACTGCAGCAGGGAACACGGAAATCCAAACTTTATGACAAGAATTTTTCCCATGAATTCCGGGGAAAACATTATACCAATTCTCTATTGAAAGTATATTTATGATTCGGTTTCCCACAGAGAACACAGAGAGAAAAAACCACAGAGAACACAGAGAAAATAACTCACTTTATTGTATAAATTCAATAGCGAATTGGTATTAGATGCCGCTGTTACGCAGTTGAATTTTAACATATTGATTTTTATAGATATAAATGTTGTACAGCACAAATCGGCAGTGATCAGCATATAATTCTGAATCATATTCAGCAGAATGCAACTGCCTGTTTTTAAAAAATCTGAAATATTGCTGAACAGGATTCAGCATTACTTGTGTGGCACTACGGTGATTTCCATTAATGATTATACCGTTTTTCGCAGGGCGGGCACGGCTTTTTGTGCCCGCCGTCCTGCTGAAACGGTGGGCACAAAAAGCCGTGCCCACCTACAATGATGGTACATTTTTTCATGGAAATCGCCTACCCTAAACTGGTCATGTACTAACAGGATTTTGCCGGACATTACTGCCTGATTTTATGCCGGTTTTATTTTTCAGATTTCATATTTACGACGTGGTAATTTATAAGGAAATTCATCTTGCTGATTCATATCCGGCACGCTGAAAACAGGGAATCTGTCCCGGACAGTCTGGTCTTTGCGTTTGAAGAGCCATCCCTGCGTCATCGCCTGGGAAAAATGGCACGGAGAGTTTCAGGCAGGGAGTATTCCGGAAAAGAGGATGAGTCTCCGGTATCCATTTCCATTGCAAAAAAAGATCATGTATTTGCAGCACTGCCTTTGAATGCAGGCCCCAGCTTCTGTTTACATATGCCGGATGCGGCGCGTTCCGAACTCCATCTGATCATCAGTCCCCTGAATTCTTTGGAGCGGAATCCGGAAATTCCCCTGAAAATCAACTCCCCGGTCCGGGAAAGTTCCCTGCATATCCATCACAAATCCCTGACTCTGGGCAGAATCCGTCTTCTGTATATCTCTCCGGAAAGCCTGATCAGCCGCAGCCTTCGCGAGGATTTGTACGCAATTGTCAGAAGAACTCCGGTCTGCACTCTGATCATTGACAAGGCATACTGCATTTCAGAATGGGGGCCTGAATTCCGGCCTGCCTATCTGCGGCTTCCGCAGATAATAAGCGATCTGGAAAAACAGAACCCGGATCTGACGGTGCTTGCCCTGAGTTCAATATCCGGTGAAATGATCCGGAAAGATGTGCCGGCTGCGCTGAAACTCAAAGACATTTCGCCGCGTCAGCGGAAGAATTTCTGCCGGGATCCGCTCAGTTTTCAGGTAATCACAGTAAACAGCCCGGAAGAGAAGAAAAGGGCCTGTGAGGAATTCATATCCGGGGAACTGGTGAAACTGCCGGTGGATAAAGAAATATCTGATCCGCCTGATACCTTTCTTCCTCAGATATGCCAAACTGAAAATCTGGCAGGAAATAACAACCTGAATCCCCATGATGATCCGGAAATCTGTTTGCAGGGAATTCCGGATCTTTTGGTAAGCACCGGGGAAAAAGGGGAACAGAAAAAAAAAATTGTCCGTCTTTATAAAAATCTGGCAGACAGCCCTGAAATATGGATGCTTCATGCAGGGACCGCAGGCAGTTGCGGCTGCCATGTGCATTCTGTCCGTATCACGCATCTGCCCTGTGCTGCCTGTGAAAATGATATGCACAAAAGGCGTACACGGATTCCGGACTGCTCTGAAACCGGATGCCCTTTTGAAAAAACGCTTTGTGATTATGGCAGACAGCATATCCGTATCCGCCATCAGTATCCGGATGCGGTGCAGGAAATTATGACAGCACTGCATATGCTGGATATCCTTATCACTGCTCATAAAGCAGGGGAAAATCCCCTGCGCATTCCTCTTTCCGCTTTCCGGCAGCGGGATGCGGAAAAAGCCCTGTTCCGTCTTGCCGTGATTCGGCTCATTGACCGTTTTTCCCTTGAATACCGGGAGGGTGAACCTGTATTCAAAGTCTATGGATACAGGAATTTTCTGGCAGAGGATGCCGCCCATGCCGGTATAATGAACTATCTCCGCTCCAATGACATTTCCGCAAACCGCAGATTTGATTTCCGCACGCCTGATGAACTGCTGGAAAGGATGAAAGAAATTGAGCGCTGCCGGGATATGCATGCTGAGTGCCTGCAGAAGGCTGTTCATTCGTCCGGACTTTCCAGTTACCGGGAATATGAGGATTTTTTTCTGTCAGCAGGTATATGTCTTATACCTGTGGTCTGTCATGTTCAGGATGAAATGCGAAACATGGCTTATTACAGACTTTGGCATCTGAAAGAAATGATCATGTCCCGCGGCTGCCGTTATTCCGCTTTGCTCAAAAATCTGCAGACATCAGATGAGGACTGGAAATGCGGACGCTGTGACTGCTGTGCTCCGGATCTGCATTTTGATCCGGCATCTCTGTCCCGGCCTCCGGAAAGCTGGCGGCTGGCTGAACTGGAAGAGCGTTTTTCCCAATGGATGGAAAACCGTGAAATCCCTTTTGACGCGGTGAGTGCGGACAGACTGATTCAGGATTTCGGCGATTTTTATGACAATCTGATCATCCGTTCCCGCAGAATACTGGAGCATAATCCCAGGAACATCAAGGCACTGTATGTACTGCGGGAACTGGCTCCGGACATGGGGAAAGCAATGCACACCGCTGATCTGATGCAGGTGGCTGTCATGGATATGAAAACCCTGCAGGTTATACGTTTTTATGAGACATCCCAGGCCGACACATCATTTAAGCCATCCATGTTCGCTATGATGGACAATGAATACGGAAATATACATACACCGGACGGGGAACAGTGGCTGTACCGGGAGGCACTGAACCTGAACCTTTCTTCCCCCATCATTGAAATACTGGAATGGCGTGTAATGCTCAATCTTCTTTCAAAAACCGTTTTTCCATCCCGGAACACCCGGCTCAATCAACTTCTCAAGGAGTTTTGACGTGGCGCGATTATCAGACCCTGAAAGCCTGATGCGGAAACTCAATCATCTGGGCGAACAGATCGATGCATTTTATGAAACAGCGGATCTGGCAAAGCAGATCAAAGATCGGCTGCTTGCATCCCGTGAGACAGCCCATCACTATGAAAAGCAGTTTGAAATCCGCAGTGCTGAAATGGAAAACCTGAAAAGCGGATATGAAAAAAATCTGCTGAATCTGCAGGAAATTATCCGCAGTTCTGAAGATAAGCTCAGCCATATGCTCATAGCTTTGGGATATGAAAAAAGCGAAATCAGCGGGATTGTCAATGAACTTGCCGCAGAGCGGAATGCACTTCGGGATCAGTGCAGGGAAACAGAATCTTTACTTCCGGCATTGGAAAAGGAAATCACAGGCCGGATGGCCTGGCTGTGGAAAGAACAGGAGTCGGTTCTTGAAGAAAACCGTTATCTTATCCTTCGGGGTTTGGATGAAAACCGGTTGATTGCAAAGAAAGAATCTGAAATGCTCACGCTTTTCTCCTTACAGATGCAGGAGGAAACAGAATATCTGAGCGAACAGGCAGTGCAATGGCAGGAGAAAGCGGAAAAGCGTCTGCACAAAGAACTCCATGCCTTTGATGCCCTGAAAGTTCTGTATGAAAAAGCCCTGGGGGAAATCACGGATACTGGCCGGAAATATGAAGCAGAACGGGCAGGACTGCTGGATGCCTTTCGCCGGGAAAAGCAGTCTTTGCAGGCAGTTGCGGAAAAACTCATATGCGAAAGGCGGATATTCCGGGAGGAACTGCTGATTCTGGAAAAGGAAAAGGCAGGAATTCTGAAGGAAATCACCGGACAGATGGCCTGGCTTTCAGAACAGTCCGCAGGTTTTTTCCGGGATGCCCAATACCGGCTCGCACAGCATCTGGATGAAAACAGAAATCTGCTTCTGCCGGAAAGGGAGAGTCTGTCACAGTTTGCACAGGAGGTGCAGGAAGAAATTTTTTTGCAGCAGGCTGAACTGGAATCATATAAAAAAAGGACAAAAATCCGGATCAGCCGCCGGATCAGGGACTTTGATCAGGTTCAGTCCGAATATGAAAAACTGTTTCAGCGTCTGGGAGAATTTGGTGCATACTGTGAGACTGAACTGCTGCGGATGCTCACAGACTGGGGTTTTGAAAAACAGGAATTGCGGAAAACTGCACAGCAGCTGGCAGGGAAATATGAGGAGGCAGTACAGCGGCAGCAGCAGATCCAAAGGGGAAATCAGCAGATTCTGCAGTCAGTTACCGGACAGATAAGTTATCTTGAACAGTCTGTGCAGGAAAGTCTGGCGCATATCCGGCTCCAGGCCGCGCAGTCCCTGGATGAAAACCGGATTCACATTCAGAATGCCTGGGAGGAACTGTCAAATTTTTCCAATGAAATCAGAGAGGAAATCTACCATCTGGAAAATGGACTGGAAAAATTCACAAACTGCAGGGCATTTGAACTTTTCCGCATGGCCCATGCCCTGAAAATGCAGACAGCGCATTTCCGCGAATCAGCTTTTGAAAAAATCCGGCAGCAAATTGCCCTTGAAACTGCTCAGTTGCAGGAACGTTCGGCACAGGAATTCCAAAATCTGCACAGTGCATTTGAACAGGAAAAGGCCGGGCTTGAGCATCTGATCGACCAGAGGATCAATCATGACCTGTCTGAACTGGCAGGCACAAAAGAAGAAATCCGTCATCATGCCGAATCGTTCCGGCAGATATGGGATCAATGGGCCGGGTTTTGCAGGGAAGCAGATACAGAAATTGCCGGTCTGCGGGAGTTGAGACTTTGTTCGGACAGGGAGTTAATGGAAATCCGCTCTGATTCTGCATATGAAAAAATGCAAATCCGGGAGCAGAGCCGTCAACTGGAGCAGAAATACGCGGAAATCTGTCATCAGCAGAACAAATCTGAAGACATTCTCCGCGAATATCTGAGGGAAATCACAGAGCGGATAAGTTACAATTCCCTGGAACTGGAAAAAAAGTTTCAGGAAAATGACTGCCGGATCGCGCAGCAGATGGATGAGCACCGGCAGAGGATTGAGCAGGAAAAGTCAGAATTTGCCTTTTTTTCGGATCAGATACAGGAAGAAATTATGCATCTGGCCGGTGATCTCGAAAGATTCAGAAATGAAACTCTTGCGCACCTGAATCACAGATACCGGGATTTGAGGCGCAAACATGAAAAATTCCTGCAATCCCTCAGAGAAGAATTCTGCAGCATGTTTTCCGAACAAAGTCAGCATTTGCACAGTGCAGCAGAAGCGGACAGGAAAGAGACGGCTCTGTCTCTGAACCGGGAAAAAGCCAGGCTGGACGAAATGCTGCCGGTTCTGAATTCATATAAAGAACAGTTTAACACCTATACTGCCCGTCTGAAAGAAATTTGTGAAAAATCGGAAGAAATTGAGAAAAAAAGTGATAGCACCATCCGGCGGATGACGGAGACGGGAGACCGGGCAGAAGATCAACTGCAAAAGATCATTACAGAATTTCTGGAAAAACAGGGGCAGTTGCATCAGGCTTTGGAAAACATTGACCGTGAACAGAGCGAACTACGCACACATTATCAGAATTTCAGTCAGGAAGCCGTGCTGACCGGCAGGAATATGACAGAGCAGTTGCTGGCTTTCCGGGAAAATTCCGAAACCCTGCTGCAGGAAATTCACAGCCGTTTTGCACAGGAAAGGGAGGAATGCAAAACATCTGTCCGGGAAAATCTTGCAAAGGAAATGGACGGGCATCTGAATGAAAAAATGACCGGATTTGAACAAAGGATTTTTTCAGAAACGGATCAAAAAATTTCGGCTCTGTCTGAACAGCAGTTGCAGTTGCGCCAATACATTGCAAAAGAAATGGAAAAATGTTTTTCGCAGATCGGAAAACAGGAATCTGCCGGACAGGAAAAAGAGAAATTGAAAGCAGAACTGTCCATGCCGGAATCCGAAAAAACCGTCATCCGGCAGCAGCACAACGCTGTGTCAGAAGAGCTGAAACGCATGGACAGGGAAATGCGGCATGCTGCCTCAATCATCCGGCAATATACAGAAAAAGAAGTGAAACGCGTTTCCGGAGAACTGGATATTGCCAGAAAGGAAATCGGGGATACAAAAAAGCATCTGGGGGCATTCTCTGAGCAGATCAAAGAAAAACTGAAACAGGACAGCGAAAAACAGATTGCACAGCAGGCTGATTTCCGTAAAAAAATTATCGCAGCCCTGATTGCCAGGCTGGGGGAAGATTTTCGGAAACTGCAGGATCAGGATGAAATCAATCTGCGGGAATGCAAAGAGGAAATCCGCCGGTCAGACAAATATTTGCTTGAAAATCTGGAAAATCTGGAAGCAGGAATGGCAGAAAATCTGGATCGGATAAAAACAGAACAGGAAAAGATTGTGCCCTTTGTCCGGAAAAATATCAGCGTTCTGGCAGAAAGACAGAAAGGTCAGGGAGAAATTCTCAAAGAACTTGGGGAAAGAATCAAAACCATTGAGGAGTATCTGAAAAGCCGGACGCGCAAATGAGCGGTATAATACCAATTCTCCATTGAATTTATACATTTATTTCCCGCAGAGATCACAGAGGACTGCAAAGAGAACACAGAAAAAAAGAATTTTTCCTCTGTGTTCTCTGTGGTTTTTTTCTCTCTGTGCCCTCTGTGGGAAACCGAATCATAAGTATATGTTCAATGGCGAATTGGTATAATAACGGTTAGCCATTGACCTGATACAGTCTGCAGTCCCGCCCCGGACTGATCCGGATGAGTGCAGAAATTGAGCGGAGCGGTTTTTTGCACACGCAGGCTGAACCTCGAAAAAACTGACAGTATTGTATAAAATCAATGGCGATTTGGTATAATACCGATTCTCCATTGAAAGTATACTTATCATTCGGTTTCCCACAGAGAACACAGAGATAAAAAACCACAGAGAACACAGAGGAAACAACTCACTTTATTGTATAAATTCAATGGCAATTTGGTATAATGCCTGTCCAATGCCGTTTTTTAAAAAAAATTAAGGAGTGCCAGACTGAAAGTTTGGCACTCCTTTCTGAATTATTTCAGTGTCTCAGACTTTCAGCCACCATTAACGCAATGGCATTGAACCTCCCCCGGACATTGGCCGTTTCACGGAATCATTGTAAATGTGGAAACATCCATTTCCCAGTATATTCCGGCCGGATCATCGGGCATTGGCACATAATTTAGCGTAAATCTGTACCGTATTCCCTGATATTCAGCGCAGAGATTCAAATCCAGCGCAGCGCCGACCATTATGCAGCCCCCAGTTCCGCTCCCGGCCTGGGCAAAAGTGGGTATATCCATTTTCCAGTAAATTCCCGAAGGATCATCCGGAAAATACTCCAGAGTGAAAGTATAGGAAGTCCCCATGTAATCTGCGCAGATATTCAGATCAAAATTGTCCGGGACAGGTATGCAGGAATCGCTCAGAGAAGGGAGCATAACCAGTCCGCTGCCGAATACATTGTCTTTTCCCGGCTGCCCTAAATCGAGCGCATTCTTTTCAAGATATGCCTTAATCTGAGCGGGAGTGTAATCCGGATATGCCTGTTTTACCAGCGCGCAGACACCGGCCGTATGGGGCGCTGCTGCGGATGTGCCGGGAAATCCTTCTGTTTCATATGTCCGTGTGGATACTGCATCCGGAGCCACCAGATCCGGCTTGATGACATCATCCGCGTTCGGGCCCTGAGAACTGTAGGATTCAATGGTATAGGGATTGTCCCAGGGAACCGCTCCCACAGTAATAACATTGGGATTATCCGCAGGCGGAGCCATTTTCACCGTTCCATGCGGCAGATAATATTTGAAACTGGCAAAGCTGTCCGCACCGATATTGAGAGAAACCACCTGATCAGGGGCATCATATTTTTCCACACGGGCATAATATTTCACGCCGGATCTGGGGTAAAAAAGACAGACCTCCATAGGGAAAAACGGCACTTCCGCCTGAATAAAGGTCGAGTTTGTTATATTTCTTCCATACTGATCCGTGATATAGAGATCATAATCATCTGTGGTATCCCCCTCGCCCCAGGCCAGAACCACATATACAGGAATGCCATAATAGAAATAGTCCGGCATGACAATCTCATTTCCGTTTTCCGTGGCGGAAAAATTGAGAAATTTATCTCCGTCCGTGTCCTTAAATTCAGATTTCCACCGTTTTTTCCCGTCATTTCCCGCAGCCTGCACCCAGGTGATTCCTTTGGAAACAGACTCATCAATCGTCTCCTTCCACTGTTCCCGGATAGTGTCCAGTTCCTCCAACTGAAGGGAGGCATAATAGGATGAAAATGAGGAACCATAGGCAATCTCATAAATCAGTTCGGCAATGATACTGTAATTGATGCCAATGGAACTGCTGATGACATTCACCCCCTGGGATTCCAGCCAGCCAACAGCATTGTGAAAATCCACATCCCAGTCCCCTGCATTGACCAGAAACATCTGTGCTTCAGGCGCAATATCATAAACAATCTCGGCACATGCTGTTCCGTGATCATATGACAGGAAATCTCTGGAAGCCCCCATTATCTTTGTTGTGACACTTTGCGGCAAATCAGTTCCCAGCAGCCCCGAATAACCGTAAAAACCCATGTCAATCACACCTGCCTTTACACCTTTTCCGCTCAGACCGCTGCTGTGCCATTCATCAGCTTTGATTACGCTCCTGCCTTCGGATATGACAGAACGGGATCGGGGACTTACAGGCTTTTTCAGCACCCTGATTTCCGGCCATCCGGCCAGGGTTTCAATCTCCTGTGCAGGTATCGTCACCTGCACTTTGTTGTAGGCATGAGTGCCGATGATGCCGCCCAGAGCTTCGACTTTCTTTCTGAAGTCGGCAAGCACAGTCTCCGGCAGTATTTTCAGATGATCCGCATTCAGCACAGCGACAATACTGATTTTTTCCGAAGAGCTTTTTCTGTTTCGGAGAAAGTGGGAATTCTGCCGGGATTCCAGAATTTCTTTACGGA
This sequence comes from Desulfococcaceae bacterium, assembly GCA_050180235.1. GTDB lineage: Bacteria > Desulfobacterota > Desulfobacteria > Desulfobacterales > Desulfococcaceae > JAABRU01. The sequence goes on from JBFXEJ010000067.1 coordinate 20,836, forward strand.
GAAACGGGCCGATTTTTGGGGAAAGGCTGTCACTGTCTTCCGCCCGTGAACCGGACACCGGAGTGATAATAAGAATGCAAATAAGGATAAACGGGAACATAAAGATAATACGATGCATGGATGTCTCCTTTTTTTCTGCGGTTTTTCAGAAGTAACATAATTTGGAATATATTCATATTCCCTTCACTTTTCAACAGACAGAACGTTTTTTATCCCCAGTACCTTTTGAAAAACAATTGACATCCGGCCGGCAATCACATATTGTTTATATCCTTTGGTATGAAGGTTGGAAATATCGGAATATGTATTTCTGTGATCCGGAAGTCTTACTAATACTTTTATCCTGTTTTTTTCATAATGGAAACAAAAAACGATTCATCCCTGTCCATACTGACGGTCAGCAGTGAACCGCATCTGTGCGGTGCACTGACAGCTTATCCGGAATATGAATGCCGTGTGTTTCCTGCCGGAACCATACTGAAAGCACTGGATATGCTTTCACAGACCCCTTTTGACATACTGCTTGCAGATCTGGAAAACTGCAAAAAAGACATTGTGAAACTTTTTGTAATGGCAAAAAAAAAGGAACCCGGCATCCGTCTGGTGGCGGCAATGGATGCGGACACCGGGATACCGGCAGGAAAAATAAGTGAAAACAGCATGATTTCCTTTATCAGAAAGCCGGTTACAGCAGAGGATTTCACGCAGAAAATCCGGCAGAGGATGGAGGAGCCTGGAAATCAGAGGCATCCCCTGAGTGTGTTTGATGTGGTTCTTCTCTATTCCCTGTGCCGGGAAAATCTGATGATGACAGTCACACGGCAAAGCAGAACCGAAAAGAATTCCGGAAATATTTATTTTGAAAACGGCGGAATCAGCAGTGCAGTCTGCGGCAGTCTGTTCGGAGAGGACGCGTTTTATGAAATCATGCGGTGGACAGAGGTCAGGTTCAGTGAGCGCAGGGGGGAAACGGCAAAATTCAGGAATATTACCCGGACAGGGGAGGATCTTTTTCTGGAAGTGATCCGACATTCGGATCGGGAAATGCGCATGATGGCAACCCAGGAATTCCGGGTGGATGAAGTGAATCCTGATCTGCCCGTATCAGCGGCTCCGGAGAAAGAGACAGGGGAGAAGAGCAGCAGTGAAGAGGAACTGACAGCCCTGGCTTACCGGGTTGGCATTTCAAAAATCCTGAAAGAACTGAAGGAATGTGCGGACAGTGTGGAAAATGCGCTTGTAACAGACAGGGAAGGCGTAATACTGGCGGAACTTTGCCCGGAAAGCGCACAGTCCCTGCACCGTATTATCATGAATACACTCAATTTCTGTTATAAACAGTCCCAGTGGCCGGAATCGGAAGGATTTGGAGAAATGATCCTGTTCTGTCAGAAAGGCATCACCATGCTATTTCCTGTTTCAGACAGGGGGATTATGGGCATTGCGGCCCGGCATCACAACTTCGGTCTGATCCGGCAGAACTGTGAAAATGCCGCTGTCCAAATTGAAAAAATCCTCAGATAATATAAAATCTGAGAAATAACAAGACAGTAATCTTCCTGGAACTTTGCGCCTTTGCGGCAGATTGAAACCATGCGGAAACACAAAAATTCTTTTGCTGAAATCTTTTTCAGATTTCATACCGGGGAAACTTACAGTGTCAGAATGTGAATGCATCCGGGATGTTCTGGAACATCTTGCAGCGGATATAAACGGAACAGAGGAAATTTCTGTGCTGAGGGAAGACGGAACCGTTATCTGCTGTTTTCCGGAAAAAAGTGAAAATGCTGTAATTTTTACTGTGGATCTCCTGACCGGGATCGGGGAAGATATATCCTGTAAGGACATGGGGGATATGACCGGTCTTATTCTCAAAGGAAAAGATCATTTTGCGGCCTGTTACCGGATACCGGATATGGATACTGTTCTGGGTCTGTACGGAAAATCCGCTGTGAATTTCGGACTGCTGAATTCCGCTTCCCGGAGCGCGTGCAGCAGAATCAGGGAAATTCTCTATGTGCCGGAAGAATAGCCGCATGGCATCCACTGCACAGCAGGGGAAAGGCGGAACATGCCCGTTATTCTGAATAAATCCCTTGTACTTGCCTTTTTTTCAGTTTTTTTCACCATACCCTGGTTTCACTATCTCATTTTCCTTGCCCCGGAAAAAGCTCTGCTGCCGATGATCCCGAATCCGGGCTCAGTGCTTGCTGCCGAACTGTTTCTTCTCTTTCTTATCTGTTTTCTCTCGTCCATGACCGGTTTCATTTTTTCCAAAAAAGCCGGTCTTCCGGGTTTTGGCAGTCAGGAAGACTGGTTCAGATCCCTTCCCCTGCTTCTCCTGCTGGGCCTTGTAATGATTGTTTTTTCCTGGCTGCTCTTTGATCGTCATTTCATAAAAATTTCGCCGGTTTCATATCCGGATCATCCGGTATATCTTCTGTTTTTCCCACTCAAAGGAGCAGTTACAGATGAAGTCATCATGCGTTTCTGTCTGCTTACCATCTGCGTAGGTATTCTGCGGCGCAGAATAGCGGGGATTTTCATTGTATCTGTGTTTGCTTCCCTGCTGACTCTGAAATATTTCCGTTTTATCGGCATTTCTCCGGGTTTCAATTATTTTTTTCTGATGCAGATGCTTCTTTCCTTTGTCTCCAATTTTCTGCTGGGATATGTTTATGTCACGCGCGGACTTCTGCAGTCCATGACACTGAAACTGATCTTCGGGGCAAAATATGTGCTGATTGTTCTTTTCAGATCATGATTTTTTTGACATTTCAGGTCATTTGCATACGCAGCAGATTGAAAAACACATTCCTGCACTTTGCCTCAATGTCATTAACTTTTTAAGGCAGAACAAACTTCCGGTTTGTTCAAGAGCCGCTCACAAACTGGAAACCTGTTTTACTTTTTTGGTAGTGGGTCAAATCCGTTGATAAGGTCTCCCCTCCCTTGAGGGAGGGGCAGGGGGAGGGTGAAAACATCACTGATTATAACCCTCCCCTGACCCCTCCCACCGGGGGAGGGGAATTTTTGGATCAACAGATTTGCACCACTACCACTTTTTTGTTTCTGCACGGAAAGTTTTCACTTTTCCCCTGCTTCCGGCAAAACACAGATCAAAGTCTTTTTCCTCTCCGAACCGGGTGCAGAAATCCGCAAGCGCTAGCATATAGCCCAGCCCTTTCACAGCCGCCTCATTTTGCAGCAGATCAAAACAGGGTTCCAGCAGGGGCCGGGAAATAAAGACAATGCACTTTGCCTTTGCACGGGTGACGGAAACATTAAGCCGGTTCAGGCTGTAAATGAACTCCGCTTCTGAAAGCGCTGTTTCAGCATCACTGACCCCGTAACTGACAATGACATTCTCACACTGCTGCCCCTGCATTTTGTCTACTGTATCCACAAAGGGCAGTGACTTCCATTCCCGCAGAGCAGCCATTTCTTTCCGGATGGCCCGAATTTGTGCATGATGGGGACTGACAATGAAAAGACCTTCACTCCAGAAGGCTTTGTCGCCTGCCTCTGTGTCCGGATATGTTTTTTCCGTATTTTCCCGGATCAGACGGTTGCGGAGATAATGTGCCAAAAGAGCAGCCAGCCGTGCTTCAGTCTGATTTTCCACAGCAGTCTGCGTATTCTCCGGTACGCACAGAATAAGCGGATAATCCGGATTCAGCAACCATTGGCAGAATGTATTTTCATCACTTTTTCCACTGTTTTCAGGTTTCAGACAGATTTTCTGCCCTGCAATCTGCTTTGTCGCGGGCCGGTAGTCCCTGCCGTAAAGTGTCATCGCCGGAAAATGCGACAGCACAGCGTTCATGCGCCAGTTTTCCTGCAACTGGCTGGTGTATGGATTTTCACTTTTGTCTCTGGCCCGCAGGTATGCAAAAACCGAATCATGCAGACCGGGCAGACCGTCTTCAGATTCAGGATATTCCCCGCTGATAATGGGCGGAAGTTGCAGATCATCACCGGCCAGCATTATCCGACCGTTTTTTTCCAGCAGTTTCATTGCCAGAGCAAATTCCCCGAATTTCATCTGGGATGCCTCATCCGCGATGAGAATGGGAAATTCGTGTTCCACTCCTGATTTGTGAAAACTGTGAACCGTGCCTCCCGCTATCAGCAGATCATGTTCCATTGCATCATAGAGTTTACTGTCGGGAATAACAGGCAGATTTTCCCCTTTTGGGCTGGAGCGGTTTTTCATTTTGCACAAAAAAAGATCATGTTCAAGGGCAAAATTTTTCATATGCTGCCGGATGTCTTCGAGCAGATTTTCAATGGCCGCATGGGTAAAGGCCGTAACAGCAATTCTCAGTCCCTGATTCATCTCTTTGCAGATTTTGACAAAGCAAAGCAGGGCCTTGGCAAGAAAATGGGTTTTTCCTGTTCCGGGCGGCCCCCATACAAGCGTGAGCCGGTTTTCCAGAAAATGCCGGAACGCGTACATCTGACTTGGGGTGAATCCTGCGTATTTCTCTGCTGTTTTGATGAAATCCGCTTTTTTTTCCATACGGATTTCTGAGGCAAATGCAGCAGGATTGCGCAGCAGTTTCAGAAAATCATTGTCCGGTTCCTCATCCAATTCTGACAGCCTTGTGAGCATATTGTCCAAAGTGAAATCCGTAAACCGGGAATGAAGCAGAGCTTTGTCCCCTTTTCTGAAATCCGTCTGATCCCGATGGGTTCTGAGGTCAAGATGCAGAGATTCGGCCATTTGGGTTTTGGCATCTGTTTTCATTTCCCGGATGGCTGCAAGCCGGACTTCACCTTTGGGGGCATACATGGTTTTTCTGTAAAGAAAATCATCAAAAGCCATCTGCGCACGTTCCCCCTCTTCTGTATCCGGTGTTAGAAGATAATGGGGAAAACCGTTCTGGTTCAAGGCATCTCCCTGAATTTCAGACAGAACCTTCCACTGCTGATGACCGGCATATTCCAGCAGTATGCTGATTCCTTTGGAGATTCTTTCTGAAATCGGCGCAGTTCGGGCTTCCCGCATGTTCCGTGCTGCTGTAAAAGATTCATAAGGGATAATAAAGGCCAGCCGGGAAATTTCGCTGTTTCTGAAATTCTGCATTTCCGGAAAGAGAAATTTGCGCGGCCATGCAAAAAGCTGGTCACTGACCTTTGCCCGTATGCCGTCTGTCACAGCCTGAGCGCCTGTCAGTCTGCGCCGGATTTCATTTTCAATCCATTCTGACTGCTCTGATTTACCGCCATGCCAGACATTGAAAATGGCATCACTTTTCATGGTGCTGCCCAGTTCAAACCAGAACATGGGACTTGGATCAAAACGGAAATCAAAATGCGGGGAAGGCAGCAAAGCAAGGGTTTCAGGCAGGCGAAGGGAAATTGGCAGGGGAAGTGCCAGAAGTTTGCGGATCACCGATGTCAGCACCACAGGCTGAAAAGACAGTTCAGTTGCAGGATGCTGATCCTTATCAGCAGGGGATTTGTCCTGAAAACAGAATATCATTTGCAGCGAGGCAGAATCTCTGTCCGGCATTTTCAGAGATTCCTGCAAAAGACGGTGAAAAAGACGTTTTTCATAAGTGTCAAAGGTGTAAATCTGAAGCGATTTCTGCTCTGTTTTTTCTCTGTTCCGGTTGTACGCGTCCAGTGTTTTCAGTTCCTCATGCAGGGCATGGAGAAAAGCGGTCTGAATTTCTCCGCAGTCATCAGGGCTTTGGGCTATGAAGATTTTTTCCTCACTGCCGCTTCCGTAAACCTCTTTTCCTTTCAGTCTCCGGAATCCGGCCGCATAGATTTTTCCGGACAGGGGCTCAGCCTGCAAAGTAAGCGTGATATTCACATCCTCACTGACCGGCAGAGCCAGGGAAGAGCCCACATGTGCAATCACTTTTCCCTGTTTCAGAGCGGTCACTGCATTTTGCAGTTTTTTTCTTTTTCCTCTCAGGGAACCGCAGGATTCAAGATGTTGATCCGCTGATTCCTTTTGAAGAAATGCTTCAAATTCATCCAACGTGTTCACCGGAGGATTCAGTTCCCGGAGAAACCTGCGGCCGCGTGCACTCAGACCGGGAATCAGGGATACAGACTGTTTTTCTTCAGCCTCTTTTCGGCAATATGTATAAAATTCACACCATTCACAGCGGTGAAACAGATGCCAGGGAACTTCCTGCGCGTCCATTTCCAAAATGGAAACAAGGTCATGGCGCAGAAACTGCTCCAATATGCGGATACTGAAACATAGTTCAAAATTTTCAGGTTCCTCTCTGCCGGACAGCCATACCGCGGCGGTGTCTGTATCCGTATGATATGGGATTTGATGTGTTTCAGCTATATCTCTGAGAATCAGAGCGTACAGGGAAATCTGTATGCGGTGACTGGTTTTGAGAACATCAGCCGCCTTGATGTCAATAATCCGAAGGCAGGGCTCTCTCTTTTTATTCTGCGTCAGTTGAATCAGATCCGGGCGGCATGGCGGAAAATGGCAGAAATCTGAATTCAGGCCATAGCGTTCATAAAAACACTGCGGAACTTCCAGCGCGGGCTGATATACGGATTCCCCGATTTTCAGATTTTTCAGCGTGGAAATGCTTTCAGTAACACCGAAAGCCCGTTTATGCAGTTGACTTTTTCCTTTTGCAATCCGCACAGTTTCTTTTATATGATTTTGGATCACCTCTTCTTCCCATCTGTAACCGCCTTCAAGAACGGCACGGGTCACAGGACTGCTTTCCTCTCTGATTTCCGGGACTCCCACAGATATTCTGTCTGCTTTGGCTGTGCAGTGCCAGCGCAGATAACGCTCACATTCATGATAATAAAACCTGGCAATCCGGGAAGGGCTGAGAGTAAAGGCTGGCATGAAAAATTTTCCTTTGCTGCTGTCATGAGATAAAAATTAATCCTTATCGGTTCAGGCGTTTCTGAATATGCTTCATAAGTCCGCCGCTCTGCACCAGTTCCTGCATAAAGGGCGGAATTGGGCGGGTGGAAAAGCGCTGTCCGCTTTCCATGCAGACAATCTCACCGGAGTCGAAATCCACGGAAAGGGTTCCGCTGTTTTCCAGTTTGTCAGCCTCTTCACATTCCAGAATGGGAAGTCCCATGTTAAACGCATTTCTGTAAAAAATCCGGGCAAAACTTTTGGCAATCACACAGGAAACCCCTGCGGCTTTTATGGCAATGGGCGCATGTTCCCGTGAGGAACCGCAGCCGAAATTCTTGCCGCCCACAATAATATCGTTCTTCCCCACTTTTCCGGCAAATGCGGGATCTGCATCTTCCATGCAGTGTTTTGCCAGTTCTGCGGGATCACTGGTGTTAAGATACCGGGCCGGAATAATAAGGTCTGTATCCACATCATCCCCGAATTTCCATATTTTTCCTGATATTTTCATAAAATTTTCCTTATTCTGGGTGATTTCTGAAAATAAATATCCCGGTTCAGTTTACAGGCACAGGCTGGAAGCCTGTGCTGCTTTGACGGGATATTTTTTCTGGAAATCATTCTGTCTGAAAGTTGCAGATCGGATGCGGGTTTGCCGGGTGCTGCTGTGTCAGTACAGGGTTGGCTGATCCTGACTGTAAATTCTCAGAACCCAGACACGGTTTCCGGATTCCTCTGTTTTCAGTCTCGGTTTTCCGGTTTCCAGCATCCAGCCGCAGGTTCCCATAGCCCATCCGCCTTCGCACCATTGTTCATCCTCTGGTTCCGGATATAAATCATCATTCTCCCATGTTTCCGGCATCCAGTCACCGTTTTCCAAAGCCCATCCGCCCTGACCCCATTCCTCATCCGCTGATTCCGGGCATAGATCATCATGCCTTTCTGTTTCAATCATCCAGCCGCGAATTCCCAGAGTCCAACTGCCTGCTCCCCGGTTCAGAGTCCACAGCATCCATCCCCCGGTTCCAAGTGCCCAGGCTCCGCTTGCCATCACTTCACCACTTCCGCAGGATTTCCGATTTTCCCCAGAACAGCAGAGGCGGCCGCAACTGCGGGATTGGACAGATACACTTCGCTTTCCGGATGTCCCATGCGTCCCACAAAATTCCGGTTGGTGGTGGAAATGGCACGTTCGCCTTTGGCAAGGATGCCCATGTATCCGCCCAGACAGGGGCCGCAGGTGGGAGGGCTGATGATGGCTCCGGCTTCTGTGAATATTTCAAACAGACCTTCTTTCAGGGCAGTGTTATATACATACGGGGTGCTGGGAATGATAATCAGGCGTATGCCTTTGGCTGCTTTGTTGCCTTTCAGCACTGCCGCAGCAGAGCGCATATCCTCGATTCTGCCGTTGGTGCAGGAACCAATCACGGCCTGATCAATGATGATGTCTCCCACTTCGCTGATGCCCCGTGTGTTTTCAGGCAGATGGGGAAAAGCCACCTGGGGTTCTATTTTGCTGACATCATATTCAATCACTTTACTGTAAACCGCATCCGCATCACTTTGGTAAAATTTGTATTTCCGGACAGCCCGTTGGGAAACATAACTTTCGGTTTCTCTGTCCGGCGCAATAATGCCGTTTTTGCCTCCGGCTTCAATTGCCATATTTGCCATAGTCAGACGGCCTGCAATGCCCATTTTTTCAATCACCGGCCCGGTAAATTCCATAGCCATGTAAAGCGCACCGTCCACGCCGATGTCACCAATAGTATAAAGGATCAGATCTTTTCCCTCAACCCAGGGATTGAGCGAACCTTTATAGATAAATTTAATGCTTTCAGGAACTTTAAGCCAGACTTCGCCCGTAATCATGGCTGCGGCCAGATCCGTGCTGCCGATGCCGGTGGAAAAGGCTCCGAGTCCGCCGTAAGTGCAGGTATGACTGTCTGCTCCGATAACCAGATCACCGGGCAGCACCAGTCCTTTTTCCGGCAAAAGGGAATGCTCCACACCCATTTCCCCCGCGTCGAAAAACCAGGTCAGATTCTGTTCCTTTGCAAATTCCCGCAACTGCTTGGCCTGCATGGCTGAGGCGATGTCCTTGTTCGGCACAAAATGATCCGGAACCAGAATCACCCGGTCTCTGTCAAAAACTTTTTTCGCGCCGCTTTCCCGGAACTCACGGATGGCAATGGGCGCGGTGATGTCATTGCCCAGCGCGATGTCCACTTTGGCATTGATCAGATCACCCGGAGCAGCCTTATCCAGACCGGCATGGGCTGCAAGAATCTTTTCTGTTATGGTCATCCCCATTATTGTTTCTCCTATTCACTGTCTGTTTTCAGCACAGCCAGAAACGCGGACTGGGGAATCATGACCTGTCCCACCATTTTCATGCGTTTCTTGCCTTTTTTCTGTTTTTCCAAAAGTTTGCGTTTACGGCTGATGTCTCCGCCGTAACATTTTGCTGTCACATCCTTGCGGAAAGGCGATATGGTGGAGCGGGAAATGATCTTTGCGCCAATGGCTCCCTGAATCGCAATCTTGAACATCTGCCGGGGAATTTCCTCTTTGAGTTTGTCGCACGCTATTCTTCCCCGCTCCACTGCCCGATCCCGATGCACAAGCTGGGACAGGGCATCCACTTTTTCGCCGTTGATGAGAATATCCAGCTTGACCAGATCAGTTTCCCGGTAATCCGTGATTTCATAATCAAAGGAACCGTATCCCTGGGTCACAGATTTGAGCCGGTCATAAAAATCATAAACAATCTCGGCTAAGGGCAGCTCAAAAATCATCTCCAGCCGGCTGCTGGTGAGATACTGGTAATTTTTGCTTATGCCCCGCCGCTCCAGACACAGGGTCATGACCGCGCCCATATATCTGTCCGGCACAATAATGGCCGCGCGGATAAAGGGTTCACGCGTGATCTGAATCCGTGTCGGATCAGGATACAGGGATGGATTGTCAATGATCTGGGTCTGACCGTCATTCATGACAATCTCGTAACGAACCGAGGGCGCAGTCAGGATCAGGGACAGATCATATTCCCGTTCCAGTCTTTCCTGCACCACGTCCAAATGCAGCAGTCCCAGAAATCCGCAGCGGAATCCAAAACCCAGAGCCACCGAGGAATCCTTCTCGTAAATAAGGGAAGAATCGTTGAGTTTGAGTTTTTCAATGGCCACAGCCAGATCTTCATATTCATCCGAGGCCACCGGATAAATGGATGAAAACACCACAGGTTTGGTATCCCGGAAACCGGACTGGGGCTCCGCGCAGGGACGGGATTTGTGGGTTATGGTATCTCCGCATTTGGTGTCGCTCACGGTTTTGATCCCCGCGATCATATATCCCACCTGGCCGGCAGAGAGTTCCTTCTGCGGAACCCGGACAATCTGGAATATTCCCACCTCTTCCACTTTGTATGCGGCATCATTGGACATGAATTTGATAATTTCACCGGGGCGGAGTCTGCCGTCAAAAATCCGGAAATGCACAACAGTTCCACGGAAAGGATCATAATGGGAATCAAAGATCAGGGCTTTCAGGGGTGCGTCCGCGTCACCCTTTGGCGGGGGCAGACGGATGGCTCCTTCCAGCACCTGATCAATCCCGGTTCCCATCTTGGCAGAAGCCAGAATCGCTGTTTCCGGGTCAAGTCCCAGATCCTCGGAGATCTGCTCTTTTGTCCGTTCAATATCGGCAGAAGGCAGATCTATCTTGTTGATCACAGGGATAACTTCCAGATTGTGATCCAGAGCCAGATACAGATTGGCCAGGGTCTGGGCCTCCACACCCTGACTGGCATCAATGAGCAGAAAGGCTCCTTCGCACGAGGCCAGCGCGCGGGAGACCTCATAACTGAAATCCACATGGCCCGGTGTGTCAATGAGGTTGAGCCAGTACTGTTTTCCGTCCTTTGCTGTGTAGGGAAGGCAGACAGTCTGACTTTTGATGGTGATGCCCCGTTCCCGCTCTATGTCCATGTTATCAAGAATCTGATCATGAAAATCCCGGTCAGAAATGATCTCTGCAGCCTGGATCAGCCGGTCGGACAGGGTGGATTTGCCGTGGTCAATATGTGCGATAATACTGAAATTTCGGATATTTTCCATATAGTGTTTCTGATGCATCCGTTAAAATATTAAAAAGGGATTCCCAGGCAGTCAAAACTGAGTTGACACAAAGGAATATTCCATCTATACTAAAAAATTGTAAGAAAACGAACTTTATTATTATCAGATTGATACTGAGTATGTCAACACTGATGCAGACCGGGTGCATATATTATGAGCATAAAAAATAATTTTGAGGTATCACAGGATTTATCCAATAATGATATTCATATCCTGATCGTTGACGATGACGCAACGGTAAGATATCTGATGAACGAATTTATGGAAACCGTGGGATATAATTCCCATATGGCCGCCAGCGGTGAGGAAGCCCTTGACAAACTCAGAAACAGGACAGTGGATGTCGTAATCACCGATATTATGATGCCCGGCATGGACGGTCTGGAACTGACAGAACTGATCCGGCAGAAGTACAACGCTGAAATCATCGTCATGACCGGATACAGCGGGGATTATTCCTATGAGGAGGTCATCAACAAGGGGGCCAGCGATTTTGTTTTCAAACCTGTGCGGTTTGAGGAACTGCTGCTGCGGCTCAAACGGGTTCTGAGAGAACGGTATCTGAAAGAGGAACTGCAAAAGCTGGCCATTACCGATGATCTGACCCGGCTTTACAATGCCCGGCATTTTTACAAACAGTTAAAACAGGAAATTGATCGCTGCATCCGCTATCAGCATCCCCTGTCCCTTCTTCTTCTGGATATTGATTATTTCAAATCCTATAATGACACATACGGACATCTGGCAGGCAACAATGTTCTGGCAAGACTGGGACAGACCATACGGCGGGCACTCCGCAAACTGGATTCGGCCTACCGTTACGGCGGGGAGGAATTTACGATTATTCTGCCTGAAACAGGCGGGGAAGAGGCGCAGAATGCGGCACGGAGAATTTCGGATGTCATAAATGCTGAAAAATTTGTGCCCAGCCCCGGCAAAGAAGTAAATATTACAATGAGTATCGGTGTGGCCGAGTACTGTCCGGAAGAGGATATGGAATCTTTTATCAAACGTTCTGATATGGCCATGTTCGCGTCCAAGCAGAGCGGACGCAACCGCATCACCTTTTTTTCTCCGGAAGACATGCCTGCCTGAACCTGATAATTTTTTTGCATGCCGGGTTAATCTCCTTCATCGTTTCCTGCCTCATTCCAATCTCTGCAAATCCCAAAATTTTCTGAATCAGACTTCCGAAATTCTGAAAACTTCGGAAGTCTGCCAAAAACTGCGGATAAGGAATGAAAATTAAATAAGTTATGCAAATTTTATGGCTAATACCAAATCGCTATTGTAATGATCCATTAATTGCATTTAAAATATAGGAAAAACCGGTAAGAGATGCTGTCATTTTATTGGAACATTTTATCAGAATATCTGCCACATAATCTTTCATTTCCG
>JBFXEJ010000068.1:0-33081 GCA_050180235.1 Desulfococcaceae bacterium
CTGCCGAATGGTATAAAGAACGGAACAGGAATATGAAAGGTGTGGACTGGCAGTTCAGAACAAAGGATGCGAGAATAAAACTGAAGCGACTTTATCCGTCAGTTAAACCTTGACAGAACACTAGGGGATTGTTGATCTCATGTGCCATGCCCGCGGCCAATCCGCCCACACTCATCATCTTTTCAGTCTGGATCATCATTTCCTCAAAACGTATTCTTTCCGTAACAGAGTCTATCCGGACTACAGCGCCTTCCGGTCTGTCACTGATCAGCGGATAGATAATAATGTCATAATAGCGGATTTCCCCGTTTTTCTCTTTTTTCACTCTTTCCCGGATCACAGGCTGCCGGTTCTGCATCACCGTGTGAATATCTTCAGTGCATTCTGTGAAATATGCCATCACCTCCGGAAACTTCATGCCATGTGCATCTCCTGCGCGTATACCGCTGAGTTTTTCCGTAGCCGGGTTGAAAACTGTGATACGTTCTTCCTGATCCAGCCCGATAATGGCATAGGGTGAGGATCGGAGAATATTGTCCAGATAATTTTTGGTTTTCCGCAGATTCTCTTCTGCCTTTTTTCGGTCACTGATGTCCTGACCAATGATCAGAGCAGCCTTCCTGTTCTGAATTTTTACAGGAACGGAAATGGATTCTATGGGTACAGTTGATCCGTCTTTCCGGATGATTTCAAGTTCCATCCGCGAATTGGGTCTGGATTCATCCAGATTTCTGATCCGTTCCATAATTTTCTCCCGGTACCGGGGCACAATATATTCAATTCCCGGTTTTTCCGCACATTCTCCCGGATCAGAAAAACCAAAGAGCCTGGCGCCGGCCGGATTGGTGAAGACCATGTATCCGTCCTGAAAAATGGAAATCGCGGCCGGAGAGGCATGAACCAGCGAGCGGTATCTTTCTTCGCTTTCCCGCAGGGCCTGCTCAGCCTGCTTTCGTTCCGTTATGTCATCATACATGGACACGATTTCACCGGTGGGAAGTTTGTACACATAATTTTCCCGCCAGCCTGTGATTCTCTCGTCCTGATACAGGCGGATAGGGTGATGTTCCGGCATGCCGCTTCGCCATACCCTTTGAAACACATCAAAAAGACCGAATTCTCTGACCCCCGGAAACATTTCTGTGACCTTTTTTCCAATCAGGTTTTCTTTTTTGATATTTTCAATCCGTTCGCCCCCCCGGTTGAAATCCCGGAAAACAAAATCCGCTCCCTCTTCAACCGCGTCATACACGGCCACACCGCTGCTCATATTGTCAAAAAGCTCCCGGTACCGGGATTCGCTGAGCCGCAGAGACTCTTCCATTTCCTTTCTTTGGGAAATATCTTCCAGCACAGAAATGAAATAATCCGGTTCGCCCGAATCATTCCGTGCCAGAGATATGGTCACATGTCCCCAGATCACCGCACCGTTTTTGCGGATATAGCGCTTGTCTTTGGATATCCTTTCAATTTTGCCGGTCAGCAGATCCTGCACAAGTTTCCTGTCAGATTCCCGTTCTTCAGGATGGGTAATATCCCGGAAAGAAAGATCACGCAGTTCACCGAGTTCATAAGCCGTAATCCGGCAGTATTTTTCATTGGCAGTGATGAACCGTCCGTCTGTTTCCAGATGTGCGATTCCCACCCCGGCATGTTCAAATATGCTGCGGAATTTTTCCTCGCTCTTCCGCAGGGCCGATTCAATCCGCATCCGTTCTTCAATCATCCTGTTCGCTGATACTGCCAGGCTTTCAAACTCCGCATAGTGCAGGGAATCCAATTTGATGAGGCTGTGCCGGGTGGCAGCGCTTTCAAAAAAGGAGAAAAACACATTGAAATTTTTCATAATCCGGCTGGACATATACCAGGCCATCAGGCAGATAATGACAAGCAGTGTGAGAAAAATGGAAAAAACTCTGATAAGATAACTTCGGATCCTGGCTTCCAGCATTTCCTTTTTTTCCCGGATAACGGTTTCCACCTCATCCAAATAAGCGCCCGCGCCGATGATCCATTCCCATTCCTGCACACCTTTGATAAAGGAAATTTTCGGGCATGGATGGGAATTATCAAGTTTTTTCCAGTAATAGGAGTGAAAACCTCCTTCCGGGTTCTCCACGATTTTCCGCTGTTCCTGGATAATTTTGATTCCATTGGGATCAGTGAGTTCCCAGATGTTTTCCCCTCCGGCAGTAATTTTTCCGTTGGTGAAAAGCGGATCTCCTTTGTATGTGCTCCCGAAAAGATACCCGTCTTTTTCGAACCTGATGGTTGAAATGCGTCTTACAGCCTCCTCCTGAATATCCTTTTTCATGCTGTCGAGATATTCACCGGTTCCGATAAACCAGTGATAAGGCTCAAAATGTTTCACAAATGCGATTTTTGGAAAGCCTTTTCCCACCTCGCCCGGTTTTGTCCAGGTGTAGTGATAAAAACCTTCTGTGTTTTCTCTGGCAATCCGGATCATATCCCGGATAACATAGCGCCCTTCAGTATCCAGCATGTCTGACAGATCTTTGCCTTCCATTTCCGGCCGATCCGCAAAAAGCTGTTCCGTTCCCATGAAATTCCCTGCAAAATAATATCCCCTTCCCTTATTGAAACGCACGGGCCGGAGCGCATCCTTTATCATTTTCATGATCTCCGCATCCTCTTTCCGGTCTTTGTTTTCCCTGTAAATATTCATGGCAATGCTGTGTGCCTCATACACCCTTTCCCGGATAAGATATTTGAGCCTCTCTTCTGTGGAGGAATTCATGTAACGGATATAATTCACCGTCCTTTCCACCTCATTTTTCAGCCGGACTTTCCGGGATTCAATATATTCGGTTCTCAGTTCGGCTACATCTCTTTCAAACCGGCGGTACACATGGGAAAGCCAGATATAGACAAAGACAGAGACAGCAAAAAATGTCAGCACTGTCATATTGATCAGAAAGGTACTGCTGAGGGTGCGGCGTTTTTCAGACATGTTTTTTTCCTTTTCAGATACGGATGCGTTTTCCTGCCCGGGTGACGGAATCGCAGGCATAGTGAAAAACAGTGAACGATACAGACGGAAAATGTCTGTTTCCAAAACTGCTGATGTCTTTTGGAAGAAGATTTTTTCAGGAAAACGCAGAAAGGGCCTTTTTTTTTCTGCTTTATCATCAATTATCACAACTATAAAGGAAAGGAAAAGGGAAAAATGGAAGAAAGGTATGGACAGGAACCGGGATGATCTGTTTATCGGGAAAATGGGGGAGAAGGAGCTAATCTGCCAAAAGTTCTTTCACAAGTTTCAGTTCCCGGCTTTTTTTATTTTTCTCCAGCATATTTGCAAGAGACACAAAGCATTCCCGGACAATGGCTGTTTTGGGGCGCGGGGACATCATCTGGGTTTCAACGGTTTTTATATCAGCCATAAGTTCCCCCAGGAGTTCAAACGCCAGTCCCATATCCGGAACCATTGCCTTGAGATTTGTCAGCACTGTGTTCACTGCTTCCCTGACATTTTCATCAATAAGGGCTTTGTTTCCCAGCCTGGGTGCTGTTCCTCTGTCCGAAGCAGTCGCATGCTTTTCCGCCTCCCTGACACCTTCTCCGCTGATGCTGATACCTCCGGAAAGGCTTCGGATTTCAGCAAATCCGAAAGACATCAGTGCCTCGGTTGCACGGGAAGACTGCTCTCTGTCCATTCCCAGATCTGCGCCAATCTCATACATGGAAACCTGCGCGGTGATACTGCCCTTTGTGCGCTGATACAGTTGGGTCAGAAAGCGCTGTTCATTTTCGTTCATCTCATTCTGAATTGTCATAAGGAAAACCTTTCAGTTGTCAGTGAGTTATTTCAGTTGCAGAGGCAGCCCCTGTGGTTGCCCTTAACCTGTATTACGCGGAAAAAAATATGGATGGGTGCTTATCAGTGTTCAGATTTGCCCAGGGGAATCACATCTATGGCATTTTCAATATGTTTGCAGTACATATCCACAATTCCCCTGTGAAAACCCAGGCCCCTGGTCTCCACGTTTACCAGTATGCCCTCTTTCTCAAAACATGACTGCCATGAATCCTCATCTCCTGTCAAATCCTCTCTGAAGTGCATTCCGGCCACCAGCATAAAGGGAATCATCCGCACCTTCCTGTACCCGGCTTTCTTTATGCTGCGGATAACAGAATCTCTGGACGGATAGCCGTTTTTTTCCACCACGCCCACATAGATACCAGCATCCGTGTTTTCCCGGAAAATATGATTCAGTGCCACATAAGCGCACCAACTGGGATGATCTGTTCCATGCCCCACCAGAACCACCGCCTCATCTTCTGCATGGGAAAAGGAATCACAGAATATTTTCACAGCACTCTGATAATCTTCAGGTTCTGTCAGCAGGGGAAGCCCTAACGATGTCCGGATACTGCAGGATTTGACTTCCTCGATCAGCCGGTAAAATTCATGCCCGCACATGAGATGCAGAGACTGCACCACAGCCCAGGGATAGCCTTCCCTCTGCAGTTTTTCCAGCACCTGATGGGGATGCTGCATATTGCTGTTATATTTCTGCCGGGACCGGTCTTTGACCATTCGGGAGGAAAAAGCCCACAGAACCGGGTGATCCGGAAAGCGTTCCCTGCAGACAGTATTGATGAACGCGTAAGTGTTCATGGCTTTTGTGGCTGTTCCGAACGCGGCCATCACAATGGGGATTTTCATTCGGATTCCTTGTCTGCCCCCTTTGATTTCAGTGCGGAAATATCGCTTTCGTATTTTTCATACAGATCGTCAAACAACACCGGAATTTTGGAATGAAAATCCGCGAGCAGGGGCAGCATGATTTCCCGTATCTGGGGATGCGCGGGTTTCGAGCATCTCAGACTGATAACATGCCGCCATTCCCGCAGATTCGCTGTCATGACTATCTCTGTTTTCAGACTGTTGGGCAGTACGCTCCGTGCCTCCTGGGGCGCAGCTCCGTCCTGTATCAGCTTCATATAGATTTTTTCCGCATATTCCATTGCTGATTTCCAGTCTTTGTATGCCTGCGAATCCTCTGCCCAGAAAAAAGGCCGGATAACCGTAATCTCATTTCCGAATCTGTCTTTGGCATAATTCGCGTAGCGCGTGGATTCCTGGGAATAGGCAGCAAGTCTGTGGCGCACCAGTTCATGGCTTACGCCCCGATCACAGACAAAGCGCACTGTAATGTTCATATGCTCAATCACACTGTGATGACCGGATTTGATAATGCCTTTTACAAAACCCGCGGCAGAATCCGCTGTAATGCGATCTTCGCTTTTGTAACAGGTACGGCCTGCTATTTCAATGTTTTTCAGTATGGTTTCACCATCCGGCATGAACAGAATTTCATGGGACGGGGGAATGATTTTCATTATGTGTCTCCCTTTTAATTTATTTGCCGCAGCTTACGGTAACGCCGGTGATTTCCTAGGTCATATCTTTGCCTGCGTCTTTTTTTGCAAGTTCTTTCTCTGCACGCAGAGTGCGGGAGCCCGCGCCTCCTGCATCTTTCACGGTTTCAGTGATTTTCTTTTTCTGCCCGTTTTCATTTTCCAGGGAAAAGGTGATTCTGAGACTGTTGCAGATCGGCCCGTAACTGATTCTGCCGCGAATCATAATTGCCCCGTCTTTCTGCTGCACTGACACATCAATCTCGTACCCGTCAACCTCAAACTGTTCCGTGGTGATTTTTCCGGCTGATACCTGCATGGGAAACAGGCACACCGCGCACAGATACACACAAATAAAGATGAGTTTCATATCCTTTTTTTTCATTCCGGTCCTCCGTGCATGTTTTTCTGCTCTTTCCTGACAGATGATGTTACGCAACTCTTTCATAACGCATTGATTTACTTTATCGTCCCTTATTCCGGCAAAAACCGGAATCCAGTCTTTTCAGCATGTTCTGGATACCGACTTTCATCGGTATGACGGTGGTGTTTTACATGTGCTGACCGTTCCTTTTAAACAAATCTGTCCCAAAAATCAACAAAGCATTTTGAAACAGGGCAATTATTTGAGGTTCTGAATGACGGGGAAGCATTTTTTTCTGTAAAAAATTTTGGCTCTTCGGGGTTTTCATACAGATTTGACCTGTGCCCAACAAAAAAAAGACAAAGCCCATAAAGGACTTTGTCTTTTTTTCAGATTTCAGGATGAAATTTTATACTGTGGGACTATTTGCTTTTTTTCCGTCTGAAAACTCCGGCTCCAATCAGGCCGCTGCCCAGAAGGAACATTGTGGCGGGTTCGGGAACAGGATTCGTACCCGGATCTAATGTTACATCGTGTGAACCGGGATTATTTTTGATATCCATAGTAGTTTTTATATTTTTCCCACCAGTTTGGGATGTTTCTATAGCCATTACATCAAAATGTACCCAGTCCAAGTCTCCAATACCTGCAAGCACCAAATCTTTAATTTCTCCAGATGCAGATCCTGTTTCACTTTCAAAATCCGGAACTAATTCCGTATTGGAAAAATTGCCAATATCAAAAAACAGAAAGTTGGAAACATCATCCTGTACAGGATAATGGTTGTTAGGGAATAAGAAATTAGTTGATGTGCTAAAAGCATAATTTCCACCAACAGTCATTGTTGATGCAATGTTTGAAAGATTAGCACTCTCAGCAATTGAAGCAATAAGCACTGCACCGTAGTTATTAAAAAAAGTCAGATTTGAATTCAAAGATGACCAGTTTCCCCCACCCAAGGCAATAGTATTTGGCCCATATACACCAGCCACATACAAAGTGCTACCCGTTATAAAAGCGGTATCTTCATCCTGAGATATTGTGGTGTAATCAGCATATATACCTGTATCACCAATTTCAGCAGGTCCTCCGACCTGAAGAACAGGAACCGCATATGCACTTGTTGCTAATACCAAACTCAAAACGATTGTCAATACTAAATGTTTTTTCATAGCTGCCTCCTTAATTTGGCAAAAAAATTAATTCGGCAACCCGGCTGTCTTACCCATTAAGACCCGTGGCTTTCCGTCCTCACCTCACGATGAGTTTGGCTTTTTCTTAAAAATAAAAAAGATAAAAAAAACGATAACGCACATAAACAGAAACACAGACAACAGCAAAAATTACGATTTTACGCCATTACAGTCCGGCACACCTCCTTTTATTTGCTTGTCAATCCTGCAAACCGACTCTCGCCTTGCTTTTATTTTCTCTCTTGTAACGGATTTGGCATTTCTGCTTGTTTTTTGTATATGCAAATACAGTGCCAGGTGAGAAATTCTGAAGGGTTAAACTGTAAGGTAAAAATATTTAATATAATAATATCAATTTGTTAAATTTATTTTTCCACTGATGACGGAAAAACATGGGGATTTGTCTGCTGTGGATTTTATGCCAAACTTACATTGTATCTGGGATTAATCTAAATATAAACAGGATATTATGAAAAAGTTCACCTTTGTTTTGGGGAAAGTGCAGAAATTTGCAGCAGATTCAGAAAAAAGTCAAAGTCGGGTAAGGAAATTCTCACGCAGACTCTCATCCTGTTCGGAACAAGAATACATGCTGTCTGTATTTTATGAATAATCAATATGTTAAAAAATTCCTGCAAATTTTGGAGTGCTATGCAGAAAACTCCAAATTTTGCAGATGTTGCCTCAAAAAATCTGATTATAGTATTTTCCTCAACTTTTGTCCTCTGTGCAAAAAACCGCTCCGCTTAATTTTTGCACTCTTCCACCGGATTTTGCAGAGGACAGAAGTTGGTAAAAGAACTATACATTGAATCTCTTTGCTTTTATGCCACAATTTCAATCTGGCTGAGACCATCCGGCTGTTTGTCAATTCTGATCTGTGTCCGGATTTCATCCTCCAGCCTTTTCACATGGGAAATCACGCCCACCATTTTTCCGTTGGCTTTGATATTTTTCAAAGCAGATATGACCCGGTACAGGGTTTCATCATCGAGCATACCAAAGCCCTCATCAAGAAAAAGTGATTCAATTTTCCGATCACTGCAGGCCATTTCGGAAAGCCCCAGAGCCAAAGACAGACTTGCGAGAAAACTTTCTCCGCCGGAAAGCGTTTTTACAGGTCTGCGCATTCCCCTGTGCCGTATATCCTCAATTTCAAGGCTCATGCCGAAGGGATCACGGCGCCTGATATAATAATGTCC
Source organism: Desulfococcaceae bacterium (assembly GCA_050180235.1). Taxonomy (GTDB): domain Bacteria; phylum Desulfobacterota; class Desulfobacteria; order Desulfobacterales; family Desulfococcaceae; genus JAABRU01. The sequence continues at coordinate 8,145 of JBFXEJ010000068.1, forward strand.
GCTCAGTTCCTCCATATGCCGGTTGCTTTTATCCAGCAGACGGTTAAGCATGAAATGCTGAATCTGCTGACGGATTTCCGGTTCATTCCCGGATTCCACAAGACTTTTCAGGGAATTAAGCCACTGACAGCGTTTTTCCTGATCTTCCAGTTCCTTTCTCTTCTGTGCATATTCCTGTTCCATAGCCTGATGCTGTTTTACTGCTTTTTCAGCAATATCCGCCTCTCCTGCCAGTTGATCCCGCACTTTGCGGGCTTCCCGGATTTTTTCATGGATGATTTCCGGAGATTCCCTGTCATCCTGAGCTGCGGATTCGGCTTCCAGCATTTCCCGGATACTGCCGGATCTTGCCCTGTTTTCCGCAACTGTCTGTTCCATTTCTTTCTGAAGGTTCGAAATGCGATCCTGCTCTTCAACGGGCATCAGATTTTCCCTTGCTTCCTCAATGCTGCTGAATCCGGCTCCCAGAGATTTGGCTGTCAGGATCTGTTCCATTTCCTGCTTTTGCCGCTGAAGCCGATTATGCTCTGCTTTGGCCTCTTCTTTCTTCTGCTGCATATCCGACAGTTCACGCACAGCAATTTCTCTTTCAGCAGCAATTCCGGTCAGTTTTTCCTCTGCTGCGCGGATAGCCTCCTGAAGTTCCTCTTTTGCCTGCACCGGATCGCGGGAACCGAAAACCTCTTTCTGCCGGTTTTCCAGTTCTGTCAGTTTTTCCTGTGCGGTTCTGATCCGCCCTTCCAGTTCATCTGCCTCTTTTTTCAGCAGTTTCAGAGATTCCGGCAGTTCCTGGGCAGTTCCTGACAGTTCGGCAGCCTCAGCCTTCAGGTTTTCTGAAATCTGAACCTTTTCATGGAACAAGGCTTTGCGTTTTTCCAAAGCCGGTATAAGAGTTTCTTCTTTTCCGGCATCAGGAATCTTTTCCCCATATTTTTCCACTTTCTCCTGCAGGGTTCGGAGCTGTGCCTGTTCCCTGCTGCGGATTTCCTCTGCCTCTCTGACCAGTGTGGCGGTAATTCCCTGCCGGATATTGAGATCATTCCGCAGTCTTTCTGCCACCATCTGTTTTTCATGGACTTTGTCGCTTTTTTTCTGAACTGCCCGCTGATATTTTTCAGCCTTTTTTCCATGTTTGCACACAGATTTGAAATGAATTTTCTGTTCCAGGGTTTCCTTTTTTATTTCCCGGAAGCCTTTTTTGATGCCTTTTACATCTTCAATCACCCAGTCCTGACCCGCGTTTCGGAACAGTTTCTCCCATTCCTCCCGAAGAGTTTCGGTTTTTCTGCTCTGTTTCTGCAAAGTTTCAATCTGATCCGAAACACGGTCCATCTGTTTCTTAATGTCTGCTATGCGGTTTTCCTGATTTTTCAGTGCTTTGCCTGGATTTCCCTCATAAGGAAGTCCGTCAGTGACAAAGGGATGCCCGGTGGAACCGCACAGGGGACAGGGCTCACCCTCTTTCAGCAACGCCCGTTCTGCTTCGTATTTCAGGGCAGCATTGGCGTGGCGTAGTGTAATGAGAATATTTTCTTCTTCTGAAAGTTTTTCCGACAGATCCGCATACTGGGATTCTGCCGCGCTCAGTTCCTCTTCCAGTTTCTGCCTTTTTCCGCCATTGGCTGCCAGTTGCCGGGAATAATCTTTGCTGATGACCAGCAGTTTTTTGGCAGCGCACAGTTTTTCTTTCTGTGCTTTATATCTGTTTTCAATATCCTGAAGAGAATTTCCGCTCAGAAGCTGCTGTACAGTGTTTTCTCTTTCCCTGCCTTTTGCGCTGATTTTTTCTCTTTTTTCCCGGACAACTGCAAGTCTGTGCTCGGCCTTTCGGAAAATTTTTGCAGATTTTTCCTCTTCTTTCAGGGCATCTGCATGCCGTTTCCGGGCTTCATCCAGTTCCATACGGATATGAAACAGTTCACCGGCCGCATCCCGGATAAGCGGAATATCTGTTTCCAGTTCCTGATCCGCAGTTTTATCTGACAGCCATTTTCCGATTTCTTTTTGTCCGGCATCATTTTCCGAGATCCGGTTTTTCAGTTCATCCTGTTCCCGCAGATTCCGGTTCTGCTCCTTTTCCAGAGTTTCATATCTTTCCACTTTTTCCCGGAAATCACGGCTTACTGTTTCAATTTCCTTTGTGATTTCAAGGGCATTTTCAATACTGTCTTTCTGTTCCTCCCACTGCCCGCTGGCCTGTTCCAGTTTCTGAAGGCCCTGTTTTTCCCTTTGATCCAGCGATTGAATCTGTTCTTCCAGTACCGGAATAAGGGCTGAGACCTCCTCCATTGTTTTTTCTGCCGCCTCCTTTTCCCTGTCCAGAGAAACAAGACTTTCCATATCAGGCTGAATTGGGGCGGCTTTCCGGGCTTTTGCCAGTTTCCGGAACTGTTCCTGCATATCCTCCTGACGCTCAGTAGCGGATGCCAGAGCCAGAGTGGCATCTGTATATTCTTTCCGCAGACGTTCCCATCTTTCACAGCGATCTTTTTTCTGCTCCAGTACGGAAAGTTCCTGTTCAGTTTCTTCCAACTGCTCCTGAAGAAGGGAAAAGCTGTCCTGATTTTCCCTTGCAATGATGGGATCAGGCAGGGAAAAATTCTCAATCTCCTCTTTCAGCCGCAGAAATTTTTCATTTTCGCTGTCAGCTTTCTGCAGTGTCTGCCGGACGTATTCGGCACGGACTTCCGGGCCGATAATTTTCCCCAGAATTTCAGCCCGTTCACTGTCAAGTGCCTGGAGAAATGCGGCAAATTCACCCTGGGCCAGCATGACAGATCGGCAGAAACGTTTGAAATCCAGACCTGTAAGTTCTGCAATCCGGCTGCGGACAGCCGCTGGTCTGTCATCCAGAAGAGTGTCGTGGCCGTTGAGGGAAAAGAGTTTCATTTCAGGCGGATTTGCTTTTCCCCCTTTTCTGCGGATCTGCCACTGGGCACGGTACAGGGCATCATTTACGGAAAAGGTGACTTCGGAAGAGCTTTCCGCACTGTCCCGCGACATGATTTCCTCTCCGGGATTTTTCAGACGGGGGGTTTCGCCGTAAAGAGCCAGTGTCAGAGAATCAAGAACAGTGGTTTTTCCCGCGCCGTTGGGGCCTGTGATGGCAAATATCCCTGATTCTGCAAAAGGAGACTGATCAAAATTGATTTCCCACTGTCCTTTGAGTGTGCTGATATTCTGAAAGCGAATATTGCGTATTTTCATTGTAAATATCCTCCGCCTGTTTCAAAACTGTCCATACCATTCTGTTTCCATCTGTCCTGTTCTCTTATATCCCTTTTTGCCTGCTTAAATGTCCTTTTGACCGGAGGCAGATCAGGGGTTTTTCCGTTCATAAGCTCTTCTATGGTCATTATCTGTATTCTGGCAAAATCTTTGTTCCAGCCGGATGAATGATAGAAATCCGCCTCTGCCGCGGCTGTTTTCATGTCCTTTGTGGGTTCTTTCAGCGTGATAAAAATGCCCATCTGCGCGTTTTCATTATTCACCGTGCCGGTTAAATCCCGGATGTCCTTTGCCCCGGTTTTGCCGCTTTTCACCTGAACAATGATCCGTTTTGCCTTTTCGCTGCTGTCATCAATGAAATTGATGACTCCGTCAATGCCTCTGTCCTTTCCCTTCTTTTGGACACCGCCCACCGGTTTTGCCTGAACCAGGGACAATGCCCACCACTGAAACTGATACCGGTTTTCCTGAGCGAGCCTTGCAGCGCCGGCCAAATCTTCAGGTTCTCCGATTACATCATAATCTCTGCGCTCTGTCAGATCAAATGCGTCTTTGAGTCTGTATTTCAGTAGCGAGGTGGAAAGATGCGTGATGTCAATTCCTATCCATTTTCTGTTCAGCTTTTCCGCAGCATGAATGGCAGTTCCGCAGCCGCAGAAGGGATCAAGAACTGTGTCTCCTTCATTGCTGCTGGCATTGATTATTCTCTCAAGCAGTGCAGCCGGTTTTTGTGTCGGATAGCCAAGTGATTCAGGGGAAGAGGAAGGAATAAGCTGAATATCATGCCAGTTGTCATTTAACGGTGCACCCGGACTGTCTTCAAGATAATATTTAAGATTGGGAATTCCGTTTTTGGAAAAAACTATCAGTCCCTGCTTTTCATATTCTTCAAGTTTTTTATGCACAGTCACCCAGTGCATCCCTGATTTTCCTCTGGAATTGGGATCAATTCCCTTCCAGGGTTTTCCGGTTTCCCCCTGTCTTGTTCCGCTTACAAGAAGGGGAACAAGACGGTATCTCCCTTTTTCATCCTGATTTCTGTAATTGCCAAGAGATGATTCTGACAGGCTGCGATACAGCATATTAAATTTATAATTGTCTGATTTCGTATAAAACAGAATAATGTCATGTGCTTTTCGGTAATTTCTGCTGATAGAGGATCGGGTCTGACTTCGCTCCCATACAATTTCACATTGAAAATTCTGCAAATGGAATATGGCATCAAGAACAATTTTAAGATAATGGCTCATTGTCGGATCGCAGTGAAGATACAGACTGCCTGCTGATTTCAGCACCCTGTGCAGTTCAATTAAGCGGACAGTCATCATCACCAGATAGGCCGTGACCTGATTGGCTCCGATAAAATCCCTTAAGGCACTGATCATTTTTCCCACATGCTCAGGAGCATCCGCAATCAGTTCATGGTATGTTTCCTGTGCTTTCCTGTCCCAGTGCCATGTGTCCTCAAATGCCGTTATCTGGGCCTCAGAATCCTGACCGCCTTCATCTTTGAAAAGGACATTGTAATTCCTGTTCGAGTTGAAAGGCGGATCAAGATAGATCAGATCAGCACTTTCCGCAGGGATGTGTTCACGGAGAATCTTCAGGTTATCTCCGTAAAACAGGGTATTCTTTGTTACCGGATTCATTTGATTTTCTCTGTATATATAACTAATGAGATTTCCATGAAAAAATGTATCATCATTGTAGGGTGGGCACGGCTTTTTGTGCCCGCCGTCCTGCTGAAACGGCGGGCACAAAAAGCCTTGCCCACCCTACGAAAAACGGTATAATCATTAATGGAAATCACCTTAGTGGGTGTCTGAAAAGTCCCTGTGGCAAAAGCTTCCAGCTTTTGCCCTGTGCATGTGAACCTGAATTGGTATATTTATTTTGATAAATCACCTAAACCTTCGTGAAACTTTGTGCCTTTGCGTCTTCGTGGCAGAAAAACGCGGGGAAATAAACAGTTTTATGCTGAAATTTTCATTAATTAGCTGTCTATTCCGTTCTGTTTCCATCTGTCCTGTTCTCTTACATCCCTTTTTGCCTGCTTAAATGTCCTTTTGACCGGAGGCAGATCCGGGGTTTTCCCGTTCAGAAGCTCTTCTATGGTCATTATCTGTATTCTGGCAAAATCTTTGTTCCAGCCGGATGAATGATAAAAATCCGCCTCTGCCGCGGCTGTTTTCATATCCCTTGTCGGTTCGTTCAGCGTGATGAAGATGCCCATCTGCGCGTTTTCATTGTCCACCGTGCCGATCAAATCCCGGATGTCCTTTGCCCCGGATTTGCCGCTTTTCACCTGAACAATGATCTGTTTTGCCTTTTCGCTGCTGTCATCAATGAAATTGATTACTCCGTCAATGCCTCTGTCCTTTCCCTTCTTTGGGACACCGCCCACCGGTTTTGCCTGAACCAGAGACAATGCCCACCACTGAAACTGATACCGGTTTTCCTGTGCAAGTCTTTGTGCTCCTGCCAAATCCTCAGGTTCTCCGATGACATCATAATCTTTTCTTTCTGTGAGATCAAACGCGTCTTTGAGTCTGTATTTCAGAAGCGAAGTTGAAAGATGCGTGATGTCAATTCCTATCCATTTTCGGTTCAGCTTTTCCGCAGCATGAATAGAAGTCCCGCAGCCGCAGAAGGGATCAAGAACTGTGTCTCCTTCTTTGCTGCTGGATTGAATGATTCTTTCCAATAAGGCAAGGGGTTTCTGTGTGGGATAACCAAGCCTTTCACTGGCCATAGGATTGATTATCGGTATTTCCCACCAGTCAGGAACAGGCGTCCCTTCGGAATCCGTATCCAGATAAACAGATTTTCTTTTCCCATCCTCACCGATAATACTTTGAATTTTTTTCCCTTTTCCCGATGATTTGGGGGATTTTGGCAAAAATAAAGTATTAAAGAAATTTGTCTGCGTTTTTGTGTAAAACAGAAGAATATCATGGTTGGAAGGAAACTGGGACTGTCTCACATTCCATTTTCTGTAACACCATACAACTTCATTCCTGAAATTCTCTTTCCCGAATATTGAATCCAGAATAATTTTCAGATAATGGCTCATAGTCGGATCGCAGTGAAGATACAGAGTGCCTGCTGATTTCAATACTCTGTGAAGTTCAATTAAACGGACAGTCATCATCACCAGATAGGCCGTGACCTGATTGGCTCCGATAAAATCCCTTAATGCACTGATCATTTTTCCCACATGCTCAGGGGCATCCGCAATGAGTTCATGGTATGTTTCCTGTGCTTTCCTGTCCCAGTGCCATGTGTCCTCAAATGCCGTTATCTGGGCCTCTGAATTTTCTATGCTTTCATCTTTGAAAATAACATCATAATTCCGGTTCGAGTTGAAAGGCGGATCAAGATAGATCAGATCAGCACTTTCCGCAGGGATGTGTTCACGGAGAATCTTTAAATTATCCCCGTAAAACAGCGTGTTTTTTGTTACCGGATTCATTTGATTTTCTCTGTATATATAACTAATGAGATTTCCATGAAAAAATGTATCATCATTGCAGGGTGGGCACGGCTTTCTGTGCCCGCCGTTTCAGCAGGACGGCGGGCACAAAAAGCCGTGCCCGCCCTACGAAAAACGGTATAATCATTAATGGAAATCACCTTAGTGGGTGTCTGAAAAGTCCCTGTGGCAAAAGCTTCCAGCTTTTGCCCTGTGCATGTGAACCTGAGTTGGTATATTTATTTTGATAAATCACCTAAACCTTCGTGAAACTTTGTGCCTTTGCTTCTTCGTGGCAGAAAAACGCAGGGAAATAAACAGTTTTATGCTGAAATTTTAATTAGCTGTCTATTCCATTCTGTTTCCATCTGTCCTGTTCTCTTATATCCCTTTTTGCCTGCTTAAATGTCCTTTTGACCGGAGGCAGATCAGGGGTTTTTCCGTTCATAAGCTCTTCTATGGTCATTATCTGTATTCTGGCAAAATCTTTGTTCCAGCCGGATGAATGATAGAAATCCGCCTCTGCCGCGGCTGTTTTCATATCCTTTGTGGGTTCTTTCAGCGTGATAAAAATGCCCATCTGCGCGTTTTCATTATTCACCGTGCCGGTTAAATCCCTGATGTCCTTTGCCCCGGTTTTTCCGCTTTTCACCTGAACAATTATCCGTTTTGCCTTTTCGCTGCTGTCATCAATGAAATTGATTACTCCGTCAATGCCTCTGTCCTTTCCCTTCTTTTGGACACCGCCCACCGGTTTTGCCTGAACCAGGGACAATGCCCACCACTGAAACTGATACCGGTTTTCCTGCGCCAGTCTTTGTGCTCCGGCCAAATCCTCCGGTTCTCCGATGACATCATAATCTTTTCGCTCTGTGAGATCAAACGCGTCTTTCAGTCTGTATTTGAGCAGTGATGTTGAAAGATGCGTGATGTCAATTCCTGTCCATTTTCGGTTCAGCTTTTCCGCAGCATGAATGGCAGTCCCGCAGCCGCAAAAGGGATCAAGAACAATGTCGCGCTCATTGCTGCTGGCATTGATGATACGTTCAAGCAAAGAAAGCGGTTTTTGTGTGGGATATCCCAGACGTTCCTGTGCCTGAGAATTAATCGGCGGAATGTCTGTCCATACATCATCAAGGGGAAATCCCTCAGCTTCTTCCAGATAATGCTTGATTCTCAGTTTGCCTGTTTTTGTGACATAGATTCTGCCTTCTTTCCGCAGCCGTTCAACAGTTTCCTCTGAAGTGGCAGTTCCGATTTTTTCATCCTTGAATCTGCGTCCGCTGCTGTCAGTCTTGGAAAAATATCTGTTCAGATATTCCTGTGTATAAGGAACTGTTATTGGATTGTATATAAATTTTTCAGTTTTGCTGAATCTCAGTATAATATCATGACTTGTTCCAAAATCTTTTTTACCTTTGAATCCGCTGGCAGTCATTCTTTGCCATATGATTTCATTCCTGAAATTCTCTTTCCCGAATATTGAATCCAGAATAATTTTCAGATAATGGCTCATAGTCGGATCGCAGTGAAGATACAGAGTGCCTGCTGATTTCAATACTCTGTGAAGTTCAATTAAACGGACAGTCATCATCACCAGATAGGCCGTGACCTGATTGGCTCCGATAAAATCCCTTAAGGCACTGATCATTTTTCCCACATGCTCAGGGGCATCCGCAATCAGTTCATGGTATGTTTCCTGTGCTTTCCTGTCCCAGTGCCATGTGTCCTCAAATGCAGTTATCTGGGCCTCAGAATCCTGTCCGCTTTCATCTTTGAAAAGGACATTGTAATTCCGGTTGGAGTTGAAAGGCGGATCAAGATAGATCAGATCAGCACTTTCCGCAGGGAAGTGTTCACGGAGAATCTTTAAATTATCCCCGTAAAACAGGGTATTTTTTGTTATTGGTTTTATTTGCGTATACATCGTTATACCTGACAAAATGGATTGACTTTTTCTTTTTATGGAATAAAAACACGCATTGTTCCCAGATGGTTTTCCAAATCCAAAACCACTTCAGCGATACGGGTGACACATTTTTCTCTGTATTCACGAACAGTTATTAAATCCATATTTCCTATGGTCAAAACAGGCAAAGAATCAGAACTGTTTTCATCCCGCAGAGTCTGCTCCAATGAATCCTTACCCTTCATATTACGATTACTTGTAAGGAGAAGCATGCCCTGTTCCTGCACAAACCTCCACACCTTCCGATCACTGCTGTCTGCCATAAGTCCCACATCGGCAAACATCAGCAGTTCAATCTCAATCAGTTCTGTCCACCCTTCTGTTATAAAGGTATCCCAGAGCATCGCAGCCTGACCTTCGATATTATGATCAGAGAGTATTTTTGTCATACCATTCCAAGTCTTGCTTTGGCAGAGCGCAGTTTGGCATAAAGATGTTCTCTGCACGGCTCCGGGCGAACAGTTTTCAGTTTTGCAAAATGCTCCCTGTTCCGTTCTTCCCAGTAATGACGGATTTCTTCATCATAAGCAACAACCTGTTTATATTCGGTTTCGACCTTATCTTTGTTGACTTCAATATATTTAAGAATATCCGAGGTCTGTTTTACTGTCAGCCTGAAATGATCCCGGATTACAGACGGAGAGCGGCCTGCCCTGATATAATCCATAATCTGGTACAGCGTAATACGGGTGCCGGCAATGGACAGCCCGCGATCTGTTCTGACCACAGCAGTCTGAATATCGTTTTTTTCAGTCATATAATCTCCTGTTGTTCAGGATTGTCTGCAAAATCATATCTGCATTGCACAATTATTCAAATATTGTCACCTCACCCGACTTCCGGATCTGACGGCTGATGCGCTCTTTCATTTTTCTTTCCATAACTGCTATGTCATTTGCCCGGAAAGGCTGGCCCCGCTTGAGAAAAACATCGCCTGTATCACTGTGAAAATAAACCCTGCGGGACTGTATGCCGCCAACATCCCGGCTGACAACATGAAAAGATTCGTTTTTCAGAAATTCCAGCACAAAACCGACATTTTTTTTACCCATGCTGTTTTCATCGGGAATGGCCGGAAGAATGCGCGCACCCCCAAAGACCTTGGCCAGCAGACGGTTGCGTTCTCCACCCAGATTCATGATCCGGTTTATAAGGAGTTCCATAGCATTGATGCCGTAACGGGCCGACATATCAAAATGTTTCAGATCAGGCTTGCCGGGCAGGAGAATATGGTTCATTCCCCCAATCCGGGAAACCGGATCAAACATGCACACCGCAACGCAGGAACCCAGAAGGGTGGAAATCAGCACAGGATGTGAACTTGCATAATATTCTCCGATGTGAATCCGTATATGCTGTTTGATTTTTCGGATGGGTGCGTATGCAAACATGTCAAACATGTTCATCTGCCGCATGTCCTCATGACAGCAGCGCATATTGCCTCCAGAGGAAGCACTTTGTCCACCCCGCCCCGTTTGATGGCCTCATTTGGCATACCGAAAACCACGCAGGTGGCCTCATCCTGTGCGATATTATAGGCTCCGGCCTGTTTCATTTCCAGCATTCCCCGCGCGCCGTCATCGCCCATTCCGGTCATAATGACGCCCACGGTATTGGAACCCGCGTAGCGTGCGGCAGAACGGAAAAGCACATCCACTGAGGGTCTGTGGCGGCAGACCAGAGGGCCGTCTTTTACTTCCACATAATATCTGGCCCCGCTGCGTTTGAGGAGAATATGCCGGTTTCCAGGGCCGATGAGTGCGCGGCCGCGGAGAACACTGTCCCCGTTTTCCGCCTCTTTCACTTCTATGCGGCAGAGATCATTGAGACGTTTTGCAAAGGCCCGTGTGAAATTTTCCGGCATGTGCTGAACAATTACAATGCCCGGACAGTCCAGCGGAAATGTTTCCAGAAACTGGCGCAAAGCCTCGGTTCCGCCTGTGGATGCGCCGACCACCACAACCTTTTCCGTTGTCTGAACCATTGCATTCTGAGGCGGCGGGGGCATAATGGCATCGGCCGTCAGTTTTTTTTCCACACGCGGAAGGCCCGGAGAAATGCGTTTTATACGGGCGCGCACCGCTGCCCTTACCGCGTCACAGATTGTAATACTGGATTCTTCCAGAAATTTCTTTGCTCCCAGTCTGGGTTTTAGAATAATGTCAACAGCGCCGTATTCCATTGCCTTGAGTGTGGTTTCGCATCCTTTTTCCGTAAGACTGGAGCACATCACCACAGGAATGGGATGCTGGGTCATGATTTTGCGCAGAAAAGTGAGTCCGTCCATGCGGGGCATTTCCACATCCAGTGTGATGACATCCGGCACTTCCTTGTTGATTTTGGTGGCAGCGATATAGGGATCCGCGGCTGTGCCTATAACTTCAATGTCCGGAGCCGAATCCAGAATCTCTTTAAGTGTCTGACGAACCACGGCAGAATCATCAACCACAAGAACCCTGATTTTATTTTTCATTCCGCATGAACCTCCCTGTTTTTCCGGGTATGTTCAGATAAAGTTTGTTTGTATATTGCACTGTATGACAGGTGTCAGGTGATTTATGAAAATAAATATCCCGGTTCAGTTCACAGGCACAGGTCAAAAGCTGGAAGCTTTTGATACTTTTCCGGTATATTCTTTTCTGGAAATCACCTCAGTCTAAAACACATCCGGATCAGGCGCATCCAAATCCAGAATCCGTGCTGCTCCTGTTTCCCCATCATCCTTATCTTTTTCATCTTCCCCTGATTCGTTTTTTTGCACTTCTTCCGCCTCCGGAACTTCCGCAGAACTGCTGTCTTTGACAACAGCCAGCTCATCTTCGGACAGCACTTTGTCTATATCCAGGATAATGAGAAATCCTTCATCCAGCTTTCCCATGCCCCGGATAAATTCGCTTCTGAGTTTTGTTCCAAGACGGGGAGGCGGGGAAATTCTTGCCGCTTCCAGGCTGATGACCTCTTTTACCGAATCCGCGAGCGCTCCAACCTGAACCAGTTCCCTGTCAATCATTATTTCTGCAATCACAATGCAGGTATCCAGTTTCTTTTCGGTAGCGGCCATCCCCAATTTCAGGCGCAGATCAATTACCGGAACCACATTGCCCCGGAGATTGATCACACCGCGGAGAAAATCCGGCATCCGCGGAACCCGTGTAATTTTGGTATAGTCCAGCACTTCCCGTACCTTGGCGATCTCAAGGGCAAAATTCTCTTCTTCCAGGGTAAAGGTAAGATACTGGTTTGTACCGCTTATTTCCATGAAATCCATAAACATTCCTCCTTACCGGATCATGGCCGGAAAACCCGCAGAACCGAAACTGTTCTTTCTCTCAAGAAATTCTTCGGCTTCGGCAAGTTCTGTCAGTTTGTATGCATCCAGAATGAGGGCCACATTTCCGTCAGCCAGGATGGTCGAACCGGAAAAAACCTTTGTGTTCCGGTAAAGTTTCCCCAGGGATTTGATCACTGTCTGATGCTCTCCCACAATATTGTCCACCACCAGCCCCACCCGGAGATTGTTCAGGCGCACGATGACAATCTGCTTTACGCCTTTCCTTTCCCCTTCGATTCTGAAAAAATCCCGCAGATGGATATAGGGAATGATCTCGCCCCGCACATTCGCGAGATTTCTGCCGCGGGCGTTTTTCACAGCGCTCTGTGTAAGTTCCATGCACTCTTCCACGACTGAAAGAGGCAGAATATAGGCTGTAGGGCCGACTTCCACCAGAAGCCCCTCAATAATGGCCAGTGTCAGGGGGAGTTTCATGGTGATGGATGTTCCCACCCCCTTTCTGCTGCTGAGTTCCACAGAGCCGCGAAGATTTTCTATACAGCGTTTCACCACATCCATGCCGACCCCGCGGCCGGATATTTCGCTGATTTCCCCGGTTGTGGAGAATCCGGGAAGAAAGATAAGGGAAAAGAGTTCGTTTTCAGACAATTCCGCATCAGGCGGAATCAGGCCCATGCTGACAGCTTTTTTGCGTATCCTGAGCGGATCAAGTCCTGCTCCGTCATCAGAGATGCGGATAAGCACATTTGTACCCGCATGTTCGGCTGCCAGCAGAATATTCCCTTTGACCGGTTTGCCGGATGCAATCCGTTCCTCAGGGGATTCAATGCCGTGACCAATGGCATTTCTGATGATGTGCATGATGGGATCATTGAGCCGGTCAATCACGGTCTTATCCAGTTCTGTTTCTCCGCCCTGCGTTTCCATTGCAGCGGACTTGCCCAGTTCACTGGACAAATCATATACCAGACGTTTGAATTTCCCGAAAATTGTGCTTACCGGAACCAGACGTATGCTGATGGTATTGTCCCTCAGTTCCGCTGTCAGACGTTCCACTTCCTCGGCAATGGAAATCATTTCCGGATCCTCCAGAAGCAGGGAACGCTGACTCAGGCTGGCCTGAACTGTCACCAGTTCCCCCACCAGATCAACCAGGATATCCAGTTTTTCCGCAGCCACCCGTATACTGGAAGTTATCACTGCATCCCGGTTTTTCAGGGATAAATTCCGCACATGCTCCTGCTCTGCCAGTGCGGAAGCCACCGTATCCGAATCCGTGGCCCCGGCAGCCACCAGCATTTCTCCTATTTTTCTTTGGGATTCCAGTGCTTTTTTCAGATCTGCCGGAGTAATGTCCCCCCGTTCCAGAAGAATATCCCCTATCTTTTTGTATTTTCCGTTCTCATCCGTGATCTCGTCTTTTTGAATCAGATCAATGTTCAGACGGCATTTATCCTCGGCAAAAATGAAAACCTCCCGGATGGCTTCGGGTTTAAGGGATGTGGTGAGGATAATATTCCAGTGGATATAGCATTTCTGGGGGTTCAAATCCCGTAATGCGGGAATGGTATGGGTATGGGCAATGATCTGGCATTCCCCAAGATTCCGGATTTCGTCCAGCAGGAGAATGGGATTGCTGCCGTTGTAGAAAATATCCGGATCCGGCCGGAAGCGTATGCGGCAGGTTGAGAGTTCAGCGGACTTTTCCGGACTTTTTTCAGGCGCTGGAGAATCAGCAGTCTGATAATCTTCCGGAATCATTTTGCGGAACAGACGGACGATATTTTCTGCATCCTTTCCATCGGCACTGTCATCCTCTGCCATTTTCCTGATATGATCGCAGGATGCAAGAGCCAGATCCACAAGGGATTTTTTCATGGGGATGATGCCCCTTCGGACCAGATCCAGAACAGTTTCAATGTCATGGGTAAAGGTAACAATTCTGTCAAATCCGAACATGGCCCCGGATCCCTTGATGGTGTGAAATGCCCGGAATACACGATCAATCAGTTGTTTTTTCTCCGGCGTCTCGCCAAGTTCCAGCAGCGCGGATTCTATGTCTGCAAGAAGTTCCCCAATTTCCTCAATATAGACTTCTTTAAATTTTTCCATGCTTCTGTCCCCTGCAGAGGCTCCTTACGGAACCTGCCCTGCCTTTTCCCTGTAAAGACGGGTTCAGTTTTTTGCCCGGCTGCACCCTGCCGCTGCTCTTATTTCAGCACTTTTTTGATGACCGCCAGCAGTTGTTCAGGCCGGAAGGGTTTGACAATCCATCCGGTGGCTCCTGCCGCCTTTCCTTCCTGCTTTTTGGAAACCTGGGATTCTGTGGTGAGCATAATAATGGGCATAAATTTGTATCTTGCATCCGTGCGAACCTGCCGGATCAGTTCTATGCCGTCCATTTTGGGCATGTTCAGATCCGTCACCAGTATATTCACTTTGTTTGACCGGAGTTTTGTAAGAGCATCCTCTCCGTCCACTGCCTCCACCACATCATAACCGGCCTGCCTGAGGGTAAAGGAAACCATCTGCCTAACGCTTGCAGAATCATCTGCTGTCATAATCACTTTGGTCATTTTGCTGTTCCTCCCTCTTCCGGTCTGGATACTTTTTCTGATGTCAGTCCTCCGGCAGTGAGGGCATTGACAACCGCATCCGACATCCGATCCGCAAGCAGGATTTTTCCTCCGGCTTCGGCAGTCGCACGGGCGGAACACAGTATCTGTATTCCGGCTGTATCACATTCCGTCACTGATTCCAGATCCAGTATCAGTCCCCTGTATTTTTCAAAACATTCCAGAAACAGTTCCCGGAGCGCAGGTGCTTCATATATGGTAAACGGCCCTTCAATCCTTACAAGAGCGCAGCCCTGTTTTTCTTCCCTTGTATAGTTCATCTGCCCCTCTTTTCCCAGTGAAAAGTTATCAGTTATCAGGGTTCAGTATCCAGTGAACCGGAGCCTGACAACTGTTCACTGATAACCGGTAACTGTCAAAAAAGTTCCACATTGTCTCCCAGATCCTCTTCCTCATCATTTTTTCCCGGTTTTTCAGAAAATCCGGATTGTTTATCCGCAGCCATGTCCGGACTTGCCGGACATGCGTCTTCTGTTTTATTTTCCTCCCCGGATGCACCTGTTTTATCCTGACCATCCCGAGGTACATGATTTCCGGATATATCTTCGGGATAATCCTCCGGCTGCCCTTCATTGGCTGGAAACAGCCGGCCGGAAGATTCGCCTAAATACTGCCGGTGGAGCTGCCGTTCACTTTTCATTGTGTAGCGGCGGGCAACCTGCTCCAGTCTTCCGGCCTCAGTATCTTTCTCGTGTATATTCCAGGGTTCCAGCCTTCCGGTCAGATTTTCCAGCTTTTCAAGATAATCAGTCAGATCCTCAGCCAGTTCACGCAGAAAACCCAAAGAGGCCCCTGTATTCGTCATGGCCTCCCGCAGATTCACCGCCCCCTCTGTGGCTGCCGATGTATCCATTTTGAACTGTTCATAATTTTCTGTAAGCTCCCGGATACCGTCTTCCACGGACAGGGGGGATATTCCTTCAGGCTGCTCCGGTGTTTCAAAGGAACCCAGATCCAGTTCCAGGGAAAGAGATACCAGGGACTGGAGAATTTCCACCACATCCGAGACGAATTTGTCAGACTGGCGGGAAAGATGACTTACTTCCTGTGCCAGAATTTCGAGCACCTGCCCGCTTTCGGCCAGACGGGCAGATTTGACCACGGCATTCAAAGCCTTGAGATGGAGATCCATGCTGATGCCGCGAACCTGATCAATATGCTCCGACAACTGGGAGGCAGTATTGGTCACCTGCTCTGCGGTGTCTTTGATCTGTTTTTCCAGTCCCTTTCCCTGGGTGAGAAGGCTTCCGAGCTGTTCCAGTCCGGTTTTCAGCGCACGAATCCGCTCTTCTATCCTGCTTTCAGTCTGCTGCCTGGTTTCAAAAACAGATATATCCGAAACAAGCTGCTCCACATGTCTGTCCAGTTCCCTGAAGGCCATATCCGATTTACCATGTGCTCCCAGTATTTCGCTGATCACCTCTTTCAGCTGAACAGTCTGCAGACGCAGAAGTTTATGCGCCTGTGCCAGAGCACTTTCCGGACTGTCTCCGTCTCTTTCCCCTTTGCAGATATTTTCCGCATCCCGGATCGCCATGACCACATGCTCAATCTTCTGCCGCGCTATATCATGAAACTGCAGTGCCACCACAACTTCGCCCACCTGCCGGGATATTTTGCGGGAGTGGGCATTGGATATTTCCAGAACCTTCATGGACAGATCCATGATGCTGTATATCTCCCGTATGGCTTTCTGCACGACCCGCTGCGCACTGCTGTACAGATATCCGAAAGTTTCCAGTCCTTTCAGAATCTCTGCATTGGCAGCCATCTGCCCTTTGCGGGTGGTGCCCGCATCTTCCAGGATATGCCGGGATATGCCGGAAATTTTCCGTGAAAGTTGACGGATTTCTCCGGTAAATGATCCAAACATAACACCTGCATCAGGGGAACGGCTGCTTTCAGCCGCTATATTGAGACCAATGACATTCAGAGATATACCGGTTTTTTCGATGACCGAACAGATTCTGCACAGCCTGCCGAGATGCTCCAGACTCAGACTCACATTCATCAGACTGCTGCTGATTTTGCAGCGGTATCCCTGCAAATCTGACAGAGAATGTTTGGCAAGTCTGTCAATACGGCTCAGAAAACTTTCGCATCCCTCTGTACATCCGATGGATTTGGCAGCATCCACAGTAATCTCCGACAGACGTTCAGCATCTGCATACAGAGACTGGAGTTCCATGCCGATCCGCAGAAACTGGGGTTCAACTTTTTCCATCACCCCTTCCAGTGAGAGAATCAGCTCACAAAGATCAGGGAGCATTCCGGAAACAGGAGAGAAAAAGCGGTATATCAGGGGAAACCGCATCCCTTTGTTCCGTATGCCGGCAAGAATCTGTCCCATATCCAGTCTTTTTCCGATTTCGATAATCCGGTTGAGCATAATTTTCCGATCAATAACCTGATTGTTCAGATTTCAGTATTCAGTGTTCAGGTTTCAGTATTTGTTTTCCTGACACCTGAACACTGAAACCTTTCTCTCAGGGAATCAGCCCCAGGGAGCGAATTTCCCCTATTACCCTGCTTTTGTCAATGGGTTTGACGATATAGGAAGTGGCACCGCCTTTGTAAAATGCCTGAAAAACTGTTTTTGGATCGTCCAGGGCTGTCACCATGATCACCTTTGCCTCTGCGGAACCGCGAATATCAGCCGCCTTTTCCGTTTCGCGTATCTGTTTCAATGCCTCCTGACCGTCGGTGTTGGGCATCATTATATCCAGACAGACCAGATCATAGGGTTTCTTTTCCTCTATGGCCATCTGAAATGCCTGAACCGCCTCAGCGCCGTCCACAACCACGTCGCAGTCCCCATAGGGAGCAAGGATTTCCTTGAGGATCCGCCGTGAAATGAAATCGTCCTCTGCAATCAGAATTTTCATTTTATCCTGCCATCTCCTTTGCCGCAGTGGCGGATTCCGGATATGTTCCGAATTCCCCCTCTGCACCTGAAAAAATATTACCCGGGCCGGACAATGCAGCTTTCAGTCTGCCAAGTTCTTCCCGGATCTGTTCTGCCAGCACACGGGATTTGTCCATGTCTTTTTTTCTGCCGGCCAGTTTCAGCCGGAAAGCATCGTCGGAAACAGAGGATATCCCTGTATCCAGGGCACGCTGTTTCAGTCTTTCGGAATAATACTCAAGTCCTTCCTCATTTCCTGAAGATATGGCATCCCGGATCATACTTATATCCGGGAATGATTCGTCAAGAAAAATCTCCAGTGCCTGTCTGAACATGCCGATGTTTTTACAATATTTTTTTCTTATTACTGTCATATCGAAGAGTTTTTCATCCATGAGACTGTTTCCACTGTCCCGTTCTCCGGCAGCAGATTCCGGCTTCCCGGTTTCCGGAGGATTTTTTTGATAAATTCCGGTATGCTTTCGGATAACCGCTATGAAATCCGACCGGTTGACAGGTTTGGAGATATAATCGTCCATTCCGGCTGCCAGACAGATTTCCCGATCCTGCTGATAGGCATGGGCTGTCAGCGCGATAATCGGAATATCCGGATTTTTTTTCCGTATAATACGGGTGGCCTCCAGACCGTCCATTTCCGGCATCTGCACATCCATCAGAATAATGTCAAAGGATTCACGGGAAAGAATATCCAGAGCGGCTTTCCCGTTGGCAACGGCAGTGACGGCATGTCCTTCATATTCAAGAATATTGACAAAAACCTCCTGATTGGTCGGATCATCTTCGGCCAGCAGTATGCGGATGGGCTTTCCCGAAGATGCCGGAGGATGGCATTCACAGAAGACTGCCGGGTTTTCCCTGTCCGCATCTCTCCGGGTTTCAGGGTGCCCTATGCCGAACACTGCCGTAAAACAAAATGTGCTTCCTGCTCCGGTACGGCTTTGCAGCCATATTTTCCCGCCCATTTTTTCCACCAGGGTTTTGGAGATGCTCAGTCCCAGTCCCGCACCGCCGTAACTCCGGCTGATGGAGCTGTCTGCCTGGGAAAAGGATTCAAAGATTTCCTCCTGTTTGTTTTCAGGAATGCCTATGCCCGTGTCTTTTACCCGGAAAATAAGCAGAATCCGGTCTTCAGGCAAATTTTCCGCATAAATGCCGGACGCCTTGTCTGTTCCTTTCCCATCTTCGGACTGTTCAGAGGTCTCTGCAATATCCAGGGATATCTCTCCGCATGAGGTGAACTTGACAGCATTGCGCAGCAGATTGATCAGTATCTGGCGCAGCCGTGTGGGATCACCCACAAGATTTAGCGGCAGCAGGGGATTAATACAGCACCGGATGTTCAGCCCTTTTTCCTGCGCGCCGGGTCTGACAGGGACAAGAGCCGATTCTGTCACCTCATGCAGATCAAAATCCGTGTTTTCCATTTCCAGTTTCCCGGCTTCGATCCGTGTGAAATCAAGAATATCATTGAGCAGCCGCAGCAGGGATTCCGCGGAATATTTTGCCATGCGCAGATATTCCCGCTGTTTCGGATTCAGTTGGGTATCCAGGGCAAGACCGATCATGCCGATCACCCCGTTCATGGGAGTCCGCACCTCATGACTCATATTTGCCAGAAACCGGCTTTTGGTCAGGTTGGCAACCTCGGCTGCCTCCCTTGCCTGAACCAGTTCTATTTCAAAGCGTTTGCGCTGTACGGCCAGAGCATAAATCGCGGCCAGCCGCTGTGCCAGTTTCAGATCTTTGGCATTATAGTCATGATCCGCATTTGCCAGAACCACCAGTCCCACCAGTTTTTCGCCGATCATGGCCGGTGTGCACAGAAAACGTCTGATCTTCACATGCCATTCAGGAATGCATTCTTCCGATGGCGTGTTGCTAAGCACAGACTCCCGGTGCTCCAGCACCCGGCCCCAGAGTCCGGTTTTTTCCCTGAAAACAGCCGGGCCTGTTTTTATTTGGGATTCTGATCCCAAACTGCGTAACATGGTGGGACAGAACAGATATTCCGTGTCAGGATCAGTATATCCCACAAATCCGTTCCGGCTGCCTGTAAGCACTTTGGCCTTTTCCAGTACAAGAAAAGAAATGTCTTCCAGAGACAGCGCTGAAATCAGTGCCTGGGAAAGTTCCGCCACAGCCTCGTTGAGAGATGCCTCCCACTGCAGTTCCTTTGTCCGTTCAGCAACCGCACTCTCCAGCAGATCTTTTTCGCGGCGCAGCAGATCCTCACTGCGTTTGATCCTGCGCATGACATTGACCTGACTGACCAGTTCAGCTCCGCCAATGGGTTTGGTCAGAAACGCGTCCGCTCCAATATCGAGCCCTTTGATCCGGCTTTTGGCATCGGTCTGCATACCGGTGAAGAAAATAACGGGAATATGTTTTGTGCGTTCACCGGCTTTCAGATGTCCGCAGACTTCAAATCCGTCCATTCCCGGCATGTTTATATCCAGCAGTATGGTATCAGGCTGTTCTTTTTCCGCTTTTTCTATGCCTTCCGCGCCTGAATCTGAGGTCAGGACAAGAAGTTCCGGAATATATCTGTTCAGCAGTTTGCTGACGAATTTCAGAATTTCCTGTTCGTCATCAATGATCAGAATCTTTTCCATTTGTCAATCCAGCTTTACAAATTTTTTCAGCCGGTTTACCCGGATTTCCCCGGTATGGGGCCAGAAAAATATCTTGCGGCCGCATGTACCGCCTGTGTCTGTTTCTGTAAGATGCAGACGGGCAGACTTTATCATGGCCAGCGCGGTTTCGGTATTCTGCCTGCCCACCGACTGTATCAGTCCGTCTCTGTCCTGCTCCCATCTGTTTTGGGCAAACATATCCGAGCCTCCGAAAAGTCTTACCCCGATCTCCGGGCTCCGGATTCCCTGTCTGTGAAACAGGGCAGTCATGTTTGTCAGTGCACATCGGACATATTTGTAGGGTTCTCTGCAATTCCCCGTGCATCCGCAGCCTGCATCGCAGCATGGCATGAACGCGTGGCACATGGCAGACATGCCGGATTTGGCATTTGTCAGAATAAGAGATATGCACGATCCCAGCACAGTGACAACCTTTACCGGCCGCACCGGTCTGCCCTCATTCAGGAAAAGCTGACCGGGTTTGAGAAAAATCACAGGAAGCCTTCTCCTATCCGCGGGGGCAGGTTCGGAACCTGTCCGCATATGCACATTCATGACAGTTTCCGGTAAACTGTGGATGTTTTCTGCACCAGGGGAATATTCAGCCCGTTGAGAGTTTCAGAGTGACCTGTAAACAGATAACCGCCCGGAACCAGATAACGGCAGATACGTCTCAGCACCTTTTCCTGTGTGCTTCTGTCAAAATAGATCAGCACATTCCGGCAGAAAACAATATCTGTGGTCTGCCGCATGCCGAAATCATCATCCATGAAATTGAGACGCCGGAACAGCGTCAGAGCGCGCAGTTCCGGAACAATGCGCACCAGATCTTTTTTTTTGTCCCTGCTGCGCAGCAGGTATTTTTTCCGCATGGGCAGGGGAACGGGTTCCACTCTTTCATGCGTGTAGATGCCCAGGGCAGCGCTTTTGAGCATCCTTGTGGAAATGTCTGTTCCCATAATGCCAAACTGAAAATCCGGACGCAGAATACAGAATTCATTCAGCACCATGGCAAGGGTGTATACCTCTTCCCCTGAGGAGCATCCCGCACTCCAGAGCATGGCTTTTTTCTGGATGCCTGTACCGTAACCGCGGATCAGCTCCGGCACAATAACCCGTGTCAGATAATCAAAATGCTGGGGTTCCCGGAAAAAATCAGTCTTGTTGGTGGTTACAACATCAATCATATGGGGCAGTTCTTCGCTTACGCCCCGCGGACTGAAAACATAATCACAGTATTCTTCGAAATTTCTCATCTCCAGTTTCCGGAGACGTTTCTGCAGACGGGCCTGCAGCATGGTCCTTTTGGCTTCCGGCATCTTTATTCCCAGTTCGTTCTGAATAAAGGTGCTGAACCGGGCAAATATCCTTTCCGTCATCATTTCAAAGGGAACAGCGGAATCTCTGGGGCTCATGCAAAAAAACCGTCCTTACTCGGAAAATCCGGTTTCATCTGTGTTTTTTCCTGTATTTTCTGTGTTTTCTTCCGGTTCCGGAACTGTCCGGTTTCCGCTGCCTTCCACAACAGCCAGTTCATCTGAGGAAAAAACTCTGTCAATATCCAAAAGGATGATAAACTTGTCGTTGCGCTTTCCTATCCCTCTGATAAATTCTGTCCGCCATCGCATCCCGATACTGGGCGGCGGCTCAATCTGACCGGCTTCCAGATCAATGACTTCATTGACCGAATCCGCAAGTGTGCCCAGAACAATCATTTCCCCGTCAAGAGAAATTTCCATGACAATGATACGGGTATCCACTGAATTCTCTGTCCGGCTCATGCCGAATTTGACACGCAGATCCATTACCGGCACAACACTGCCCCTGACATTGATGACCCCGCGCATGAAATCCGGGGTTCCGGGAACTTTGGTAATGGTGCTCATATCCAGAACCTCCCGCACCTGGGCCACATCCAGAGCGAAGATTTCCTCTTCCAGCCGGAAGGTCAGGTACTGGGATGCTGCGGTTTCTTCCGTTTGGTTCATGACTGCCCTCCTTTTTTTCCTTTTGTATCATTCTTTTTCAGTGTTAATCAATGCAATCTTTGTTTTTTTTGAAAAAATTATTTTCTCACGGTTTTGCGGTCCGATCTGAGTCATTTGTCAGTAACTGACAAATTCCCGGTCAGGTTCCTCTTCGCAGGCATCAGCATCAAAGGAAATATTTTTTGAAACCGGATTGTTACCTGAGCGTTCCGCTGCGGATGCCCCTGCTTTCCGCGCTGTTTTCCCCTTTTTTTTCCAACTCTCCTTTTCCGCCATGCCTCCCGGAGCCCCATTGCCTCCCCTGATTCTGAAAAAATCAACAATCCCGCGCAACTGCTCGGACTGACCGGCCAGTTCCTCGGATGTCGCGGCCATTTCCTCGGATGTGGATGCATTCTGCTGGATAACCTGATCCAACTGCTGAATGGCTTTGTTGATCTGTTCAGCCCCGGAGTTCTGCTCATTGCCGGACGCGCTGATCTCCTGCACCAGATCAGCGGTCTTCTGAATATCCGGCACAAGCCGGTTCAGTTTTTCCCCGGCCATTTCTGCCACCTTTGTGCTGGATGAGGAAATGCTGCTGATTTCAGCGGCCGCGCGGCGGCTCCGTTCAGCAAGCCTGCGGACTTCGGAGGCTACCACTGCAAAACCTTTGCCGTTTTCTCCGGCCCTTGCCGCCTCAATGGCCGCATTAAGGGCCAGCAGATCGGTCTGGCGGGCAATTTCCTCAATGACGGAAATTCTCCGGGCAATATCCTTCATGGCCGTCACTGCCTCTTCCACAGCCTTTCCGCTTTCCCGCGCATCCTGCGCCGCCTTGACAGCGATGCGTTCCGTCTGTCCGGCATTTTCCGAATTCTGACTGATATTGGAGGACATCTCTTCCATGGAAGCCGAGGCCTGCTCCGCGGACGCGGCCTGTTCCGAAACGCCCTGGGAAAGTTCCTCGGATGTGGCGCTAAGCTGCTGACTCCCGGAGGCCACATTGCCGGCCGCTGTTTTTACACTGCTGACAATCATGTTCAGTTTTCTTAGCATTTCATCCAGGGCTTCCATGAGACGATCCTCTTTGGAACGCATACGGACTTCCAAAGTCAGATTTCCCTCAGCCATCTCCTCAGCCAGCCCCGTGATTTCATTCATGGCATCAATAAGCATGTTCAGGTTGTTTTTGATACGGTTGAAATCGCCTTTCCATGCATCGCTGATTTTTTCCGGTATATCTCCCTTTGCGATCCGGTCAATGCACAGGGCTGTGACATTGATGGGATGGACAAACGCGTCAATCAGGGTGTTGATTCCGGAGATCAGCTCTTTCCAGATGCCGGAATATGCCTGGGCATTGCCGCGCTGATCCAGTTCTCCGTCCCGCACTTTCCGCACCAGTTCCCCGGTCTCTCCGATCATCCGGCTGATGGGGCCTGTGATGCTTAGGGTAATGCGGACAAAAAGTATGCTTACAATGACAAGGGTGATCAGAAAAACGATCAGTCCGGTCATGGAGGATTTGGAAATCAGCGAGGCCAGTTTTTCTGAAGCCTCTTCCTGTTCCGTATCCACGGAAGCTATAAGTTCCACCAGATTTTTTTCCAGCACACCTGAATATTCATCCAGTCTGTCGTCAATCTCCGCAAATGCCTTCTGAATGCGGATCATTTCGACTGCGCTCTCTTTGATCAGGCGGAACAGATCCGTCTGGATTTTGTCTGCCAGCAGAGGAAAGGTATCGCGAATCTGCTTTGCAGCGTTCTTTTCCTCCTCTGTTTCCGAAAGTGTGACAATCTGACTCAGATGATCGTTAATCACAGCAATGCTGTCATGAATATGCGTCATGCGGCTTTGGCTGATATCCCCATCCTCTTTGTCAATTATAGCATCCATTGCCGCAAGCATCAGGGTGGAATGCGCCTGCATGATCCGGTGTATGATTTCAGTCTGCTGATTGAGATTATCCGAAGATTCGGGTGTTTCTTTCTGTTTCTTCCGGATGGATGAAAAAATGACAGACAGATTTTCTGATATGCCATCTCCGAGTTTATCCAGTTCATTGTCCGTTTCAATGAAATCATTTCTGATCTGCCGCATCCGGACTGCACCCTCTCCGATCAGCTTTACCAGATCTGTCCGGATTCCCTGCACCAGTTTCGGAAAATTTTCTCTGATCTGTCCGGCCAGTTCCTTTTCCTTGCCTGTGTCGGTGATTTCATCAATGTCATTGAGTTTTTCATTAAAAAAGCTGATGCCTGAATTGATAATATCCATTCTTTCCTGACGAATCTGCCCCTCATCTTTGTCAATGACAGAATCCATGGCAGCGAGTATTATATCAGAATGCGCCCGGATCATGCCGTTTATAAAAGCTTTCTGTCCGTCTCTCTTCCGGTTTTCCTCTTCCGCATTCTGTATTCGGACATTGGTTACGTAGGAATTGACGGCCAGCGCGCTCAGACCGGTGAAAACAGTGATACCGATAAAAATCATTTTTGCGCTGATGCTAAGGTTTTTCATGACAAATCTCCTTTGATTTCAGGTTAATATCTGATATACGCCCATCCACCTTATCCAAATGCCGCTGACTTTAAAAAACTATAGAGTTGTACCCCCAACTTGAGGTTTCAGGCGTCATGAAAATAAAACACTGAAACCCGAACACTGAAACCCAAAACCGGTATAGCCGCTTATTCCCTGGAAAATGTTTGGAAAAATATCCCATATTTGCAGAGAAATACCCTGTTTCAACTGTCTTTTTGCCCCAGAAGCAGCCAGGTTTCCATTTCCCCTTTGCCCTTTATC
>JBFXEJ010000069.1:0-32818 GCA_050180235.1 Desulfococcaceae bacterium
AAAAAAAAGAGCAAAAAGAATCCGCTTTCCATGAAAGACAGGCGGAATAACAGAAAGCTGTCACGTCAGAGAGTTTTTATAGAGCATGTTATCGGCAAAATCAAAATTTTTAAAATACTTTCAGACATATACAGAAACAGAAGAAAAAGATTTGAGTTAAGATTCAGGCTGATCGCAGGCATTTATAATTTTGAATTGAAATCAAGAGGAAATGACTTTTGAAAGAGGTCTATTATATTCCATAACTGTTCCTCTTCTGCTCTGTTTCTAACCTGCATTATTCATAAATTTCGATAGCTGTCCGAAAATAAAGAAAATACTGAAAATTATCTTTAAAACTCAGTTTTCAGCCAAAGCATTATGATTCGGAGAGTTGTTCAGGTTTATGAATAATCCAGGCTAAGTTCTTACACTTACGCATAACGCTAAATTCAGTGGCGGGCGGTAGCCCGTCCACTGCAACGCTTGCTTAGGCGTTGCTTAATTTTTTTATTATGGACTTTGCCAAATTTTCATTTATTTCGACATGTCGAGGAATAGGCTGAGATTCTTTTGTTTCGGGATTCGTATACCAGTCATGCGCTCCGCCATGCCTTACAAAAACACATCCCATTTCCTGAAGTTTTTTAATCAAATCCCGTCGTTTCATCAGGCAAACACCAATTCTTCGACTTTCCGGATATATGGGATTTCATCAGATTAGATATCTTTCAGGAGTTCTTTCAAATTATCAATAAGTTCTTCTTTTGATAATCCCTGAGTATGGTAATCAGGATAATCATTCAGATATCCTATATAATACCTGCCGTCTTTCCAATATGTATATCTCATTGTTTTCATAGTTGATGCTCCTTCTCTGCCGATTACGATGTTTTTTGTTTTTCTCGACGAAAGATGATCGTAGCTGGGGCGTCATTTGGTCTGTCATGAAATACGGAATATACAGTTGGTAAGGCAAAATGAAATGGTTCCCAATTATCTTCTGACATTTTATTAAGAATGTCATCAATTGACATTGTTTTATGTTCAAACCATAAGCTGTATTCCGGGCTTCCGTCTTTTGAATGAGGGGCGACACTGCCCACTATACATTTATATTCATACATTATTCAAATCAACTCCTTAAATGCCTAACGACAAGGTCAGTGGCGGCGTTAGCCGTCCACTGCACCGACTGGTTATGCAATTTCAGTTACAATTGCGCCAATAATTTATCATAATCAGCATGGCTTCCGATCCAAAACCACATTACTGCATTGCCTTCCATTAATCCCAGAACTCGCCACCCCCGTCCGATACGTACTGAATATACAGGGTCTTTTGAATTAACCCGCTTAAAGTGAAGGCTCGGATAATGAATATCTTTCTTCCAGAGTCGGTAAGCCTTTTTCGCCTGTTTTTTTACCGAATCAGGCAATTTTTCAAAACAATTGGCAAAATCATCTGTTATATACGAGTTCATAACTCGCAGCCGAACCCCATTTTTCTGATTTTGCCTTCTCTGACATCGTTGCGTACTTTTTCCGCCAGCTTTGAAAGTTTATCCTGAGACTTGGCAAAAGCGGTATCCCATTTTTTTTCATCAAGAAGTTCATCAAGTATTATGCCTGCTATAACATCCTGTTCAGTCACCGGCAATTTGGATATTTCCCTGATTGCCTTTTCAAGAAGCTGAGTCATTCCTAATCTCCTGTTATTGTTGATTAAGCGGGTCAGTCTGTACTTTCCCGCCTGTATTTATTTCACTCAATTACCATGCAGATCTTCCGCCTCCTCCACGTCTCTGATTGCCATACGGATTATGCTGATCTATCTTATCAGTTTCATGGTTTCTTCTTGTCTGAGACGTTGATCTTCCGTCAGGCTATTTGAAAATCAAAGGCAAAACCTTGTTGAATTTTACCTGGCCGCATATGTTCGTTCCTTCATACGTCTTAACAAATTATCTGTTTCACCCACGTAGGCTACATTGCCATTAAGATCAATTATTCTGTATTCACCAGCACTTTCAGGCGGAACAGTCCCCTGCCCATTATGTGGATAAAACCTGCATGGTCTCCCCTGATTATAGATTGCCATAACCTTCTCCTTTTTTATCTTGTTGCATAACAACAAGTTAAGCGGCGGGCTTTGCCCGTCCGCTTGAACGATGGGTTATGTTGTTAAATGTTTTATTTTAAGTCCATTACCGTTTATTTTTTTTATCCCCAGTGCTACTATTTTTCTATGACAAAGCTTAAAATCCTTTTCAAAACACATCAGGGCTACGTTTTTACCGTTACAAAGCATATTATTAATTTCTGAAAGCTGTTCTTTATGATTTAATACAGACACTTTCATTGCTTTAAAGAATGTATTATAATCACCGCTTTCTTTAAGTCTGTTCCGCAGATTTTTATCAGCGCCGAGTTCCCGATAATTTATATAATCAATATTTTTACCGGATAAAAATTCAGACAGAGATGTTTTGGAGAAACCTTTCTTTCTGCTAAAAGGAAGATGCCTGACATCTGCAACCACTGAAATATTATTCCGTCTCAGACAGTCAAGAAATTCTCCCAAGCTTGCGCCTTCATAACCTATTGTATATAAAACTATTTCCACTTTATCACCTATGGTCAGAACAGATATTTCTGTCTTTTTTTAGGAGGATAAAAAAAACCGAGAATACAAAAAATATGTTGTCTTTTAGCCATATTTCCAAGTATCAGATATGTATCTTTGTCCGAACCGCAAATATCTCTTATTTTATTCTCAATTTTTAATTTCCAATCCTTACCGTTTCTCACATTTCTGTATAATTGGGCGAATTCCCAATCTAATATACTCATAACATGCCCATTGCATTCATGACCTTCACACCGGAAATGTATTAAAAATCTTACAGGAAGAATCTCAAGGTCTTTTTTCTCTTCAAGCATGTCCAACTGTTTCATTATCGTTTCTTTCTTTTTCAAAGCCTGATTTATATCACTTTCCAGTTTTGATTCAATATGGATTCCGGTTAATTCTTTCAGTTTTACAAGACCGAGAGATACGCCTGAAGCCTTCTGCTCTTTATGTAGATCTTCTATAGAATTGTAAACATTTTTCTTATTTAAAACCCATTTTTCTCTTTCGCTCCAATCTTTTCCCGCCCCTATCATTTCTCCGATTTTTATTGATTCCTCATAAATATTATAACTTTCCGGTCTTGAGTCAGATGCAGCTTTTGAAAGTTTTACATTAATCCACTGATATTTTGAAAATTGGTTAATCCCATCTAAATACCTGTATCTAATTGGATATAATCTTATCAATTTTTTATTTTCTGCTAAAATGCCTGCTGCACAAACTGTTTCAGTGTATTTTACACTGTATTCGGGATAAGTTTTTACCAGCATCAAAACATCTTTCGCTTCCAATTTTACTCCTAACTTTTTAAAACAGCTTAACGTAGAGCTAAGCGGTTTGCGGGGTGGAAGGAGCAGAGCGACCGGAACCCCGCAAATCCGCTTGAGCGACGGATTCGCATTAAGATAACTCATCAAATTTACTATAATTTCAACTGTGGAATCTTAACCCATATTTTTCCTTTATTCGTATGATGAATATCATATATATAACCATCTTCAATACCGCCAATCTCTTTTCTTCCTAATAATTCATAATTTTCAGATTCAAAAAATTTGTATGTAAGTTCTATAGCTTCTTGGGGTGTTCGAGCTTTCGTAAAAAAATAAGCAGTTTCTTTTGATTGCCCATCTCCCATTGGTTTAACCTCTTTGATGGCGAAGACGTTCTGTAATTTAACTCCTCGGATAAGGCATCGGTCAACTAATGCTTGAATGCGAATTGGTGATGAGAAATATCCTGCAATTTCCTTACTTAGATAAATCATGCAATAAGAGCAAATTCTTCTTAATTTATCTAAAATTTCAAGATTATATTCTTCAGGCGGGTTAAGATTGCCATTAGCTAATTTCCCAGTAGATACCAATAAATTACTTCCGTAGTTGGGATGGACATATTCACATAAAAAATCATATATTTCTTCAATATTTTGTATTTCCTTCGCCAAAATTTCTAATAAGTCGTTAATATGAATTGATTTATAATCTGTTTCATTTGATATTTTTGGGCTTTTGCCGTAATATGAACGTTTCAAATATGTTTTTACTTTATCAATAGCTGCTTTGATTTTCTTTTCAGATTGCTGGCCGAGCAATGAATTTTCTAGTTGATTTATCTCATATCCAATACCTGAAATACTAGCAATATGCTCAACTAAAGCACGAGCATTATTTGCTAATGATAGTGGATTTTTAGATTGAATGGCATGCAGCAACCCTTCGGCAAGAAAGTCTATTTTCCATTCAATCAACTGAAATAAGAAAAAAGATTGATCTGCTATTTCGAATAACTCTTCAGCAATAAATTTTAATGGTTCGGAAATTTGATTTATTTTTTGTTGATAGTTCTTCCGCATTTTCATCATTGAATCATCATAATTACATAAAAAACTAAAATTTTTTCTACGTTCACGAAAATCAGTTAATAATAATTCGAGAGCTTCAGTAGCCGTATAATTTTTCATAATCAATGAATCCTAATAATTAATGCTAACATTGAGTTAATCGGCGGCGGCTTTTCCGCCGTCCGCTTGAACGATGGGTTAGGCCACTCTCATTTAAACGAATTATAATCATTATAGTAATCAAATATACTTCCTTTTCTTTCCGGATAAACTAATTTTGCAGGTTCATTTTTTGCATGTTCTAAATTATGTTTCATTTTCTCATGACATTCCAAAGCATGTATTGTTCCAAATCTCTTGGCGCATAAGGAACACATGAATCTTTTATCCTTATCGTTTATTTCCTTCTTTTCTTTCTTTTTCTTATTATCAATTTTTTTTCTCAATTGATTGATGACAGTATTACGATAATTGTTCAACGACTTTCTGTCACTGCTGTCAATATCAAGGTTAAATTCCTCAACAATTTTATTGAGTGTGCTGTAAATACCCTGAGCAACACCACGCTTTCTTTCTTTTTCCATATTCAGCAGGTTATTGTTGCTCATTTGAAAATTATCCCTTGACATTGATTAAGCAAATTATTATATATACCTATATAAATTAATAACTTTTAACACATAATGAGGTGCATAAATTGCAAATGTTGAAAAATATATGGCAGATCAAAATATTGCTTTTCTGAAAACAAAAGGCATTGTATATGTCCAGACAATTGAGGATATTGATGTTCTTAACGATTTAAGAAAAGAATACACAGCATGGTGTTACGATTCCAATGCTACCCCTGATGAACACAATTTTTTTAAAACAATGTATTTATCATGGGTAATCAACTCAAAACTGCTTCGAGTTATGACATCGCCATATCCTGGAAAAAAATGCTGGAATTTCTCTATTTTCTGTTGACATTTCAGGTCAGACTGCCGGTAAGGGACTCCGGTCTGAACCGGAAACATGCCTGAATCCCGTTCCGGGCAGAGTCATAGGAAATCCGCATGGTTCATTCCGGAGAAATCGGTTCCTACAAATTCAGGAGGTTATAGAAATATCAACAGAACCTAAGACTGATTTATTAATTTATAATAGACTTGTTCCCGCACACCTGCGATTCTGTCCCATACTTCAGCAGGGTCTGGTTCCACACCGCTATTCTG
This sequence comes from Desulfococcaceae bacterium, assembly GCA_050180235.1. GTDB lineage: Bacteria > Desulfobacterota > Desulfobacteria > Desulfobacterales > Desulfococcaceae > JAABRU01. The sequence continues at coordinate 5,674 of JBFXEJ010000069.1, forward strand.
TGCTGTCATCTGAGCATTTAAAGCAAAAAATGCTGCTGTTAATGCAGATGCGTTAAGCATGGCAAACTGATCTTTGTCCAATCTTACACTCTTATCGTTCTGAGACATACCCAATAGCTCCTTGTTGTTTCGATTTTAAATTAAACCGCCTATCCAGTTATTATACAGATCAAGATAACATACTATATTACATATTATCCTGCTCTGTAAATCCATAATAATTTTTTTTACCATAATCACAAAACAGAAGTCAACAGGAATATGCGTATTCCTGTTCAGAAAAAATATATTTTTAAATATATTTTTTAAAATAGAATTTAATAGCTTGAAATATAAAAATATTTTTTTCCTCACCATCAGCCTAAAAATTATTCCTGATTTTATTTCCACAATATGGCATAATTTATGCGTTAACTATATAACATGACAAATTATAATATTATAAAGATCAGGATAATATCATGTCTGCCGTTCCTGAAAAAGTTCAGACTGGTTTTGAAGAAATCCGTCACTGTTCAGCATCAGCCTTATTAACTGATGTTACGCCGGATCGTCATACCTGCGAAAGCCGGTATCCAAAATTTTTTGAAATTACAGGATTCCGGCTTTCTCCGGAATTACGGTCAAAGAGAATAACTGCTTGATTTTTGGAAAGGCTGCGTAACATCAGTTAATTACAGAAAATGGCTGCGGTATTACCGGAATTTATGCCATAACTAAAGTTATCCGATCCGGTATCAGAACAGAAGTGTCAGGTTCCGTCAGGATTTATCCAAAGCTGTTTTTTTGAGAAACATGAACAGATTCATGGTTTTTTCCCGTGTATCCTCCAGACTCCCGCTGTTGTCAATGACAAAATCCGCCAGTTTTTTCTTTTCCTCTATGGACATCTGAGATCGAATCCGTGCCATTGCACTGTTTTCAGACAGTCCGTTGCGTTTCATCAGGCGTTCAAGCTGCAAACGTTCCGGCACATACACCACAATTACCGGGGAAATTTTTTTTTCCATTTTGCTTTCAAACAGCAGCGGAATATCCTGAATCACAATGCAATCCGGATGAGTTTTTTCCGCCTTACAAATCTCTTTTTCCATTTCCATAAAAACGTATGGATGGACAATAGCGTTGAGAATTTCCTTTTCTTCTGGCTGATGGAAAATGATATTTCCCAGCCATTCCCTGTTGATTTCCCCGTCAGGCAGCAGTACATCAGGCCCGAAATGCGTCCGTATCTTTTCCCAGGCCGGAAGCCTTTTTTTCACCATCTCACGCGCGATTTTGTCCGCATCAATAATCACTGCCCCAGCGTTTTGAAAAAAAGCCGATACTGTTGATTTCCCGCTCGCGATCCCCCCTGTCAGCCCTGCAACTGTCATACTGTCTCCTGTAAAAAAAACAATTTACTTTGTATCTGAAAAACCTTATGATTGTGTTCATAAAAACAAATTTAAACCCTTATTCGCGGAAAGGTCAACGGAAAAATCCAAAATCTTTCGGATTTGAATGCCAAACATATATGCCGCGAAGTCACCAAGGCGCAAAGGAACACAAAGAAAAACTTTGTGAATCTTCGCGGCTTTGTGTCTTTGCGGCAAAAAAACCATACTGTTTACCATTTCCGGAAAACTATCGGAAATCTTTCAGCAATTTTTTTAAAAGGAAAAAAATAAAATGATCCACATACTGAAAAACACGGTTCAGGAATATGCCTGGGGTTCCCGCACTGCCATAGCAGAACTTCTGGGAAATGAGGCATCAGAAAAACCCCAGGCCGAACTCTGGATGGGAGCGCATCCTAAAGCTCCGTCTCAGGTGCAATGGGAAAATGAACTGATTTCTCTGGACAGACTGATTGAGAAACATCCGGAGGAAATTCTGGGGAAATCTGCTGCACTGAAATTCAATGGCAGGCTTCCCTGGCTTTTCAAAGTGCTTGCCGCGGGAGAACCCCTTTCCATTCAGGCACATCCTGACCGGGACCAGGCCCGGAAAGGATTTGAACGTGAAAACCGGATGAATATCCCTTTGACAGCTCCGGAGAGAAACTATAAGGATGATAATCACAAACCCGAATGTATCTGCGCGCTGACACGTTTCCGGGCATTGAAGGGATTCAGGGATATTTCCGCGATTGCCTCTCTTGCAGGCAGAATCTGTCCTGACAGACTAAGGGAAATAAGGGAAAATCTGAAATCAGTGCATAGCGGTTCCCAGGGATTGAAAGATTTTTTCCAATATCTGATGAATATGAACCCGGCAGATCGGGAAAAAGTGATCCATGAGGCCTTATCCAATGCAAAAATGCTGCTGGCACAGAAACCGGAACCGGATTTCAGACAAATACTTAAATGGATTGTCCGGCTGTATCAGTTTTATCCTTCGGATATCGGGGTACTGGCTCCGCTTTTTCTGAACCTGATCTGTCTGGAGCCGGGACAGGCTTTGTTTCTGCCCGCGGGAGAACTCCATTCCTATCTGGAAGGCACTGGAATCGAACTGATGGCAAATTCGGACAATGTGCTCCGCGGCGGTCTCACACCCAAGCATGTGGATGTGCCGGAACTGATGAGGATTCTCTGTTTTTCCCCTGCCGGGGTAAAAATTCTTCATCCCCAGAGAATCAGCGCATACGAAGAAATCTGGCCATGTGAGACAGAGGAATTTGCCCTGTCCCTTGTTACTGTCCGTGAAGATACGGGAAATGCTGTTTTCCAAAATCAGAGTGCGGAAATTCTTCTTTGCACACAGGGCAAAGCCGAATTTTCAGTAAAAGATTCAGATCGGGTGACTGAAGTTGGCAAAGGCACATCCGTACTCGTGACAGCCATCACAAAAGAGTATAAAATCAGAGGAGATGCTGTTTTCTGCAAAGCATCGGTTCCGCGGATTCTCTGAAAAAACAGGGGAGAAAATAATGTGGATACCGGGGAAATATTAAAATTGATCAATAGTGTTTGACAAAAACATCTGCAGATGATAGTATTCTGATAATTCATTTTTCTGGAAAAAACGAAAATATCGTGAGCCCCGGAATTATCCGGGGCTTTTTTTTATACATTAAAAAGTAAGGAAATTATGTCTTTTCAATCTTTTGATTTTCATCCCTCTGTTGTTTCCGGCATTACCGCAGCCGGTTTTTCCGAACCCACACCCATTCAGTCCAAAGCGATCCCCCTGGTAATGCAGGGAAATGATCTTATGGGACTGGCCCAGACAGGCACGGGCAAAACAGCGGCTTTTGCTTTGCCCATACTGCATCGCCTGATCAAAGGGGAACGCGGCAAAATTCGCGCCCTGATCATTGCCCCGACCCGTGAACTGGCAGAGCAGATCCGTGAAACTTTTGAAATTCTTGGCAGACAGACCAAACTGCGCTGCCTTGCCGTGTATGGCGGGGTAACTATCAGCACACAGATACAGAAACTTAAGCGGGGAACGGATATTGTGGTTGCATGCCCCGGACGCCTTCTTGATCATCTCAACCGGGGAACGGCTGAGCTTTCCCATCTGGAAATGCTGGTGCTGGATGAGGCCGATCATATGTTTGACATGGGTTTTCTTCCTGATATCCGGCGGATTATGAAATATATTCCCAAAAAACGGCAGACCATGCTGTTTTCAGCCACCATGCCCCAGGAAATCCGGAACCTGGCTGCTGAAGTTCTGAACAAACCCCTTACGGTTCAGATAGGTATAACCGCACCCGCTGACACAGTAAGCCACGCTCTTTATCCTGTGGCCCAGCATTTGAAAACGCCGCTGCTGCTGGAACTGCTGCGCCATACCAATACCGGATCTGTGCTGGTTTTCACCCGTACAAAACACAGGGCCAAAAAGCTGGGGGAAGTGCTGATCCATGCCGGTTACAGTTCCGCATCCCTGCAGGGAAATCTTTCCCAGCCCCGGAGGCAGGCTGCTCTGGACGGTTTCCGCACCGGCAAATACCGGATACTGGTGGCCACTGATATTGCAGCCCGCGGCATTGACGTGTCAGGAATATCCCATGTAATCAATTTTGACATACCGGACACCCCGGATGCATACATCCATCGCATCGGACGGACCGGCAGGGCGGCCTGCACAGGCGATGCCTTTACCCTGATCACCGGAGAGGATGCCGATACCGTGCGCGCAATCAACCGGATTATGGGTTCCCCAATTGAGCGCCGCACCATTACAGGTTTTGACTATAATGCACCCGCTCCCCCAAAACAGAAAGTCACTGTCCGGCAGCCGCGGCAGTCAGTTCCTGCGGCATCTGCCAAAACCCGGAACCGGACTTCTGTCCGTACAAACAACGGTGACACAGGCCGTCCAGGACAGAAAAACAGGCATTCCGGCCGGGCTTCTGCCTATGCCGGCGGCACTGCGGCGCACCAGGGGCGCAAACCATCCCGGCATGTATCATAACAGCCTGTAAAAACTGGCGATTAAACAACTTCTGCCATACCAGTGAAAGCCGGTATTCAGAAGGACTTGGAAACACTGGATTCCGGCTTGCGCCGGAATGACAAAAACAGACCGCCTGTAAATTTCTTTTTCTCATTTTGCGGGAGTGCAAAAATTAAGCGGAGCGGTTTTTGCAGTTCTGCATCCGGTTTTGAAGGGGACAAAAGTTGGTAACAGAACTATAATTGCCATTCCCAATCAGCGGATCGAAAGAAAACAAAATTTCCCACTTTGATGACAGGGCGGTCAGAAGCTGTTTTAAAAATATTTCAGCCTGCTTTTTCGGGAATAATTCAGGTGGAAAAAGGGAAATTATCCGTTTGAATCTGACAAAATCAGGCATGATAGCGGGTAAAATCCAAAAATTTTTCAACCGGTTATTTTTAAAACAGCTTCTTACATTCCCCGATAAAAATATTCAGCAGTTCAGGTATGAAAAGGAGACCTTATGGAATCGTTCATCAGCGGACCTGCTATGGCAGCGCTTTTTCTGCTCCTGCCATTTCTGTCCTATGTGATGGGCTCTCTTCCCTGGGGACTGATTGTAACCTGGATTTTTACATCCGAAGATATTCGCAAAAGCGGCAGCGGGAATATCGGAGCCACCAATGTGCGGCGCAGAGCCGGAACATGGGCGGGGCTGCTGACCCTGACCGGTGATGTTGCCAAAGGCGCAGTTCCGGTATATCTGGCTGCACAGATGGGCAATTCCGGCACAGCATGGAGCGAAATATATATCTCACTGGTGGCAATTGCAGCTTTTGCGGGGCATCTGTATCCGATTTTCATGAAAGGCAGGGGCGGTGGCAAAGGTGTGGCAACTGCGGGTGGCTGTTTTCTCATCATTTCCCCGTTTTCACTGCTTATTGCGGTTCTGGTCTTTATCCTTTTTGTCTGTATGAGTTCCAGGGTCTCAGCAGGTTCCCTGTCCGGTTCCGCCATACTGCCTCTGGCCGTGTGGAAATCCACCGGATCAGGCATACTGACATTCTGCGCACTTATGATTACCGCCGGAATCATTTTCCGTCACAGGGAAAATATCAGTCGCTTGCTTGCCGGGACAGAGCCGCGTATCTAAGCAGAGGCGCAAAGCCTTTAGGTGATTTCCATTAATGATTATACCGTTTTTCGCAGGGCGGGCACGGCTTTCTGTGCCCGCCGTCCTGCTGAAACGGCGGGCACAAAAAGCCGTGCCCACCTACAATGATGGTACATTTTTTCATGGAAATCGCCTTAAGGGGTTTGACAAAATAACCTCTGCGGTATTGCGGGCCGGTTTTCTCTGAAACCGGCATCCTGCCGGTTTCCGCAGGTATGCAGGAAAATTTTTAAGGAAACATTTAAATATTCAAGATGCTGAAACTGTAATGCGGCAGGTATTGTAGTCCGGTGAATCTTATTCTTCTTCATCCTTTCTGGCTTATTCTTCTGATTCCTTTATCCGCTCTGCTTGTGAGCCGGAAATTCCCTTCCCCCGTGCCCGCTGTACTGCGGAGCATTGTTTTCTTTCTTGTGGTGCTGTCCCTTTGCCGACCGGCCCTGAAACTGGGCAGCAATGCCGGAACAGTGGTTATTCTGGCTGATCGGAGCCAGTCCATGCCTGCCCAAAGTCAGACAGGCATGAAAGAGGCCATCTCCCTGATCCAATCTGCCATGACAGGGGAGGATGCACTGGCAGTCGTGGCGTTCGGACAGCACAGCGCAGTGGAAAGACCGCCTCTGCCCAAAAATGCAGGGGAATTTTCCGGCTTTGCCGCAGAGGTGGGGAATGAACATTCAGATTTGGCACGGGGACTGGAAACCGCGCTTTCCCTGATTCCGCATGATTCTTCGGGCCGTATTCTCCTGCTTTCAGACGGAAAACATACCGGAACCGATCCCCGTCCCTTTGCGCTGCAGGCCGCTGCCCGTGATATAGCTGTGGATTTCCGTCATTTCCGCCGCAGTTTTGCAAATGACACGGCCATTGTGAATCTCTCTGCACCGGAAAGCGTGACTGCGGGACAGTCTTTTATGATACGCGCGGAAATCCAAAGTCCCGCAGAACAGGAACTTGCCTACACCCTGTTGAGGGGAAATATCCCCATTGCATCCGGGATCAGAAAATTCTCTCCGGGCAATGCCTCTCTTCTGTTCCGGGATCAGGCAGAAACTCCCGGAACCCATGCCTATACTCTGGAAATAGCCAACCCCTCCGGCAGTGAAAGCGATCCTGTGCCGGAAAACAGCCGGGCAAAACTGCTCGTGGGTGTGGAAGGCTCCCGTCCCCTGCTTCATGTCACCTCATCTCCGGATTCCGGGCTGGCAGAACTTTTGCGCAAAAGCCGTCTGGATATTCACAGCATTGCTGCGGAAAAGATTTCCTGGAGTTTGGAAAACCTGTCTGCATATTCTGCCCTGATTCTGGAAAATCTTCCCGCGGATGCCATCGGATATCCGGGCATGGAAAATATTGCAGCATGGGTTAAACATACCGGCGCGGGACTGATGGTGACAGGCGGCATGAACGCATACGGCCCCGGCGGTTATTTCCGTTCGCCGCTGGAGCCGGTGCTGCCGGTTTCCATGGAGCTGCGCAATGAACACCGGAAAATGCGGCTGGCGATGGTGATTGTGCTGGATCGCTCCGGCAGCATGTCTGCCGCAGCAGACCGAAGCTATACAAAAATGGATTTGGCCAATATCGGGGCAGTGCAGGTGCTTGACCTTCTTTCACCCTTTGATGAATTCGGTCTCATTGCAGTGGACAGTGCCGTCCATACGATTGTGGACATCAAACCTGCGGATCAGGCTGACGCGGAGCGGGGAAAAATTCTCAGCATTGATGCAGGCGGAGGAGGCATTTTTGTTTATTCCGGACTTGCCTCTGCTGCACAGATGCTGCTCCGTGCCAAAGCAGAAACCCGGCATATTATTCTGTTTGCAGACGCGGCTGATGCAGAAGAGCCGGGAGAATACAGAACCCTTATTGAAAAATGCGTGAAGGCCGGTATCAGCATCAGTGTCATCGGTCTGGGAACCCCGCAGGACAAAGATGCGCCTCTGCTGGAAGATATAGCCATTATCGGCAGGGGACAGAGTTTTTTCACCATTCATCCGCAGGAAATCCCCCGGCTGTTTGCACAGGATACGTTTACGGTTGCCCGGAGCGCATTTGTAAAGGAACAGACTGCAATCCATCCCGCAGCCGGGCTTTCCGGCATGAGTGATATTTCTTTTGGCGCATTTCCGCAGATTGGCGGATACAATCTCTGCTATCTCCGTCCTGAAGCTGCGCAGGCTTTGCTTACGCAGGATGATTACCGCGCACCGGTGACGGCTTACTGGCATTCGGGCAAAGGCAGGGTGATTTCCTATACCGGAGAGGCTGACGGTGAATTCACCGGCCCGATGGCGCAGTGGGCAAAAACAGGGGATTTCTTTTCTTCTCTGGCCCGGTGGGCAGCCGGAGAACAGAGCATTCTGCCTGAAAACATGCTTATCACCCGTGAACTGGACAAAGGAATTTTCCGCATAGAACTGCACCTTGATCCGGAGCGGAAAAACGATCCCTTTGCAGAATCTCCCAAAGTGGATATTCTCCGGGGCATTCCCGGAAAAACACCGGTGCAGCAATCCCGCACAATGGCATGGACGTCCGCAGATACGCTGGCTTTGGAAATTCCGCTGGACAGCAGTGAAACTCTTTTGCCTTCTGTGGATATTTCCGGCATGAAAACCCTGAGCCTTTCTCCGGTTTGCCTGCCCTATTCCCCTGAATTTGCTCCATCTTCCCCTGACAGAGACGGCAGAGAGACTCTTGCGGATCTTGCGCGCATCACCGGGGGCAAAGAAAGAATCAGTCTCGCGGAAATCTGGAAAGATTTGCCGGAAAAACAGGGGTACAGAGAAATCGCACACTGGCTGATTCTTTGTGCGCTGGCAATATTCCTTCTGGAAATTCTCCAGCGCCGCACCGGGATTCTGTCACTGCGTCTGCCAAAAAAAATTCAGGCACAGCATGAAAAACATGTTGAAAAATCAGAAGAAAAATCTCAGCGGAAAAAAATGGGAACTGATCAGAAGAAAAAGGACAGGAAGGAACCGCCTGCTCCTGTGACAGAAATTCCAAAGGAAAAAATTTCTGCACCGGGTGAGACAGAAGATGCTTTCACTGCCATGCAGCGTGCCAAAAAAATGGCAAAAAACCGGATGCAGAGGTAGTGCATTGTTTCATCTAAAATTGTTGGTGTATTTCACGGCAGTACCGGAATGTCGGATTACGCTGACGCTAATCAGACCTACAATTTTAGATGAAATGAAGCAGTAGTAAATGACCAATTTAAATTTTATACAATTTCCATCCTGAGAGCAGGCGGTTAAGTTCTGTTTTTCTGACGCATTATTATAGAATATCTGACTGATTAACAAACTGAATTTTTATAAAAAATTCAGTTTGTAATCCTGTAAAATTCATCATGGTCATGCAGTACATAATCACATCATATTTCAGAGAATCATCTGTCCATTTCAATACTTACAGGGCAGATGTGTTCTGCCCTGATGATCTGAAATCTGACGGGTTTCACTATACTGCCCATTTTTTTAAACAGGGGAGGCAATCATGGATGCAGGCACTTTATTTGCGGGTGTGCTCTTCGGTTCCATCGGCATGGCGTATATGATATACGGGAAAAAACAGCAGAAATTTATGACACTGCTTTCCGGGCTTGGTCTGTGCATAATTCCGTACTTTATTCCAAATCTCTTATTTTTATATCTGATCTGTATTTCCATTACTGCTCTGCCTTTCATTTTCAGGGAGTGATCCCAGGCAAAAACAGGCATAAAACCCTGAATGCCCGGCAGTGTAAGGTGATTTCCAGAAAAGAATATCCCGCCAAAGCAGCACAGGCTTCCGGTTTTTGCCCTGTGTCTGTGAACTGAACCGGGATATTTATTTTCAGAAATCACCTAACAAATCAGGGTAATTGTTTATATTTTTATAAAAACAGATAGTTAAAAACTATAAACCTGAAAATATGCGATCAGATACTTATCAGGAAATCTGCCCCTCTGCCCTTATAGATCACTGTTTCCGGAACGCTCAGCGTAAAAAAAATATCAGTCCACCCACTCAAATGTTTTTTCCACGGCTTTTTTCCATTTGCGGCAGGTCTGTTCCCTGTCATGCTGATTCATGCGGGGATGCCAGGTTTTGTCCACAGACCAGTTCTGCCGCAGGTCTTCCATATCCGGCCAGTAACCCACTGCCAGCCCGGCAGCATAGGCAGCGCCCAGAGCTGTGGTTTCTGTCACGGAAGGCCGGATGACCGGAACATTGAGGATATCAGACTGAAACTGCATGAGAAGTTCATTGTGCACCATGCCGCCGTCCACTTTCAGGCGGTTAAGTTCCACGCCTGAATCCCTGTTCATGGCCACCACAATATCCCGTGTCTGGAAAGCCGTGGCCTCCAGCACTGCCCTTGCAATATGTCCTTTGTTTACAAAACGGGTCAGTCCGGCGATGATTCCCCGTGCATCCGATCTCCAGTAAGGGGCAAACAGACCGGAGAACGCAGGGACAATATAGGTTCCGCCGTTGTCTTCCACTGCTGAGGCCAGTGTTTCAATCTCCGGGGCCGAGGAAATGAGACCCAGATTGTCCCTCAGCCACTGCACCAGCGCGCCTGCAATCGCGATGGAGCCTTCCAGACAGTAAACAGCTTTTTCTCCCCGGATTTGGTAACCCACTGTAGTCAGGAGCCCATGCCGGGATGGCACGGCTTCGGTTCCGGTATTCAGGAGAAGAAAACATCCGGTTCCATATGTGTTTTTGGCCTCACCCACGGAAAAACAGGTTTGTCCGACAAGCGCTGCCTGCTGATCCCCCAGCGCACCGCAGACCGGAATTTTTGCGGCAAAGGGGCCGTCTTCCAGCGTAGTCCCCCAGATATTTCTGTCCACCGAAGGCACGATCTCCGGGAGCATCTGCCGTGGAATGCCCAGAATTTTCAGAATATCCGCATCCCATTCCAGGGTTTTCAAATCCATCATCAGGGTGCGGCTGGCATTGGTCACGTCAGTCACATGCACACCTCCGCGGGGTCCGCCGGTCAGCCACCAGATGATCCAGGTTTCAATGGTTCCAAACAGGGCATCGCCCTTTTCTGCCGCATTTTTTACACCGGACACATTGTCCAGAATCCAGCGGATTTTCGGGCCGCTGAAATAGGTGGCAACCGGCAGTCCGGTTTTTTTTCTGAAACCGTCCTGCCCATGCACTGCAATCAGATCTTTGCAGATGGCATCGGTACGGGTGCACTGCCAGACAATGGCATTATAAAGGGGAATGCCGGTCTTTCTGTCCCATACCACAGAGGTTTCCCTCTGGTTGGTAATGCCCAGTGCCGCAATATCCTGACCGGAAACACCGGTTTTTTTCAGACACCCGCGGATCACATCCTGTGTGTTTTTCCAGATTTCCGTAGGATCATGCTCCACCCATCCGGGTTTGGGGAAAATCTGTTCATGTTCTTTCTGGTCAAACCCGGTGATTTCCCCTTTCCGGCTGAAGAGGATGAAACGGCTGCTGGTGGTTCCCAAATCCAGTGCGCCGATATATTTGCTCATAATATGCCTCCTTTCAATGTTTTTCTGATATTCAATACGTATTATGAATATTTTTATAATGAGTGATACTTATACAAGTCAAGCGAAAAAGCAAAAAACTGTGTGATGAAAGAGGTGCCGGCATAAGCAGCGGAAGGGAATATTACAGTTATTTAAAATCGTTATATGATCTGCCTAATGTATCTGCCGTCATACCGGCCAAAGCCGGTATGGTTATGGTATGCAGATGATGTTAGTCGATTTCCATGAAAAAATGTACCATTATTTGATAGTGGGTCAAATCATTTGATTCTGGAATTCCCCTCCCTTGAGGGAGGGGTTAGGGGAGGGGGAAAAATGCCCAGCAGTTATACACTTTTTCCCACCCTCCCCCTGCCCCTCCCTCAAGGGAGGGGAGAGTTTTTTCCGCGTCATCAACCGGTTTGACCCACTACCCATTATTTTAGGTGGGCACGGCTTTCTGTGCCCGCCGTTTCAGCAGGACGGCGGGCACAAAAAGCCGTGCCCGCCCTACGAAAAACGGTGTAATCATTAATGGAAATCACCTTAAGCCGGATCGTCATACCGGCGAAAGACGGTATCCGGAACGCCTGACAGCACCGGATTCCGGCTTTTGCCGGAATGACGGTCAAAGAGAATAACTGCCTGATTTTTGGAAAGGCTGCGTAACATCAGTTACTCAGCATGAAATCATAAAATCGCAGACCCCGGTCTGTATCAGGATCAGGAAATTTATTTACAGGAAACAAATTTTCGGGAAAATGCTTTACATTATCAGAATATACTGTTATGCTATAAGATTATGGTAAAAATCTGTAATGATGAAACATGCTCCGGGGGTTGAAGATGAAAGAAGAAGATATTGAATATTTTAAAGTTTTTTTAAATAACCGGCTGAAAGATCTCTTAAGTCAGGCCGAAAACACAGTGTCAGGCATGACTTCCCTGAAGGAAAATTATCCTGATCCCACAGATCGTGCATCTATGGAATCGGATCGGAATTTCCTGCTCCGCATCCGGGACAGGGAAAACAAGCTGATCAAAAAAATCAAAAAAGCGCTGGAGCGTATCGAAGAGGGAACCTTCGGTATCTGCGAAACCTGCGGTGAGGATATTTCCATTGAACGCCTCAAAGCACGGCCTGTGACAACCCAGTGCATTGACTGCAAAACCAAAGAGGAAAATATGGAGAGGGCACTTGGTCTGTAATTCCTGCATGAAAACCGACCTCCATATTCATTCCACTGCTTCGGACGGAACCTGCACTCCTGCGGAAATTCTCCGTCTGGCCGTAGAAATGGGAATCGGGATCATGTCCATTACTGATCATGATACGGTGGCGGGAGCAAAAGAGATTCTTCGTATGGGGATTCCGCCTTCAGTCCGATTCATCACGGGCATAGAGATCAGCGCTGCTTCGCCGGAAGAGTTTCCCTGCGCAGGCAGTTTTCACATCCTGGGATATAATATAGATGTGGATAATTCTGTTCTGAATCAAGCCCTTGAAATCCTGCGTGAAGCCCGCAGAAACCGGAATCCCCAAATTATCGGAAATCTCAGAAATATGGGTTTTGATCTCAGCATGGAGGAACTTATCCGTCATGCCGGAGACTGCCAGATTGGCAGACCCCATATTGCTGGACTGATGCTGAAAAAGGGATTTGTCCAATCCATTGATGAGGCATTTGACAAATATATCGGAAACGGCAAAGCCGCGTATGCAGACAAATACCGTATCAGTTGCCCGGAAGCCATCAGCATGATCCGGAATGCGGGCGGAACTGCGGTTCTGGCCCATCCGGGGCTCCTGAAGCCGCTCATAACTTTTTCCTTTGAGAAAATGCTCTGCCATCTGCGGGAAACCGGATTAGGCGGAATTGAGGTATGGTATCCTGAGCATTCAGCAGAACAGACAGTTTATTATGCACAGATGGCAGACCGTTACGGTCTGATAAAGACCGGAGGCACGGATTTCCACGGTGCGGTCAAGCCCGGTCTGCAGATGGGCATAGGCCGCGGAGATTTCTGTGTGCCGTATTCCGCAGGAGAGCAGTTGATCTCCGGATCAGTATGATACATATTTCCCTGCAGTTAAAAGACTTCCTGTAAAAACTGCCCCTGCATACCTGACTGTTTTGCAAACAGGTATGCAGGCGGTACAATCTGAAACTGTGGTGCGGACTTTGAGAAAAAATATCCGGCAAAACCCTTTGCCGGGATTATCCGGATATTTTTTCCGAAAGTCTGTGATTCCCTTCAGCGGTATATCATTTTATCCCGCATCTTTATTGTTTTCATCATGGACTTTTTGCAGTTAGAAAAAAAACTTTTTTACAAATTCAGGGATAAGGCCCTTCTCAAGGAAGCCTGCCTGCACAGTTCCTATGTCAATGAGCAGCCCGGTTCGGACATGCGGAACAATGAACGGCTGGAATTTCTGGGGGATGCTGTGCTAAATCTGGTGGTCGGGCATCTGCTGATGCAGAAATACCCGGATCTGCCTGAAGGCAGTCTTTCCCGTATGCGTGCCGGTCTGGTCAATGAAAACCAGTTGTCAGCGATTGCCCGGAGCCTGAGTCTGGGCATGTTTCTGGAACTGGGAAAAGGGGAAATCCAGACCAACGGAAGGGAAAAAAATTCCATTCTGGCTGACGCGTTTGAGGCTGTCATTGCCGCCATTTATCTGGACGGGGGTTTTTATGCGGCCTTCAAATTTGTCAAAAGCCGTTTTACCGATCTGATTTCCTCCACTTATGTTCCCATGATTCTGAACTGCGATTACAAAAGCAAGCTCCAGGAAACCGTCCAGACCAATCACCGGGTCATGCCGACCTATAATGTCATCGGAGAAAGCGGGCCGGATCATGACAAAACCTTTGTGGTGGAGATCCGCATAGACAGCATGACGGTGAAAGGAAGCGGCAAAAGCAAAAAACGGGCCGAGCAGGATGCTGCCAAAAGAGCTCTGGAACTGCTGGATGTGTCGTCCTTCCGGCGGTGATGGGGACTTATGTTTTCCCAATGTGAGTTCTATGAGTTTTTCCAAATTGTTTTATTGACATAAGCGCAAAAATCTTGTAAATCCGTTTTCAGACAACCCTAACTGACTTAAACTCAAATGAAAACCGTCAATCGGATCATGCAGACAGATATTCCGGAAAACAGATCACAGACCGGATCTGTTCCTGAGAAGTCGCAGACAGAGAGAAAAAGCATATAATACTGTATGCCTGCCCGATTTGGTGAAAAGCATACAGTATTATATGCTTTTGGTATTTGCATATATTACTATATGCCGGACAGAATTTCTGAAAGCATATAATAAATACTATATACTTTGGGAGTTTATAATACTATATGCCTGGTATATAGTATTAGATGCAAGCATACAGTACTATATGCTTTAAATGCGGACATGGTGTCCGCATAACAACTGGTTAGGCTTATAACAAACAGAAAGGGATTCATTGTGAAATCATCTTTGATAGATATAAAAATATTTTTAAAGGGTTTGCATCCTGTAACAATAGCATGTTTTGGCTATATCTCATACATTATGTTTGGGTGGATACTTTTGTCATTACCTTTTACGCAAATAACAAACATATCCGCATTGGATAATTTGTTTACTTCGGCATCCGCTGTCTCAACTACGGGATTGACCACAATCAGCATATCAGACAGCTATTCGTTTTTAGGGGAATTGATTGTTCTGATTTTAATTCAGCTCGGCGGAATCGGTTACATGACTTTCAGTTCTTTTATAATTCTGTCTGGCAGAAAAAATCTTTCACAGGAAAGAACCAAGGTATCAAATACAGTTTTCAGTCTTCCCAAAAATTTTGTAGTCTATAAATTTATAAAAAGTGTTGTAATATTTACTGTCATTATTGAATTTATAGGGGCTATCTTTCTCTTCCTTATTTTCAGAGCATCTGATATTCCTAATCCTTTGTGGAGTGCTGTTTTCCATAGCATATCAGCTTTCTGTACGGCGGGTTTCAGCCTTTACAACAACAGCTTTGAATCCTTCACCAATAATTTTTGGCTGAATCTGGTTATATCAGTTTTGAGCTACAGCGGTGCTGTCGGATTTATTGTTTTTGTTGATATTTGGCGAATGATAAGAGGAAAAATCGAAAATATCACCTTGACAAGCAAGATAATTTTACACATGACTTTCTGGTTGAGTATGATAGGAACTCTCAACATTTTTCTTACAGAATCATCGATTCAGCAATTTCCCACTGATGAGAGGTTAATTGCTTCATTCTTTCAGGCAATGACAGCATTGACAACAGTAGGTTTCAATACAATACCAATATCGTCTGTTACAAGAGCTTCTGTAATATTATTGACAGTATTGATGGTTATCGGAGCATCACCTTCAGGCACCGGCGGGGGAATAAAATCAACAACTTTATCAGCTATGTTAGGTGTAATGGGAAGTGTTTTGAAAGGTGAACTGAAAGTTTCATTCTGGAAAAATGAAATTCCATGCGAAAGAGTCTGGACAGCAACAGCGACCTTTTGTTTTTACATATCGTTCCTGCTGATAGGTATTTATTTTTTAGAACTGACTGAATCCTTTAAATTTGAACAAATTGTTTTTGAAGCTGCATCCGCATTAGGAACTGTGGGACTCAGTATGGGGATTACCGGCAATTTGACAAAACTTGGAAAAATAATTTTGATTTTTTTAATGTTTATCGGAAGACTCGGTCCGTTAACATTTGGTATGGTGCTATTTTTAAAGAAAAATATTCTTTACCAAGAAGAAGAAAAAGATATTGCGATATAAAAAAGCCTAACCCATCGCTCCAGCGGATTCGGTTTTGCTCCGCTATGCTCCGCAAAACCGAACCGTTGAGCTTGTCGTTAGGCTTTTTAAAATTATCCGACTGAAATATTAGGTTCTGTTGACATTTTAAAATCGGATTCAAAAAAATCAATGAGTTACAGTAATTTAGCCGTTGGATATGCAATATAATCAAGTGTTTACACCAAATGTCAACAGAACTTAATCAGTTGATTGTCTTGCGGGCAAACATTAAAGAATGGAGAAATATAATGGCAACTGCTGATATTCTCAAAGAGATCGATTCGTTACCGATGGAACTGCAAAAAGAGGTTTCTGATTTCATAGCCTTTCTGAAAGCACGTTATACTGCTCCGATGACTGTCAGAAAAAACAGACGTATCAGATTGGCAGATGAACCGTTCATAGGTATGTGGCAGGGACGTGAAGATATGCGGGACAGTACCGTATGGGTACGCAATTTACGCAGCCTTGAATGGGAGAACAGGTGAAAATACTGACAATTGTTGATACGGATATTCTGATTGATGCGGCTATGAAAATCAGTGAAGCGGTTAACTGTCTGGATGAGACAGAACAACGGGCAGAATTGGCAGTCAGTGCGATTACTCAGATGGAATTGATTTCAGGATGCCGTAACAAAACCGAATTGAAAAAAACAGACCGCTTCCTGCAACGGTTCAGGATAATCGGATTGAATGAAAAGATTTCCGATAAAGCAGTTGAACTGATAAAACAAGTTGATTTATTGACAATGTACATAAACGATAAAAATTCATCAACAATCAGAGAATTTATAACAGTTACTTTAGCAGGTTATGAACATAAAGAGGGTAAGACAGGTTACAATGGTTTTAAGCAGGATACTTTTATAGCAGGAAAAACTCTGAAATGCTAAGCAAAACCTAAAAATTTTGACACTGAAGAGCTTGAAAAATATAAACTGGGGCAAAGTAAAACAAGTCCTGCAAAATTAAACGGCGGCGGAAATTTTACGGACTATACTCCTGCAAGATTGGGGAAAGATGGCGATTTACATGAAAAAATGTACCATCATTGTAGGGTGGGCACGGCTTTTTGTGCCCACCGTTTCAGCAGGACGGCGGGCACAAAAAGCCGTGCCCGCCCTGCGAAAAACGGTATAATCATTAATGGAAATCACCGATAAACATGAAAAAGATTTAAATATGTTAGTTAGCGGAGTTGTTGACGGCAAACTTATTTATATTATTGAGTTTACTTTTATATTTTCAGATTTTGTAAAAAATCTGGATATAAAAATAGAGAAATGGCAGATGAAATTAAAAGGGAGTGAAAGCATAAAAGGACAATTTTTAAGAAGCGCGGATTTTGATTACAAAAATTTTATTAACTATCCGAATTTAAAAATTATTTTCCTATTAAATAAAAGGTGGTTGGCAAAATATCAACCGCATATATCCAAAGGTTTTTATGATTTTTCAGAAGGAAAATCAGAATGAATCAGGACGGATATTTAAACAAAGTCATTCACGGAGACGCTTTAACAGTCTTAAAAACATTTCCTGACAATATTATTGACATGGGAGTAACATCACCGCCTTACAATAAAGGTGAAAATAAAAAAGGATGGTTAGTTACTAATGTAAAATATTCTGGAGCAACTGATAAACTCTCTGAAGATGCGTATCAGGAAAATCAGACAGCGGTTTTAAATGAGATTTACAGAATTACAAAACCCGCGGGGTCTTTTTTTTATAATCATAAAATCAGATGGGAAAAAGGCAGAATGTTTCATCCGATGGACTGGTTAAGAAAAACAGAATGGGTAATCAGACAGGAAATAATCTGGGACAGAATGATTGCAGCAAATATAAGAGGCTGGCGTTTTTGGCAGGTGGAAGAAAGAATATTCTGGCTTTACAAACCGGAAGGAAAAAATCTGATAGGCGAAGAATTAAAAGCAAAACATGCTTTATTGACTTCTATATGGCGGTTTTCACCTGAACATAAGAATCCCCATCCTGCGCCTTTCCCTTTAGTATTACCTGTCAGGGCAATTTATTCAGTTATGGATGAAAAAAAAGGTATAATTATTGACCCTTACTGCGGAAGCGGGACAACATTGGTTGCATCAAGAATTTTAGGACATTATTTTACAGGTATAGAAATTTCTGAAAAATATGTCAGTTATGCAGAACAAAGACTGAAGAATTATCAATCTGAAATAAAATATGCAAATGATGAAACAGCAAAGCATATAGTAGAGAAAACCTTTAAGGAAAGAAAAGAAAGAGGGGAATTTACAGGCAGATATGGAAATAAAAACAATAAACAGAAGATATTGGAGCTTTTATAACACCAGCTAACCAGTTATTGCAGTGGACGGGCTAAACGCCCACCGCTGAATTTGTTGTTGGCTGTCTATCCATAATGAAAAGGAGTTGTTAATGACGAGAATTGTATCCGGCTTAGTATTTTATGCTCTTTATAATGGAATTTATTTTATTCCAATTTTATTTATAATTTTAATCGTAAATTTATTAGGAATAAATATTTCTGAATTATTGGATTCATTTGAACCAATTAGAAAGATTATAGCAATATTATTTTTGGCATATGCAATTATTCCTTTTTACAGGGCAAAATTAGCAGCAGACGCATATGGTGAGCGGAATATGTTATTTTGGGAAGCACATTCCGTCTCTGGTACTATTTTGAGAAGTCATCTTAGTTTTCTTCCTGTTATTGGAAGATTATTTGAAATTAAAAAACAAAATATCAAATAAGATAAGCCTTTAAACTTTATGACTAAAAGTTTTTTAAGATATTGTATTAAAAAAGAAAGTGAGCAATTTTGCAACTGCATTTTTATATCACGTCATAATTACTTAAAGTTTTCCCCAAAATCAGTCATATCTCTGTAAACGTTTGTCAGATAAGGGTTTGTAAGGATTGCAGACCGTAAGAACCTGAAGCAGAATTTCGGGAAACCTTTAAGAATTATAAATCAAAATATACTGATCCAAACATGCCACGAACCCTTTTCACCAAATCCCCATCTGAAAAACCTTTGATCGTGCCGGTTTTTATTCCCCATGCAGGATGCCCCCATCAGTGCGCGTTCTGCAATCAGCAGGCCATTACGCAGATTTCACGGGGCCTGCCGTCTCCGGAAGAAGTCATTTCCCGCATTCAGACCTTTCTGGGATACAGCACAAAAAAAGACCGGACTGTGCAGATCTCCTTTTACGGCGGCAATTTTCTCGGACTGAAGCAGGAAGACATTCTGCAATTTCTCCGCATTGGACAGCAATTTGTGCATTCAGGCAAAGTTCACAGTCTGCGCTTTTCCACCCGTCCCGATACCATTTCCACGCAGACACTTGATCTGATAAAAGATTTTCCGGTTTCCACTGTGGAAATCGGCGCGCAGTCCATGAATGATGAGGTGCTGGAACTGTCCCATCGCGGACACAGTTGTGCTGACACTGAAAATGCCGTGTCACTCCTCAAAGAACGCTGTTATGAATGCGGATTGCAGATGATGATTGGTCTGCCGGGGGAAACAGAGGAAAATCTGATGCGGACAGGACGGAAAATTGTGGAACTTTCCCCGGATTTTGTGCGGATCTATCCGACACTTGTGCTGGAAAACAGTGTGCTTGCCCGCCAGTACCGGGAAGGCCGTTATACTCCGATTTCTCTGGATGCTGCTGTAACACTGGCAAAAAAACTGTATCTGCTGTTTACGGAAAGAAATATAAGGGTCATACGCATGGGACTACAGGCATCCGGCGATTTAAGTGAAGATTCCGCCATTCTTGCAGGCCCCTGGCACCCGGCATTCGGTTTTCTGGTTCATTCGGAAATATATCTGGACAGGGCAGCGGAACTGCTCCGCAAATTTTCCGGTTCCACAGAGCGGATTGTTCTGGGCGTGCATCCCCGGCATATTCCGGAAATGCGGGGAATGAAAAACCGGAATATGGAAATCCTGAAAAAAATGTTTGCCATTGACTGTTTACAAATTATTCCTGATGAAAATGCAGAGGAAGGGGAAATCCTCATTCTGCCGTAAATCAGACCATCCTGCAAAGCGGATAAAAATCTTTCAAACCTCTCTTGATATTTCCCCTTTTTCTGTGTTATGAAATTCTTCCTCAAAGTTCCCTGATTCCCCTTTTCTGATCCGCGGGAGCCAATATCGGCAGGAAGCCGTATAAAATCAGGTTCTCACGGATTGCGACTGGTCGCCTCAATAAAAAAACAAGGAGGTATCATGAAACAGGTCGTGGTTCATCCGGAACGATGCGTGGGATGTATGCAGTGCATGATTGCCTGTGCCATATCCCATTCCGAATCCAAATCCCTTTTCACCGCCATCTGTGAAAACCCTCTCCCCAAACCCCGGATTCATATCGGTGCGGGGCTGTATGGCGAAGGTTTTCCCAACCGCTGCAGGCACTGTGATCCTGCGCCCTGTATGCTGGCCTGTCTGCCCGGAGCAATTTCCCGCATTCCGGAGACAAACACAGTTTTCATCAACCCGGACATCTGCATCAACTGCGCGTCCTGCGCAATGGCCTGCCCCTTTGGCGTGATCCGTTATCATCAGGAGAGATCCGCCCTGCCGGGCAAAACCGTTGCTGTCAAATGCGACAACTGCCTTGATCGGCAGAGGCAGGGCCTGATTCCGGCCTGTGTGGAGGTGTGCAAATCCGGGGCACTCACTTTTGAGGAACTGGGGGTTGCCCAGAAACGCAAAACTGATGCTGTGTCCCGCACTGTATCGGCAGAAGCAGCCGGGGAACCGCTGATTCCCCCCGGAATTGCCATGCTCAGTGCTGTAAAAAAAGCCTATGTCCATGTCTGACAGTTCCGGGGTAAGCAGCACAGGCTTCCAGCTTGTGTGCGATCCAATGAACAATCTGGAAGATTGTTCTACGCTGGTCAGCCGCAGCGCAGGCCAGCGACATGTTTTGCAGTCTTATTTCCGATAATGTCCAATGACTTCCACGGAGGAAATCAAAATGGAGAAAAAATTTGAAAAAATGACCATCACCGAAGACGGTCAGTTGATGCTGAAAAAAGCAGAAAGAGATCAGATTGAAACCGTATGGGATCGGTATCAGAGTCAGTTGCCCCAGTGCGGATACTGTGAAATGGGATTAAGCTGCCGCATCTGCAATATGGGGCCATGCAGAGTTGATCCCTTTGGGGAAGGCCCCCAGTATGGTGTATGCGGCGCGGATGCAGATATTATTGTGGCCCGGAATCTGGGACGCATGATAGCCGGAGGCGCGGCAGCACATTCGGATCATGGCAGGGATCTGGTGGAAGTGCTTGAATCCGTTGCCAAAGGAAAAGCTCCGGGATACAGCATCAGAGAACCGGAAAAACTGAAAAAACTTGCCGCAGAATACGGCGTGGAGACAGAGGGAAAGGAAATTTCGCATCTTGCAGGCGCACTGGCCCATGCCATGCAGGAGGATTTCGGAACCCGGAAAAAAGAACTGACTTTGGCAAAACGCGCACCAAAGAAACGGCAGGAAGTCTGGCGGAAAATCGGTGTCATGCCCAGAGGCATTGACCGGGAAACCTCGGAAATGATGCACCGCACCCATATGGGCGTAGACAACGGCTGGCAAAGTCTGCTGCTTCACGGCATACGCAATGCCCTGTCAGACGGCTGGGGCGGTTCCATGATAGCCACCGAAGTTTCAGATATTCTTTTCGGCATTCCCAAACCGGGCATGACATCCGTGAACATGGGTGTACTCAAAGAAGATCAGGTCAATATTCTGGTTCACGGCCATAATCCTGTGGTATCGGAAATGATCATGGGAGCCTGTCAGGATGCGGATCTCGTCAAACTGGCAAAGGGAAAAGGGGCAAAAGGGATCAATCTGGCCGGACTTTGCTGCACCGGAAACGAACTGCTCATGCGCCACGGCGTGCCTGTGGTGGGAAACCATCTTATGACCGAACTGGTCATCGCGACCGGTGCTGCGGATATGATTCTGGCAGATTATCAGTGCATTATGCCTTCATTGGGAAATGTGGCTGCCTGTTATCACACCAAAATGATCAGCACCAGTGATAAGGCCCGTTTTCCGGGCATGGAACACCGGGAATTTCACCCGGACAATGCAGCAGCTTTGGCAAAAACTTTGGTCAAAGAGGCCATTGAAAATTTCAGCCGCAGGGGAAAAGTGTATATTCCTGTGGAACCGGTTCCGGCAATGGGCGGATTTTCTGTGGAAGCCATTGTGGGGGCTTTGGGCGGAACTCCTGCCCCATTGCTGGAAGCCATCAAAGCCGGAAAAATCCGGGGAGCAGCAGGGGTTGTGGGATGCAATAACCCGAAAATAAAGCATGATTACGGCCATGTCACATTGGTGAAACGACTCATTGAAAACGATATTCTGGTGGTGGATACCGGATGTGCCGCGATTGCCACAGCCAAAGCCGGATTCAAGGTGGCTGAATCCATTCAGTATGCAGGGCCCGGTCTCAAAGAAATCTGCGGTGCGCTGAAAATTCCGCCTGTGCTGCACATGGGCAGTTGCGTGGACAATGTGCGGATTCTCGTGCTGGCCGCTGCACTGGCCGATGCTTTGGGAACCGACATCAGCGACCTTCCCCTTGCCGGAGCCGCTCCCGAATGGTATTCGGAAAAAGCAGTGTCCATAGGCACTTATTTTGTGGCTTCAGGTGTTTATACCGTACTTGGCCCCATGCCGCCCATTACCGGCAGCATAAATGTGGTGAAACTGCTCACCGAAGGTCTGGAGAATGTGATTGGAGCAACCTTTGCCGTGGAACCTGATCCGGAAAAAGCAGCGAATCTGATTATCCGCCATATTGAAAAGAAACGGAAAGCACTGGGACTGAGCAGCAGGGAGTGATCCGCAGGATGAAGATAAGTGTCTGAAACTTATACTTTCAGGTACAGATACATATAGATCATGTTACGCACCGCCGTCATAACAAATAAAGCCGGTATCCAGAACATGTTGGAATTACCGGACTCCGGCTTTTGCAGGAATGACGGCGGATGTGGCAAGCCGCTGATAGTGACTTCAGAGTGCATCCGGAGTTCTAAAGGAAAACCGCAGTATTTTTTTTGATTTTCACTTAATTTATCGGAAACAAAAAAGTCGCACCGGCTCTTCCAGACCGTACCGGAGCCAATGAACAGTATGGAAGCCTGTTCTGCCTTATTTCCGATAATGTTTCTTATCTTTTGTTCTGTTTTGCGATAATAATGGTCCAGTATTTCGGAGGACGGACTTTGAATTTTTTCACATCCCGGATAATCTCTTCATCAGGCAGTCCGCAACTGCATATTCCCACGCTGTTTTCCAAATAACCGCATTCTTCCAGTGCATTGGTAATATCCCCCGCGTTTTTGTATGCCTTGAGAAAAACCACATTTTCCGGTTTGGGGTCCAAAGAACGGAGATGATCCCCTCCTTTGACTCCGGATGTGAGAAAAAGGGAATCCTCGCCCTCGGTCAGGGGAATGTTCAGCCGTGCCGCGGCTGCCTGATAGGATGTGATGCCCGGAATGGTTTCAATGGGCAGATGCGGAGCCAGCTTCTGCACGTTTTTCAGAATATAGCCGTAGGTGGAATAGGTGGTGGGATCTCCCAGTGTGATAAAGGCCGCACTTTTTCCGGATTCCAGATGTTCAATAATGGTCTGCGCATGACTGCGCCAGGCTTTCTCTGTTTCCTCTTTGTCCTTTGTCATGGGAAAGGGAAGTATGACAATCGGCGTTGTCTGCGGAATATGATGCTGCGCGATGCTGACCGCCATGCTGTAATGATTTTTGGAAGAGGAAGCCGCGAACACTGTGTCCACACTCTTTAAAATGCGGACAGATTTCAGGGGAATCAGTTCCGGATCTCCGGGGCCTGTGCCAATGCCGTATAAGGTTCCGTAGGTTTTGTTCATTATGATTACTCAATCTTGTGCGATGTATTAACGAGAGTTCGATATAAAAATCCAAAGGAGCGTTAAATCCCCCCTGCATTTAAAAATGCAGAGGAGATTTTTTTGATTGTCCCATTCTTTTCAAACTGACAAAAATACCAGACAGATTTTTTATTCCCATGTATAATAGCCTGATTTATCAATTACCCCATCATCATCAATATCTATATGTGCTTCTGCCATATATCCACAGTTATCATAGATATAATTTGTAACAGTAACAGATTCAAACTCACCGTCATTGTTATAATCAATCAATTCTTTTATTACATTTCCGTTCAAATCATATTCATAGGAAAAAACAGAATCAACTGATCCGTTATCAGGATTTACCGCATTTTTCGCAATGATATTACCGGATTCATCATACACAAAAGTGTAAATGATATGAAAGGAACCTGATGATTCCGGCTTGTCAGGTGATATGATGGTATAGCTTCCCTCCGCATTTATACTTATCAACCTGTTATTGTCATAAAAATATTCCCATATTTCATATACACCGTTATCATTTTCATTGAAAATTTTCTTTTTCAAAAGACTTCCTTCATACCTGTTTTCAGTGACAAAATCAATTGTTTCATCATTGTCACTGTCTGTTTCTTCTGTAAGAAGATTTCCTTCAGAATCATAGGTATAATAAATTATGGAATCAATATTTCCATCTTTATCATTATCCCATTCCGCAATGCTTTTTCTGAGGATTTTGTTCTCACAGGTGTTGTCTGAATCACTGCAGCTGGCAAATGTAAAAAGCAATACACACAACCCCAATACACAAAATAATCTTGCACTCATTTTTTTTCCTTTTTAGCTGATTGTGAAAAGTCAAATTTGAGAGATTTATCTCAATCTCTGTTCCGAAGCCATAATCAGAAGAGCGTTGATCACGCTGGCCGCAATATTGGAGCCGCCTTTGCGTCCCGTATTGGAAATAAAGGGAATATCTGTTTTTATCAACTCAGCTTTGGATTCTGCCGCATTGACAAATCCCACAGGCAGCCCCACAATCAGCGTGGGTTCTGCCATTTTCTCTTTCATCAGTTCCATGAGACGCAGCAGAGCAGTGGGCGCATTGCCAATGACATAAATGCCATTTTTCATCAGGGGAACAGCCGCATCCACTGCCGCGCGGGCGCGGGTTTGCCCGGTTTTTTTTGCCAAATCCCGCACAGTTTCCTCTCCCATCAGGCAGATAATCTGCGAACCGAACCGGGCAGCATCTTTTTTCCGTATGCCGGATTTTGCCATTTCCGTATCTGTGACAATGGTTTTTCCGGAAACAATGGCAGCCAGTCCTGCTTCTATGGCACGGGGATGAAAACGCACAGTTTTCATATATTCAAAATCTGCCGATGTATGAATCATTCTCCGGACAATGTTCCACTGATCTGGCGGGAAATCATGCGCTCCGGCTTCCCTGTCAATGATTTCAAAACTCAGAGATTCAATCTCTTCAGGTTTCATGCGATGATCCTTTCCTGCCGGTATTCGCGGCAGGCCTTGACAAAATTCCGGGCTGCTTCGGGTTCACTGCCAAAATGAAGGTGAATGTAACTGCCCAGAGTGCGGTGTGTCTGATACCCTTCTGCCATCTGTGATTCTCCCGAACGATCCGATACTGCATACACTTTTTCCATACGATTGCTGCCGGAATCTTCTGTAATGCCGGAATAGTGGAACTCATGCCCGCGCAGACGCAGTCCGGAATTTCCCAGCAGTGTATCTGTTTTCAGGCGGATCTCCCGGTATCCCAGAGAACGCAGACGCGGAAACATGGCTGTATCAAAGGGAAATATGCCGGTCATGGGATATTTTTTCCCCTCTGTGTCACTGATTTGCTCACAAAGATACATGAAGCCGCCGCATTCTGCATAAATGGGCATTCCCTTTTCACTCTGTTTTCGTATTTCCAGCCGCAGTTGTGCATTTGCAGACAGCTTTTCTGCAAACAGTTCCGGATATCCGCCGCCGAAATACAGGCCGTCAAGATTTTCCGGCAGGAAATTGTCTTTGATCGGGGAGAAAAAAACAGGTTCTGCACCAAAAGAACTCAGCATATCCAGATTGTCCTGATAGTAAAAACAGAAGGCATTGTCCCAGGCAATGCCGATGCGCACGGTTTTTTTCTGTACGGGTGTATGCTGTTCTGAGGCGGATTCAAAAGCAAAATCCGGCAGATGTTTTAAAAGTTCATCCAGATTTACATGGGATTCAATCAGATCTGCCAGTCTGCTGATGCGTTCTGCGGACAAGGCCTGTTCCTGGCTTGTGACAAGTCCCAAATGTCTTTCCGGAATTGTTATATCCGCATTCCGGACAATGCCGCCGATGCAGGGCATGGACACATGGTCTTCCAGAGCCTCTTTCAGATAAGACAGATGACGGGGACTGCCCACAGAATTGAACAGCACTCCGGCAAAATGCAGATCAGGATCAAAACGCTCAAATCCCTGCACCAGCGCAGCAGCACTCCGGGCCATGCTGGCGGCATCTGTGACAAGCAGCACCGGAAGATCAAGCCATTTTGCCATCTGTGCGGCAGAACCTGCCTCGCTTTTGCCGTCATATCCGTCAAAAAGCCCCATCACGCCTTCGACCACAGCAATATCGGCCTGTGCGGCATGTTTTCGGAAACAGCGGATATTGTACTCTTTGGAAAGCATCCATCCGTCCAGATTCCGGCTGACATTTCCGGCTACTGCACTGTGATGGCCCGGATCAATGAAATCCGGCCCAACCTTGAAAGGCGCAACGCGAAGTCCCCTCCGGACAAACGCGGACATCAGTCCCAGAGTAATGGTGGTTTTGCCGCAACCACTTCTGGTTCCGGCCACAAGAATTGCTTTGATGGCAGTCCTCCGAAAGAAATCTGTCCAAACCGGCTGAGGAACAATGATAGAGGTTCACCGCAGACAATTTGCCTGAATACCAAAGAAATTATGCTAAAGCAAGGGATAATTCTGTTTGGCGGATACAGCAGATCAAAAATAACCTCTATCTAAGTACGTTTCCATATATTTTCAGAAATAAATTTTACGAAAAACCGGATTTTTCGGAAAAATCCGGTTTTTTAAATACACGAAAATTTTCGGCTGAGTGCTTATTTTCCGGAGCGGATCATCAAAAAGGCAAAAGCCGGAAGCTTTTGCTACTGTTACATTGCACTTAAAATTATGGATTTTCCTGTCATAAATGATTATGTTATTTTTAACCCGGGTTGCCACTTGCCACTTATAAAAAATCGTAACGATTTCAAGGAGCATATTTTTATGCAGAAAA
>JBFXEJ010000070.1:0-32597 GCA_050180235.1 Desulfococcaceae bacterium
TGGGACTTTTCATGCTGATTTTTTTAATATATAAATCAATATGTTATTTATAATCAGTATAAGCAGTATCATGGATGTATTGTATAACTATTTGTATTTATTATGTATAGACAAAAAATCAGTATATTTTTGAAAATATAATAATATTAAGTAGTTATTTTTTTGTCAGTATGTGCAGACCCACTACCCAAAAATTAAGCGCAGCGGTTTTTTGCATACATCCCGGAGTGCAAAAATTAAGCGCAACGGTTTTTTGCATACATCCCGGAGTGCAAAAATTAAGCGCAGCGGTTTTTTGCATACATCCCGGAGTGCAAAAATTAAGCGCAGCGGTTTTTTGCATACATCCCGGAGTGCAAAAATTAAGCGCAACGGTTTTTTGCATACTCTTCGGGAAATTTTTTTATATTGAACTCACTTGCTTTGCATCTATGCAGGATATTTTTTATGAAAAAACAAATGATTGCTATTCTGATTCTGTGTTTGTCACTGGCCTGCCCCGCGCATTCGGCTGAGGATGAAAAATCCCTTTGGGAAATCGGAATGTTCAGCGGAGCGGCCCGGATTCCCCACTACCGGGGTTCGGATGAATACAACTGGTATGTGCTGCCCCTGCCTTATGTGATATACCGGGGTGAAATCATTCAGGCTGACCGGGAAGGAGTGAAAGGCATTTTTTTCAAAACCAAATCCTTTGAATCCAGCCTTTCGCTTTCCGGCAATCCGCCTGTGGATGGCGACAATGAAGCCAGAGATGGAATGCCGGATTTGGATGCCATGTTTGAAGTCGGGCCAAGTCTGAAATGGCGTTTGTCCGGGGATTTTCTGAATCAAAGCGATGCCATGTATGCACAGATTGCCCTGCGCGCTGCCTCTTCCATCGGTTTTGACAGCGGATTGGATCTTTCGTATCTGGGACTTCATGCAGACATCAGCCTGGCCTATGCCAACCAAAGTCTTTTCAAAAATCAGGAAATCGGTTTTGGAGGAAAAATTGCTGCGGATTTTGCAGACAAAGACTTTAACGCATATTTTTACGATGTTGAACAGGAATATGCGCGTCCGGATCGACATTTTTATGAATCTGACAGCGGATATGCTGGTTTCTCCCTGTCCGGATGGGTGCATAAAAAACTTACCGGAGTTCTGTCTTTGGGATTTTACTCCAGGTGGGACAATATCAGCGGAGCCGTATATGAGGACAGTCCATTGGTAAAGGAGAAAAACAATTTCACCGTTGGCTGCGCTCTGAACTGGAAAATATGGGAATCAAAGCAAAAGGCAGCATCATGGTCAGCAGAAAAGTAGCACAGGCTTCCAGTTTGTGTCTGCTATTTATGAACAAGCTGGAAGCTTGTTCTGCTTTGTGTTAAAGTAGCACAAGCTTCCAGCTTGTGCCTGCTGCTTATGAACAGCCTGTTCTGCTTTGTGTCCGCCGTTTGAACAGGCTGGAAGCCTGTTTTACTTTGTTGCCTAATAAATACCGAGGTCTTTGAGCACATCATAAATTCCCAGTTTCATGGCCTTGAGGCGGAAAAATTCCGAAATGGTGGGCTGGGACGGTCTGACATTCAGTACCATACCCGCTTCCCTGGGTGTGCGGCTGGCTTTGTGATGATTGCACGCGGTACAGCAGGTTACGCAGTTTTCAAACGTATCCCCGCCCCCGCGGGATTTGGGAATGATATGGTCAATGGTCAGTTTTCCGGTGCGGCATCCGCAGTAAACACACTGAAATCCGTCCCGGATCAGAATATTTTTCTTGCTGAAGGGAACCCTTGCCCTGTAAAGGGTGCGGATAAGTTTGATCAGTTTCATAACCGTGGGAATTCTGACAGCAAGCCCCTCCCCTGTTTTCACTGTCTTTTCAGAATACATCAGTACCTGAACCTTTCCCTTTGCCACAAGACACAGGGCTCTTTTCCAGTTTACCACATTGAGAAAAGAATAATCATGATTGAGAAGAATACAGTGTGTCATCCCGCCCCCCTGCAATGAAAAAAATCCGGAATTGCAATTTGCTGACATACGGACGGAAACACAGAAGAGATGTTTTCACATCTCTTCTGCTTCATACAATAAAACTGCAGACTGATCAGCCGCTGAGCAGGCTGGCGCCCGGAACCTCTGCAAAAAAATCTGACAGAGACAGCACCCGGTTCTGGTTGATCAGTTTTGCGCCAATGGGACTGGAACTGTCCAGTTTGGCAATTACAGCCACATGGCCTTTGTCCGTGGAATCCAAAGGCACGCCAAAAGACTGGCCCGTATCATCCATCAGCATGACATGGCCGTCATAATCAGCAAAGGAAACCGATTTTCCCGCGGCTGCATCTGTATAATTGAGTGCACAGATATAGACCTCGGCAATGTCATCGAGTTTGGTAATCCGGATGGTTTCCTCATTTGCACCCGCTTTTCCGCCCACGCCCGCATCCTGATCCAGTTGGATAAAGGGGAATGCGTTGAGATCACCTCTGTTTCCGCCCGGATACTGGTCAGAAAACACGCCTCCGGTACGTCCGTCTTTGGCTTTGTAAAAGGCCATGAGATCCAGATCAACTCCTTTGGTCCATTTCAACTGTACCATAAGCTGTTTTACCGGAACAAATGCCTCCTGGCCTTTCTGCTTCAAAACCACTTTTGCTTTGATTTCAGCCATGTTTTTCTCCTTTTTCTGTTTGTTCCGGCGATAAATCGCCGGGTTATTCATGCCTGATTAAAACTGCCTGCTGATAAATCAGGAGATTTTTCATAAATCCCTGCTGCTCTGTCAGCCCTGAATCTGTACGTTGCAAAAACCGGATTTTCCGAAAAAATCCGGTTTTTCTGTACACTTCAGCGCATAAAATCAAAGTTGACAAAACACTACTTACCCTGCCACACGGGTTTCCGTTTTTCCAGAAATGCACTCACGCCTTCCTGCGCATCAGCACTGGTGCAAAGCCGGGAAAAAACTTCGCTGTTGTATGCAAATCTCTGGGCAAAGGGCATATCCAGCATTTTGTAGTAGAATTCCTTGCCCATGCGCAGGGCCAGCGGACTTTTTGTCATCAGTTTCCGGGCAAAGGCAATGGTTTCCTCTTCCAGTTTGTCCAAAGGAACCACTTTGTTGATCAGTCCCAGTTTTTCAGCCTCAGCCGCGTCAATCATATCACCGCTGAGCAGCATTTCCAATGATTTCTTTTTTCCCACGCCGTAAGTTACCGGAATAATAGGGCCGGTGCAGAGCAGGCCGACATTGATGGCAGTTGTGCCAATCTGGGTTCCCTCTGACGCAAATGCAAAATCCGCAGCCAGAACAAGCCCCGCTCCGTTTGCCACAGCGTATTTGTGAACCATTGCAATCACAGGTTTGCCCATTGAAGCGATGGTAAAGTGCATTTTGTCCATGCCGGAAATCCATGCCTGATATTCTGCGGGTGTTTTTCCGGGAAATTCAGATACGTCAATTCCGGTGGAAAAAACCTTTCCCGCGCCTTTGACAATCACAACCCGAACGTCATCATCAGCTTCGGCTTCCAGCAGAGCAGAATTCAGCTCCTTTGCCATCTGAGAGCTGAAGGTGTTGAACTGCCCGGGCCGGTTCAGAATGATAAAGGCAATGTTTTCTTTCGTCTCTGTCAAAATAGTCTCAAAACTCATGTGCAAGTCTCCTTTATTGTAAGTAAAAATGAACATCATTCAATTCCCCTTCCTGAGGGGGACAGGGCAGTATCCTGTTTCTGCCCGATTTCATCCTCTGAAAATCAAAGCTGTCATCCAGTCGTTATGGCTTGACAATTAGATTTTTTTTATGATTTCCAAAAAATCATTCAGGGATTTGGCCTCTTCAAGAGGATTGTTTTCAAAAACCATGTAATATCTGAAATTCTCCCCTGCCCTGTTTGCCCAGTGCAAACCGAGTTTGAGTTTTCTTCTGGAATCGGAATTGTCCCGGTCATCCCCTTTGGTTTCCAGTATCACAATTTTATCTGATTTGCTAAGAATATTGAAATCTTGATTATGGTTGACAAATACGTTTATGCAGAATCCATTTTTTTCGTTATTTTTATGCAAGTATCTGATATTCCCCAAACCGGCAACCCGGTTTATCAACTTTTTTTCAAAGTTGTTCATTTCATTTTCTTTGACATACAGACTCTTTGGAATGCCGATGGTGGTGTTTTTCGGCGCAATCTGTGCTGGCAGTCTGTAACTTTGCCTGCAAAGGATTTCATCAGTGTCAAGCATCTTGTAAAACTGCTTTTCCGAATAATCCAGTATCAGAGTGCTGATTTTGTGTTTCACCGCTCCTGCATATTTGTGATAATTATGTTTCAGATCAGACAACTGTTCAGGATTCAGGCTGTCAATCACCCGTGTGATATACTGCCGGATTTCTTTGGCAGACAGCATATCCATATTGCCAAGCTGGCTTGCCATCAAATCTGCAAAATAACTGATCTGACGTTCTTCCGGCAGTGCGGAAACATAGTCCAGAATATAGTCTTTTTCTTTCTGTTTCAGGAGTTCATATTCCGGAACATGCTCATCAGCACTCAAATCAATTTTGTATATTTCAGCGGAAATGGTGTCAAAATTGATTTTTATGTCTTCTTTGCCCAGATCAAAATCCCCCAGCAGAAAGTTTTTGTCAAATCTGTTGTATCCCTGTTCATTGCTGAACAAATCGCCGGAAACACCCTCAATGTAAAACTGGGGCAGAATAATTTTATCCGCGCAAGCCTTTGCTTCCTCTTTCATTGCATATGTTTTCATTTTGCTCCGCAATTCATCGGGAACCGAAATTTCCCCGGTTTTTTCATATTCCTGAATTTTTCTGTCTGTTTCCTCACTTGCGGTTTTTGCCAGTTCCTCTATCTCACTGATGGCAGTGCTTTTTTTCTTACCGGAATCTTTGCCTATTTTTGTTTCATCCACATCTGAAAAATCTTCTTCTCTGCTCTGTTCCTCAGAATCAAACAAAGACTGTTCAGCAGGAATTTCTTTTTCCTCCTGTGTTTCTTTTTGCTGTTCTTCCGGAACACGGAAATCTTTTTCGCTGAAACCGGCTTTGTTCAAGGCTCTGACAATATTTTCCAATGTGCTGAGAAACTGTCTGGAGGCAGTAAGAACATAGGAAAGATTCAGCAGGACTTCCTTCTGTCTTGCTGCATAGGGCTGACGCAGGATTCGGCCCAGAATCTGCTCCACATCAATGGCTGAGGATTTGTTTGCCAGCGAAGCAAGAATATAGGCAAAAGGACAGTCCCAGCCTTCTTTTAAGGCATTGACCGTTATAATATATCTGATTCTGCAGTTCCTGTCGAGAAGGTTTTCATTTTTCAGTTCATTGACATTTGCTGTTTTTATGGCAATTTCCTCTTTGGGAATGCCGATTTTTATCAGTTTTTCCTTTATCTTTTCAAATGTTGCACTGTCTTTGTCTGTTTTCGGCTGTGCCTGAAACAGCACAATGGGACGTATGTATTCCCCTCCGTTTTTTTCCTGCTCAACTGCTTTGTATTCCAGATTTTTCCGCAGTTCCAATGCACTGCTGACAACATCGGATCTGTCATTCTGATTGTAAACAATAACAGGCAGTTTGACCATATTCTCTTTTTTCAGTTCAAGGGAATCCGCATAGGAAATGATATTGCTGTTTTCTCTGGGCGTGGCTGTGAGATCAAGGATAAATGCCGGATTGATGTTTTTCAGCATTTCAATGCTTAATTCACTTGTGGCATTGTGACTTTCATCCACAATGCACACAGGATTAAGCTGATTGATTACCTGTATCAGTGCATTTTCCTCAATATCCGGCAGCAGTTTCTCTCTTCTCTGATAGGTTAAAACAAAGGGCTCCAGATAACTGTTATCCTGATAGATTTTTCTGTCTTCCTTGCTTCTGCTCCTGAAGGTGTCAAAACTCAGCACCAGTATGCTCAACTGTTCTCTGACAGAGGAGGGATTGAAACTGCCTCCAAAAAGCAGGTCTGTTTTTTCATACACTTCCACCCGGTTGTTAAAACAGGCATTTATTTTCTGTCTGTAAGGATGATCCGGGTCTTTGAGGTTTCTGACTGTCTGATCCAGAATGGTTGCAGACGGAACCAGCCATACAACCACTTTTTCTTTTTGCACCGGAAAAGAATCAAATATGGTTTTCAGGGCATTGCACGCAATAAAAGTTTTTCCTCCGGCAGTGGGAACTTTCAGGCAGATATGCACACATCCGGGAATGTTGTTTTTGTAAGGGGGAAAACTGTTTTCCTCCAAAGGATTGACAGAAATATTTCTGCTGTTCCAATAGGCTTCAAAGGCTTTGTCTGTGCGCCGGTATTTGTGAACACAGTCCAGAAATTCCGCCAACTCCGCAATGACTTTATGCTGATAGGGTTTCAGTTGCATCATCAAAACCTTGTTATATCTCTGGGGATTTTTTTGAAAATAATGCTGTTTTTTGTCATATGATCGGTATCCAGCACGCATTTGTCCGCATAAATAAGATACTGCCGGGCTTTTGCCTTTATGCTTTTGAGGAAAGAAACATCCAGTGTTGTCATTCTATCTTTTTTATAATAAAAATAATAGGCTGTATGCTCATGAATACCCAGAAACCAGATGTTTTCCCTTTTGCAGGTCTGTGTATGACTTAAAGGCTGTTTTGTTTCTGTGTAATACACATAGGTTCTGATATGTTCGAGCGGAATTTCCTCATTCAAAAAACCGTCATTTTTAAACAAGGGTTTGCCAAGTTCATAAAAATCAAATTCCCCGCCTGTTCCATGTGTATCTCCATAACCTTTTATGACGCGTTTCACTCTTTCCGCGGTTATATTTTCTGCATAATCCTCCATTTCCACAAGGATAAATCTGCGGCTGCCACCGTCCTCTTTGTTCAGATTCAGAACAGCATGGGCAGTAGTGCCGGAACCAGCAAATGAATCAAGATAAATACCATTTTTATCATCATTATCATTTATTATAATTGAAACTAAATATTTTATTAATTCCGATGGCTTAGGATTGTTAAACATTTTTTTGCCAAATATTGACAAAATTTCTTTAGTACCATCCTGATTAAATGGACTTGTAAGAATAGAAATAGGTTTTCCTGTTCTTATTTTTCCATCTTCATCTTTTAAATATTGCTTAAATCTGACACTAAATTTATTATTGTTTTGATTTATTACAATTTCATTATTTTCCAGTGCCTTATAAAGCCTTTCTTTTGCCCAGATCCATTGTTTGTCCGGCAAAATTTCATGTCCTTTATGGTATATTGGATAAACCAAATTTGGTCTGTCATCTTTACTTTGTGTAGCAACAGGCTGTGTAATATAACCCCCTCTGATTTCAAATTTTTCATCTTTATTTTTGTATTTTTCTATTTCATCTTGGGATAACCTGGCTTTAATGCTTTCAATCGTTCTTTTTGAATAGCACAGAATATATTCGTGCACATTACCAAAACCTTTAGTCATCGCTCCTGGGCCATATTTATTTTTCCAAATAACTTCCTGAACAAAATTCGGTAGTGGGTCTGCACGAACTGGTTAAAATTTAACTGTCTTATATTATTATGTTTTCAAAAAATACGGATTTTTGTTCATATATAATAAATACAGACAGTTATACTATACATCCATGATACTGTTCATGCTGATTTTATGTAATATATTGATTTATAAATTAAAAAAATCAGCATAAAAAGTTCCACTACCCAAAATTCTTTTCTCCGAATATTTCATCACAAATCATCCTGAGATATTTTACTTCATTTGAATCTATAGAAATAAATATCACCCCATTATCATTTAATAATTTATGCAACAATTTTAATCTCGGATACATCATGCAAAGCCATTTGTCATGTCTGGAAAGATCTTCGCTTTCCTTTCCCACAATCTGACCAAGCCATTTTTTTATTTTCGGATGATTCACATTGTCATTGTAAACCCATTTTTCATTGCCGGTATTGTAAGGCGGATCTATATAAATGCACTTGATTTTCCCCTCATATTCCGGCAAAAGGGCTTTCAGGGCTTCCAGATTGTCCCCGTGTATAATTCTGTTTCCGTTTTTGTTTTCTTCCTCTGTCTTCTCACCGTTTTTGTAAGCATAAATATGCTCCAGAATCCTAAACGGCACTTCCTGATGATGGTTTATCACTTTCTCTTTTCCTGTCCAGTGCAGTGTGGGCATAACAGTTACCTTTTTATGTCAAATTGTATGAAATATTGAATTTTTCAATCCGTTGAAAGTAAAAGCATTGTTTCAAGCAGGTATTCATTATAATCCGTACTGTGAAATTTAGCCACCACTTTTGGATTATTCATCAGATGATGTATAAGAATATCTGTATCAATCAGGTATTTCAAAGTTTAATCTCCATATCCTTGTCCATTCGGCTGTTGTTTATGGAATTCAGAATATCCTCCCCATCTTTGGGTGTCAATGCACCGGCAAATGATATTAACTTTTTCTTTTTTCTTATATTTTTGGCATACAGATCAACAGCTTTTTCTATTACATCTGTTTCCGGAATACACATTTCCTGAGCCAGTTGGCATATTCTTGTCAGAATTATTGGATTTTCAAGAACCAATGTTTGCATGTCAGCCT
The DNA here is from genome assembly GCA_050180235.1 of Desulfococcaceae bacterium. Taxonomy (GTDB): domain Bacteria; phylum Desulfobacterota; class Desulfobacteria; order Desulfobacterales; family Desulfococcaceae; genus JAABRU01. Next base: position 8,611 of record JBFXEJ010000070.1, read on the forward strand.
CCTCATCAGCTTATTTGATTGCACTCGTTCCCGCGCTTTGCTCATTGATCTTGCCAAAATATGCGTGGGAATGCCTTTCTGATGTTTCGCGTCTTTCCCGTTCCCAAGCTGACGGGACGCAGGAGCGTCCCATCTGCATTCCCACGCGAAGCGTGGGAACGAGAGAAAGAAAACTCTGTGCGAAATCTGCGTTACTCTGCGGTTAAATACAGGACTGTCAAAAAATTTGATTCCCCATGAAAGTTACATAACAAATTCCAAATTCTTCCTCGGCATAATGGAAATATAATAGCCGTAATCCAGCAGAATATCTGTTGTAATATCGCTGGAGAACTCAATTAAATCTATTTCTCTTTCCTCATCCTTCGGAGTGGTAATGTTCACCCACAAATCAGCAGGATCTTCGGGACTTTCTGTCACCTTGAGAAATTTCACTTCCGGAAATTTTTCCTTGACTGCATTGAACAGCTTGTCAATCAGTTCTTTCTGCTTAAAGTTTATCATGGATTTTATACCAGCCCATCCGCATATTTTCTTGGCATGATGGAAATATAATAGCCGTAATCCAGCAGCAGATCTGTTGTAATATCAGAGGCAAACTTAATCAGTTCATCCTCTCTGTCATCATCTTCCGGAGCAGTGACATTCACCCATAAATCAGCGGGGTCTTCATAACCATCTGTCACCTTGATAAACTCTATCTCAGGAAATTTCTCTTTCACTGCATTGAACAGTCTTTCAACCAATTCTTTCTGTTTGAAATTCATCATTTGCCAACCTCCCTTTTTATCCATTCAACCATTTCTTTTGCTTCTGAAAGCCTTCTTTCCGATTTCTGTCTGCTGACATCATCACCATGATAATCTGCCCTGTTCCTTACAGTCTGCATATCTGACAGATAAGATTTGAATTTTGCAGGATATATCTTTCTTTTCCGGATAAGTTCCCCGCTGAAATCCGCCTGCACCTGTTTATGTTCAAATTTATCCCGCGTGATGCCGCTGTGAAGCAGCGCGGCAATTGCAGCCTGAAATACCGAATAATAAAGACGGTTGGCGCAGGCATTGTACAATCCCTCTTCACAGCATATCTCGGCGGCTCTGAGATTTTCCATTGCTTTTTTCAGAAATCTGTCTTTCACTGGTCATGCTCCACTGTAAACACATGGGAATGAAGATTGGAAATCCACTGCTTGCCTTCCTGAGTCACCCGCAGATAACGCAGAGCATCCTGAATATAGGGAAGCACCACATTCCAGTAGAATTTTGCATAGCTTTTGCGCATATCCCCCGGATTTTTATAACCAATTTTTTTATTTGCCCCGGTTTCCTCAAATTCATAAAACAGCGCCGGGATTTTGCGCAGATAATCCGGATCTCCAAGCTGACCGATGAAATCCGCAGCCCGCAGCAGTCCGGGATAGCCTGTTGTGTCAACATGGGCAGCATCATCCGGGATGGGAAAACGTGTCATTTCAATATAAGCACAAATCCGCTCCACATCCACCACATTCACAATCAGATTTCCCTTAAAACGTTCCCTGACAAAAAGTTTGCTCCTATCCACATGCCAGGGAGTCATGGCCGCGCAGGTTCCGCTTTCATTCATTTTTACAGTATTGCCATCCCGGCCTGTGGCATAGCGGTCATCTCTGTCATCCCGGCATATGCCTTTGACATAACCGATGTCATGGCATAACAGTGCCATGACAAAATGAAGCCAGTCCGAAGGACTTACACCCCCTTCAAGCAGATGTTTTCCCCGCAGGATTTCCTGTCCGGCCAAAGTCACCATGACGGTATGTTCCACATTGTGGTACAGGGCATCACAGTTGGCAATGTTTTCCAGGGCAAAATGACCGGACCATTCAATAATATTGGCAAAATGCGGTTCTGCAAGTCCATAGGTACGTTTGTAGGTCATGGAAAGCTGCTGTACAAAAGGCTCGGTAATCAGTTTTTGAATGTTTAGCACGGTCACCTTCCTTCCTGCAAAAAGTTTTTCACAATGACTGTATGAAGCAGACCTGTTCCCCGTCCATTTTTATTTTTATCCCCATTGGTTCCAGTGTGTTGAACAGGGGGCGGCCAAAAAGGAAATCTGTCATTTTTTCCATTCCCTTCCCACCCTTTTCAATGGTCAGGGCGCGGATATGAAAGTCATACTGCACAAGCTCCCCGATTTTTCCCAATGCGTTCCTGTTCCCCTGCCGCAAATCCGCAATAAGTTTCCGGATGATGTCATAATCACAGATCTGCTGATGCGTTTCAATAATATCCCAGAGTCCCTGCACTTTGCCAATAAGCTCCTGACGGCCAAGCCTTTTTTCCGCATAGATTTTTTCAATCTCCCTTGTGTCCCGGCAGTTGAGAACACGGCATTCCAGAGGTCTGTCCTGATAAATGGTGCAGGCATTTTCCGCCTCACTGAAAAAAATGCAGGCATGGGAATCCTCCCTGCTTCTGATTTTTACAATATCCGAAGGCTGGGGATGCAGAATTCCCCGGACATTGTCCCAGGCTGTTTCCCCTCTGCGGATGGTGAAGAGAAATTCACACAGAATCTTCCCCTCATCGATCAGAAATCTGTCCGCATGGTGAAAACAGGGGCCTCCCTTCCGGCAGCAGGTTCCGCAGCGCATACATCCGGAACCGGCTGGGGATTGATTCTTTTTTGCCGGATTCGGATCACTGTGTATCTGATGGAGGATTTTTTCTGTCTTTTTTTTCCCGGTATGCAATCACTTTTCCTTTCCGCTCCGGGTTAATGTTTTCCGTTTCCCCGTCATCATCGTCATCCTCCTCATCGTCTTCATCAAATTCATAATCATAGGGTTCCACTGTTTTAACAGAGGCTTTCAGATGATACCTTGCCAGCATGATGAGTACAAATCCGGCCACCCAGGTTTTGAAAGAAAAGGGGATGCCGCATTGAAAAAGGGTGTTGACCGACCAGATAAAGAGAAAAGGGCTGAAAACATATCCCAAAATTTCCAGTATCAGGACAAATCTCTCAACTGCTGAATAATCTGTTTCTTCGGTGGACATACATTCTCCTGTCAGATTATAAAATTATTTCATATCGATATATTTTACAGGCACCAGCCGATGTCCCAGCATATACACTGCGGCCTGTGCCTGTTCCAGAATCACGTATCCCAGAAGAGGCTCATAATCTTCATCCTCCTCTGAACCCATATCCACAAAAACAACCTCATTTGAAACAGGACGGAAACCTTCTGTTTTTATTTCCACAGGCCAGCAGGCTTCCCCTTTTATAACTTCCTGATTTGCAGGTAGCAACTCCACAGGTTCTGATCGTCTGAATTTTCCCGGTCTTTCCTTCCAGGCTTTCGGCAGAATCAATGCTCCGGCTCCTGTATCCACAAACATACTGCATTTTATGGAGTTATCCTCATCAGACAGATTTGTTATTTTCACCTGTACGATAATCCGTCCCATTGATTTTTTCTCCTTATGAACTCCTGATTAAGATGAATAAATATTTCTTTACCATACCTTTGGCATCATATTCAACGGATATTTGCAGATATATGGACGGGCTGCCGAAAACAAAATGAATTTAACAGCTTTAGATTGACATTTTGCCAATGCTGATTTAAAATCAAAGGTTATGACACAAACCGAAAACCGGGCGGAGGTGCCTTATCAACATCATCACCACAGTCAGAGAAATGCAGGCGTTTGCTGATCGCAGCAGGAAACTGGGCAGAACCATCGCGTTTGTTCCCACAATGGGTTATCTCCATGAAGGCCATGCCTCCCTAATCCGGGATGCAGCGGGCCGCGGGGATGAGGTTGTGGTCAGCATATTTGTCAATCCCACACAGTTTGGTCCGGGCGAAGATCTGGAGGCATATCCCAGAGACTTTGAAAGAGACCGGAAACTGTGTGAAAACGCGGGAGCAGGCATTATTTTCTTCCCCACGCCACAGGAAATGTACGGGAAGAATTTTCAGACCTTTGTGCAGTTGGAAAAAATCCCCATGCACCTTTGCGGTCTGTCCAGACCTGTGCATTTCAGAGGGGTTGCCACAGTTGTTTCCAAACTGTTTCATATTGTCAAACCCCATATTGCCGTATTCGGACAAAAGGACTGGCAGCAGTTGCAGGTCATCCGGCAGATGGTAAGGGATATGAATTTTGACATTGAAATTATCGGCGCGCCAATTGTGCGGGAACCTGACGGACTGGCTATGAGTTCCCGGAATGTATATCTGAATCCGGAGCAGAGAAAACAGGCTCTGTGTCTGTATCAGTCCCTGCTCAGGGCAAAGGAAATGCTTAAAAACGGCACAGTTGACACTGCTGAAATCATTCACACGGCCGCCGGACTGATTTCCGCCTGTCCCGAAGCAAAGACAGACTACATCAGCATCTGCGATCCGGAAACTCTGGAAGAACTGAAAACAGTGGACAGACCGGCTCTCATGGCTCTGGCCGTGAAAGTGGGGAAAACCCGGCTGATTGACAATATGATCCTGAATTGTGAATTGTGAATGCTGAATTGTTTTTTTCAATATTCATTTCATAAGTTACTCAAACGAAAATTTTCGTGTATTAAAAAAACCGGATTTTTCCGAAAAATCCGGTTTTTCGTAAAATTTATGTCTGAAAATATATGGAAACGTACTTATTCCCCGCGTTCTGACCCAGTGGCAGTCCGGGAATGGGAATCATGGCAAAAGATCAGTAAATTTTCATATAAAAACTCCGGTGGCATTCCACCGGAACCAAAGGAGCAATTATGAGCGAAACATTTTTTTTCACATCCGAATCTGTAACAGAAGGGCATCCGGACAAGGTTGCCGATGCAATATCTGATTCCATTCTGGACGCCATTATGGAAAAAGACAAAAAATGCCGGGTGGCGTGTGAAACCCTTGTCACCACAGGCATGGCCATCATTGCCGGGGAAATCACCACAGACTGCTATGTTGACATGCCCCATGTTGTGCGTGAAACCATCCGGGACATTGGATACAACTCCTCCCAGATGGGATTTGACTGGAAAACCTGCGCTGTTCTTACCAGCATTGGTCAGCAGTCTCCGGACATCGCGCAGGGCGTGAATGAGGGACAGGGACTTTACAAGGAGCAGGGCGCAGGCGATCAGGGACTGATGTTCGGTTTTGCCACGGACGAAACCCCGGAACTGATGCCCATGCCCATTTCCTTTGCACACAAACTGACCAACCGTCTGGCCACTGTGCGGAAAAACGGGGCTTTGGATTTTCTGCGTCCTGACGGCAAATCCCAGGTGACCATTGAGTATGAAAACGGAAACCCCAAGCGGGTGGATACCATTGTCATTGCCGCGCAGCACAAACCCGATGTCACCTATGATGATCTCAAAGAGGCCATTATCGAAGAGGTCATCAAAAAAGTCATTCCCAAAAATATGATTGACGGTGATACCCGGTATTTCATCAATGCCACCGGAAAATTTGTTGTGGGCGGGCCTATGGGCGACTGCGGTCTGACCGGACGCAAAATCATTGTGGACACTTACGGCGGGCAGGGCAGTCACGGAGGCGGATGTTTTTCCGGAAAGGATCCTTCCAAAGTGGACAGAAGCGCATCTTATATGGGACGTCACATTGCCAAAAATGTTGTGGCCGCTGGTATTTCAAAAAAATGCGAAGTACAGGTGGCTTATGCCATAGGTGTTGCCCAGCCCGTGTCTGTGATGGTGGATCTGATGGGAACAGGAAAGATTCCCAAAGAACGGGTAAAAAAAATTATCCGGGAAGTTTTTGATCTGAGGCCCCGTGCCATTATTGAATATCTGGATCTGCTTCGTCCCATTTACCGGAAAACCTCGGCATACGGTCATTTTGGCCGCAATGATCCGGATTTCACATGGGAAAAGACCAATATGGCTGATATACTGCGGGAAAAAGCAGGGCTGTAATGAATGCTGAATGATAAAATGATAAATGCTGAATGCTGAATTATAAATGATAAATGCTGAGTTTGCATTCAGCATTTCACATAAGGAGTATTTTAAGATGTCTGGAGTAAAACAGGGTAAATCAGGGGCATGCGAGCCTCTGGATATTTCTCTTTCTTATAAAGTTGCGGATATGTCGCTGGCTGATTTTGGCAGAAAAGAAATGCAGTTGGCTGAAAACGAAATGCCGGGGCTGATGGCTGTGCGGGAAAAATACGGGCAGAAGAAGCCTCTCAAAGGGCTGAAAGTCATGGGCAGTCTGCATATGACCATACAGACGGCCATGCTCATTGAAACCCTTACAGAACTGGGCGCGGATGTGCGCTGGGCAAGCTGCAATATTTTTTCCACACAGGATCATGCTGCTGCTGCCATTGCCAAAAACAAATCCGCAGCAGTGTTTGCGTGGAAAGGGGAAACCCTTGAGGATTACTGGTGGTGTACGGAACAGGCTCTGACCTGGCCGGACGGAAGCGGGCCGAATCTGCTGGTGGATGATGGCGGAGATGCCACACTGTATATACATCAGGGCGCGGAAGTGGAAAAAAATCCGTCTCTGCTGGAAAAAACCTACAGCAGCCGGGATATGACATGTCTGATGGATCGCCTGCGGGTGAGTTATCAGAACAATCCCCGCAGATGGACAGACATTGCGGCAAAAGTCCGGGGCGTGTCTGAGGAAACCACCACAGGGGTTCACCGGCTGTATCAACTGGCACAGGAGGGAAAACTGCTTTTCCCTGCCTTCAATGTCAATGATTCTGTCACCAAATCCAAGTTTGACAACCTGTACGGATGCCGGGAATCTCTGGCAGACGGCATCAAACGTGCCACAGACGTGATGATGGCAGGCAAGGTGGTTGTGGTCTGCGGATACGGAGATGTGGGCAAAGGCTGCGCACAGTCCATGCGCGGATACGGCGCACGGGTGCTGATAACCGAGGCAGATCCCATCTGCGCTTTGCAGGCCGCAATGGAAGGTTTTCAGGTGGTAACTATGGAAGATGCTGTTTCCATAGGGGATATTTTTGTCACTGCCACCGGGTGCTGGCATGTCATTACAGGTCAGCATATGGAGCAGATGAAAAATGAAGCCATTATCTGCAATATCGGCCATTTTGACAGTGAGATTGAAATTTCCTATCTGGAAGAAACTCCGGAATGCAGAAAGATGAACATCAAACCCCAGGTGGATAAATGGACTCTGAAATCAGGCAGATCCATTCTTGTGCTGGCAGAAGGCCGGCTGGTGAATCTGGGCTGTGCAACCGGACATCCCAGTTTTGTCATGAGCACCAGTTTCACCAACCAGTGTCTGGCACAGATTGAACTGGCAAGCGGAAAATACAGCATCGGAGTTTACACCCTGCCCAAGAAACTCGATGAGGAAGTGGCCCGTCTGCATCTGGGCAAACTGGGCGTGAAACTGACAAAACTGACACAGGCACAGGCCGATTATCTGGGAATTCCGGTAGATGGCCCGTTCAAACCGGATCATTACAGATATTAGCATATCTGCATCAGAGGGCAGGACTGTCAGGTGATTTCCAGAAAAGAATATCCCAAAAAAGCAGCGCAGGCTTCCGGCTTGTGCCTGTGAACCGAAATGGGATATTTATTTTCATAAATCACCTTAAGGGACTTTGCAAAGTAATAAATGATAATACTTTTCAGATTTCATATAAAATTGCATGGCATTATCAATCAGAGGGTAGTGGTGCAAATCTGTTGATCCAAAAATTCCCCTCCCCTGGTGGGAGGGGTCAGGGGAGGGGGATAATCAGTGATGTTTTCACCCTCCCCCTGCCCCTCCCTCAAGGGAGGGGAGACCTTATCAACGGATTTGACCCACTACCAATCAGAGAATATCTCTGCCGGATTTTATATAAACTGAAACCGCTTAATGCGTAAAGAACAGTCTGTGGCCTAAACCACAGACTGTTCATGCTTTTTCAGACAAAACAACAGATTAAATAAGTAATACCGATTCGCTGTTGAATCTGTACAATAAGGTGAGTTGTTTCCTCTGTGTTCTCTGTGTTTTTTTTCTCTCTGTGTCCTCTGTGGGAAACCGAATCATAAGGTGATTTCTGAAAATAAATATCCCGTTTCAGTTCACAGGCACATGTCAAAAGCCGGAAGCTTTTGATACTTTGGCGGTATATTTTTTTCTGGAAATCACCTTACAGGACAGCATCTCTTTTCAGCTCCGGTCAAAATGGGAAAAGTGCATGGTGAATGTTCCCCGTCCCTGGGTGGCTGAGCGCAGGGAAGTGGAATAACCGAACATTTTCGCCAGAGGAACCGTGGCACGTATCACCTGAAGTCCGCGCTGGGCTTCAATAGCTCCAATTTTTCCGCTGCGGGAACTGATATCACCGATTACATCCCCCACAAAGGCTTCGGGCACAAATATTTCAACTTTCATAATGGGATCAAGCAGATAGGGCTCTCCAGCTGAAAGTGCCTCTCTGCATGACATGGATGCGCTGACCCGGTAGGCCAGTTCTGAGCCCTGGGACTCCCTGAAAGAACCGCCTGCCAGAATCACCTCTGTATCCACCACAGGATAACCCATCAGGGAGCCGCTGCCCAGAGATTCCATGACTCCGGCCTCCACAGCCGGAATATATATATCCGGAATCACCTCGGCAGTAACTTTTGAAATGAAACGGTTTCCCGTGCCGCGGGAAAGTGGTCTGAGTTTCAGCACCACCTCTCCGAAATGGTGCTGCCCGGCCACATCCCTGTCAAACACAGCCCTTCCTTCGCATTCCCGTGCTATGCTTTCCCGGTAAACCACCTGGGGTTTGCCCACATTGACACTGGTGGAAAACTCCCGCTGCATACGGCTGATGATCACCTCCAGATGCAGCTCTCCCATGCCGGAGAGAATGGTCTGACCGGTTTCCTCATCCGTGCGCACCCGGAGCGTGGGATCCTCTTCGAGAAATTTTTTCAGCACATCTTCCAGTTTGTCCTGATCCGAATGGGTTTTGGGTTCAATGGCCAGTGAGATTACCGGCTCGTAAAATTCCATTCTTTCCAGCAGAACCGGTTTGTCAGAGGAACACAGGGTTTCCCCGGTTCCGGAACTTTTGAGACCCACCACGCCCACAATGCTGCCAGGACCGGCCACATCAATCCGCTCCCGTTTGTTGGCATGCATCCGGAGAATGCGGGAAAGTTTTTCCTTTTTGCCCTGGGCAGGATTATAGACATCCTCACCCGAGATGATCCGGCCGCTGTAAACCCGGACAAAGGAAAGTTTTCTGCCCTCAATCATGGAAACCTTGAAAATCAGTGCTGCAAGCGGGTCTTTTTCCCTGGGATGGCATTCAATGATTTCATGGGTCACAGGATCGGTTCCGTGTATGGGGGGTACTTCCAGGGGACTGGGCAGAAAACGGACAATGGCATCCAGCAGGGGCTGAATTCCCTTGTTCCGCAGGGCAGTGCCGCACATGACCGGAACCAGTTTCAGTCCGACCGTGGCTCTGCGGATGGCCTCCAGCAGCACTTCTTCGGGAACAGTCTGCTCAGCCAGATAGAGTTCCATAACCTCATCATCAGCCTCGGCCACGGCTTCCAACAGTTTTTCACGGTATTCTTTGGCCTGATCCAGATACGGGGCCGGTATTTCCTGATCTGTAAATGTGGCGCCTTTGTCATCACCGTCCCAGACAATTTCCTTCATGCGGATCAGATCAATCACACCGGAAAAACGGTCGCCCTCTCCCGAAGGCAGTTGAATAATCAGGGGATTGGCCTGCAGACGGTCTCTCATCATCTGAACAGTGTTGAAAAAATCCGCGCCGATTCTGTCCATTTTGTTGACAAAGGCCAGTTTGGGAACATGGTATTTATCCGCCTGGCGCCACACAGTTTCAGACTGGGGTTCCACACCGCCCACAGCGCAGAACACTCCCACCGCACCGTCGAGCACCCGCAGGGAACGCTCCACCTCAATGGTGAAATCCACATGACCGGGCGTGTCAATCAACTGGATTTCACTGCCTTTCCACTGGCAGGTGGTGACAGCCGAGGTAATGGTAATGCCCCGTTCCTGTTCATCGGCCATCCAGTCCATCACAGCCTCACCGTCATGAACTTCCCCAAGTTTGTGGGATTTTCCCGTATAATAAAGGATGCGTTCGCTTACGGTGGTTTTGCCCGCGTCAATATGCGCGATAATGCCGATATTTCTTATCTGTTGTAATGGGTTCTTTTTCATACAGAAATCCACTTTCTCTCATTGCTGTCCCTGAAGATTTTCCCGGTGCACCGGCAGCCATACCCTAAAACAGCTCCCTTTGCCCGGTTCACTTTCCACCTCTATGCTTCCGCCAAGTTCCACGGTCAGACTTTTGACAATGGGCAGTCCCAGACCTGTGCCGGTGATAAACCGGGTATTTTCATCCTTGACCCGGAAAAAGCGCTCAAATATCTTCTCCTGATGCCGTTTTTCAATGCCGAAACCATTGTCTTTGACCATAATGCAGATGCGATCTCCGTCAAAAGATGCCTTTATAAGGATCATACCGCCATCCGGGGTATAGTTGACGGCATTGGAAATCAGATTGCCGAAAATGCTTTCCAGCGCAACCGGATCAGCCGTAAACAGGGGCATGGGGGAAGGGGGAAGCTCCAAAACCAGAGTCTGGTTCTTCACTTTTGCACGGGCCTGCATAAAATCTGTAATATTTTTCAGCAAATCCTCAATGCAAACCGGTTTGGCCTCCTGAAAGGCCACACCTGCCTCAATCCGGGACAGATCCAGCAGATCCCCAATCAGTGAGATCATTCCCTGGGTTTTTTCCTTTGCCCTGGACAGAATATACTGATCCTCCTGCGAACCTTCATCCACCATATCCTTGATGACCATTGCAAGCTGCTCATGTATGGTAGACAGGGGGGAGCGCAGTTCATGGGAAACCTTGGCCACAAACTCGGATTTGACCCGATCCAGTTCCTTGAGACCTGTAATATCCGCAATATTGACGGCTGCCCCCAGGCATAAACCGTCCTCCCCAATTACCGGACGGCCCCTGGCCATGAGGAATCTGCCGTTGGGAAGTCCGATTTCACACGCGGGAACTGTTTCGGAATTCAGATATTTTCCAGATGATATATCTTTGACAAAACGGCAGAAGTCTTCATCTTTCACATATTCCTGAATGGATTTTCCCTGATCCGGATCCGGGTCCAGACCGAAATGCTGCAGAAAAGCCGGATTCATCAGGCCCACACGGCCATTTGTATCCGTAACCACCACACCATAGGGCAGAGATTCCACAATGGTGCGGATCCTGCTTTTTTCCGTATGGAGAAAAGTCAGGGTTCTCTCCCTTTCCCTGGTCATGAATTCGGCTTCCCGGCGCAGACGCATTTTTTCTCTGGCACGGCCCACAACAATGCGCAAATGATCAGGTTCAAAAGGTTTGGCGATGAAATCATACGCTCCCTGCTTCATGGCCTCAATGGCTGTTTCCACAGTGGCAAAACCTGTAATAATGATAACAAGTACTTCCGGATATTTTTCCCTTACATGCCGGAGAACCTCCATTCCGTCCATGCCCGGCATCTTGAGATCCAGCAGCATAATGGAAAATTTTTCTTTTTCCATAAGTTCCAGGGCCATATCCCCGCGTGAAGCCGTGGAGACATCGCAGCCCATGCGGGAAATAATCCGCCGGGAACCTTCCCTGATATCCTGCTCATCATCCACTATCAGGATACGCGTCGCTGTATCTTTATCTTCCTTCATTTTCCCCTTCCTTTTTCGGTTTCGGGTTTACCGGCAGTTCCACAAGAAAAACAGTTCCATGTCCGGGTTTGCTTTTGGCAGTGATTCTGCCTCCGTGATTTTCCACAATCCCGTAAACCATGCTCAGGCCCAGACCTGTTCCTTTACCTGCCTCCTTGGTGGTAAAAAAAGGTTCAAAAATATTGGACAGCACATCTTCCGGCATACCAGGACCGGTATCGGATATCTCAATGCAGACATACTGCCCGTCCTCTGAAATCCGGGTCTCCACAGTAAGGACTCCGTTTCCCTGCATGGCTTCGGCAGCGTTAAGGATGATGTTCATGAACATATGGTTGATCTGCCGGATATCTGCCGGAATACCGGGAAGGTTTTCGGCAAAGTTCCTCTTGATGGTGATATTGTGAAAAAGAGTCTGATTTTCCAGAAGAAAAAGAGTTCTGGAAATGGCAGTGTTCATATCGTTGATGCGGATATTCTGCCGGGGCTGGCGGGCAAACTCCAGCAGTTCCTTTACTGTATCGCTGCAACGCTGTGCGTCACGGAGAATGCACTGCAGATCATCTTTTGCCCCCTGGGGCAGATCATATTCCTCCATCATCAGTTTGGCAAAAAGGATAATGCCGCCCAGAGGATTGTTGATCTGATGGGCCACTCCGGCTGCCAGTTTTCCCATGGCCGCCATTTTTTCAGCCTGCAGCAGTTGAATCTGGGTTTTTTCCAGTTCCTTTTTCATCCGGATACTCTTGCGCATATCATGGAAAAAACCGACTGTTGCCACCTCTTTTTTGCCTTCATACACAATGGCCGCATTCAGACTTATGGGAACCGAAGAACCGTCCCTGCAACGCACATCCACCTGGTAAGATTTGAGTTTCCCGCTGTTTTCCCGCAGTTTCTGCATGATCCTGTACGCTTCGCCATCCTTCACATAAATATCCCTGATATTCAGATGGTTGACCGCCTCATTCTCATAATACCCGGAAATTTCCTTTGCGGCCTCATTGAATATGAGTATTTTTCCTGTTCTGTCTGCTGCCACAACACCGTCCACAGAGCTGAGAATCAGATTTTTGAGAAAGGCATTGGAATACCGGAGCCGCTCTTCCAGACCCTCCATGGTCGGGATCTCGAAATCAAGCATAACAATGGCATTCATATCCTTTCCCGTGCAGATAGGATAGGAATACATGCAGGGAGTTCTCTCTGTTTCCACATACTGGGATCGGGGATGGACAGACATGGGCTTGCCGCTGATCTTCACTTCCTCCGCGGGGCAGTCCTCGCAGGGGCAGGGAAGATTGTAAAGCACCCTGTAGCATTTTTCCCCCACAATGATCCGCTCCTGCATCCCGTTGAAATCTCCGTTTGCTGCCAGAATCGTGAAATCCGGAGAGATGACCAGAATCTTGCGCTTGAAAACCTCCAGGGCTTTGATCAGATATTCCTTTTCTGTCTCAGTTGGCATAACTGTTCCTTTTTATGAAAAAATCAGAAAAATTGAAAAGCTTTCCTCCTTCGGAAGGCATACTTAGGTGATTTCCATTAATGATTATACCGTTTTTCGTAGGGCGGGCACGGCTTTTTGTGCCCGCCGTCCTGCTGAAACGGTGTGCACAAAAAGCCGTGCCCACCTACAATGATGGTACATTTTTTCATGGAAATCGCCTTAATTAACTGATGTTACGCCACACTTCAAAAAATCAGCAGGCTGCCGCAGATGCCGTCATTCCGGTGAAAACCGGAATCCGGTTATTCCGGACAGTTCCGGATACCGGCTTTTGCCGGTATGACGAACTGGAGTAACATCAGTTAATATAAAAAAACATACTGCTGCATTACCAATTTAGATTTTAGGTGATTTCCATTAATGATTATACCGTTTTTCGCAGGGCGGGCACGGCTTTTTGTGCCCGCCGTCCTGCTGAAACGGCGGGCACAGAAAGCCGTGCCCACCCTGCAATGATGGTACATTTTTTCATGGAAATCGCCTTATATAATCCCCTCCTGAGAGGGGTGGATGTGTCCTGAACTGAATCAGCACACCCTGCCACCCTCTCAGGAGCAGGGCTGTTAAGTTCTCCGACTTTTTCGGGACAAATCCCCTCCTGAGAGGGGCAGGGGTGTGTCCCTATTCCCAAAACCCCTTTATCCCATCTCAGGAGGGGAATTGATACCATAAAATCTAAATTGATCATGTACTACCGGACAAAAATTTATAACTATTGCTTTGTTTTCATCTAAAATTGCAGGCCGGATTGGCGTCAGCGTAATCCGGCATTCCGGTACTGCCGTGAAATACACCGGCAGTTTTGGCTGAAACAATGCACTATTTGATTTTGTAAAAAATAGCAGAAATGCCGATTATAATAAAAACAATGGGTTGCAAAAAATTGTCCAGTAATTGTCCGATAGTGGTAAGATAAAAAAGATAAATTATATAATCAATTTCCCGATAAAAGCAATTGAAAAAATGACATGAGGGACAAAGAATCTGTTTCATGCAGGAACCGAAGCAGTCATAATCTGAGGATATAATGATATATATTCCGTTTATCAGACTGCGGCCCTGTCAAAATCAGGTGGTGGAACTCTTTATTATAGGCAGGATTCCGTAAATTTTCAGGTATAAATTTTTACAGGAAACCCGGCTTTTCTGAAGAATCTGTTTTTTTATAACTAAAAATTTTCATTTGCTTAAGTGTCTGTATCAAAATTAAATAAATTGTGCAAACCGTAGGTGTAAGCCCCTGTGCTTACCCTGCCGGGGCAGGCACATGGAATGAGTTTATAAAATTCCTGATCCTTACTGACAGCAGGAGCTGACCCTGCGGTAATCAGTATCAGAAGTACCATTAATTAAGCTGCCGGATACAGCTTCCTGTATGCTTTGTATTTTTTGCTTACTTCTGAAGACAGTTCATCAGTAAGGCGGCAAATCCGGAATGCGGAATCTCAGAAAATTATGGGCAATGCTCCGTAACATGGCACCAAAATTCCCATAATAAATTCTGCCCGTGCCGTCAAAAAATAAAAAATTATATGAAGGCTTGACTCTGTCTGTCAATTGGTATATGGCATTTCTTCCGTAGCAGGATGCGGTATCTGACCGAAAATTTAAGCATGTGAAATAAATTACTGCGATACGGAACGTGGCCGCAATCAGGTAAGTATGAGACTTACAGCGGGAATAATGTTTTCCCCTTGTGGGGAGCAACAAAAATCGCAATATTATTATTTTGAAAGGAGAAGCAAAATGAGTTACCCGGTAGTTGATGAGGAAAAATGTGTGGGATGCGGTGAATGTGTTGACAACTGTCCCAATGACGTTCTGGAACTGGATAACGACAAGGCAAAAGTTATCGCACCGGATGAATGCGTGGCCTGTGAAAGCTGCGTTGAAGTCTGTGAAGCCGGCGCTATCGAACTGGTAGAATAGCTCATCTTTTTTTGTGTATCAAAAGCCTTTTCCGGCCTGAAGTTCAGACCGGAAAAGGCCGGTTTATTTCCCAATCCTGATATTTCCTGCAAAAAGACGCAAATTTTGTAACTGCAAGACAAAGTTCACTGAAAACCGTTAGTGTCCGGTCAGGTTTTTGCATGCGGCATTTCCGGTGCTTTTCCTGTTTTTTCAGACTGCCGGGAAACCGGTTTTATGCGAATTAAAAGATATATCCTTTAATTTTTTTGATTTCCGACAGGCTTTCAGGCGTTTTTTTCAACCCGGATACTCCGGCAAACTGCTGACAGTGGTAAAAATACCGGTAGTGGTGCAAATCTGTTGATCCAAAAATTCCCCTCCCCTGGCGGGAGGGGTCAGGGGAGGGGGATAATCAGTGATGTTTTCACCCTCCCCCTGCCCCTCCCTCAAGGGAGGGGAGACCTTATCAACGGATTTGACCCACTACCAAAATACCCTTATGCAAAAACCTGAGCGGACATTAGTGGCTGAAAACAGAACTGTATCTGGCCGTATCCGGGAAATATCCGTAATTGCGGTTTTTCCGGATACGGTTTTCATGACAGATTTATTGAAAAGGAGAAAAATCAATGGCTTTTACCCCCATCGTGGATGAGGACAAATGTGTGGGATGCGAGGAGTGTGTGGATGTGTGTCCTGTGGAGGTATATGAAATGCAGAACGGCAAGTCCGTTCCTGTCAATGCCGAGGAATGCATCGGGTGCGAAAGTTGTGTGGAAGTCTGTGAGGCAGAAGCCATCACCATAGAAGAATCCTGAGCTGCTGCCGCAACTGTTTCTCCGGCCCGGAATACCGGGCCATCCCATTCCCTCCAAGCCCCCTGAATTTTTCTGTCCAGAAAGCATTTTGAAATGTATCCGGATCAGAGACAGTCTTTCCCCAAAAAAGTATTCTGATTTATCTGTTTGCTTTAATAACTCACCTTGCACACAGCCGTCATACATACGAAAGCCGGTATCCGGAAACTACTGAAATTACCGGATCCCGGCTTTTGCAGGAATGACGGTGAAGAGCGGATAACTTCCTGATTTCCGGAAAGGCTGCGTAAGGTAAATTAATAATTAATTTCAGTAGATCAAAAACTCCCTCCACCTCAATGGGGGAGGGCCGGGGTGGGGGTGAAAAATCAGACATTTATCACAACTTTCCCGCCGGGGAGAGAGGGAATTAAGGAAATTTTCGATCTGCTGAATTTGGATAACTGACATAGGAAAAACGGTATGCCGGTTATCTGAAAGAAAATTCATTTTCTTAAAAAAGTCTTAATTCTGAGATGAAATCCAGAATTAAGACACTGCCCGGATATCATCACTGCCAGTGCCAAAGACCGGCTCATAAAGGAAAGGGGAAATGCCATTGTTGTTTTGAGATATATTTTTTTGCTTTTTTATGCCATGTTTTCTTCTTGCATCCGGATGAAAAAAGTGTAAAGTTGGCAGGAAATGGAATATCTGCGGCAGGATGAAAATACAAGGAGGGGAATAATGGAAAAACAGGAATTTGTGCGTCAAATCAATGTAGGAAACCGGAAATACAGCTTCTGCGATATTCAGATTCTGGAAAAAAAAGGGCTGGCCCGTATCAGCCGGCTGCCTTTTTCCATCCGCATTCTGGTGGAAAACCTGCTGCGGAAACTCGACGGCCATATTGTCCGGGAAGAGGATTTGCTGTCTGTTGCAAAATGGGCAGGAAAATATGACGCCCCCGCAGAAATACCCTATCATCCAGCGCGGGTGCTGATGCAGGATTTCACCGGGGTTCCGGCAGTGGTGGATCTGGCTGCCATGCGGGATGCAGTGAAAAAAATGGGCGGAAATCCCCGGAAAATCAATCCGTTGATTCCGGTTGAACTGGTGGTGGATCATTCTGTGCAGGTGGATTATTTCGGCACAGCCGATTCCCTTACAAAAAACGTGGCTTTGGAATATGAACGCAATACAGAGCGTTACGCTCTGCTCAAATGGGCGCAGAAAAGTTTTGACAATTTCAAAGTGGTTCCGCCCAATTCCGGCATCTGCCATCAGGTCAATCTGGAATATCTGGGACGGGTGATTATCACAGAAGAACAGGACGGCGTAAATTTTGCATATCCTGACACTGTTGTAGGCACAGATTCCCATACCACAATGATCAACGGTGTGGGTGTCATGGGATGGGGCGTGGGCGGAATTGAGGCCGAAGCAGTAATGCTGGGACAGCCGTATTTTATGTCCATTCCCGAAGTTATCGGCGTGAAAATGACCGGCAGACTCAGGCCCGGTGTAACGGCCACAGATTTGGTGCTGACGGTTACGCAGCAGCTCCGGGCGCGGAAAGTGGTTGAAAAATTTGTGGAATTTTTCGGTCCCGGCATGAAGGAACTCAGCATTCCGGATCGGGCCACGGTTGCAAATATGGCTCCGGAATACGGCGCGACTATGGGATTTTTCCCGGTGGATGAAAAAACTGTGGAATACCTGAAAATGACGGATCGCGCAGATCGGGCTGAAATTGTGGATGCCTGCGCAAAGGCTATGGGACTTTTTTATACCGGCAAAGAGGATCCGGAATATACAGATGTGCTGGAAATCGATCTGGGCAAAGTGGAACCGTCTTTGGCAGGCCCCTCACGTCCCCAGGACAGAATAATTCTCAATGAAATGGAGAAAAAATTCAATATCCTGATGGGATGCGAACATGAGAGGGATGCAGATATGGGTGACATTTCCCAGTTTCTGCATGAATCCGGCTCTGCCACATCCCGCGAAGAATACTGTGATCCCGGCATACGCAGGGGATTCAATATCCGCATCAATGGTCAGAATGTGAGCATTGGAGATGGCAGCATTGTGATTGCGGCCATCACCTCATGCACCAATACTTCCAATCCCTCTGTGCTGCTGGGCGCAGGGCTGCTTGCGAAAAACGCTGTGAAAAAAGGGCTGAAAGTGCCTGCGCATGTGAAAACTTCGCTGGTTCCGGGTTCCCGTGTAGTGCAGGATTATCTGGAAGACGCGGGCATGATGCCCTGGCTGGAGGCTCTGGGTTTTCATCTGGCCGGATTTGGATGCACTACCTGCATTGGCAACAGCGGACCGCTGCATCCGGAGATTGAAAAACTCATCAAAGAGCAGAATCTGACTGCGGCCTCGGTACTGTCCGGAAACCGGAACTTTGAAGCCAGAATCCATCAACTGGTCAAAGGCAATTATCTGGCCTCGCCCATGCTGGTGGTGGCATTTGCCATAGCAGGCAGGATTGACATCAATCTGCTGAAAACCCCGCTGGGTTCGGATCCAAACGGACAGGCCGTATATCTGGCTGACATCTGGCCGAAAAATGAGGAAATTGAAGCCCTTGTCAAAAAGCATGTGAAACCGGAATATTACCGGAATGTATACGCAAAAATATTTGAGGGCGATGAATTCTGGAAAAGTCTGAAAGTGGAGGAAAGCACCACATTTGACTGGGATGAAGCCTCCACCTATATCCGGAATCCGCCCTATTTTGAAGATTTCAGCCCGGAATCCGGAACAATGGATGACATCACCGGCGCAAGACCGCTTCTGATTATGGGCGATTCTGTTACAACAGATCATATATCGCCTGCCGGGGGCATTCCCTCTGCCTATCCTGCCGGTCAGTATCTCATGGCCAAAGGCATAGAAAAGAAAGATTTCAATTCCTATGGTTCCCGGAGGGGAAACCATGAGGTCATGATGCGGGGCACTTTCGGCAATATCCGCATCAAAAACCGGCTGGTCAGTCCCAAAGAAGGCAGTTTCACCCGAAAATTTCCGGAAAACAAAGAAATGTATGTGTATGACGCTGCCATGGAATACAAAAAGCAGCATACACCGCTGATCGTGCTGGGCGGCAGGGAATACGGCACAGGCTCTTCCCGCGACTGGGCGGCAAAGGGAACCATTCTTCTGGGAATCAAAGCCGTTATCACACAGTCTTTTGAACGCATCCACCGCAGCAATCTTGTGGGAATGGGCGTACTGCCTCTGGTGTTCAAAGAAGGGGAAAACGCGCAGACATTGGGACTGGACGGATCCGAAACCTTTGACATTGAGGGCATCAGGGACATAAAACCCGGAAAAACCTTGCATGTGACTGCGAAAAAAGCAGATGGAACAGAAAAGAAGTTTGAAGTCATTTCCAGGCTGAACACAGACATTGAAGCCGAGTATGTGGCAAATCAGGGAATACTGCCTTATGTTCTGCGCAAACTGATGAAGCAGTAGCAACGGTTCCGGTTTATAACTACTGATTTGTCAACTTTGATTTTATGAGCCGGAGTATAAAGAAAAACCGGATTTTTCCAAAAAATCAGGTTTTTGCAACTCACAGATTCAGGGCTGACAAAGTACTGCAGGGATTTATATAAGCATGGATTTCCGTATGCTGAAAAATCCCTGTATAGTTCTTTTACCAACTTTTATCCTATGCAAAACCCGGTGGAGGAGTGCAAAAAATTAAGCGGAGCGGTTTTTTGCACAGAGGACAAAAGTTGATGAAAATACTGCAGTTCTCAATCCCGGCATTTCTCAGAAAGGAGAAAACAATGTCTGTACAGGTTCAGAGAAAAATGACTCCGGACGAATATCTTGCGCTGGAAAGGGAAGCGGAATTCAAAAGCGAATATTATGATGGCGAAATATTTGCAATGGCCGGAGCGAGCCGGAGGCACAATCTGATTTGCGGAAATGTGTTTGCCGCACTCCATGCACAGTTCAAAAACCGTTCCTGTGAGGCATATACCGGTGATATGCGCGTCAGCGTGCCGGAAACAGGTTTGTATACCTATCCGGATGTAACAGCCCTGTGTGAACCGCCCCGGTTTGATGATGAGGAAAAAGACACCCTGCTCAATCCTTCGCTCATTATTGAGGTTCTGTCCAAATCCACAGAATCCTATGACCGGGGAGAGAAATTTGCCCATTACCGGACGATTCCCTCCCTGAAGGAATATGTTCTGATTTCACAGGACAGAATGCAAATCGAGCATTATCTCCGGCAGAGCAATAAGCGCTGGCTGCTTTCGGAATTTTCCCATCCGGAAGACAGTTTGGAACTGCCTTCTGTAGGATGCAGTCTGAAACTGTCTGAGGTCTATGACAAAGTGGAATTTTCTGAAAAGGCTTTGCAGAATAATGTCTCTTCTGTAACTGATGTTACGCAGCCTTTCCAGAAATCAGGCAGTTATTCTCTTTGAGCGTCATTCCGGCGAAAGCCGGAATCCGGCAATTTCAAAATGTTCCGGATACCGGCGTTCGCCGGTATGACGATTCGGCGTAACATCAGTTCTGTAAAAAAACGGGACAAACCTTTTGAGGCTGCTCTTAGGGTCTGTATCAAAACAATCTGTTATAAACCCTGAGGGTTTTCAAAACCCTCAGGGTTTCCGGACATGAAAACTGTACAGGTTATTTTTTTACAGACCCTTAAGGAAATATTTTCCCCTGAATTAAATTTCATGGATTGACAACAGTGTTTTCTTATGATACATAAAATAGCCCTATTCGCGCCCGTAGCTCAGTTGGATAGAGCGCCGGACTTCGAATCCGTAGGCCGGGGGTTCGAATCCCTCCGGGCGTGCCATTGATTTCAGAGGGATTTCGGACTGTTCCGGAGTCCCTTTTTTTCTTTTGTGCACAAAAAACAGTATTTCCCCATTTGCATATTCAGCCTGAATATCGCGGGACAAAAGCAGAATATAATCATATCAAAAAAACTGGAGGATATAAGATAATGAAATACAATATTCTGAAAAAACTGATATTTTGTCTCAGCGGCTCTGTCAGAAAAAAAATAACTGCTCTCATGCTAATGCCTTTTGCACTTGCGCTGATTCTTGTGCTGGCCGGGACATATATCATATATGTGGAAAATGAGATTCTTGTAATTGTGCGGATGGAAAGGGAATGGCTGGATGCAAACCTTAACGGTTTCAAATATTTCAACAAATTTATCATAAGCGGTGATCCCGATATTTTCCGTCAGGCTGTAAGCAATCTGGAAAAGGGATACAGCATTAACCGAATCGGGCCGCAGATGAAGGCTGCAGCGGAAGGAAAACCCGTAAACAGGGAAGAACTGGCAAAGCAGATGGATGCGGTCTTTACTTCCTGCAGTTACAGGGAATCTCTTGGGGTAATACGGCTGATCGGACTGCTGGGAAGTCATGAATATGTAAAGGTTTTGATAAATCAGTGGCAGGGATCATTTGAGGATTTTGAAAAATACATGCCTGCTGTATACAAATATCAGGAAACCGGGGATAAGGCTCTGATGCAAACTGTTTTTGAATTTGCAGAAATATTCAAGACAAAAGGCGATATTTTTTCCGATTATTCGGCCAGACTTGCTGCATTTGCCTATTCTCTTACAACAAAACTGCTGTGGATATTCTTTGTGACAGGGGGACTGATTATACTGGCAGTATCCTTCAGATTTATCAATTCGCTGATAAATTCATTCAATACCATTACAGTTACACTGCAGCACATTGCCGAAGGGGATCTGCGTCACAGAATAAACACGGGAAAAGAGCATGAAATAGCGATGATCAGCCATGCAGTAAATGATATTTGCGAAAAAATGGGGAACAATATCGCACAGGTGGTGACTTCCTCCAGGCAGTTGTCTGCGGATTCCATGAAACAGGCATCCGCTGTGGAGGAGATTTCAGCCTCTTTGGAAGAAATGTCTTCCATGACCGGGAAAAACGCGGACAGTGCCTCGCAGGCAAATGAAATGATGAAACACGCGGGACAGATTGTGTCAAAAGCCGGACATTCCGTAAACAGCATGACCGCATCCATGAAAGACATTTCACTGGCCGGAGAGGAAACATCAAAGATTATCAAAACCATAGATGAAATTGCATTCCAGACCAATCTGCTGGCACTGAATGCGGCGGTTGAGGCAGCCAGGGCCGGTGAATCCGGCGCAGGATTTGCAGTTGTCGCAGGCGAGGTAAGAAACCTTGCCCTGAAAACAGCGGAAGCATCCGGCAGTACATCTGTTCTGATTGAAGGCATGGTGAAAAAAATAAAAGAGGGTTCCGGCATTCTGAATTCAGTAAACGGAGCGTTCACTGAACTTTCTGAGGTGGCCTCCGGGATTGCAAAACTCACAGATGAAATTGCAGCAGCATCGGGTGAACAGTCTATGGGAATTTCACAGATTGCCGGAAAAATCAGTGATGTGGACAAAATCACCCAGCAGAATGCGGCCAGTGCGGAAAAACTGGCCGAAAATGCAGGCATGTTCAAAACAGCATGATCCGGAATATACGGCAGTACCTTTGCAAATCAAGGCATAACCGCCATGCCATGTGCACAGCCTTAAGGTGATTTCCATTAATGATTATACCGTTTTTCGCAGGGCGGGCACGGCTTTTTGTGCCCGCCGTCCTGCTGAAACGGCGGGCACAAAAAGCCGTGCCCACCCTACAATGATGGTACATTTTTTCATGGAAATCACCTAAACAGTAAGATGGCGGAAATTTTTCGGCATCCTGTTTATTCCACATATATTTTTCAATTGCATCTGCCGGACGGGCCGATTTTTTATGCCAATTTTTTCCCTGAATCAAGTCCGGACATAGCATCATGATATTTGATTGCCGGTTCCATTGAAAAATCAGAACCTGCTGTTTCCCGCAGTCTGACAACGCTGTATTCAGATGCCTTTTTTTGATATTCAGCAAACCAATTTTGATAAGCCTCAGATTCACAATCTGTCGGGGATTTAATTTTGACGGTGTTTATTTTCATTCTGTATGGCTTGGGAGTAAGTCTTGCTCTGTAACATTTCTGTTTCCGGCACATGACAATGTATATCCAATCAACAAATAACTGCCGCAGCCTGCTTTCAAACTTCGGACTGTCCGGATCGTAATATTTGTTTCCAATTATACGCACCCCCTTACATGTCTCGTAAATCCGAAAAGAATCACCGAGTTCAGGATATTTATCCAGCTTTTTCCTGAATCTGGATATTATCCTGTCTTTTTTGGTCATGCTCCTGAAGAATCTGAACAGATCAGAGAATTCATAACTGTAATCATCAATGTCAAGAACAGTGTATTGGCATGTGTTTAACACCAAAGCGCCGTATCTGTTTACAGTGACAATGTTTTTGTCATCTATTTTATGATATACAAATTCCTTTATTTCAGACTCGTATTCACCGGTTTTGCGCCTGTCTCTGATTTTGCTTTCTATGTTCAGGGCAGCTTTATCAGCTTTTTCAAGCGCATCTTCTTTTGAAATATCAGATCCAATCAGCAGGGAAATAACTTTTATATCATTGCCAACCCTTATTTCTCTCTTTTCTTTGATCCAAAACTGATGACACTTCATAAACGCCACCTATCTGCCCTTCCATTTATTATAGCGGAAATCTTTCCTGATAATACCCTGTTTCAGAAATCATGGGGAAAAGCCATCCTTGATAATTCACCTTACGCAGTCCTTCCAGAAATCATAAAATTATCCGCTTTTGCAGTCATTCCGGCTTAAGCCTGAATCCGGTAATTTCAGTCAGTTCCGGATACCGGATTTCGCCGGTATGGCGGAGGTGCATAAGGCGGGCCTGATAATATCCTGATTCACCTGTCATCAGGGAAATTTTCTCTGATAACATCCTATTGTTCTGTCAAGGTTTAACTGACGGATAAAGTCGCTTCAGTTTTATTCTCGCATCCTTTGTTCTGAACTGCCAGTCCACACCTTTCATATTCCTGTTCCGTTCTTTATACCATTCGGCAGTCTG
>JBFXEJ010000071.1:0-32111 GCA_050180235.1 Desulfococcaceae bacterium
CACATGATTTCAGTATATATAAGGGTCAGAAAAACAGGGACCGTTTTCACGGAGTCCCGAAAAAAGCGGACAGCGGTTATCAGGGAATACAGAAATATGACACTGATGCCGGAATCCCTTTTAAAAACCGAAAAAAGGGGAACTGACACCGGAGCAGAGGCTGTATAACCATAACCTTTCGAAAAAACGCATAAAAGTGGAAAATGTCATCAGGGAAATCAAAGTATTCAAAATATTATCAGATACATACAGAAACATACAGAAACAGACGGAAAAATCACAGCATAAAAACAAATATCATAGCAGGGATAGTAAATATGAAAACTGAAAAAAGAAATATGAAAAATGCTGCTTAAAGGTGGCATATTCAGAAAAAAATGACTTTTTACAAAAAACCGGGATTCACAGTCAGTTTTGCAGGGTATCTATTCTGGTTTTGCTGGTATTTTTTTCTTTTTCCCTTGCCGGATGCTCAGGCGGAAAAGCAAAGGAGCTGTTTGACACTGCACAGTTGGAGGAATTGCAGAATAATACAGAACATGCCCGGAGACTGTATGAGGAAATCATACAGAAATATCCGGACAGCGAATTTTCCCAAAAAGCAGAGCAGCGTCTGAACGCATTGCAGAAAAAAGAAATGCAAAATTGATTTAAAAAACCGGGTTTTTTGGGAAAAATCCGGTTTTGCTTCCCATGCCGGAGTGCAAAAATTGTATTTTTGTATTCCGGAAACAGGCTTTGCAGCACAGCAGATTTGACAACTTTCAGAAAGTTGTCAAATCTGTTTTTTTTTGCACTCCGGAAACCGCCCTGAGAAAAACTTTTCGATCTGCTGAAAATACAGAAAAAAAATAAACCGGTGTTATGCCAGATAACCCCCGTCACACACAATGCAGGAACCGGTTGTATAAGACGCAGCATCAGAAACAAGATACAGAACCGCGCCTGCCATTTCCTCAGGTTCAGCGTGTCTTGCCATTGGAACCTGCTGCATGGCGGATTTGTATATTTTTTCATTTTCAATCAGGGCGTTGGAAAAATCGGTTTTCGTAATGCCCGGAAGCAGGGCATTCACACGGATATGATACGGAGCCAGTTCCCGTGCATATGCCTGTGTCATGGCAATCAGTCCTGCTTTGGTGATGGAATAAATGCCCTGAAACGGAGCGGGACGCTTTCCGTTCACAGAGGAAACATTCACAATGGAACCTCCACCGTTTTTTTTCATCAACTCAACAGCATGCCGGATCATGAAAAACGGGCCTTTGAGATTGACAGCAATGGTTTTGTCCCATGATTTTTCATCTGCATCCGCCATATGACCGAAAAAGGGATTGGTGGCAGCATTGTTGATGAGAATATCCAGCCGTCCGAACTGATCTTCGACTTCCTTTATCAGGGTTTCAATGCTGTCCGGATAGCCCACATGACAGGCCATTGCCACAGCCTTGCCGCCTTTTTTTTCTATATCGTCCGCAACAGTTCGCAGTGCTTCAATCTTCCGGCTTACCAGAATGCAGTGCGCACCGTATTCTGCCAGCGTTTTGGACACAGATTCGCCAATGCCCCGGCTTGCACCGGTAATCAGAGCCACTTTGCCTTCCAATGAAAAACTGACCATGAAAATTCTCCTTGTCATATGAGTGTATTTTGTTATAATTAAATAATCTTCCATAAATTTTCGGGTATAAAATTTATGGAACCGTCCTTAATAAACATAATTTTTTCCTCTGTGTCCTCTGTGGGTGTTTTTTTCTCTGTGTTCTCTGTGGGAAACCCCGATCCGGACATTCTGAAAACTTTATACCCGAAAATTTATGGAACCTTACTTATACCATTACTCAGAAGATTTGATGGTACAGCCACGAATGGCACGAATAACACGAATTATATGAATTATGGTTTGTGCATTCGTGCATATTCGTGTCATTCGTGGCTGTTTAAACTATTGGAAAAATCCGGTTTTTCTGAAAATTTTATGCAGAAAACTTATGGAATCCTGCTTATTTTTCAGATTTCATATAAATATCCATAAAATCGTTTATAAACAGGTTCATATCCTCCACAATGCAGACATCTGCTGCATTCATCATCGGAGCGCGGGCATCTGTGTTGACAGCAACAATGAATTCAGATCCGCTCATGCCTGCAAGATGCTGGGATGAGCCGGAAATGCCGCAGGCAATATAGAGTTTGGGCGCGACTGTGGCCCCGGTAATTCCCACCTGCTGATGGTAAGGCAGCAGCCCCCGGTCGCAGACAATGCGGGAACCGCCCACTGCGGATTTGGGAAACAGATCAGCAAATTTGTATATCGTATCAAGATGTTCTCCGTCTCCAATGCCATTTCCCACTGAAACAACAATTTTGGCTTCTGTTATGCCCTGCGTATCGCTTTCTGAGGGACTGAGACCCGCAAAACAGGTGTTTTCTGCTGTGTATTCCATTGAAACCGCAGACACAGAAGCAGGAGAAAATTCTTTGTTTTTCAGGGGACGGTATGCACCGGGCTGGATATTCAGAATTACGGTATCTGTCAGGGGACGCACACGAGCGATTCGTTTGCCATTGTCAATGGCACGGACAAAGCATAATTTGCCATTTTCTTCCGCAATTCCCTGAACTGCCGTGATATTTGCCGCGTTCAGGCGCACAGCAAGACCGGGCGCAAAATCCATTCCCTGCGAACTGTGCGCCATGCACACAAAAGCTGGATTTTGTTCACTGAAAAACTGCTGCAGCGCGTGCCGGTATATTTCACCATTATAATATGTCAGACCGGGAATTTCGATCAGCGTGACACAATCCGCGCCTGCTTTTTCGATTTCTCCGGTCATTGCGGAAATGCCATCTCCCAGCACCAGCATTTCCACAGAAAGATGCAGCATTGTGCGAAGATGATCCGCAAATGCCAGCAATTCGTATGTTACTGTCCGGATTTTTCCCTCAGCATGTTCGGCAATTACATAAATTTTTCTGTCCAAGTGTTCACTCCTGTTTCAGAAATCCTTTTTCACGGAAGATTTTTATCAGGGTTTCGGCTTTTTGTGCGCATGTGCCTTCCAGCAACAATCCAGTGCACTGCTTTTGCGGAAAATCTGTACTGCTTATTCTCTGCCGGATGAGCGGAATTCCCAATGTTTCGCTGTTTATTATCTCCTGCTGCTGACGCACTGCAAAAAGCATACGGGAAAGCGCGGGATATTTTGGCGTGTTGATGCCGCTCTGAATGGTGAGAATCGCGGGAAGTTGGATTTTCCATTTTTCCCTTCTGCCTGCTTCAATCTCCCGCTCCACGTCCATCTGTTTGGCATCCTGTGACAATTGTGCGGAAATCACAGCCGTTGCACAGGGCAGAGAAAGAATTTCTGCAAGCATTGGCCCAATCTGCCCCTGCATCAAATCTTCGGACATCACACCGCAGAGAATCAGATCATATTTTTTGTCCACTGCATATGCGGCAATCAGGGAAGCCGTGCAGAAAGGATCAGGAAATTCCTCATTATCTGCAAGAATCTGTATCCCCTGATCCGCACCCAGCCCCACCGCACGGGTCAGAACCGAGCCTGTCTGTTTCGGCCCGACAGAAATTGCATCCACAGTTCCATTCCCTGCGGATTTGCGCATCTGCAAAGCCTCTTCCAAAGCAAATTCATCAAAACGGTTCATGCGCACGCGATCCGCAGATCCATCTGTTTCAGATTCCCTGACAGCTTTGATGCAAACAAGTATTTTCATGGCAACTCTCCAAAGTATCACAAGTTTCCAGATAGTTCATAAGCAGCAAACTGGAAGCCTGCGCTACATTTTAACTTGCACTATTTTCTGTTTAATAACCCAAACCCTTTTCCCTGTCAATGATTTTTAACGAACGTTTGTTATTTTTTCTAACAAACGTTCGTTTTTTTATTGACAGATACAAGGCAGTAAGGGTATTATCCTGACAAAAAAAATTCCCTCACAAAAAGGTTTTTTTATGAGTACAGTTTATCTGATCCGGCATGGGCAGGCATCTTTTGGAGCCAAAGATTATGACATTCTTTCTGAAACCGGCATCGCGCAGGCACGGATTATCGGCAAAAGCATGGCAGAACGCGGCATACTGTTTGACGCGTTGTATCATGGAAGCCTGAAACGGCAGATACAGACTGCCAAAGAGACTATGGCAGTTTATGCGGAAAAAGAGCTTTTTCTGCCTGAACCGGTTCTTTGTGAAGCATTTGATGAATATGACGGATTTGCGGTCTGGCGGCATCATCTTCCCGGCGTGCTGGAAGAGTTTCCCCATCTTAAAAAGGAACAGGAGAATTTCAAAACAGATACCAAATCCTTTCAGATTCTTTTTCAGCATGTGACTGACCGGTGGATATCCGGGGAATTTGATAGTGCGGGATGTCCGGCATGGGCGGATTTCAAAAAGCGTGTGAAAGATGGGTTTAAAAGCATGATACGCAGTCAGGGTTCCGGCAGGAACATTGCAGTGTTTACCTCCGGCGGCACAATTTCTGTCATTATGCAGATGGCTCTTGGCCTGTCTGACCAGAAGACAATGGATATTTCCTGGCAGATTATGAACGCGTCCATAACTCGGATTCGTTACAGAGAGGATCAGATCAGCCTTTCGGCTTTCAATGAAATCAGTCATCTGGAAATGACCCGAATGCCGGAAATGCTGACATTTAGATGAGACAACCGGGGATTTTTTTAACCACAGAGTAACACAGAGTGATTCACAGAGTAACACAGAGCAATGCAGAGCAATGCAAAAAAACTCTGCGGAACTCTGTGTATAACTCTGTGCTACTCTGCGGTTAAATTCCGGCCGTCAACTGTTTTGACACATTATCCAAAATTTTTGTAAAAGGAGAAAATACAATGGATTTCACTGTATCTGAAAAAATGCGGGTGATCATTGATATGATCAATGAATTTGTGGAAAAGGAACTCATTCCGCTGGAACCGGAGTTTCTGACCCGTCCGGCCAAAGAACTCATGCCCCGGCTGAAACAAAAACAGCAGATGGTCAAAGACATGGAATTATGGGCGCCATGCCATCCCAAAAAATACGGGGGCATGGGACTGAGTCTTACAGAACATGCGCTGGTTTCAGAAGCACTGGGCAGAAGTCCGCTTGGGCATTTTGTGTTCTGGTGTCAGGCTCCGGATGTGGGCAATATTGAGATTCTGGATTTGTTCGGCACAGAGGAACAGAAGGGAAAATATCTGCATCCGCTTATTGAGGGAAAAATCCGAAGCTGCTTTTCCATGACTGAAGTATCTCTGGCCGGTTCCAATCCTGTGATGATGGACACCACTGCGGTAAAAGACGGAAATGATTATGTCATCAACGGCCAGAAATGGTACACCACAGCGGCAGACGGAGCGGAATTTGCCATTGTCATGGCAAAAACCAATCCTGAAGCTGATTCCTACCGTCAGGCCAGCATGATTATTGTTCCCTGCAATACACCGGGTTTCAATCTGGTGCGCAATATTCCGGTTATGGGACATACCGGTGATGATTATTTCAGTCATGCAGAAATTCTGTATCAGAACTGCCGGGTTCCGCAGGAAAATCTGCTG
Organism: Desulfococcaceae bacterium; assembly: GCA_050180235.1. Lineage (GTDB taxonomy): Bacteria > Desulfobacterota > Desulfobacteria > Desulfobacterales > Desulfococcaceae > JAABRU01. The sequence continues at coordinate 5,584 of JBFXEJ010000071.1, forward strand.
GGAAAGGAAGGACATGGCTTTGTCATTGCACAGGAGCGGCTTGGGCCGGGACGGATTCATCATTGTATGCGCTGGATTGGCATCTGCAACCGGGCCTTTGATCTTATGTGTGCGCGTGCGCGTGACAGAGTGATTTCTCCGGATGGCAAAACCCTGGCAACCCGGCAGATTATTCAGGCATGGATAGCCGAATGCGCCGCGGAAATTCAGGCAGCACGGCTGATGATTCTTCATGCAGCATGGAAGATTGAGCAGCAGGGAGCCAAAGCTGCACGCAGGGAAATTTCCCTTATCAAATTCAAGGTCGCGAATGTAATGCAGATGGTTCTGGATCATGCTCTGCAGGTTCATGGCGGACTGGGCATGACTGATGACACAATTCTTGCTTTCTTTTTCCGGCATGAACGCGCAGCCCGGATTTATGACGGCGCGGATGAAGTGCATAAAGTTTCTGTGGCAAAGCAGATTTTGGGGGAATATCAGGGGCGTAAGATAAAATAAAATCTCGTTCCCATGCTCTGCGTGGGAACGCCTCCGGGACGCTCTGCGTCCTGTGATGACCTGCTAATGACGCAGAGCGTTTGATCTGCATTCCCACGCGGAGCGTGGGAACGAGAAAGACACACAAAGAAAAACTTCGTGAAACTTTGTGCCCTTGTGTCTTTGTGGCAGAGGATATGAAGGCTTATGACAATAAATAAAAACAGGAGAGATTTTATGGATTTCACAGATCAGGCAACCGGTATCCGTGCCGGGGAAAATCTGGATACTGCCAAACTGGAAGCATATCTCAAAGATACAGTACCGGGACTGGAAGGGCCTTTGACCATTCAGCAGTTTCCCAGCGGTCATTCCAATCTGACCTATCTTCTCACTGTGGGAAAACGGGAAATGGTGCTGCGCCGTCCCCCTTTTGGCACAAAAGCCAAAAGCGCACATGACATGGGACGGGAATACAAAATTCTCAACGCGCTCAAACCGCTTTTTCCCTATGTTCCCACGCCCCTTGCCTATACCGAAGATCCTTTGGTGATGGGATGTCCCTTTTATGTGATGGAACGCATTCGGGGCATTATTCTGCGAAAGGAACTGCCTGAAGGTCTGCAACTTTCCCCGGATAAAATGCGGCGTCTGTGTGAAAAACTGGTGCAGGTGCAATATGAACTGCATTCTCTGGATTATCAGAAAATCGGGCTGGCTGATTTTGGAAAACCGGAGGGATATGTTCAGCGTCAGGTCAGCGGATGGAGTCAGAGATACCGCAATGCCCGCACCCCGGATGCTCCGGAATTTGAATCTGTGATGACATGGCTTGCGGAAAACATGCCGGAGGATTCGCGTTTTCCCGGCATTATTCACAATGATTTCAAATTTGACAATGTGATTCTTGACCCGAATGATCCGCTTTCTGTTATCGGCATTCTGGATTGGGAAATGGCAACAGTGGGAGATCCTTTGATGGATTTGGGATGCACACTGGGTTACTGGGTGGAGCAGAATGATCCCCCGGAATTTCAGATGATGCGAACCATTCCCACTCACATTCCCGGAACCCTGAGCAGGAAGGAAATGCTGGCCTGTTATGAAAAACTCTCAGGCAGAACCATCACGCATACGGATTTTTATCTCTGCTTCGGACTGTTCCGGCTGGCTGTGATTGCCCAGCAGATTTATTACCGCTATTATCACGGTCAGACAAAGGATGCTCGCTTCAAAAAACTGATTTTTGCCGTGCAGCTTCTGGAAAAGGCTGGTGCCGCTTTTGTCAAAAAACAGTGAAAAAATGTTTCCCACAGAGGACACAGAGGTTTTCACAGAGAGTTGAGCATATTTTTCCATCACATCAAAGAGTTTTGCAGAAAGGCGGTTTTTATGAAAGTTGACGATATTCATCATATTCTGGTTATTGGCGCGGGAACTATGGGACATCAGATTGCGTTTCAGTGTGCAATCAGCGGATATGATGTTTCTGTATATGATGTTTTCCCGGAAATTCTGAAAAAGGCAGAGGAAAGAGTCAATTCCCTTTCCCAAAGACTGATGCACAAAGGCCATATCAGTCCCGAACACGCGGAAAATGCCATCAAAAGAATGGTGTTCACCTCTGATGCACAAAAAGCAGGGCAGAATGCGGATCTGATCAGCGAGAGCATTCCTGAAGATCCCAAACTCAAGGGAGAGATGTTTGCCCGTTTTCATTCCATCTGTCCAAAGCATACGGTTTTCACCACCAACACCTCTTCACTGCGTCCCTCTTTGTTTGCGGAAGCCACAGGCAGGCCGGATCGTTTTCTGGCTTTTCATTTCCATGACATTGCCATCAGCCGCATTGTGGATGTCATGCCCCATCCCGGAACAGATCCGGAAGTGGTTGCAATTGTTGCTACTTTTGCGGAAAAAATCGGACAAATTCCCATTGTGCTGAAAAAAGAGTATCCGGGCTATCTGTTCAACAACATGTTCATGGCCTTTCTGGAAGCTGCCCTCACCCTTGCATCCAAAAACATAGGCTCGGTTGAGGATATTGACCGCAGTTGGATGGGCATTATGCACACAGCATCAGGCCCCTTTGGCATCATGGATTCTGTGGGGCTGGATACAGTATGGAAAATCACATCCTATCACGCACAAAAACGAGGGGATGCCAATGCCATGAAAAATGCAAATTTCATCAAATCCTATGTGGATGCAGGTTTTCTGGGCCAGAAATCCGGACAGGGTTTTTACAAATATCCAAAACCTGCTTTTCTCTGTCCCGGTTTTCTGGAAGGGAAATGCGCTTCTTCTGCACAGGAAAAATAATCAAAGACAGCATTGCCCTTTTATCCAAATCACAGGGAAAAGCATAAGCAGGCTTCCATAATTTTTTATGTACAGTTTTCAGCAGGCTGCATTTTTTCCCATGCACAGAAATTTCAGAATGGGTGTTTAACCGCAGAGTTTCAAAGACTTATAAACAGAGTTCCGCAGACTTTTCTTTGCATTTCTCTGTGTCACTCTGCGGTTGACATGTTTTTTATACCCTGATTTTGTCAGTATGAAAAATCCCGCTGTTAAAGCAAATCTGTCAGCCGCTTTGATCCTGTGCCGCACTTCCCCCGGCAGCCTGTCAGAAACACTTGCATTCCGTTTCATTCAGATATAGATTGTCACAGAAAACGCTGAGGGTTTTCACCCATCTCATTTTGGCTACCAGCCGTTTTAAAGAGAAAAACATGAAAAAAACATCGGAAAAAGGCAGAACCCGGTGGCATATCCTGCTGGGAAAACTTCTGCAGGAACTTCTGGAGCCTTTGGGGATAACGGTTTACACGGAATTTTCCGTGATGGCCGCGGCACCCAGGGCTGATATTCTTCTGATCCGGAAAAAGCACATGGAATGGACTCCGGAACAGCTCCGCTTTCTGCCTGACGGAATCAGGGACAGCAATGCGGAGCATATTCTGATTGAGTTCAAATACACGGAATCTGTCACAAAAAAAGCCTTCCGTCAGATACTGGGATATGAAACCTTTTACACAGACTCCCATAATTTGGCAGACAGAGAGGTGCAGTCCTTTGTTATCAGTTCAAAAACACCGGGGGAAACTGTTTTGAAAGACATGGGATATTTCCCTTCTGAGAAAACAGGCGTATACCGGCATGACTTCTGGATGCTGGAGAAAATTCCCCTGATTTGTCTCAATGAACTGACCGATGAACCGCACAATGCGTTTGTCAAATGCTTTGCCAGTCAGAGGAAAGAAAAAATAGCGGCCGTCAGCGCACTGAGGCGGCTGGGACTTGGAACTTTGCGTTTACAGGTTCAGTGGTTCTTGGAAGGTCTTCTGCGTTACTGGTTTTCAGAGAAAGGAGAGTATATGGAGACAATGGAACTGACCCCTGAAAAGGTCACGGAAATGGGAAAAATGTGGGCGGATCTGATTCTGTCCGGTCTGTCAACGGATGACATTCTGACCCGATACAGCCCGGATGACATTCTGTCCAGATACAAACCTGAGGAGCGTCTGAAAGGACTCGGCCCTGAGGAGGTTATGTCCATGTACAAACCGGAGGAACGCCTGAAAGGACTCGGGACGGAGGAACGCCTGAAAGGACTCGGGACGGAGGAACGCCTGAAAGGACTCGGCCCTGAGGAGCGTCTGAAGGGACTCGGCCCTGAGGAACGTCTGAAGGGACTCGACCCTGAGGAGCGTCTTAAAGGACTCTCAGCAGAGGAAATCGAAGCATATCTGCGCAAAATCAGAAAGAATGAGGGGTAAGCGGTTTTCAGAGAAAGGGGAGCATATGGAAAAACTTGAACTGAGCCCTGAAGAAATCAGGAAAATGGGAAAAAAGTGGGGGGATCTGATTCTTTCCGGCATGTCATTTGATGAGGTTCGGGCCAGGTACAGATCCGCGGATCGTCCGAATGGACTCACGATAGAGGATTGTCTGAAGGGACTCAGCCCTGAGGAGGTTATGTCCATGTACAAACCGGAGGAACGCCTGAAAGGACTCTCGATAGAGGATTGTCTGAAGGGACTCACGACAGAGGATTGTCTGAAAGGACTCACGACAGAGGATCGTCTGAAAGGAATTCCTATAGAGGAAATTGAGGCATATTTTCTCAAAATGAAGAAAAAAGGCAGAAAAAAACATACCTGATCCGTTTTGGAGGCGGACAGAAAAATTTCCCGCAGAGAGAACACAGAGAAAAAAACGCTGTGTCCTCTGTGAAAACTCTGTGCGCTCTGTGGGAAACCCTCCGGGGTTCATCATAAGGAAAATAAGGATAATTTCATGAAAGAAAACCATTTTCTGCGGCATGCCACCACCCGGCTGATTATGAAATATTTGCAGAACGGGGATTCCCTGAATATTTACGGCCCGAACGGTATCGGAAAAACCCGTGTTTTGGAAGATATACGCAATGCAGAACCGGAAAACACCTGCGTGATTCTGGTTTCCTTCAAAGGATACCAGAGCAGTTTTTCCGGCTTCTGCAAGGCTGTCTGTGAGGCTGCCGGGCTGCATGGCAATACTCCGGCCAGCCTGAACGGAATCATCAGAAAACTCGGTTCCGCAGGAAAACAGATTTTCCTTCTGATTGATGATTTCCACTATCTTTCGGAAAATCCGGAACTTGACCCGAAATTCAATCAGGATTTCATTGATGCCCTTAATGCAATCAAAAACACGCCCCGCGTATCTCTGATGGTTTCAACGCTCACTCCCATGAACCATCTGACCCTGTTCATTAACAAAAAACCGGTGACATCTGCCCTGAACCTGCATCCGGTGGAAATTCCGCCATTGCAGCACAAAGAAATTCTGGAAGAAATAAACCGCAGATTTCCGGATAAGCATTTGGATGAACGGGAAAAAACCATGCTGGCCTCTCATCTGAACAGTCAGGGGAATAATTACGAACTGCTGGAGCATTATGAATTCAGAATTGCCAACAAAGAGACTTTTATTGATCTTGAACTGCTGGAAAAATGGCGGAATGATTTCAGGAAACACTACCGGGACTCCGGCACAAAAAAAGTTGCCAAACTTACAACATGGCTGAAATGCTGGAATCTGGTTATCAATCCTTTTATTCACATATTCGCCCAGTTGAAAAAAATGGCATCCGGCCCATTGGAATTTGTCAAATCCTTTTTCCAAAAACTCATTGCTCCCAAAGACGACAAATGAATAGAGACAATCCTTTTTACAGGCCGGAAACACCGAAAAATTCTTTGGAACTGGTCAGGTGGCTGATTTTTGAGCCGAATCTATTGGAAAAATTCTCGCGAACACTGTCACGCAAGGCATCAGTGATATGGTTCCTGAAAACCTTTCCGTGGATCATTCTCCTCACAGTAACGCTTTATTTCTTTTTTTCTGCCATTATTGTCGCTTTGGATCTGCCGATCCGTTTTCCGGGTGAATTCAAATCCGGCATCGTGGAAAAATGGCATCCGGAAGAATTTTTTCCAAACTTTTTGTTATGGATACAAAAGACATATATTTATATGGCATTCGTTTTAGCACTCATTTTGGCTGGAGGTATAGTTCTTAGTTTGACATTAGGTTTACCATTCGTTTTAACAGGAAGTTTAGTAGTTGCTTTGACATTCACTTTGTTAGAAGGTTTATCAGAAAATTTCACATTTGGCGGTCTCGTAACTGTTTTTTTTAAAGTAGGTTTTGCAGTCGGTTTAGCAGGATTTTTCAAATTGGATTTGATAATGGGGGTGGCAGCAGGACTGGGAATAGGATTGGGAGAAGGTTTAGTATTTGGTTCAAAAGAAAATTGGGAACTTGGATTCAAAGTTGGTCTGGCATCTGGTCTGGCATCTGTTTTGGGATTTTGTAGTGGGTATTTTCGTATTCCATTTTATCCCTTTTATGTGATCAAAAATTTTATTTGGAACAGCCTTACACTTAACCCTTTTCTTAAAGATGCTACCATTAGGCTTCCAATTCCTTTTTTAAAACAAAAACTATTAAAATTCTCTTGGAATAATTCTCAACTATCTTTTCAATTCCGTGACTTTCTTCTGGAACACCGCCCTTTGCAAAAAACATTGGCTTTCCATATTACCCACACAGCTACAGCCGCAACATGGTATCATCATCCCTTACATGCAGAATTTTTGATTCTCCCGCTTCTGGATGAAGAAGATACAGAAAGCAAACTATATTTCCAACGGGCCAAATGGATAAATAAATTGGAAACCCTGAAATCCCAACGCATACTGGCAAAATATCGCCCTTCTGCCAATTGGTTCCGCCAATTGGAAACCCTAAAATCCCAACTCATACAGGCAGAAAAACAGAACCACAAAGGTTTGAAAAAAGACGCGTGGCAAAGTTTCCATGCGTCCCTGAAAAAATTTGAAGAAATCACGCTTACCCAGTCTGACATCTGGAAAGCTGATTACCTGAAAGCCATCCGCAAATGGCAGGAAGAAAGCGAAAAACAGATGAAACAGATGGAAGAGGAACTGAAATATCTTGAATCTGTCACCCGCAATATCTACCGCGTGGGCGAAGCCCTGCGTCCCAATGAATACGGACAGCAGACCTTTGTGGGCCGGGAAGACCTGCGGGATGAATTCAGTTTCCGCATTCTCAGTTCCGGCATTATGCCCACTTTTCTTTTGCAGGGTCAGCGCAGGGTGGGCAAAACCAGTCTTGTCAATTTTCTGCCGGAACTTCTTGGCCCCCGTTTTCTCATTCTCAGCCAGGACATGCAAAGCGATGAATTTCAGGTAGTGGGTCTGCACATACTGACAAAAAATTAACTATTTGATATTATTATATTTTAAAAAATATACTGATTTTTGTCCATACATAATAAATACAAATAGTTATACGATACATCCATGATACTGCTTATACTGATTATAAATAACATATTGATTTATATATTAAAAAAATCAGTATGAGCAGTCCCACTACCGAATTTCAGAGCGTTTCAGACTGCCTGAAGGGTTTTATCCGCAAAGCACGGTTTGCACTGAGAATGGAAAATCCATTTGAAAACAAACCCATGCCCCTCTCAAGAGGGGATTCAAAAGAGGAAAAAGCGCAGGAGAATCTTTTGGAATCCTGTCGGGAGTTCCGGACATTCTTTGAAACTGTGGCACAGAAGGAAGATCGCAAAATCATTCTGGCATGGGATGAATACGAAAATTTCCACAGACTTCTGCAAAAAGAAAGCGAAGAGGGTCAAAGACTGCTGGAAGCCATGCGGAGTTTTTCCCAGCATCAGAATCAGGTGATTTTTCTCTTTACCGGGCTGCTGCTGTTTGCGGATCTTCCGGGAGAACCGGATTTCAGCCGCTATTTTGTCCACGCGCACCGTTTAAAAGTGGATTTTCTGAAAAAAGAGGCAGCGGAAAAACTCATCACCAGACCCTATCCGGAATTCAATCTCATCTATCCTCCAGAAACGGTGGAAAAAATATGGCAGCTTACCTGCGGACATCCGGCTTTGCTCCAGCATATCTGCTTTGAAATGGTCAATATTGCCAATATGCACAACCGGAAGGAAATGAAACAAGACGATCTGGAAACCGTATGCAGAGAAAAAGTGCTGGATCGCGGCAATGCGGTCATGACCACGTTCTGGAAAGACTTCTGCGCGGGAACCCTCAAAACCACTGTCATGGAAATCATGCAGAAACAGACATCCGCAAACCGCAGTGATGTGGTGCGCCTGCTGGATTATGGATTTATACAGGAAACAGAAGCCGGGAAATACCGGCTCCGGGTTCCCCTGTTTGAACAATGGATTGCCAAATACGGGGAGAGTTTTCGATAAAGTCACAGGTCGGATTAGCGTAAGTAATATTCCATAACTTTTCAGAAAAACCGGATTTTTCCGAAAAATCCGGTTTTTTGAATACACGGAAATAAAGGCTTACGTAAACGGCATTGACAGGAAATGTGGGAACAGGAGAAATATCATACGGATTTGCCTTCAAATCCTTTTTTTCGTGTATTTTTGTGTATTTCGTGGTTAAAAAACACAGGCATATTTTCCACATATGAAAATAATTTGCCATAAAACCCGGCCATTTGCCGCCTCATACGGAACAGAATATGAATTACGCACAGTTTCAGAAACAGATCAAAATCACCCGGAAAGGCATCTGCCGGGAAATTTACTCCCAAAACCAGAGCAGCATCCGCATCAAAAAAGAGGAAACCGTAATACGGAATCTGGAAAAAATATTCAGTGCCGCGCTGAAAATCAGCAATGAAAAGGGATTTCAGGCCATGAGCATGCGGGATCTGAGTGCAGAAACCGGACTGAGTACAGGCGCGCTCTATGCCTATTTTTCCGGCAAAGAGGATCTGCTGAACATGATGATGCAGCACCTGCGCACCACTGTACTGCACACAGTGAAAAGTTATATCCGGCCCGAAGCCGATGCTTCTGAAAAACTGGAAATGATGATCAGAGTCCATCTTTATTTAAGCGAAGCCATGCAGCCCTGGTTTTATTTTTCCTATATGGAAACAAAAAATATGTCCAAATCCCAGAGAGATATGGTCATAGCAGACAGTGAGGCCACAGAAAAAATGATTGCAGACATTATCCGGGAAGGGCAGAACACAGGTATGTTCAAAAACATTGATGCTGAGATGAGCGCAGGTGTCATCAAAGCAATGCTGCAGGAATGGTATCTGAAACGCAAAAAATATGCCCGAAGGAATGTTTCCGTGGATCAGTATGCGGATTTTGTGCAGAGGGCTGTCATGTCGATTTTAAATGAGTAAAATGTAATATGAAAGCTGATAAAAAATCAGGCAGTAACCCTTTGTGAGACTTTGTGCCTTTGTGTCTTCGTGGCAGTCTGAAAAAAAACCGGGAAAGGAGCAACTCCGGTGGAACACACTGAAAGAGTGCAATATTTCCCTCAATGCTGTGACATGGCCTCAACCGGTGTAAATCCGGCAGCTTTCAGCGCTGGATAGAGACTGATCAGAAGTCCCGGCACCAGAACCATCAGATTGGCTGTAATCAGATTTCCAGTTCTGATCATGGGATAAATCACGCGGGGCATTCCCGCATACTCCATTCCGGCTGCAAAGGCGGAAAGGTCAATGCCCCTTTCTGCCAGCCACCATACAAGGGACAGGGAGACTGCATTTCCAGCAATCACACCTGTCAGGAGCAGAAAAAAGGATTCGATCAGCACTGATACCGTAATCCGCCAGGGTTTCATGCCCAGCGCCTTGAGAAGTCCGAACTCCCGCATCCGCTCAAACACGGCCATCAGCAGGGTGTTTACAATTCCGAAACCCATTGCAATAAAAACCACAGCATACCACACTATCATAAAACTTTGGTTCATTTCCACACTGACCCTGACCAGAGGCAGAATCTCCTGCCATGTGCGGATTTCACAGGATTCAGGCAGATCCGGCCGGATTTGTCCGGCCACTGCATCCGGATCAGCTTTGTCCGGCAGAAGCAGGGAAATTTCGGAAATTTCCTGTATTTTAAGCATATTATTGGCTGCGGACAGGGTGACAAAGACAAACTGTTTTTCTGTGGCTTCCAGTTCCGCCCGGAAGATTCCCGCGATCCTGAACGCACGGGAGGCCATTTCTTTGTCTGCTGCCTGAGTCATAATCAGTATTTTACGATCCAGACCGGTTTCAAATTTGTCGGCCAGCGATTTTCCCACCAAAATGCCGTATGGATCATCAGATGCCAGATACCGTCCTTCTGTCAAAGACTTGGCTATAAAAGACACATCAGCTTCTTTGGACGGATCAATGCCCACAAATGTAACCCCGGATGAATGCCGGGCATTGCCTGCAACCGCATTCACCCGGATTCTCGGAGCCCAGTGCGCATTTTCCGGAATATGTTTTTGGATGGTTCTGATCACAGCCTGGGAATCGTTCATGCTGTTTTCAATCACCGGATCATCGCAGTATTTTTTGTGATGAATCTGAATACTTCCGGTCAGGGTGGCAATGCTGTTGCGAACCATCTGATCAATAATGCCATCGCTCAGGGCTCCCAGAAACACCATACCCCAGACACCGATAACCACGGCTGTCAGGATAATCCCGGTGCGCCGGGGATTGCGCCAGATATTTCTCCATGCCATCTGCAGGTGCATTTTCCCTCTCCGGTGTCAGTGTCAGGTTATTTGATTCCCGCTGTTTTAAAAAAAACTGCGCATGGTATGAAAACTATACAGTGATTTTCCAGCAGCGGTGAATCTGCTTCTTTTTGCTGACATAGTCTTCGGGTATGGTGAGCTGGGTAATTTCCTTTATTTCACCGACAGTAAGATGGGACATCTGTGGTTCAAAATTCTGATGGTTTGCGGAAAAGAAAATGATTCCCCCTTTTTTCATCAGGGACACGACTGTTTCAAGAAGAAGCGGATGATCTGTTACAATGTCAAACTCTTCTTCTCTGCTCCGGGTGCTTGAATAGGACGGCGGATCCACGAGAGCAAGATCAAATGTCTTATTCTGCCGCTTTGCTTTCCTGAGAAAATCAAATGCATCGGCATGCATCAGGGTGTTTCCCTTTTCCGGAATTCCGTTCAGATCAAAATTTTCTTTTGCCCAGCGGATCACTGTTTCCGAGCGGTCAACCGAAACTGTTGATCCGGCCCCGCCTTTTGCAGCATAGCAGGTAAAGGTTCCGGTATAACAGTAGAGATTCAGAAAATCCTTTCCTGCGGACAGTTCCCGCACCATCTGCCGGGTGTTCCTGTGATCGGAAAACAGTCCTGTGTCAACAAAATCGGAAAGATTGACAGAAAACTTCAGATCCCTTTCGGAGACAATGATTTTTTTATCTGTATAATCAAAGCGTTCATATCTTTTTCCGTCCTGCTTTCCTGCCATGCGTTCCTTCAGATGCAAATTTTCCATTGGAACATCCAATGCTTTTGCAACAGCTTCCCCCATCATCGGCAGCCATTCCGGTGCGGACTGCATCCGTGTGTATTCCCCAATAACCAGATGTCCGGCATACCAGTCAACAACCGCACGGATTTCAGGAATGTCCCAGTCATAAAGTCTGAAAACCTCTATACCCTGTTTTGCAAAACGTTTGCGAAGATGATTCCGGCGTTTCCTGACCCTGTTTGCCAGCATCTCAGCCTGATTCCGGAAGGCTGTATTAAGTTCTGTTTTATCCATATGTATATATTTTCCTGTATTTTTGAACAATGGTTCAGACAGTTTTTATAACATATAACATTACTCAGAAGATTTGACGGTACAGCCGCGAATTGCACGAATTATGGTCTGTGCAGTTCGTACAGATTCGTTTCATTAGCGGCTTATTTAAATTATATTAAGTTGTTATATAATATTAACCAGAAGATTTCATGCCCCGTCTTTCGGAGTCCTGAAGTTCCGGAAACAGGATAAGCGAAATGTTTGGCAGCGGGTCAAACCGGCTGATGATGCGGAAAAACTCTCCCATCCCCTGACCCATCCCACCGGGGAGGGGAATTTCATAATCAACTGATTTGACCCACTATCCAAATATATTTCTTTGCCGTGGGGACGGCATCCTGCCGCCCCGGAAACGGCAGGATGCCGTTTCTGCGATGTTGGGAAACTTCAGGGATATTAACTGATGTTACGCCACTCTTTCAAAAATCAGGGAGTTATCCGCTTTGCCCGTCATTCCGGCGAAAGCCTGAATCCAGTAATATCAAACAGTTCCGGATACCGGCTTTCGCCGGTATGACGATGCTGCGTAACATCAGATATTAATTTCCCGGAAATCGCCTAACAGCAATTTTCAAGTCCCTTAATGGCATTGACAGGCAGCAGTTATTTCTGTTTTATTCCGAACACCGTTAGCACAGGCAGATGATCCGAGGTATCCGAAGCAATGACCCGGTGTTCCAGAACTTCCCATGAGGCCGGCCCGATGATAAAATCAATGGTTTCCTTTGGTTTTCCCGCCGGAAAGGTGAAAGGGCCGTCAAACACACCGGAAAAATGTCCGCTTTCCGAAAACACCTTCATAGGCGGTTCATGCGGGGCAGCATTGAAATCACCGGCCATAAGAGCGTCCCGATTTCCCGCATATGCCAGCAACTGCTGAGCCTGCACCAGATTGTTTTTCCGGCTGTAGGAATCATTGTGCAGGGAGGCCAGCAGAACCTCCTGATTACCGATACGGGCCGAGCACCAGAGCGCACGCCGGTTGTTTTTGGTGACATAAAAGGGCTGGCGTCCGGTCAGTGTCAGATTGGTCACTCCTTCAACGGGAAAACGGGAAAGAATAGCGTTTCCGCCCACAATCCGGTAAAAAGGCAGGCCGAAATTGTAGTTTTCCCCAAATGCCCACATGTGCATTCCGCCGGCCTCAGCCAGTTCCACGATCTGATCCACAGGGCATGGTGTGCATTCCTTTATAATTTCACACAGAAAAACAAGATCCGGCTTTTCTGCCCGGATAATATCCGCCATAACCTGCAGCCTTTTCCGCGCCTTTTCCGGCGGATCAAAGGAAAGTCCGCCATTGTGAACAGACAGTTTTGCCACATTCCAGGACATCACCCGCAAGCGGATGTCTCCGCTGTCTTCCTTTGCCGGATGCACGGCAGTGTGAGATGTCAGACCGGTGACAATATTTTCATTATGGGCCAGCACCAGTCCGTTTACCGCAAACAGCAGCACCGGAATCAGGGCCATGACACAGGCGATTCCCGAAAAAATGAGTATCCTCCGAAGCAGAGAACTACGTTTTTCCATACTTTTTAAGCACTTTCTTTCCAAAGAGGCAATTTCAAAACCCGCCAAAACCGTCATACCGACGAAAGTTGGTATCCATAATGTGCTGAAATTACTGGATTCAGGCTTTCGCCGGAATGACGAAGACGGACTTTTTCAATTGGCTCCAAAGAGAATTTTTTATCAAATTTAAGAAGTTGCAGACAAAAAAACCAAAACATTGCCGCAAAGACACGAAGTTTCACAAAGGTTTTTTCTTTGTGTATCCCTGCGCCTTTGTGTCTTTGCGGCAAAAAAACATTATGGTGACGCTCTCAGTTGATATACCGCTTTGCCAACTTTGATTTTATGCGCTGAAGTGTTCGGAAAAACCGGATTTTTCCAAAAAATCAGGTTTTTGCGGCTCACATATCTGCTGTTTGCAGGTTTCCTTTGCTGCAGTTTTTGTGAACTGAACATGGACATTCATTTTCATAAATCACCTTACTGCAGATCCTGCTCCAGTATGGTTCCGGGTTTGGGAGTTCCCAAAGGTCTTGCGGACAGGGTTTTGACCCGGTTTTCCAAATCTGAGACCTGTTTCTGCAGGGCCTTGATGCTCTTATCTTTTTCTCCTATGCTTCTGCCAAGCGTATCAATCTCCTTCTGATACTGTTTCTGCTGGGCTCCGATAGCCGAATTCAGGGTTTTCCGGTCAATGGTTTCCGCGAGTATATCCACAATGTCGGTTTTCAGACGGCTTATGTCCTGGGTCAGAGACTTGATATCCGTGTCCGGATTTTTCAGAGCAGCCTTCACTTTTTCCAACTCAGCATTCACTGCTGCAAGATGCTCCTCAATCTTTTTCATCCTTTTCAGTTCTTCTGACAGCGGTCCAAAATTCTTAGCCATTTCAGATACCCTGTCCGTCATTCCCTTCACCTGTCCCCCGGTTTCCTTTTTCAGGCTTTCCAGAGATTCTTTGGAGGCTTTGGACTCACTGAGTTTGCGCAGATTTTCTTCCACTTTTCCCAGTTTTTCCCCCAGGGACGCGGACGTTTTTTCAAATACCAGAAAAGCCTCTTTCAAAGGTTCCTCCTTTTCTGCCAGACTTTTCTGAATCTGCACGTACTGTGCTTCCAGTTCTGATGATTTGGCATCCAATACACGGGAAACCGCCTGAATTCCTGCCTGAGCTCCGGACTGCTCGGCCAGGGCAATCTGCCGGCCTATATCCTTATACACATAATACAGGGCCGCTGCAAAGAGACAGGGAAGAAGAAGCGCCAGCAGTGTAAGTCTCCGGTTGATCTTTTCCACGCGGAGGATATCTGCTGCCGCTCCTGTCCGTGTCTGAAAACTTTCTCTTGCAGTGCGCACAAACTGCGGCGGAATTTCCTCCTCCGCATCATCCAGTCCGATTCTGAAACCTGTTTTTTTTTCTTCCATAATCAATCTATTCCCATTCAATTGTGGCAGGCGGTTTGGAACTGATGTCATACACAACCCGGTTCACCCCCTTGACTTCATTGATGATCCGGTTCGATATACCGGCCAGCAGATCATGGGGAAGTCTTGCCCAGTCCGCAGTCATGGCATCCCTGCTGGTGACAGCCCGCACAGCCAGAATATTTTCATAGGTACGGTGATCCCCCATCACCCCCACACTTTTGACAGGCAGCAATACAGCGAAGGACTGCCATAATTTGCGATAATAACCGTTTTTCCGGATTTCATCAAGCAAAACCGCATCTGCCTCCCGCAGGATGGCAAGACGTTCGGCTGTCACCTCACCCAGCACACGGATGGCCAGACCCGGGCCCGGAAAAGGCTGACGCCATACCATTTCCTCATCCAGTCCCAGTTCTGTTCCCAGTTCCCGCACCTCGTCCTTGAACAGATATTTGAGAGGCTCCACCAGTTTCAGTTTCATTTTTTCCGGCAGTCCCCCAACATTGTGGTGGGATTTGATCACAGCCGTGGGGCCTCCGAAGGCCGAAACCGATTCTATAATATCAGGGTAAAGAGTTCCCTGGGCCAGAAACCGGGCATTTCCGACCTTCTGTGCCTCAGCCTCAAACACCTCCATAAACACCCTTCCGATGATTTTGCGTTTTTTCTCAGGGTCTGTGATGCCGTTGATTTCATGCAGAAATTTTTCGGATGCATCCACAAAGCGGATATTGATATCCAGATGCTGCGCAAACCTGCTTTTCAGTTGGACAGCTTCGTCTTTGCGCAGCAGACCGTTGTCCACAAAAATGCAGGTCAGATTATGGGCGATGGCTTTGTGGATAAGCAGGGCCGCAACCGAGGAATCCACACCTCCGCTGAGTCCGAGGATCACTTTGCCGTCTCCCACGGTCTCCTTCACCTGCGCAATGGCTTCTTTGGCAAAGGATTTCATGGTCCAGGACGGAACACATCCGCAGATATGAAACAGAAAATTCCGGATTATGTCCTGTCCCCTGGGGGTATGCTCCACTTCCGGATGAAACTGCAGACCGTGGTACTGCCCGTTTGCATGGGCAATGGCCGCAATGCCTGTATTTTCGGTGGATGCGGTTATTTCAAATCCTTGCGGCAGGCTTTCAGCGGAATCACCGTGGCTCATCCAGCACTGCAGAGGATTTTCTTCAATTCCCTGAAAAAGCCCCTGCATTTTCCTGATATGCAGTTGGGCAAATCCATATTCCCGTTTTCCTGCGCCTTTTATTTTTCCGCCCAGGGCATGAATCATAAACTGCATTCCGTAACAGATACCCAGTACCGGAATTCCAAGATTCAGAATACCCGGATCTGTTTTGGGGCTGTTTTTTTCATAAATGCTTGAAGGCCCGCCTGAAAGGATAATGCCTTCGGGCCTGAGTTTCCGGATTTCATCCAGAGGGATCGCAGGCGGCACGATCCGGCAGTACACATGGTTTTCCCTTACCCGCCTGGCAATTAACTGGTTGTATTGGGAACCGAAATCAATAATCAGTATCATAATGGGTTATCTCCTGAAATCTGTGGTCTTTTTGTCTCCGAATATCCGGAACACTGCCTGATCTTGTATTATGACAGACACAAGATGTCAATCTGTTATATAACATACTCTTTGGGAAAATTTGTAAAAAATGATGACATTATTTTGTTTTTACTATTATTTTTTTATTTTACAGATCAAAAAGTGATAGTGCATGACCACGATGAATTTCATATATTCCACTCCTGAGAGGGGATAAAGGGGTGTGTTCAGGGCGCGGGAAAAGACACACCCATGCCCCCTCAGGAAGGGATTTGTCCCGAAAAAGCAGGAAAAATTAGGCTATTTATTGACTGATGTTACGCATATTCTGGATACCGACAAACTTCGGTATCCAGAACCATTTGAAAATACTGGATTCCAGCTTTAGCCGGAATGGCGGAAGCAAATTTTGTGCCACAAAAAACCAAAGTTGAAACATTATAATAAAATATTTTCAGAATATTATATTTATTTCCAAAAAGTATATTTTTTCTGAAAAGGAATAATCAGTTCCGGTTGACTTCCATTTTATGATATGCTATGAATTTTAAACTGAACTTTGGCAGATCAGGATAATATGCGGTAAGTAGGGTTCCATAAATTTTCGGATATAAAGTTTTCAGGATGTCGGGTTTTCCTCAGAAGAAATCCTGTTTTTTTATACACGAAAATTTTCGTTGACCTACTTATCGGATATTAGAAGCTGTTTTAAAAATATTCCGCCCTGATTTTCCGGGAGGAAATCAGTATGGCAAAAGAGATATTATCCGTTTGAATACGGCAAAATCAGATTTTGCACTGGTTGAAATTCCCCAATTTTTTAACCCCGATTATTTTTAAAACAGCTTCTTAATCAAGGTCTGCATAATCAATGATTATGCGGATAAATCTTATACAATATTGTCAAATTTAATTTTAAAATCAGAGGCATTTATGGATAATTTATTTTTATTACAAGACGATAGAGTGAATTGCTGGTCATTAATTGCAGAAATGACAATCGAAAGATATCTGGATTTAGTGGAATTAACTTATAAGAATAAAGGTGGGTTAGAAAAACAGCGAGCTCCACTTAAAACAAAAACTGCAATTAGAATAAGAAAAAGAATGGTTAGTGATATTCAATCTGGGGCCATATTGCCACCTGTAGTACTTGGTGCAGTAATAACTAATGAAATTTTTAATAAAATTCCTTATTGTAAAAATATTGATGAAGTACTTGGTTGTTTATCTAATGATAAAATTTCTATCTTAATAATCGACGGTATGCAAAGGACTACTGCACTTAAAGAGGCTGCACAGCAAAATGAAGGCGTACATGAAAGGAAAATTCGGGTTGAATTTTGGCTATCTGAAGCTGTAAATAGCCTTATATACAGGATGTTAATTTTGAATACTGGTCAGATCCCTTGGGACATAACAAGACAGTTAGATACTATCTACTCTTCATTAATTGAAGAAATACGAAGAGAAATTCCTAATATTGATGTTTATACTAAAGATGAAGCAGCAAGACGTAAAGATGGCGGACAATATCAAAGTAGCCATCTTATTGAACTATTTTTAATATTTAGTTCAAGGAAATTGGAAGTTAAAACTTCAGAAAGAATAGCCCAAGACTTTGCACGAGCAGATGCAATAGAATCAACATCTAATGATAAATTTATTGGTCACTTTATAAAAGTGTTATATTGGATGGCTGAATTTGATAAGGCAATCTCTCGATATTCTCCAGATACAGATGATGATAAGATAACTGATTGGAAAATCCTAAATGGAAAAGATTTATTTTCTAGTGCTCCCGCTAGAATAGGTTTTATTGCAACTGCAGCAATATGGATATTTGATGAACCAGGTTTTGATAGGTCTGAAGCAGAAATCGCAGAAAAAGTGAACAAATTTGAAACTTCAATGAAAAAAATCATTGAAAAAATCAAGCAACTTAGTGACAAAGATATTCATGATTATTTGGATTTTATGACATTAAACCAAAAATTATCTGCAAAGACAGGCAAAATAGGCGAATACGAACGACAGTTGTATAGCGCTTCGTTCGATAGTATGCTTAGGAATGCAGAACGTCTTATAAATTTAACTCCTTGTTGGAATGCTCTATAATGGCAAGCTCGATGATTGAATGTGCTTCTAAGCCTTTTAAAATACTATCGAATAAAATTGGCATCGTTATATCATCAGATGTAAAACCACAAGTATTACCAGATGATAAATATATTGATGACAGTAAGAGATTAAAATTATCAAGAGTAATAAGTAGTGAAGAATTTGCATATGGAGTAAAAATTTATAAATTGACTGGACTAACCGGTGAAAAATTTTTACTAATATTTGGAATCAACGATTTATATGAAAATATCGGAAGTCACCCATTATTTAATTATGGAGTTATCGAAACATATCGTTATCCAAGTATGTTCTTACGAACCTTGAAAGATTCACCTATCCTACCCAATATTATAGCTGATGATGAACATCTGAGGGAAAATTTTTTTGGTCAATTAGAAGATACACAGTATACTGGACATAATTTTGAAGAAATTAGAAACTGTTTCGAACATTATGAAGCATTTCTTTTAGATGATGATAGTGTTCTTTGGGATGCATCAAATAAAACCATATTTTGTTTAATTTTGATTGGCTCAAAGATTAAATATTTAGCTCACTCAGGAGAATTTCTTTCTTTAATTGAAAGAAAACTTGTTGAATACAGCCATATTTTACCACTTGATAATCTTGTTATGACATTAACTAGTCATCACTGGGAACATGCATTCTTTGAATCTTATAGAGTTATTGAAAAACTGTATTCTTTGCCGAGATCGCTTGAATTGAAAAAGAATTTAAACTTACGGGATATTACAGCTGCTGAAATTGCTTACAGATGCAATAAGGATCTTGGTTGGCGCAGAATTGAAAGAGATTCAATTGAACGATTGTTTAGACTGGTACCAATAAACATTATTGAAGAACAAGGTTTTTTTAATTCAGATATTGTTAATAAATATATAAAATTGACAAGAACAGTTAAATGTAAAGGTAGTGAAGGTGCCGAAATTCTTACTGAAGAAGATTTATGCGATAAAGACAAAATGTCAAATTTAGCTCTATTTATTTACGCAGTTAGAAATCAATTAGTGCATTATTTTGAATTTAAAGAAGAAAATGAATATTTGATTACAGAAAATGATTTTAAAGTGTTACTGACAGTTATGTGGAAAATAATTTTACATTTATATCAAGAGTTTAAAGATGAACTAAAATTTTCAAGAGTTGCCTCATAATTTTTTACAATATAGAGACTTATATTGTAATATTGAATGCGGCATAACACGGCGCTCCAGCGGATTCGGTGGGGTTCCGCTTTCGCTCCACCCTACCGAACCGCTGAGATTTACGTTAGTGACATGGTCCATAATCACTGGTTAGGCAGCGGAAGGCATGAGAATAAAAATAAAGATAAAGATAATATAATGATTTAATTGAAAAAAAGAAGGCATTTCAATGTAAAGATGATAAAGGAATTGAGAACACATCCAAATTTTTTGGGAAGCAAAAGGCAGTTTACGAAGGAGACACGCAGAGAAAATTAAAAGAAAATGAGGTGACAAAGAATGCAGATGACAATCACTTTTCCTGATATTCTTCCGAATGCCAGAGTATTGCAGTTCATTAAAAAAGTGGAAGATATTTTTTCAAAAGATGGCATTTCAGTGGAAATAAGACAGGAACTGCCTTCGGATGATCCGTGGGATAATCTGAATATTGATGAAATTGCCGTTGATACAGGCATAGAAGACTTTGCAGAAAATCATGATTATTATCTTTACGGGATACCAAAACGATGATAAAATCTGTTTTTGTTGACACATTGGCGCTGATTGCCATCGGTAATAAACGTGATACTTTCCATTGTCAGGCAATAGATGTAAAAGATGATCTGAACCGTTCAAAAAGAAGTTTTGAAACTGTTTTGACCGTCAGTCAAAGGCATTTGGGAAACGGGTTATAAGAAATTGTCCGGGTTTTCGAAAAAACCAAAATTGGATCAGTATATAAAATTTCAGGAATGTAATGTTCGATATCGAATGGATAAAAAATAAAATCAGAAACGGCGAAGAATATTTTTCCAGACATGGTGAAGAGGAACGGCAAAAAGACAATCTGACAATTGCCGAAGTAAGAGAATCATTACTTAACGGAAGGATTTTGGAACAATACTCTGACACAGGCAGAGGCGAAAGCTGTCTGGTAGCCGGATTTACAGATGGCGGTAAACCTGTACATACCGTATGCGGTGAACGGAAAGAAAAACTTACCATTATTACGGTATATATTCCATCTCCGCCGAAATTCAAAAATCCGTATGAAAGGGGTTGAATATGAATACAAAGTGTCATTTTTGCGGTAATAAAAATTTTAAAGAGGCAAGGGTTCAATATATTTACAGGCATAATAATCAGTTTTTAATTGTAAATGATGTTCCCTGTGAACAATGTGAATATTGCGGAGAAGAATATTTTGAGGGTAAGGTGTTAAGTCAAATAGAAGCAGAGTTTCATCGTATTCATGCTCAGGGGAAAAAAGCGAAAAAAGAATTACGGGTACCCGTTGAACAATTTCCAGAACTGCAAACTGCCTAACCAGGCGGTGCAGTGGACGGCGGGATAAAGCCACCTATTAGCTTGTTGTTATGCCTTCATATTCAAAAAATTGATTGGCTTTAAAAAAATCAGCAGTTATATCAATCTTCTTAAAAATCGGAAGGTTTCCAGTCCGCAGCTATCCGTATATCTCAACACCCTATGGAAATTCTCAAAATTGAAAACCTTCGTCACCGCTTTTCCGATGGCTTTTTTGGCATTGACGGC
This sequence comes from Desulfococcaceae bacterium, assembly GCA_050180235.1. GTDB lineage: Bacteria > Desulfobacterota > Desulfobacteria > Desulfobacterales > Desulfococcaceae > JAABRU01. The sequence continues at coordinate 26,671 of JBFXEJ010000071.1, forward strand.
ATCAGCCTTTGTGTGGAAAAAGGTGAATTTGTAATCATTGCCGGAGCCAACGGCTGCGGCAAAACCACATTTCTGCGTCATCTCAACGGGCTGCTAATGCCGTATGAGGGCCGTGTGATTGTGGACGGCATTTCTGTTGCGGAAAATCCCCAAAGAGCAAGGCAAAAAGTGGGCATGGTTTTTCAGGATGCAGACAGTCAGATTGTGGGCGAAACCGTATATGATGATGTGGCGTTCGGGCCGGAAAATCTCTGTCTGGAACGTGCAGAAGTCCGGCGGAGAGTGGAAACCGCACTGGAATCTGTGGGGCTGAACGGATTTGAAGATCGGCGTCCCCATCTGCTTTCCGGCGGGGAAAAACGCCGCGTTGCCATTGCAGGTATCCTTGCCATGCAGTCGGAAATCTTTATTTTTGATGAACCTTTTTCCAATCTGGATTATCCTGGTGTGCGTCAGGTGCTGGAGCAGATTCTCAGGCTCCATCATAAAGGACATACCATTTTGCTTACCACCCATGATTTGGAAAAAGTGCTGTCCCATGCCAGCCGGCTGGTTATCATGCAAAAAGGAAAAATTGTGCGGGATGGCGCACCGGAAACCGCTGTCAAAGGCTGTGATATTTTTGGTGTGCGGGAACCTTTTGCCTCCCGCCAGGGATTGAAACTGACCTCATGGCTGAACTGAGTGAATTTGCATTCCGTCCCGGAAAATCAGGTTTTCATAAGCTGGATTCCCGGTTCAAACTGATATGTCTCATGCTTCTGAGCCTGAGCATTCTTCATGCCGGATTTTCAGGACTTGGTCTGTTCACATCTGTTTTGTTTCTGTCACTGCTTCACATCCGCATTTCTTTTGTTTCACTGATAAAAGAAATGCGCTATTTCTTTCTTCTGCTTTTCTTTGTTTTCCTTGCCAGAGCCATATTCATACCCGGTGAAACAATTTTTCAATGGTGGAAATTTTCTGTCACAAAGGAAGGAAGTTATGAAGGATTTCTCATCTGCTGGCGGCTGATTTCCGTAGTTCTGCTGGGACTGTGTTTTGTCTGCACCACACGATCTTCAGAAATCCGGGGCGCGGCAGAGTGGCTGCTCAAACCCGTTCCCCTGATTCCGGAAAAAAGAGCAGGAATTATGCTGAGTCTGCTGATCCGCTTTATTCCCCTGATTCTGTCTCAGGCCAAAGAAACAGCCGAAGCCCAGCGTGCCAGAGGCATTGAACTGCGGAAAAATCCCCTGTACCGGCTGAAGAAATTTGCCATTCCCTTTCTGCGAAGGATGTTTGAGGATGCGGATCGCCTGACTGTGGCAATGGAAGCCCGGTCTTATTCTGAAAACCGCACTCCACCGGACTTTTCAGCAGGAAAGCGGGAATGGATTTCTCTTGCGGCAGTGACAGTGTTTTGTGCTGTACTTTTTTCTCTTTGATTTGAAAACAAATCAGTGTATGTTCTGATTTTTCCGACCGCTTTCCCCCACATACCATTCATATGTTTTAAGAATTCCCTTTTCCAAATCAGTCTGTGCCTGCCAGCCTGCTTCTCTGATTTGGGAAACATCCAGCAGTTTACGCGGAGTTCCGTCAGGTTTGGATGCATCCCAGAGGATTTCTCCGGTATATCCCACCGCGCGGGCGGTAATTTCAGCCAAATCACGGATAGTCTGATCCATGCCGGTTCCGATATTCAGAAGAAAGGATGAGTATGGCATATTGCGCGGCATAATCTCCTGATTCATCAGGCAGACGCAGGCATCAGCCAGATCATCTGCATACAGAAACTCCCTCATAGGCGATCCGGTTCCCCACAGAATCACTTTGGGAGAATTGTCTGAAATTCCGTCAGTATTTGGAAATCCGATGGCTCTGCGGATGTCTTCGGGAATGATGCCGAAACGCTGTTCATCCCTGTTTACAGCCTCCCAGTCTTTGGACTGCGCCAGTTTTGCCAGATGGAATTTGCGGATCAGCGCGGGCAGCACATGGGAACTTTGCAGATCAAAATTGTCATTGACACCGTAAAGATTGGTGGGCATAACCGGCATGAACTGTGTACCGTGCTGACGGTTGTAAGACCAGCACATTTCAATGCCTGCGATTTTGGCAGTGGCATAGGGGGAATTGGTGGATTCCAAAGGCCCGGTCATGAGATATTCCTCTTTCATGGGCTGGGGGCAGTCACGGGGATAAATGCAGGAACTTCCCAGAAACAGAAGTTTTTTTACTCCGTGCCGGTATGCGGCATGAATCATATGGATTTGAATCGCGAGATTGGTATAAATAAAATCCGCTGGATAAGTGCTGTTGCCCAGAATTCCGCCGACTTTTGCAGCGGCCAGAAAAACATATTCAGGCTTTTCCTTTTCAAAAAAGGCATTCACAGCTTTCTGATCTGTCAAATCCAGTTCTCTGTGCGTTTTGCAGAGAATACGGTTATATCCCTTCTGCTCCAGTTTTCTGAAAATGGCTGAGCCCACCAGCCCCCGATGCCCTGCCACATAGATTTTTGCATTTTTTTCCATATAAATACCTTTGGTTTTGAATGTCAGATTTGTGTCTCCCGCAGAGAACTGTTTCCCACAGAGAACACAGAGAAAAATAACAAACAGTTATCCAGATTGCATTTTTGTTTCCCACAGAGAGCACAGAGAGGGAAGAGCCCACAGAGGACACAGAGAAAAAATACATTTTTTTTATTTGCAGTTATCATTGCAATCCCCCAAAAAAAACAAAAAACCTTGTGTCCTCTGTGGGAAAGAGCAGAATAAAAAAATCTCTGTGTTCTCTGTGGTTTTTTTCTCTCTGTGTTCTCTGTGGGAAAGAACACAATAAAAAATCCTCTGCGGGAAAGAACAGAATCTCTATTCAAAATGCTGAAATGTCCGGAATCCCTCTTTTTCACACAGATGATCCCGCTGTGCTTCCCGTATGTCTTCCCTGACCATTTTTTTCACCAGATCCTCAAAGGAAACCTTTGTTTCCCATCCCAATTTGGTTTTTGCTTTCGCAGGATCTCCCATCAGGAATTCCACTTCTGTGGGCCGGAAATAGCGCGGATCAATACGAACCAGAATTTTTCCGCTGGACGCATCCTTTCCGGTTTCCGTTACACCCGAACCTTCCCATGCAATGGAAATGCCGGTTTCCTGAAATGCCTTTTCCACAAATTCCCGCACCGAATGCGCCTCGCCGCTGGCAATGACAAAATCATCAGGCTGATCATGCTGCAGAATCATCCACATGGCCCGGACATAATCTTTTGCATATCCCCAGTCCCGTTTTGCGTCCAGATTTCCCAGCCAGATACCGTCCTGCATTCCCAGACTGATGCGCGCCACAGCACGGGTGATTTTCCGGGTGACAAAGGTTTCCCCGCGAATGGGGGATTCATGGTTGAACAGAATCCCGTTGCTCGCGAACATGCCGTATGCTTCCCGGTAATTGACGGTAATCCAGTATCCGTATACTTTTGCCGCGCCGTAAGGGCTGCGGGGATAAAAAGGCGTAGTTTCCTTTTGGGGAATTTCCTGCACTTTTCCGTACATTTCACTGGTGGAGGCCTGATAAAATCTGCTTTTGTTCTCCAGTTTCAGAATGCGGATGGCCTCCAGCAGGCGCAGGGTTCCCAGTGCATCGGAATTGGCTGTGTATTCCGGTGTTTCAAAGGAAACCTTGACATGGCTCTGCGCGGCGAGATTGTAAATCTCATCAGGCTGCACTTCCTGAATGATGCGGATCAGATTGGTCGCGTCTGTAAGATCCCCGTAGTGCATGAAAAAGCCGATATTCTCCTCATGGGGATCTTTGTAAAGATGATCCACACGGGCCGTATTGAAAGACGAGGAACGGCGTTTGATGCCGTGAACCTCATAGTCTTTGCGTAAAAGAAAATCAGACAGATAAGCTCCGTCCTGTCCGGTAATGCCTGTAATCAAAGCGCGTTTTTTCATAGATTCCTCTTATAACTAAGCATAATATAATGGGAAAAATAATTTTCTGAAAATGTCAGGATTCAAACAGGGTTGCCTGTTCATCCCAAACAAGATCGTATATCCCTGAAAGAAAATTCCTTACCTGTCCGATTTTCGGTTCAACTGTATTTCTGTCAAAAACAGCAAAATCCATATAATCCCCCTCCTGCCTGCTCTCAAACAGAAAATTATACAATCTTCCGTCATCTTTTGAAATTTTTCCGGTCTTCACAAAATGCTGATTGAAAAGCGATTTCACTCCCGTATGTTTTCCGGAACTCATATCATGCCTGATCAGAAGTGCTGATACAGCATAAAATGCAGCATAATACAGGCGGTTCATACAGGCATTCCAGTGTTCTTCACGCTGCATGATCAAAGCCTCTTCAAATGTCTCTTTTGATCTGGAAATTCTGTATGCAGACAAGTCACCATAAAAATCTTTTTTCAAATCATCATTCCTTCTGCATCCACCCGTATTTTAAGCGGAATATATTTATACTGATCGGAATTCCATTCTTCTTTTGAGCGGATGATACTGCTGATTACCGTATCTGTATCCAGTTCAATGTCATAGAGAATATTTCTGCACATTTCTTCCAGTTCCGGGGTTCTGGGTCCATCAGTCAGAATCATAAAATCCCAGTCTGAATCCGGTCTGGCATCTCCTCTGGCACGGGAACCGTAAAGAATAATATTTGCGCCGGGTACTGAGGAGTGAAGAGCAGACTTTACCCTCTCAGTCAGAGCAGTATTTCTTTCTGAAAAAACAGTATTGATAGACTTGGATTTGCTGAGATTTTTTCTCATGGCTTTCTCCTTTTCCCTATACAGGAATATACCCTGAATTCATCCGGATGACAAGACAAAGAACAGGTCAAAAGCCATTTTTTCCGGATCATCTGCCAAAAATTTTTTGTTTTTTATCCGGAAGCAATATGATACATACAGACGGTATACAGAAAATCAGCCGTATGGCAAATAGGGCAGAGCCGGATCATGTTCCTCACCTTCCCTTCTTTTCATGAAACCCGGATATTTCGCGTCTTTGGGCTTTGATCGTTTGTGGAGGGAGGAACAGTCTGCACATTCGGCAGATTTTTCGCCATCATAATGGTATCAGCAGAATCCGAAAATTTTTCGCAGGCCAGTTTCAGTACTGTTCCGGCAGAGTCCGGAATTAGCGGATGACTGAGATGGAACAGGGATTGACCAAATCAGAAAAAAAGGCTATGAATAAAAATTCACACGGAAGCGTAAAAATTATATACGCAGATATGATATTTTTCATATCATCGGAAATACAGATATCTGACATCACAAAAATACTTCATAATGATGAATTTTGGGTAGTGGTATTTTTTTGACTGACAATTCTCACCGCATTAAACTTTCATTATAATGGTTAATAAACATTCTTATGCGCTTTCCGTGCATTTCCCGGTTTCTGCTGAAGGAGAGAGTCTTCCGCAC
>JBFXEJ010000072.1:0-31632 GCA_050180235.1 Desulfococcaceae bacterium
ATCCGGTTTTTCAGACTGGGGCTGATCCGCAGCAACTGTCTTATCTGACTTCTTTGTTCCACAATGGTTCCTTTCCAGCTTTTTGAACGGCGGTCAGGCTGAAACTGCCATTTCAGGAGATGGGCAAACAGTATTTTGAATCTGTTGACCAGTTCACGCTGCTGACTTTTGCTCATTCCATCCAGCTCCTCCGCAATGTTTTCAATATCCGCCTCTGAAAGCCTGCCCTCACGCAGAAGTCTGACATTATGGCACAGCCATGAATAAAAATCCTGCTGATATTCAATTGTCAACTCATTCATAACTGCCTCAACTCCACAATCCCCGCACAGGGAATGTTATTAATGCAATGATTCATATTGCCATTGATTCCAAGCAACAATGTCATCCCTGACGGGATTTTTTTAACCCCGGAAGGGGTGTCATTTTTATAAAAAAACCGGTTATCCCAATAAGTTAAACCCAGCAATGGGTGATATTATTATAGAAAAAACCGGTTATCCCAACAATCCAAACCCCGAAAATTGCCAATGATTCAAAACAATAATATCATTCCCTCAGAATATGATATTTATGTCAACCTCTCATTTCTGACAGGCAATATCAGGTAGTTAATCTTATTAATAACTTCCTCTGTTTTATAGCCGATTTCCTCAATAAATTTCAAATAATCATTCCACGAAGTTTTGAATTCCTGCTGAAACTGCTCCTCAAATTCAAAAAGAATCGGCATCTGATTCTTTTTTATTGTTTCAACTGCACCGCGCAGAGCAAATATATCACTGCCCTGTATATCAACTTTCATAAAGCTGATCGGTGTTTGGATATTCAGATCATCAACAGAAACAGTATCTACACTTCTTCCCTTTGTTGCATTCGGATCCAAACCATAAGAACCATAAGCGGAAAACCTTTTAAAATCCTGAACAGGATAAAACATTGTTTTGCCACTTTTATCATAAACTGCCTTGTTATACGCAATGATATTCCGGCGGTTGTTGGCAATAATATTTTTTTTCAGAATATAAAATATATATTCATCAGCTTCAAACGACAATACCTGTCCTTTATCACCTGCAAACTGAGAAAACAACAAAGACATCTGACCAAAATTTGCTCCTATATCCAGTACAGCAGTTCCCTCCTTTATATACCGCTTAGACACTTCCACTATTTCCGGTTCAAAAATTTTTCCGTTTTTCATATGTGCTATAATTACATCATTTGGGGCATCAGTAGGCAGATAATAATTGCCTATAGGGGTCTGATAAAAAGCCAATGGCGGTTTATAAGAATATTTATCTGCCAGTTGTCTAAGAATCTCATTCTCGCCCCCCCCCGCAATTTCCGATTTCATAAACCTGCGGGGAAGAATGCCGAAATTGTTCATGATTTCCTGAAAAACTGTCACAAATCCCGGAAACAGACCGCTGTTCACAAGTTTCTTTCTGCATTCCTCTTTTTCCGTGAGAACCATGAAACTCATCCGGTCGGAATGACTTATTATCTGCTCACTTGTCATCACTTCAGCAGGCAGATGGGGATATAAGGAACGAAAACCGTTTATCAGTCCTTCAGGATTTGCAAATTCACACAGTACAAGTTTTTTCAGTTCTGCAATGGTATTGTCAAACAGATCTGCCACTGCCTGTATGGCAGCCATTGGCACAACCTGTTTTTCCCATTCAACCACTGCATTGGTGTCAATTTTCTGCTGCCATAAAAGATTGCGGATGTGCAGTTCATTTGCACCGATAAAATCTTTCTGGCCTCTGCTGAGACGGGCTGCAACATTTACTCTGGCATTGAGAAACTGGTTAATGGCATCCAAAGCAGATATTTTCGTATCCTGATTTATGGGCAAAGCTGCATTTTCAAGAGCCATGAACAGGGCAGTTTCCAATGATCCCCGATACCGGTCAAGATAATTGATTGCCATAGTATTTCCGATAGGCATTCTTCCGGTGCTTTGATCCAGTTCACTTTGCACAGTCACACGGTGAAAAGGTTTTGGATGAAAGCAGACTTCTCCGTATTTGAGCAGGTGAAACAGCCATACAGTGGCCCAGTAGTTTTTTCTTGGTGCGTAAAGTACTTTCTGAAAACTGTCTGTCCGGTAAACCGCAGTTTCCGGCATGATGTGTCTGGAAAGTATCAGATTGAACAGTTCCAGACTGTTTGTCCTTTGGAAAGAATAGATTTTATCCAGATAAAAAAACTGTGAAAATGCTGTTTTGTTAATATCATTCCATAATTCCCAGGGGCTGTAGCAGGCTGCATAATGCGGGTTATGCTCCATAAAAGCAATATGTTCTTTAAGCTGTTCCGGCATGAGTCTGTCTTCATCTCCCAGATAAACCGAATATTTTCCCCTTGCAGCACGGAATGCGGAAACAACTGCCTGCTCATAACCGGAACTCTTTTTTTCATGAAAATATCTTATGGGCAGCTTGTCCGACATTCTCTCAGCAAGTTTTTTGGTATCATCACCTTCAGAACCGTCACAGATCACTATTTCCACAGGGAAATGCAGGCTGTTCACAAATTCCAGATGAAGAAATGTCTGTTCCAGATACTTAAAACGGTTACGGGTAGGCATACATATACTTAACATGATATTGTGCATTTTTTCCTCCAAACACAGGCGGTGTTTTATCTGTTCAGCTTCTATAAGAATCAAATCAACCTTTTCTTTGTCAATTTTTTCATATGGCTGTTTCCATTTGGGCTGTCCGGGATTGGGACGCCAAAGAGAATCGCCCTGAACAAATATTCTGGGTTTTTCGCTGTAACTTTCAAGTGTCTGATGAATTGCCTCTTCCAAAACGCCAAGTGAAATGCCGTTAATACAGCAAACATCTCTGCTTACACAGCGGTTCTCACATTTGTCAAGACATTCAAGCGGCAGACATACAACAGATGTAAGATGAGAACATGGAACAAACCTGCCAAAAAAACCTCCTCCCAGCAAAACCACATTCGGAGTTTGCAAAGCACAGGCCATTTGAACAAATCCGGTTTCCGCTCCCACAGCCAATCGGCATTTTTCAATAATTGCTGCACACTGCCGCAGGGTTGTTTTTCTTCCGCTCAGATTAAATGTTTTGACTCCTGTATCATCAAGATTTTTCTGATTAACTGCATATTCCGGATCATCGCCGAGAGCAATCACAGAAAAATCATGTTCTTTGCATATCCTTGATAAAGCCTTTCCATACCCTGTGAAATGAGCCAACTGTGCCCGTGCACCTGTAAACATTGCTATCGTTTTTTCCGGCAGCAGATGATTGGATCGGAAAAAATTATCTGCAAATTCTCTGTCTTCTTTTTTCAGCCAGACTGTTGGGGCAAGATGGGGAACATCAATTCCCAGATGCTTCAAAAAGAAAATATATCTGTCAAGTTCAGCATTCAGATGCTTATTTTCCGGTATAAGTTTTGTATAGTAAGGATTGTTGTTATCCCGATCTTTATGCGTAATATTGCGAAGATCTCCGTAAAAACCAATCCGTTCCTCTGCTCCGCAGCTCAATGCAAAAAAATCAGCAGTTTTATCCCTTGAATATACAGAATTTATTGATAAATCAGGTTTTTTATTCTGTATCTCCGTAATCAGTGCATTCCAATAATCCTTATTCTTCATAGAACTCCGGTTAAAGGTGATAATTTCATCAGCAAAGGGACAGGATTCATACAATTGCGCAACATGCTCCTGGCACAGAATACTGAGTTTGGCCTGCCCGAATTCTCTGCGTATATGGGGAAGCATGGAAGACGCAATCACATTGTCACCGATACCATCCGGACGAACCCATAAAATATGTTTGGGAAAACCTTCTTTTTTGAAACGGTATGCCCCGGCTTCCCTGAAAAGTATCTCTTTAATCCTTTCTTTTCCGCGATCAGAGAGAACAGTAACCGTATCAATATAAGGCTGTTTTTCTATACCAGATTTGTCTGTCTGCAAAGTAAAAAAAGATATTCTGCTGTCCGTAAATTGCTTTTTGATAAATTCTGCAACAGCAAATCCCAATTTTTTCTCCGGATTTTCCCCAGTAAAATCAAAAATTGCATAGGTATGAGGCCGGGAACCATAGGAAAAAAAACAAAAACTGAAACGATGATCTGTAATGGCCCTGTCAATATAATAACTGTCATCCTGGCCGGAAAGAAGAGAAACCACTTGTCCAATTTGGGGACAATCTTTCAGACAGTCTATGCATGTCTGAGATGTCACAAATGTCAAAAAACCGTCCGGCTCATTTTCTTTTATTAACTTTGCAACTGACACACCAATCGTACCGGCTGATTCAGGATAAAAATCAGCTATCATATAATGACGATGTGCAGAAGGATAGGGATAAGGTGAAGAATCGCAAAATCGTTTCATACATTTCCTTTTTTCATCATAAGTTCTGCAAGAGATTTTAAATTCACTTTGGGTTTCCATCCAAGTGAAAAAATTGTTGAAGGATCAGATACCAGACAATTGTATTCAGGAACAAATCCTTCTTTTAAACGGACATATTCCCGCCAGTCTTTTCCAATAATCTGAAAACATTCTTTCACCCAGTCCAGAACAGAATGCTTTATGCCCGAACCGATAACCGCCTCCATCACTTCATCCTGCCACATCAGTGTCAGTATGCCCTCAGCAACATCACCGGCAAATGTCCATTCTTTTTCAACAGAAATATCCCCCAGTTCAAGACTTCCATTATTTCCATTGGCAATTCCCCTCACAGCATTCACAATGATTTGACTCAGATGATTCGGTTTTCGCAAAGGGCTTTCATGGTGAAAAAGATAACCGACATAGGCTTTGATTCCCAGCGAACGGTAATACCGTGCTGCATAAACAGAATGAATGCGGGCTACGGAATAAGGGCTGTTTGGGTCAAATTCATCCCGTTCGGAGATGGGAATTCCCCTGTTTTTGAACTGAACGCCGCTGCCAGTTACAAAAACTCTGGATTCAGGTGAATTCCGTTTGACCGCTTCAAGAATATTGAGTGTTCCTGTGGAAATTGCCCTGTGATTGTCAAAAACTGCATCGTGCCGGGTTGTTGAATTTGCAGCCAGATTGAATATAAAGGCAGGCTGATATTTTTTTACAAAATGCTCCACCTGTTCATAATCAGCAACATCTCCCTGTATCCATGCTCCTGTACGGGAAATACCCTTTACAGTCATACCACTGCTCCGGCACAGTTCACTTACATAATATCCATCCTGGCCGTTGGCCCCGAATATCAGTGCATTCATTTTTTATGAGATTTCTTTTGAAAAACAAGCATTCCGAATGTATAACAGGTACTCGGTTCCGGAGAATAGTATCCGTCTCTGATAACAGCATCCCCCAAAGTCCAGTCAATATCATCCACAAGATGCAGATGATAATTTCTGCATTCCTCCACCACCTGCAGAACATCGTTTTTATCCAAAATATTCCAAGGCAGACCGTACAATTTGATTCCCGGTTTTATCTTGGGTTCCCAGTAATCAAAGGTCAGAAAAAGTTTCCCGCCTTCTGCAAGAAGCCGGGAAACCTCAGCCGCAAAACGCTTTAAATCCACTTCATGTTCTATCACGGATAAACAGGTGATATTGGAAAAATACTGAGATGGCAGTTTCGTGTCCATTAAATCGCCGACAATATATTTGACTCCTGAAACCGGCACATCAGGCCGACGCAGATCAATGCCGTATTTTTCCCCTTTGATTCCCTTTATCACGGCATTTTTCAGGATATACGATTCAGAACTTCCCATATCCAGAAAATGTCCGTCAGAAAGACTGTTTGCAATATGGGCTATATCCCAATCCTTGCAAGTCAGAAGATGAGAAGCATATCCATTCTGATGCAAAAAAGCTGTGCATTGATCCACTTCTGCTCTGGATTTTAAAAATTTGCACATTTTGCCAAGAAATTCCGGAGAGGAAAGTTTGACAACTTTATCAAGGAAAAGATTTATATCCTCAGAGTTTTCAGCATAAACAACCGGATTTTCATCATTGTTCCAAATTTTAACCGGCAAATCCCAGCCCACAACACAACGGGGTTTGTAACGGTTGATCTCGGTCTGAGTTACCGCATTGATTGCCGCCCCTCTCATCAGAAAAGCGTTACAGATATTTCCAATCTGAGACAATTCAATCAGATCACACATGCTGCAATCTGTTACGTTATGCGCAGCAAAAGAGGGTTTGGAAGTGCAGTAAAATATCAGTTGGGGATATGCTTTGACAATCTGCTCAAGATGTTCATTCAGAAAAAAATAATTCTGTCCTGAAGTCGCATCTCCGTTTTCCACCAGAATGCCGTTTCCCCTTATTGGTACAGATATTCTTCTGTTGATATAGAAGGTTATCATCGGGGTATATCGCGGCACTGACAACTGATAACTGTGATGGAGATTATGCGCATACATCTGGCGGTTAAAGGAATGAACAAGATTGGCATACGTCAGTTCATATAAAGAAAAAATATCATCATACAAACCAAACCAGGTGTTTATAAAAACCGCTTCTGCCGGACAATTGGCTGTCGGCTCACACCCCTTATATTCTTTTTCCTCATATATTTTGACAGGAAAACCAAAATCTTCCCACAGATATGAGCAGTCATGTGTACATTCCAAAATTATGGAAACTGAGGGAAACGCATTTTTGACCGATTCGATCAGTGAACGGGTCAAAACAACATCACCGGAATGAAAACTGTTATGAATAAAAAATTGCATATCGTCAACTGTCCTAAATAATTTCGATGCTGGGAAGAGGAAAAATGAATTTTACCCCTTTTCTCAACATCTCCTGTTCACGTTCTATAAATTCATCCTTGAAATGCCAGGGCAGTACAAGATAATAATCCGGATTCATTGCTCTTGAATCTGCCTCACTGATGATGGGAATATCGGTTCCAAGAGTGCGGGCGCCGTATTTATCCGGATTTCTTTCTGCTGCAAAATCAACGATCCTCTGATCAATACCACACCACTGCAAAATCGTATTTCCTTTTGTGGAAGCTCCATAAATATGAATGCGTTTGCCTTCATTTTTCAGCTTTTTCAAAAGAAAATTCAGTTCCTCCTTATGAATGTTGATACGTTCCTGAAAATGACGGTATGGTTTGTCTGTGTCCAGTTCAAGATCAAATTCCTGCTGGCGCATCACTTTGATGTTTTGCAAATATTCATCTTTCTTATATCTGAAATTGTCCGTATGTGTGGCATAACATCTGATACTGCCTCCATTAATTTTGTTTGTAATGACGTTGAAAAGTTTCAGACCTGCCTGTTTCAGTATATACTCAATCACAGCCAGACTGTAATATTCCAGATGTTCATGGCATATGGTATCATATGAATTGGATTTGAGCATAATCGGCATATATGACATCTCAAATATCCATATACCATCTGGGGAAAGGATATTTTTAATCGCCTTGGCAAATACGATAGGGTCTTCCAAATCATAAAACATTGCAATGGAAGTGATAATATCCAAATGGCTTTCCTGAAGAATTTCCAGCAGCTCATCTGAAGGGAATATATCCCGCACCACATGGATATTTCCTTCTATTTCCTGAGCCACATCCGATGGATCTACACCGTATTTGGCAAATGAATCCGGATAAAAATTCAGCAATGTCCCATCATTGCATCCAATATCCAGAACATTTGCTGATATTTTATCAATTAGAGCAACGGCATCTTCCGTAATTCCCTTCAAATGCTGACGCATGGTATTATTTGTTCCTGAACGATACCAATAGGCAGAATAAAGAATTTCAGGCGGAACAGTATGCTCCATCTGAAGCAATCCGCATGCACGTTCATCTTTCACAGGATCACAACGAACAAGAGAAAGTGGAATCCTCCGGGTTGGCGGCATTTCTTTGCCTGGTTTTACAAAAGATCCCTGCAAATGCTGTAACCCCAAATCTATAACTCTGGTCAAAGCAGGTGATCCGCATACCCGACAGGTCTTTCGGTTTATCAAATGCATTTACTGCCTCCGAAAATATTAAAGTTTACATACCCATATGTTGAATGATATGATAAAACTGTTTATCAATTTCATCAATACATTTGTTACGTTCAAGATTTAAAACAGCAAGCTGCTTTACAACCTTGTCTTTTTCTTCCATTGGCACTTTTTCAAATTCATATACTTTTTCCTGTTCATGCCACAGAGTACAGTTCACATCAGCAAGTTTGGAAAAAACCTCACCGATATTTCCCGTAATATCAGCAAGCAGATTATTTTCCATTTTGAATACTTTATTAGATGCAAAAATTAATCTTTCCAGAGGAATAATACCATCAATGGCATTCCTGATAAACTGATTAATCTCATCCTGCAACTGTTTTTCCTGCATGGACAGACTGCTCAGACGGTCTTTATCAACTGTATGCCATTGCTTAAGTTTGATCACAGTCAGTTTATCACAAAGCATACCTAATGTCTCAGACATGTTAAACCCTCATCTCTTTTTTTAATGTCAATCTCTGCTTTATATCAATTTTTTTCAACTGTTATTTCACCGAAACGATCTGTATTGAATTTTTTGTATGAACCTGTAAAAAAAGGTTCATTGAGATCAAAAACAATATCCGGTTTCCAGTAATCACTGATGTCCAAATTCAGGAAATCATTTCTGAAATTCTTTCAGCTGCCGATGTTCAACTGTTTTGGAAATTCCATTAAAATATACCCCATTTCACCATTCTTGCAGATTTATCTGTATATTTTCTGCTCCAATAAATCAATCAGTTCAATAATACGCAAAACCCTGCCCGGAATAACAACAGGGGAGACAGCCGTCGGCCTGACCGCCAGGTTAGGTGGTTTTATATTTCTGTAATCTCAGGAATATGTTCATCTTCATATTTTTCAATGAGAATTCCCAATATCTCCATTAATGAAGCTAACGGATGTGTTTCATCTTCTTCCACTTCATCTGTCAAACTGTCCAGGAGTGCAACAGTTTCATGATATTCCTTCTCTGTATGGGGAACATATAACATCTGAGAAACAGGATGCCATAAATTGATTGTCTGCTGAATTTCAGAGGCTGACATAATTCATTCCTTCCATTTTCCTTTGCTGTATTCTTCATGCGTCAGGACAGCACGGATATAAACTTTCCGTCTGTTATAGTGAACAGCTGCAATAAGTCTGACTTTATTTCCGCCAATATTGAATACGGTAAGTTTGCCAACCTGGTCTGCATTCGGAAAAATCCACCTTAATTCATTAAACGAATTGAAATTATAAGATTTTATCAACTTATACCAATCCTGAAGAGCAGTTTTGACTTTGGGATATTTCTCTGCAAAATCGTTAAGTCTTCTGCGTGTAATGATATGCATCTGATTATATTTTACGGTATATATACGGATCAGAAACAATATCCGGTTTCCAGTAATCACTGATGTCCGGATTCAGGAAATCATTTCTGAAATTCTTGCCGCTGCCGATGTTCAACTGTTTTGGAAAGTCCATTTTGTGTTATACCCCGTTTTTTTCTGTTTTGCTCATCTCTGTTTCAAGTATTTTTAAAAATACAGATTTTAATTGCGGAAGTTCTTCTGTCACCGCTTTCCATGAGGATAATCATATCCACCCCGAAATATCCGTGAATCAGTTTGTCACGCATTCCGGCAAGCTGCTTCCATGGAATATCCGGATTATCCTTTTTAGTCGTATCATGAATATTTTTGACAGCCTCTCCTATTATTTCAACAGCCCGGATTACAGCGTAAACCGTCTTTCTGTCTTCACAGAACCTGTCAAAGTCAAGCCCTTTTACAAAAATTTCAATGTCATTGATTGAATCCGTTATATTTTTTATAAAATCAAAATGTTGTCGTATCACAAATAAACCACCTCTCTGAGAATATGCCTGCCGGTTTCCGGTTTCAGACTGGTTTTTGTCACCAGATCCACTTTCATCCCGATATGTTGACTTAATTCATCTTCTATGCCTATGAATCCGATTAATCCGGGAAATTCTTCAAAGTTAATCAGAATGTCAATATCGCTGTTATGCTTCTGCTCGCAGCGAACATAAGATCCGAATATTCCGATTTCTTTTATTTTGTATTTTTCAATCAGCATCGGTTTCAGCTTTCGGATAATTTTTTTGATTTCTTCTGCAGTCATATTCATCTCATTTTTTCTGATTTATGCTGCAAATTCATACACAGGAGTCTGCATCATGCGCCCCGGCTTTCTTTTTTTCCATACAGTTTCCTGAATTTTTTCCACAGTCTCAGGAGAAAAAAATCTTTCTCCGGTCTCTGCACATACTCTTGCAGGCACATTCTCAATCACAATAAATGTATCTTCTGTCTGAAGAGTATAAGTGACTTTCTGCTCTGTCATGGTTTCATTCCAATCATTTTTTTTCATTTTATTTTTTCCTTACCTTAAAATTTATCCATCGTTCCGGGGCAGGTTCATACAAGGTTATTATTTTCAGCAAAGAACGGGAAGGAATAACTGCACTGAACATGAATCGATCTTCCTGCTTTTGTAAACCCGAATATCAGACAACTCGGCCCGTATTTATCATCAGGATAGTCTTCAATAATTTCTCCATGTTTGACCATTTCACGCAATTCTTTTACACTGATATGACGAATAATACTTTGATCAGTTGCATGCCGGGAAAACTCAAACCTGTTCTGTGTAATTTTATCCTGAATTCTTTTAATCATTTATCAGCAACATTCCATCATAGGACTTGCAGCAGGCCTGACAAGTGTTTCGGCAATATAAACCTGCGGATCTGTCATTGCAATGCACCCGCAAGGCATTCAAAATGCTGCTGTGAAGTCTGCCGCATGTCATAAAATGAACTCCATTCCACAAATTCAGCACAATCGCCCAGTTCTCCGTTTTCATAACGCTGATAAAAAACATCAGATGACATATTGTACCGGATTTCAAAATTCTGCAGCCGGGCATTCAGCTTTGCCAGTTCATATGTCACATTTTCTTTTTCCAATGCAAACAGTTTGTTCAGGGTCTGTTCAGCAATATCACTTTGCCAGCCTGAACGGTACAGCGTTTCAGGAAAATGAAATTTGGTCAGTATGCCGGTGTTCATTTGTCATTTCCCTTTCCGGAGAGTTTTCCCTGTCAGCATTTTTCCAATGTTTTTAGGATGTTCAAACAGTAATTACTGTAAAAATGATACCACGTTTCATCATTTTTACAGATTTATCTGTATATTTCCTGCCCCAATAAATCAATCCGTTAAATTAACGGCTCCCGCACTGCATGTTCTGTCCGCTGCTGCTGCCGGATACTGCTCCGGAGGACTGCTGCTCTCTGCCTGCACGCCGGGAGTGTCTTTGCCTGTTTTCAGAATTTCACCGGCATTTTTTTACCTGACTGCCGATGTCATTTGAATCCAAATTATTTTTCTTAAGCTGCGAACCGAAGCATTTCAAGAGTGATTCCCCTGCCTGATTCCTCTCTGGCACGGGTCAGTATCGCCCTGTTGACTTCCGATGAAATATATTCTTCCCCGCAGTTGGTGCAAATCTGAGCCGGGACATTTTTAAAAACCAGCGTTGTATAATCCTTTTCCAGAAGAACAGTTGTATAACCGCTCTGTGTCATGCCGTTTCTGCATATTGCACACTTCATTTTATTCTCCCCGAAAAACCGGATGTCCATCTTGATTTATCCGGTTCATAGGCTGTTATAATCACAATGATTTTTTCTGTACAATTTATTGCCGCAACCACATGCAGAGGTCTTTTTTCCGATGTGCGCCCGTTTATCAGCAGACTCGGAAGGGGAAAATCCTCATCATACCGCTCAATGATTTCCCCGTTTTTCAGAACAGTCTCAACATCATCCTCATGAATGTCCCTCCGGAACATTTTCTGAGAAGCATGAATTCTGTATTCAATAACAAAGTCAGCTATTTTTCCGTTAATCAGATCAGCTATTTTTGTCATTTCAACTGTTATGATATCCTTTATGTGGCATAAGGCCAGCATAAAATTCAGAGGTTCGGTTTTGCGGAGATTAGCGGAGCAAAACCGAATCCGCTGGAGCGACTGGTTATGCTGTTTATTTTTGTTTAAATTGAGTACGTTTCATATGTATTGTCTTTTTTCTGTTAATTGAAAGACTTTTTTTCTTTTACCGGACTTACACAACTCTCATTTTTTATCAGCATTTATGCCATACAGATATTCATCATGTCTTCGCGCAGTGTCTGTCTCTTCTCCTTCTGCCATGCCTATAATGCTCCATAAAGAATCGTTATCCCATAAAACATGCAGAGAACTGTTCTCTTCCCCTGAAATCTGTGCTGAAATGAACTGCATCAGTTTGAATTTGTCAGAAAGGGGAATGGATTCAATCATGGGGATTACCTCTGCAATTGTCATATTCACCTCATTTTTTCTGATTTATGCGGCAAATTCATACACAGGAGTCTGCATCAGCCGTACCGGCTTTCTTTTTTTCCATACGGTTTCCTGAATTTTCTCAACAGGTTCAGGAGAAAAAAATCTTTCCCCGCTCTCCAAACATACTCTTGCCGGCACATTTTCAATCACAGCAAAAGTATCCTCTGTCTGAAGAATATAAGTGACATTCTGCTCTGTCATGGTTTCATTCCAATCATATTTTTTCATTTCATTATGCTGGCTGAAGTTCAAAATACTGTTCAACCGGAACAGAAATTTTTTTTCTGCTTTTTTTTCCAAGAGAATATATCTCATTAAATTCTTTCTCTATTTTTTTAAGAACCTCTGCTCTGAAATACTGCTCTCCGCAGTATTCACACTGTACACACGGCACATCATTGACAACGAGAAACTTTCCATTTTGCCTGTAAATATACTGAACATTCTTATCTCTGAAATTTCTGTTTCCGCAAAAATGACATAATCTGTTCATTTTTAACCTCTTTCATACAGATTTCTGAATTTTGGAGGAGCCGGGATATACACTGTAATTATTGCCAAATCTCCGTCAAATTTTCCGCATACAATATGCACAGGTTTTCCTGAATTGGCAAAGCCTGCAACAAGACAACTCATGCAAGGTTCTGCTTTGTCCAATTTTTTCAGAAAACCGATGCTGAGATACGTTTTATTTTCTTCTGTATTTCTTACTTTCATTGAGTATGCCTATCCTCTTGACCGCTCATGAAAAAGCATATTCCTGCGCATACGCAATTCCCGTTCCCGTGCCAAAGAAAACCAAAACTGGATTCGTATACCACAGATTCTGCAACTGTGCAAGTCTGAGTGAAAAAAATAAAGCAAACATAGCTCTTCAAATCCACAAATCATGGAAATATCATAGCAACCGGCAGATAAAAATCATGTGCAACTCCGCTTTTTCCCCGGCAGTCAGAGAGCCGCTTCTGACAGTTTTCCCAGTTCCTCTGCGGAAAGACCGGTGTATTTCATAATGCGTTCCAGTTCCAGACCGTTTGCAAGCATGGTGCGCGCTGCCTCAAAAAAACGCTTTTCAGACTGATCGGCCCGCAGCTTTTCCTGCTCTGCCCGCAGTCTCTGAGATTCCGCTTCCTGTCTGGCTTTCTGATAAAAAGGCAGAACATACTCCCGGTAAACAGGGTTTTCCGAAAGTTTTTCCAGAGAAGGCTGTGTATACAGATCGGAAATCCTGAAGCGGAATCCGGGCAGAACCTCCGAACTTACAATATCAACGTTTTCCGGGACAATATTCCGGTATTTTCCCTTGTCATCCAGCCGGTAAAAGGCCGTTTTGATCCTCCGGGCATCAAGAATGAAATACTCCTTCACCCTCACGTTCTGGTATTCCCTTTTCTTTTCAACTGTATCCCGCAGAATTTCGCTCTTTCTGGAGCGGGAAAGGGATTCAATGCACATGTCAAAGGTGCCCCTGTAACTCTGGGCATCCGGATGCAGCACATCCGGATTGTCATTGCGGATTACGGACAGATCCGGTTTGCGCACGGATTTTTTTCTGCGGGGCAGATCCAGCCGGAATCCGAATTCAAGTCCCATTGTTTTTGCAATCGGATGCACAGTGAGAAAACAGTCCGTCAGTCGCACAAACCAGTGATACATCAGCCAGCTTTCATAGTCGCTCACAGGTTTTTCCTCCAGATATCCGTTGTTCCATTCATAACTGAAATCGGAATCCCCCTCACAGTAATTGTAGTATCGCTCCCAGTATTCCTCCTCGGATACCGCGAGTCCGTCAAGGGAACCTTCAGGGGAGACAGGTTCCCTGTCCTCTTTGGCCGGAATGCGGATTCCGTCCCCGTTCCCCAGTCCCCGGGTCAGTGCCTTCAATGTTTTCATGTTACCTCCTGAATTTGATGGAAATAAAGTCTGTTTTACCGCAGAATTCCGTATTTGCGGATTTATCTCTGTACAAATTCCTTCCACATTTCCTTATACACCTTTTCCAAATTCCGTGCAAAACGGCGCGTGTCAAACAAAGGTTCTGTCAGCCTGTTTTTTGCCAGTTTTTTACGTATGGCTTCCAGTTGTGAGGGATTGCGGGCCAGGCGCACGGCAAGGCTTTCATAATCTTCAGGAGAATGTGTAATCAGTTCCGGCATTCCAATGGCCTGCAAAAGGCTGGAAGACACGCGGGATGCAAAATGCTTTCCTTCCATTGCAATCAGCGGAACCCCGGCCCATAAGGCATCACTGCTGGTGGTATGGCCGTTGACAATACGGGTATCCAGAAACAGATCCGATAGACGGATGCGGGCCAGATGTTCGTCTTTGGGAAGGCTTTCCGCAAATATCAGGCGTTCCGGTTCCACACCTCTTTTTACAGCCTCTGCTTTCAGATTTTTCTCTCCGCTACCTTTTGCTTTGAGCAGCCACAGCACACTGTCCGGAACCCGGCGCAGAATATTCATCCAGACTGTGAACATCACAGATTCAATTTTGTAGGACTGGTTAAAGGAACAGAAAACAAAGGTATGTTCAGGAAGCCCGAAATCCGCTTTCTGCCACTGTTTTTCCGAAATGGCCTGACGAAAATCATTGACCTGATAGGAATGGGGCATATACATCAGTTTTTCACTGAAATACTGAGCGTGTTCCCGCGGGGCAACAATTTTGTCAACAATGGCATAATCAATAAAATCCGCTCCGGTTGTACCGGGAAACCCAAGATAGGCTGAAATCACAGGAGCAGGCCGCAAAGCACAAATTTCCAGCCGGTTGTCTTTGGTATGGCCTTTGAGATCCACCAGAATATCCACCTGATCCTGATAAATGCGTTTTGCAGCATCCATATGATTCAAAGGGCTTATGTCCACAAACAGATCCGCATCCGCTTTTATCCGGGTTCGGTAATATGTTCCGTCATCCTTTCCATAGGAATAGCAGAAGATTTTGAATTCCTCTCTGCTGTGCAGACCAAACAGGCTCAGCATGAGATGAGCGGTCGCGTGGTTCTGGAAATCGCCGGACAGATAGCCGATGGTAAGCTTATCCGGATTTTTTTTGCGGTTTTCAAAGGAAAAATCCGTTTTGTATTTTGCCATTCTTCTTTTGATGTCATTGGCCCATGATTTGGCAACCGCATAATTCCGGGCAGAATCATCGCACCGGGTCACGCAGGTCAAAGGCTGTTCCGGGGACATATTGCCTTTTTTCAGTTCCTTTTCTGTCAGTTGCTCCATCTGCGCGCAGACGCGATCCAGTTTTTCCCAGTCACAGATCTGCTGCAACTGAAAAATATGGATATTATAGGTTTTGGCATGATCCGGCTGCAAAGACAGAGTTTTGTCACAGCATTCCACTGCCTCATCCAGTTTTCCCATCAGATGCATCACTGTTGCCATATTGTAATACGCGTCTGCAAAATCCGGTCTGGATTCCACTGCTTTCTGATACGCGGCAAGCGCGTCAGGGTATTTTCCCTGTGCCTGATATGCCAGTCCGATGTGATTGTGCGCTTCGGGCCAGGCCGGTTTCAGTTCCAGTGCTTTGCGATAACAGGACAGGGCTTTGTCATATTCGCCCTGATCCTGAAACGCATTGCCCATGTTGTTATGAGCCTCGGCAAAATTCGGACGCAGGGAAATGGCTTTTTCATAACAGGAATGGGCTTCAGGGAATCTGGCCTGTGCCTGATGGACAAGTCCCAAATTGCTGAAATATCCTGCATCTTTGTCATGGATGTGAATGGCATTCCGAATCAGATTTTCCGCTTCCTCATATTTGCCTGTCTGATACGCGATCACTCCGAGCAGATGAAGTGCCTGAGAATGCTGCGGATCTTTTTTCAGGATATTTCTGTACAAAGCCTCTGCCTGTGCAAATTCTCCTTTCTGATGAAAATCCAGTGCATTTTTCAGATCTTGCTGCACATCAGGCAGTTTTTTTTTTGAATTCCAGACAGTGACCTTATCCTCATCCACACTCATCCGGCAGGGTTTTTCCCCGGACAGCCAGAGTTCGTGCATTTTTTCATAGGCTCTTTCCAAATCCCTCACAAACCGGGGCGTGTCAAACAGAGGAGTTGTCATACGGTTTTGCGCTATTTTCTGCCTGATGCGGCTGAGTTCATCAGGATTGCACGCCAGCCGCACGGCAAGAGATTCATATTCTTCCAGACTGTGGGTAATGAGTTCCGGCAGATCCATTGCAGTCAGAATACTTGACGACACACGCGAAGCAAAATGCCTGCCCTGCAATGTGAGAACAGGAACCCCGGCCCAGAGCGCATCAATGGTGGTGGTATGGCCGTTGACAATGCGGGTATCCAGAACCAGATCAGCCAGTTGCATACGTTTCAGATGTTCACTTTTGAGAAAAACAAGCTCTGCAAAAATAATCCTGTCTTCACTGATTCCCCTTTTTCCCGCTTCCTGCCTTATGTTTTTTTCCACTGTTTCATTGCGCTGCCGCAGCCACAGCACACTGTCCGGAATCTGATGAAGAATCCGCATCCATACATCAAACATCACGGGTTCAATTTTGTATGTCATATTGAATGAACAGAACACAACACTTTTTTCCGGCAGCCCGAAATCAGCGCGTTTGTATTCTTTTTCCGAAATTGGCTGCTGATAATCGCTGATCAGATAACAATGGGGCATATACACTGGATTTTCCCCATAAAAAGAGAGATGATCCTCAGGTGTTACAATGCGATCTGTGAGGATATAATCAAAAAAATCCGCGCCGGCTGATCCGGGAAATCCCAGCCAGGTAACCTGCACAGGTGCTGGCCGCAGAGCACAGATTTCCAGACGGCTGTCTGAGGTATAGCCTTTCAGATCCACAAGAATATCAACGCCATCCGCATAAATGGCCTTTGCAGCCTCTGCGTGACTGAGATTTTGGATTTCCACAAATTTGTCGCAGTCCTGTTCAATTTTTCTGCGGTAAACACTCTGATCATTTCTTCCGTAGGAATAGCAGATCACCCTGAATCTTTCACGGTTATGAAGCCCGAACATGCTGAGAACCAGGTGCGCGACAGGATGATTGCGGTAATCATTGGAAAGATAAGCAATGGTAATTTTCTCTTTGACTGTTTTGGGGAAATCAAAGGAAATCTGTTTTCGGATATTTCCTGCCAAATTTGCAACATGATCACTCCAGGCTTTGGCTATCTGATAATTAAGAGCAGCATCCTCATGCCTGGTGATGTTTCCAAACGGGGGTTCCGCAGGTATAAGTCCCTTTTCCAGTGATTCTTTTGTGAATCTGTCCAAACAGACAGATTCTTCCGCCAAAACAGGCCAGTCGCAAAGAAGCTGCAACTGATGAACCAGATTGGCACATGCCAGGTCATAATCCGGTTTCAACTCCAATGCCTTGCGGTAATTGACAACAGCCTGCTTCAGTTCTCCTTTTTCCTTGTATATAACTGCCAGATTGTAATATCCCTCGGCATTTCCCGGATTTTGCAGCAGGGCCTGCTCATAAAGGGAAACTGCTTTTTTATAACAGGAAGATGCTTCAGGGGATCTGCCCTGCGTTTGCAGGACAAGCCCCAGATTGCTGAAATATTGGGCATCTGTCTTATTGATACGGATAGCCATGCGGATAAATTTTTCCGCAGAGTCATATTTCCCCACCCGGTAGGCAATCAGACCGAGAAGATGAAGGGATTCAGAATGTTTGGGATTTTTTTTCAGAATGGATCTGTATATGGCCTCTGCCTGTGCCAAATCCCCTTTGTGATGAAAATCCAAAGCCTTTTTCAGTTGAGCATTTTCATCATCCGGAAATGTTTCCACCTGTTTTTCTGCGGAAAAGGAAACATGAATCACATCTTCCGCCACATTCATCCGGCAGGGTTTTTCCCCGGACATCCAGAGTTGGTGCATTTTTTCATAAGCTTTTTCCAAATCCTTCACAAATCCGGGCGTGTCAAACAGGGATTTGTCCGCACGGTTTTGGGCAATCTTCTCCCGAATGCTCGTCAGTTCTTCGGGATTTTTTGCCAGACGCACAGCAAGGGATTCATATTCTTCCAGATTTTTCGTAATCAGTTCCGGCAGATCCATTGCTGTCAGAATGCTCGACGATACGCGGGATGCAAAATGCCGACCCTGCAATGCAATCACCGGAACCCCGGCCCAGAGCGCATCGCTGGTCGTGGTATGACCGTTGACAATGCGGGTATCCAGCGCAAGATTCGCGAGTTTCATGCGTTTGAGATGTTCATTCTTCAAAAAGGGCTGTGCAAAAAGAATTCTGCGCGCGCTGATGCCCCTTTTTTTGGCCTCATTTTTCAGATTCTTATCCACTGTTTCATTGCGGTGCAGGAGCCACAGCACACTGTCCGGAACCTGATGCAGAATCCGCATCCACACATCAAAAATCTGGGGATCAATCTTGTAGGAAATATTAAAGGAGCAGAACACAAAACTCTTTTCCGGCAGTCCGAAATCGCTGCGTTTCCAGTCCCTTTCCGAAACCGGCTGCTGATGATCATTGATCTGGTAGCAATTGGGCATAAACACAGGGTTTTCCGTATAATACGGAACATGCTCCTCCGGCGTTACCATATGATCCGTAATCATATAATCAAAAAAATCCGCGCCGGTTGTGCCGGGAAATCCCAGATATGTCAATTGGATGGGCGCAGGCCGCAGCGCGCAGATTTCCAAACGGTTGTCTGTGGTATGGCCTTTGAGATCCACCAGAATATCCACATTGTCATTGTAAATGGCTTTTGCAGCATCTGCATGACTGAAATCCCGAATGTCTGTGAATTTGTCACAGTCCTGTTCAATCTTTCTGCGGTAAAAACTCTGATCATCCTTTCCATAGGAATAGCAGAAAATCCGGAATCTTTCACGATTATGAAGCCCGAACAGACTCAGCATCAGATGCGCTGTGGGATGATTGTAATAATCATTGGAAAGATAGCCGATGGTGATTTTGTCTTTGGACTCGCGTTCAAAACGGAAATGCAGATTTTTCCGGATATGCTGCACAGACGCTGCTATATGGCGGCTCCAGGATACGGCCACACGCTGATTCAAAGCCACATCATCATGCCGGGTAATGTTTTCAAACGGAGTTTCAGACGGTCTGATACCCTTTGCAATTGATTCTTTTGTGAAACTGTCCAGTCTGGCTGCCATTTCCGGCAAATCCTGCCACTGACACAGATGCTGCCACTGATGCACCAGACTGGAACATGCCTTGTCATAATCCGGTTTCAGATCAAGGGCTTTGCAGTAATTGACAACTGCCTGATCCAAATCGCCTTTTTCCTTGTATGCAAATCCCAGATTGTAATATGCCTGTGCATAATTGGAATTCAGTTTCAGTGCTTCCAGATAACACGCGATGGATCTGTCAAGTTCTCCTTTTTCTTTCAGTATATTGCCCATATTGTTATGTGCTTCGGGAGACTTGGGACGCAGTTTCAGCACCTGCTGATAGCATTCCAATGCCCTGTCTGTCTGTCCCAAATCTTTGAACGCATTCCCCATATTGTTATGGGCATCTGCATACTCCGGCTGTATTGCAATGGTTTTCTGGTAATATTCTATGGCCTTTTCCGGATTTCCCTGTGACAGCCAGATATTGCCTGTATGAAAAATGGCTTCTGCATGATCCGGTTTGATTTCCAATGCCTTGTCATAACAGGCACGCGCATCTTGATACCGGTTCCGGCTTTGATGCACAATGCCCAGATTGGTGTGAAAAATCGGATTGTCCGGAATAATGGCAATGGCTTTGCTGATCAAATCCACTGCTTTTTCATAATTTCCGGACTGCCAGGCAATCAGCCCCAGCAGATGAAGAGCATCACCATGATTGGGATACCGTTCAATGATTTTTTCATATATCTGTGCGGCTTCGCTCAGTTTGCCTGAACGGTGGAGATCAATGGCTTTGTTCAGACGGTTCTGCACACCGGCCATAATATTGGTGACTGTGGCCGGTTTTCTGACCGGGCTTTTGCCTGTTTTCTGTTTTTTCTTCTTTGACTTGCTTTTGATATTGCTCATGGTGTATGTCCATTCTGTGATAGGGGTATGCTGAATATGCCATTACTCAGAAAATTTGATGGTACAGCCACGAATGACTCGAATGACACGAATTATATGATTATGGTTTGTGCAATTTGTGCAGATTCGTGTCATTCGTGGCTGATTTAAATTATATTAAGTTGTCATATATTAACGAATACTTTGGAAATGAGATTACAAATTCGTGGCTGATTTAAATTATATTAAGTTGTTATACCGGTTCGCCATTGGTTTTATACAATGCGGAATGCAAATCCGTAGGAGTGCAAAAATTAAGCTGAGCGGTTTTTTGCACAGGCGCAACAGCATTCCTATGCAAAGCGCAGGAACAAAGGACAAAATCAGTATACCACCATTCCTGCCGCAAATCAAGAATTCTCCGCAGCACTGATTTGGCAAGGTTTTTCGCCTTTGCAGAAGATTTCCCACATCTGCTGATACAGATTTTCCATATTTCTGACAAAACGCGGCGTGTCAAACAGGGGACAGGTCAGACGGTTTTGTGCAAGTTTCTCTCTTATTCCGGCCAGTTCATTGGGATTTTGTGCCAGTCTCACAGCCAAATCCTCATATTCTTTCAGGCTGGCTGTAATCAGTTCCGGCAGTCCCGCTGCACTCAGAATGCTGGCAGAAACCCGTGAGGGAAAATGTTTTCCGCGCATAGTAATGAGGGGAAGTCCAGCCCATAAAGCATCGCTGCTGGTGGTATGACCGGTATACAAACGGGTATCCAGCATCAGATCCGCGAGTTTTTGCCGTGCCAGATGTTTGGGTTTGGGCAGTCTTGGGGAAAATATCACGCGTTTTTCCTCCATTCCCCCGGCAATCCATTCCTGCATCAGATTTTTCTTCACAGCCGGACTCCATTCCAGCAGCCATAAAACACTTTGGGGAACCCGGCGGAAAATCTGCATCCATACATCAAACATGATAGGATCAATTTTATATGCCTGATTGAAAGAGCAGAACACAAACTGATCTTCGGGCAAAGCAAAATCTTTTTTCGTGTAGGTAATATCCGCAATGGGTTCGTTAAAATCATTGATCTGATAGCAGTGCGGCACATATGCAAATTTTTCACTGTAATATGCTGCATGTTCCGCTGGACTGACAATGGGATCTGTGATAATATAATCCATATATTCTGCTGCTGTGGTTCCGGGATAACCCAGATATGTCACCTGCACAGGCGCGGGCCGGAGAGCGCAGATTTCCAATCTGCTTTCCGCAGTGTATCCCATTAATTCCACAAGAATATCAACCTGATCTTTGTAAATTCGCTCTGCTGCCTGTGCATGGCTCAACTCCCGGATGTCTGCAAACACATCACAGTCTGCCATAATCCGTTTGCGGTAGGAACTGTTGTCATCCTTTCCGTAAGAATAACAGCGGATTTCAAAACGGTTCCGGTCATGCAGTCCGAAAAGGGAGAGAATGAGATGGGAAACCGGATGATTTCGGAAATCATTGGAAACATAGCCGATAACAATTTTTCCTGTCTTTTTTCTCCGCTCTGCAAAGGAAAATTCCTGCCGGAATTCAGCAACCGATTTTTCAATATTTTCTGCCCATGCTTTTGCCACAAGAAAATTGAACTGTGGATCATCCTGTCTGACAAGATTGATAAAAGGCGTTTCCGCAGGTTTTCTTTTTTCTTCCAAAGCCTTCCGGGTCATATTCTCCAGACCTTTTTCCATTTCCCCTGCTTTTTTCCAATGGCATACATGCTGCAACTGATGGAAAAGAGTGGCATAAGCTTCTTCATGTCCGGGCTGGATACGGAGAACATTTTCATAGCAGGAGATTGCCTGCTCCAGTTTCCGCTGATCCTGATACAGCAGCCCCATTGACATATGGGCCTGCACATGTTCCGGATGAATATGCAGCAGTTCTTCATAACAGGAAATGGCCTTGTCCGGCTCTCCCATATCCTGAAACGTATTGCCCATATTGTGCCGGGCATCCGCATAATCCGGCTTTATTTCCAGTGCTTTGTGAAAGCAGGAAAGGGCCTTGTCCCACTCTTTTTTTGCCCGCAGCGCATTGCCGAGATTGTTATGCACTTCCGGATAATCCGGTTTGATTGCAATGGCTTTTAAATAAGAGGAAATGGCCTCGTCTGTTCTGTTCTGCTGGCGCAGCACCAGTCCCATATTATTGCACACTTCTGCATAATCCGGCTTGATTTCCAATGCTTTTTGATAAGCAGACAGGGCATTTTCCGGCTCTTTCATTTCCTGAAACACCACCCCCATATTGTTCAGGACTTCCGCAGCATCGGGTTTCAATTCCAGGGATTTGCGGTAAGATGCCATAGCCTGTGGCAAATCTCCCATAGCACGGAAAGTGTTGCCCACATTGTTGTAAACTTCCGCATAATCCGGTTTTGCATCAAGTGCTTTCTGATAACATTCCAATGCCTTTTCATTTTTCCCCAAATCCTGCCAAACCACGCCCATATTGTTGTAAACTCCCGCAGGATCAGCAGGTTTGAAATCCAGCACTTTCTGGTAATGCGCAATGGCATCTGCAAGACGGCATGCGGCTCTGCACAGATTCCCCAGAGAATAATACGCGTCTGCATAATCCGGTTTTATGGCAATGGCTTTTTCATAGCAGAAAATGGCCTGATCCTTTTTGCCCAGTTTGTGAAGCGATGCCGCCAAATTGCTGTAATACAAAGGATTGTGCGGAAAAACAGCAATGGCTTTTTCTATCAGGGACACGGCTTTTGCATAATCGCCCTGCTGATGACACAGAACTCCGGACAAATGCAGTGCATCAGGATGATTCGGATGCAATTCCAATATGTTTCTGTAAATGGCTCCTGCCTGTTGAGCATTTCCCTGCTGATGAAAACGCACAGCAGTTTCCAGTTCCCTTTGCAAATCAGGCGGAAGCAGCATGACTGGTGCAGGGGATTGCACTGGTGGCGGAGGCGCGATCTGCCGGGGCTGGGGAACCGGCTGCGCTCCTTCTGCTATCTGCATCTGTTTTGGGGAACTGCCTGCAAGAAAGAGCTCCCACATTTTGCGGTATGCGGCTTCCAGCGCAATGGTAAAACGGGGAGTGTCAAAGAGCGAAGATTGTATGCGGTTTTCAGCGAGTTTTTTTCTCACTGCAAAAATTTCTTTCGGATTTCCCGCCAGTCTCACAGCCAGATTTTCATATTCCTGCAGACTGTGCGTAATCAGTTCCGGCAGTCCAATGGCCGTAAGAATGCTCGCTGAAACCCGTGATGCAAAATGAGATCCCTGCATTGTAATGACCGGCAGACCGCCCCAGAGCGCATCGCTGGTCGTGGTATGTCCATTGACAATGCGGGTATCCAATGCCAAATCCGCGAGTCTGTGCCGTGCCAGATGCTCGTCTTTCATCAGGATTGATGCAAAAATCAGGCGTTCCGGATCAATGCCCCGGATTTGTGCCGCTTTTTTCAGATTTTTTTCCGCAGCTTCATGTTTGCGCAGCAGCCACAGCACAGATCCCGGAACCCGGCGCAGAATATTCATCCATATATCAAACATCACAGGTTCAATCTTGTAATTGTTGTTGAACGAACAGAATACAAAAGCGTTTTCCGGCAGAGAAAAATCCGCTCGTTTCATTTGCTTTTGGGAAATAGGCTGCTCACTGTCATTGATCTGATAACAGTTTGGCATATAAACAAATTTTTCACTGAAATGCGGTGTATGTTCCGGTGGACTCACAATGCGATCCGTAATGACATAATCAAAGAAATCCCCTCCTGTGGTTCCGGGATAAGCCAGATAACTCACCTGAACCGGCGCAGGCCGAATCGCACCCATGCGCAGCAGCGTATTGTTATCTCCAGTGAATCCAATCAAATCCACCAGAATATGAATCCCGTCCCTGTAAATCTGTTCTGCTGCCTGCGCGTGGCTCATGGCAGTGAGTTCCAGAAATTTGTCACAGTTCTGCAAAATTTTTTCCCTGTATCCTGTCCCGTCTTCCTTTCCGTAAGCATAGCAATAAATTTCAAACTGTTCCCGTTTGTGCACACGGAAAAGTCCAAGCATGAGATGCGCAGTGGGATGATTGTGAAATCCATTGGACAGATAGCCAATGCGGATTTTTTTTGCCGGATTTTTGCGGTACTGATCAAAGGAAAAACGCACAGGAACCGTCTGCTGCATATGGGTCTGTATCTGCTTTGCCCACGCGGCCGCGACTGCACAATTATAAGCAGGGTCAGCATGACGGAGCATGTTCATAAAAGGCGTTTCCGCAGGTTTTCTGCTCTGCGCGAGTGCATTGCGGGTCAGGGCATCCATGCCGGGAGCCAGTCGCGCGATCCTGTCCCAGTCACAGACATGCTGTGACTGGAAAAACAGACTGCTGTACGCCTCTTCATATTCGGGACGGATTTCCAAAGCTTTTTCAAAACAGGAAATTGCAGCAGGCACATCTTTTTTCCGCACAAGAGCCAGTCCCATATTGTACCAGGCTTCGCAATGTTTGGGATTGATTTCAACTGCTTTGCGGTATGAATCAATTGCCTCGTCACTTCTGCCCATTCCTTTGAGAACCGCTCCCAGATTGCTGTAATACACAGGATTGGCATGAGAATGCAGAATAGCGTTTTTTATGAGTTTTTCCGCTTTTTCATTGTCACCCGAAGCATGGGCTGCAAGTCCGGACAGATGCAGCGCGTCCGGCTGCTGCGGAAAACGCGCAAGAATCTGCTGATAGATTTTTTCTGCTGCCTGTATCTGCCCGCTCTGATGCAGATGAACAGCTTCAGCAAGTTCCTTTTGCATATCAAATGGTTTGTTTGCAGAAAGGGAAGCAGGAATCTTTTTCTGCACCGCTTTTTCTTCGGATGATTTCAGACTTGTTTCTTCAATGGCAATGCGTGCAGGTTTTTCCCCTTTGAGGAATTTTTCCCACATGATTTCATAGCCCTTTTCCAGATGTTTCACAAACCGGGCTGTGTCAAAAAGCGGCTGGGTTTTGCGGTTTTCCCAAAGTTTTTTCTTAATTTTTTCAAGTTCATGCGGATGATTTGCCAAATGCACGGCAAGAGATTCGTACTCCGGCAGGGTATTGGTAATGAGTTCCGGCAGTCCCACTGCATTGAGCAGACTGGCTGAAACCCGTGATGCAAAATGGCTTCCCTGCAAAGTGAGTACCGGCAATCCTGCCCAGAGCGCATCGCTGGTGGTGGTATGGCCGTTGACAATGCGGGTATCCAATGCCAAATCCGCAAGTTTGTGCCGGGACAGATGCTCTTCTTTTGGCATACTCTGGGCAAAAACAATCCGTTCCGGAGCTATGCCTACAGCAGCAGCCGCATCTTTGAGATTTTTTTCCGCAGCAGGCCCGCCCCGGAAAATCCACATCACAGAATTTGGAACCTGACGCAGAATGCGCATCCACGCAGAAAACATTATAGAATCAATCTTATAAACCTGATTAAAGGAGCAGAAAACAAAAGCATTTTCCGGAAGACCGGCATCTGCTCTGGTGAACTGCTTTTCTGCAATGGGCTGAACATGATCATTGACCTGATAACTGTTTGGCATATAAACAAATTTTTCAGTGAAAAATTTTTCATGCTCTTCGGGCGTGACAATGCGATCTGTGATGACATAATCCAGAAACTCTGCACCTGTAGTTCCCGGATAGCCCAGATACGTAACCTGCACAGGCGCAGGCCGGAATGCACAGATTTCCAGCCGGTTTCCTTTGGTATACCCTTTCAGATCCACAAGAATATCAATCTGATCCGCATGAATGCTTTGGGCAGACTCCATATGATTTCTGTCATAAATGTCAACAAAACGGTCACAGTCTTTTTCAATCTGCTTCCGGTAATGGCTGCCGTCATCCTTTCCGTATGAATAGGCAAAAATTTCAAATTTTTTTCTGTCATGCAAACCGAAAAAAGTGCGCATGAGATGCGCAGTGGCATGATTGTGAAAATCATTGGAAAGATAAGCCACCCGGATTTTCTTTTTTCCTGCTCTCTGGCGGGGATCAAAGGAAAAACGCAAACCCAATCCTTCCATGCGTTTGGACAAAGCCCGGCTCCAGGATTTTGCCACTGCATAATTGTGCGCAGGATCCGGAACCCGCATCATGCTCATAAACGGCATTTCCTCGGTTTCCCGTTCCTCTTCCAATGCCTTTTGTGTCAGTTTGTCCAGTCCGGGCGTCATATCTGCAATTTCCTGCCATGCACACGCGTGCATCAGTTGAAAAACCAGACTGGAATATGCGCGGGAATGTTTGGGATCAATGCCCACAGCCTTGCGGTAATAGGCAATTGCCTCTTCAGTCTTTTTTATGGACTGAAACAGATTGCCCATATTATTGAAGGTTTCCGCATAATCGGGACGGAGTTTTGCAGCCTGGCGGTAGCAGGTCAGAGCCTCTTCTTTGCGATCCAGTTCATTGAGACTGATGCCCAGATTGTTCAGGGTTTCCACCAGTTCCGGTTTTAATTCCAATGCCTTGCGGTAAGAGGCAATCGCGAGTTCCATCCTGCCCTGATCTTTGTACACATTGGCAAGATTGTTCTGCACTTCCGCATAATCCGGTTTTAATTCCAATGCTTTTTCATAGCAGGCAATGGCCTCGCCCAGCCGTTTCTGCGCCTGATGCAGATTGCCCAGATTGTTGTATGCCTGCGGATAATCCGGTTTCAAATCAAGTGCTTTGCAATAATATTCCAAAGCCTGCTGCGGTTTTTCATGCTGAATGGCATTGCCCATATTGTGCCATGCCTCTGCATACTCAGGACGGAGCCGGATGGCCTCTTCATAGGCAGAAACCGATTCACCAATTTTTTCCTGATTTTTCAGCACATTTCCCAGATTGTACCAGGCTTCGGGATTGCCGGGTTTGATTTCAATGGCCTTTCGGTAACATTGTGCAGCCTCTTCCTGACGATCCACAGCCTGCAGCACCGCGCCCAGATTGCTGAAAAACACAGGATTATTGGGAAAAATGGCTATTGCTTTGCGTATCATTTCCACAGCTTTTTCATGCTCGCCCCGCTGATGTGCAGCAACACCGGACAGATGCAGCGCGTCCGGATGTCCCGGAATGCGTGCAAGAATGCTCTGGTAAATTTTATCTGCTGCCTCTGTGTCACCCGCCTCATGAAGACGAAGCGCACTGCGAATTTCCTCTGCCGCGTTCGGCTGCCCCTGTTTTTCCGGGGAAATCATCTGATTCACCTTATTCTCCCTTGTTTTTATCCTGATGCGGTCTGGACTTTTGCCACTCAGATACCGGTTCCATATTTCCCAAAATCCGGCTTCCAAATCTCCTGCAAAACCTTTTGTGTCAAAAAGCGGCATTGCCGTCCGATTTTGCCAAAGTTCCTCTTTTATCCCTTTTAATCTGTTTGGGTCAAGAGCAATTTGCACAGCAAGGGATTCATAGGCGTTCAGATCATCGGCAATCAACTGGGAAAAACCGATTGCATTCAAAATGCTGGCAGAAACGCGGGATGCAAAATGACTGCCCTGCAAAGCAATGAGCGGAACTCCGGCCCAGAGCGCATCGCTGGTCGTGGTATGGCCGTTGACAATGCGGGTATCCAGCGCAATATCCGCGAGCTGATGCCGGGCCAGATGTTCGGCTTTTTCCATGCGTTTGGAAAAAATCAGACGATCCCGCGATATTCCCCTTTTTTCCGCCTCATTTTTCAGATTTTTCTCTGCTGCCGCGTTTTCCCAAATCAGCCACAGCACACTGGCCGGAACCTGATGCAAAATCTTCATCCATACATCAAACATCACCGGTTCAATTTTCAGATTCTGGTTAAAGGAGCAGAAAACAAACGCGTTTTCCGGCAAAGCAAAATCGCTTCTCTGCCATTTTCTT
Source organism: Desulfococcaceae bacterium (assembly GCA_050180235.1). GTDB lineage: Bacteria > Desulfobacterota > Desulfobacteria > Desulfobacterales > Desulfococcaceae > JAABRU01. The sequence goes on from JBFXEJ010000072.1 coordinate 28,358, forward strand.
TGGGAAATGGGCTGGGTACTGTCATTGACCTGATAGCAGTGTGGCATATACAGAAAAGATTCACTGTAATACGCCGCATGATTTTCCGGGCTTACAATGGCATCAGTAATCACATAATCCAGAAAATCCGCGCCCGAAGTTCCGGGAAATCCCAGCCATGTGACCTGAACCGGCGCGGGACGCAATGCACAGATGCCCAGACGGTTGCTGCGGGTATGTCCTTTGAGATCAACAAGAATATCAACCTGATCCGCAAAAATCTGCTGTGCTGATTCTGCGTGTCCCATATGCAGAATATCTGTAAAACGATCCGTGTCCGCAATGATTTTCTTCCGGTAATCACTGCCATCATCAGGGCCGTAGGAATAGCAGTAAATTTGGAACTGATCCCGGTTATGGCATTGGAAAAGACTGCGCATAAGATGCGCTGTGGCATGATTCTGAAAATCATTGGAAAGATAGGCAATAATGAGCGGAGAACCGGGTTTTTTTCTGCGGTTTTCAAAGGAAAAACAAAGATTCATCTGCGCAGCCTGCCGGGTAATGCCCTGACTCCATGCTTTGGCAACAGCAAAATTGCGTGCCGGATCAGTATTTCTGCAAAGGCATTCAAAAGGCGTTTCCACAGGCATCTGACCGGTCTGCAATGCAGCAAGATTCATCTGATCAAATACCGGAAGCATACTTTCCAGTTTGTTCCATTCACAGGTCTGCTGCAAGAGATGGATCAGTGTGCCGCGCGGTTCGCCGTACTCCGGCCGGATATGAAGTGCTTTTTCATAGCAGGAAATGGCTTTTTCCGGATGTCCTGTATCCTTGAAAACATTGCCCATATTATAACAGGCTTCGGCAAAATCAGGTTTCAGATCCAATGCACGGCGGTATTGGGAAATGGCCTGATCAAAACGTCCCAGATTGTGCAGAGCAAGTCCCATATTGCTGTAATAAGCAGATTTTTTCGGATGAATGCCAATGGCTTTCTCAATCAGTTCAACGGCTTTTGTGTCATTGCCGGTCTGATGTGCGATGACACCGGAAAGATGAAGCGCATCAGGGAAATTGGGCTGAATTTCCAGTATTTTCCGATAAATTTCCCCAGCTTTGTCCAGACGGCCTTCTTTATGAAAAGCAAGTCCCTCATTGAGCATTTTTGCCGGATCAGCAGAATTTGTTTGTGTGGTTTTCATTGCTTATTTATAAATATTCCATCAAAAGTTTTTCGATTCCCGTTCATATGCTCAGCATCAATGCCATTGACTTAAACCTTTTTCCCCTTTACGAAAAGCAGGGCAGTCAAGTTCTAATTTCATTAAGCAGTTCTTTGGCATTAAAAAATTGGCAGATGGACTTTTCAGACTGATAAAAATGTGATATACTGCTCCTGTTTTTTTGTCAATATATCATTAACGGAAAGCAGAAAGATGATTGCAGAAAAGGCAAAAGCCGGAAGTTTTTGCTGCTTTGCCGGGATATTCTTTTCTGGAAATCACCATAACAATATTCTGATTGTACATGTTTTGGGAAAAAACGGGAAATATTCTGCCCCAGTGTATTATACCGATTCTCCATTGAAAGTATACTTATGATTCGGTTTCCCACAGAGAACACAGAGATAAAAAAACCGCAGAGAACACAGAGAGGAAACAACTCATCTTATTGTATAAATTTAATAGCGAATTGGTATTACAGAGGCAGGGACAGCGGGAAATCTCCGTGCTGCCTGCCCGCTGATTCGGACGCTGTTTTTGCAGGTTCCTGATTCTTTCTTCCGTGCGGTTGGTTTTTTTCCATGAATTTTGCCGCATAAGTAGGCAAACGAAATTTTTCGTGTATTCAAAAAACCGGATTTTTCCGAAAAATCCGGTTTTTCTGAAAAGTTTATACACGAAAATTTATGGAACCTTACTTAAAAACAATCCTGCATATTGCACTCTGATTCTTTATGGTGTAAACAGAATCTGTCCGGGAGATTGTGTTCAGTCCGAATGCTTTTTATGTTCCGGAACTATTCACCATCAGGAACAAAATTTATGTTTATTACTTTTGAAGGCATAGAGGGCTCCGGAAAAACCACCCAGATCCGGGCCGCTGCCGACTGGCTGAAAAACAGGGGCATAAACTGCCTCTGCACCCGTGAACCCGGCAGCACGGTCATAGGCTTGAAAATACGGGGAATCCTCCTTGACCCGGACAACCGGCAACTGGATCATATGGCAGAACTCCTGCTGTATATGGCGGATCGGGCACAGCATATCGCGGATGTGATCCGGCCTGCTCTGGCCCAGGGAAAAACCGTGCTCTGCGACCGCTATTTTGATGCGACCCTTGCCTATCAGGGATATGCCAGGGGATTGGACAGAAATATGCTGAAAAATCTGCACAGCCTGCTGTTTGACAATCTCCAGCCTGATCTGACCCTTTTGCTGGATTTACCTGCGGAAACCGGTCTGCACCGGGCCTGGAAACAGATCAGCAACGGAGAACGGACTGCCGCAGAGAGCCGTTTTGAGGCGGAAAAACTGGCCTTTCATGAAAAAGTGCGGGCCGGGTATCTGGATATGGCACAAAAAGAACCGGAACGCTTCCGAATTATTGATGCTTCCCTTTCCCCGGAGCAGGTCAGGGAAAAAATCATTGACATCCTAACGTAGAACAAACTTCCGTTTTGTTCTGCTTTATTTCTGAAATTGTGCCATGATCTTTGTGAAACTTTGTGCCTTCGTGTCTTTGTGGCAAAGGGGAAAAAAATTATGACAGGAATTCTGTGCTGAAATATTTCCTTTATTTTAAGTGATTTCCAGAAAAGAATATACCGCCAAAGTATCAAAAGCTTCCAGCTTTTGACATGTGCCTGTGAACTGAACCGGTATATTTATTTTCATAAATCACCTTATAGTTATACCAATACTTAAAATATTTCGGTTATCCTGTTTCCGGAACTTCCGGACTCCGAAATAAACTTATATAATTTAAATAAGCCGCGAATGACACAAATATGCACTGACTGCACAAACTGTAATTCGTGCAATTCGCGGCTGTACCATCAAATCTTCTGAGTAATGGTATAAGTTAAAATTCATGAAATATCAAAGTGTTAAAGTGTCAGATTTCAGTATGCAGTCAGCACTGAAACCTGACACCTGAACACCGAAACCTGAACACTCAAACAGCGGAAAACCATATGAACTATTCCATTTTAGATGCCATCGGCAATACGCCGCTGGTGGAAATCCGGAAGCTGAACCCGAATCCCAATGTGCGGATTCTGGCAAAAC
>JBFXEJ010000073.1:0-31434 GCA_050180235.1 Desulfococcaceae bacterium
ATAATATCCTGTAACAAATTGATGTTTTCACCCTCCCCCTCCCCCTGCCCCTCCCTCAGGGGAGGGGAGACCGTCATCAACGGATTTGACCCACTGCCAAAATCCCCTCCTGAGAGGGCAGGGGGGTGTTTCATAAGTATATTTTCAATGGCGATTTGGTATCACACCTGCGAAAGCCGTTTTGGATTGCTGAATTCCGTCTGAAGATGCTGTATGGGGTATAAAAAAAATTGTGAAAGGTATAAAAAAAATTAATAGTTGGAATTGGAAGAATATAATCCCCTCATTCCTTTGGGAAAATGAGGGGATGCCTTCGGGTTTTCAGCATAAGTCAGGGGCGCAGATCAGCTACGTCCTGCAGGATATAGATGGGATTTTCCAGACCGATGGTTCCGTTTCCGTCCACATCATTGTTCAGATTGATGGCTCCGGACGGGGCGATTCCGGCAGTAATCTGTAGGGAAATGATGGCATCGGTCAGATTCACGCCATCATTATTATAAATATCGCCGGGAACGGGGTCAGAGGGGCCTGTCTGAAAGGATATATTATCCAGCATAAAAAATATCTGGTAATTATTATTTTGTTCTGTTGTGCCAAACTGGAACAGAATATCATAAGTATTACCTGCATAAGAAGAAGGCAGAATCTTCTCTATCATCGTCCATTCCTTTATTATCCGATCCTCCAATTCGTAACAAGGATTGGATACAGATTCCTGAAAAATTTCAACGAATTTTTCATCTACCCATGCTCCATTCAAATCCTTCAGTTTAACCCTGAATGTTGCTGTCGCCAGTCCCTGTGTATCAATAGGCTGCTCAATCCTGTACCAAAATTTCAAAGTGGCATTATTCGGAACTGTTATTCTCTGCAACAGATAGGCATCCATTTCTTTACAGGAACCACCAACCTGTACAAAATAAACCGCCAGTTTTTCACTGTCACCCAAAGGAGGGAATAACCCATTAGTATTATTTAACTGAATACTGACACCGGGCGGACTTGTTGATGGGCAGTTCATATATTTTGTCCAGCCAGTCTCACCTGCTTCGAAGTTGCCGTTCTCTATGGCCCATACAACTGACGGTACGACAGCCAGAATAAAACATGCACACAATATAAAACGGAAAATCTGCTTTTTCATATATCACCTCCAGATTATTGTTGGTTAATAGATATGGTTATGCAAAAAACATACCAGATTGGTAAACAAAATTATCAGAAAGGAAATGAATTATGTTTATATCATTTTTTTGTATAAATCAATAAATATAAATAAAAATATCTTCAAAAAAAATGAATTATGTGATATTTTTCAGCAAAGTCTTAGCATGTAGGGTGGGCAAAAGCGGAGCGTTGCCCACCAAATCCGTAAAGCAAAACGGAATGGTGGGCACTGTGTGCCCACCCTACTTGGCTGTTATAAACCCTAAGGGTTTTCAAAACCCTTAGGGTTTCCGGAAAGCAAGTAGGGTGGGCAAAAGCGGAGCGTTGTCCAACAAATCCCTAAAGCAAAACGGAATGGTGGGCACTGTGTGCCCACCCTACTATATTTTTATATGGACATAAAATCCGGAAAGTTACATTGAAAAATTAAAATATTTTGATCGTAAACAGAAATATGGCACGAATCTTGAATATAGAATCTGGCAACGAAGGAGGATAAAATTATGAAAAAAAATCCGGGATTCACACTGGTGGAAATTTTGGTTGTCATCGCCATTATTACTATTATTATGACGATCTCCATACCGAACTTTATAATATGGAGGGACAACACCCGTCTGAAAAGTGCGGCGGGCGATATTTACAATGCCATGCAAAAGGCAAAGATGGGGGCCATCAAAGAAAACAGAAACTGGTCTGTCAGTTTTGATACAGCAAATGGCAGATACAGCATCATTGACTGGGTGAACAGCACATTCGGTGATGCGGATGATATAACTGTGGAAACTTTTGATTTGTCCACATACGGCAGCGGTGTGGGATACGGACATGGCTCAGCAACAAAGGCCATACCGCCCGGAGGCACATTCAGTACATACAATGTCACTTTTTCCGGAAGCAGGGCAACATTCAACGGCAGGGGAATGGGGGCAGCGCTCGGTTATGTTTACCTGTCCAATGAACAGAATACTGCTTACGGGATAGGGCTGAATTCAATTGCCGGGTCTGTCACCATGAAAAAATGGGGTGGCAGTGACTGGAGATAAAGAGAGGTTTCATATGAAAGAAAAAATCATTGGCAAACAGGGATTCACTTTGATTGAGCTTATAATTGCTTTGTTAATCTCAACCGTTGTGATGATCGCCATTTACCTTACCTTTGCTTCACAGGAAAAGTCCCAGATGACCCAGAAGCAGATTACTGAAATGCAGCAGAATATCCGGGCGGCCATGCACATTATGTCAAATGAAATCCGGCTGGCCGGGCATGACAAAAGTCTGGCACGGGAAGCTGAGGCAGGGCTTATAGAGGCAGGGCCGGGAAGAATCCGCTTTGATATGGATATTTGCCTTACGGACGGAACCCCTTATAATGATAAAGGAACTCCGGAGGATCTGACTGATGACACAGTTCCGGATGAAAAAACAGACGGCCCGAATGAAGATGTCACCTATGCCTTTGACGATGCGGATGATACAGACGGAAACGGCATGATTGACAATTCCTCAGCAGATTTTGAAAAACTGATTTTGAGACGTGAGACCTGTCCTACTGATCTAACTTGCAGCGGACTGCAGCCCTTTTCTGAATTTATTCAGGGTATTCGATTTACATATTTCAATGCAGGCGGAGGAGTGATTACAGGTACGGGGACAGGCGGTTTTCTGAGTGATGATCAAATGTCTCAGGTCAGATCCATCCGGATTGCCATTCTGGGCAGAACCAAAAGAGATATAAGGGAGATTCCGGATACGCAGACCTATGATATGAACGGCACTGATGTGGCCGGTGGGATTGTCGGCCCATTTAATGACACCTTCCGCCGCCGTCTGCTGATAACAACCATCAAATGCAGAAACCTCGGTGTTTCACTTGAATAATCTTAAAACAATCCCCTCTTGAGAGGCAGGGCTGTTAAGTTCTTTAAAAATCCCCTCCTGAGAGGGGGCAGGGGGTGTGTAAAAATCCCTGCTGAAAACACACCACTTTATCCCCTCTCAGGAGGGGAATTGAAAACTGAATCTGTTCAAAACATTGTTAAGGAGAAATGCCATGCTGCACACAAAACATAAGAATGAGGCCGGGTTCACACTGCTGGAGGTCATGATTGCCGCTGTTGTTCTCACTGTCGGGCTTCTTGCCATCGGCATTATGCAAATATCATCCATTGACGGAGATGCAAAAGCCAGAGAAATGACAGAAGCCGGTACGCTGGCAATGGATCAGTTGGAGATGCTGCTGGCAGGGGATTATTCCGCCATCGGCACAGGAGCGGATCAGCAGATATATAATGACGGAAAATACACTGTAACGGTAAATGTTACAGAAAATACAGAAGATACGGAAAATGTCGCGGGGCTTGGTGTGGATGTGAAACTGGTTGTGATGACAGTTGCATGGCAGTCAAAGTATGAAAACGGCGTCAGAAACAAAACATTTTCCATGCGTCATGTCATTCCCATGATTGACAAATAAGGAGGCAAAAATGAAAATATTTGCAAAACCGGTGAAAAACCAAAAGGGTTCCACATTGTTCATCGCGATCATCGCGCTGATTTCCCTGACACTGCTGGGTATTATGGCCATAAGCAATACCGTGTCGGAACTGAAAATTTCAGGCAATGACCGCCTGAGCAAACTGGCTTTTTTTACCACAGAAGCGGCCAGGGGTTATGTGGTCGGTCATGCGGAACTGTATAATTTCAACAATACAAGCAAAATAATGAATTTTCCTGATGATTCGGAAGGCACGAATACGGGCAATACGAAAACCATAGGTTCCGAGGAGTATTTCTGTCTGGATGGAAATCCTCCCTGCAATCAGGCCTTCAGGGGAAAAGTTATATATCTTTCTGCGGAAGCAAGCAAAAAGGCTCCGCCCAGAGGAATGGGTTTTTCTGTCGGTTCCTATTCCGCGAATGTTTATCAGATGGAATGCGAGGGATATTTCAAGATGACAGATTTGAACAATCTGGAATCAAAGACAAAGATAGAACAGGGTTTTTACAGGATCGGACTTTAAGTCCAAAGGAGGCAATTATGAAAAGTATGAAAAGAAAGAAATGGCTGTCGATGATGGTTCTGGCGTTTTTCTGCGTCACAACCTTTATGCAGGGTTTTGCGCTGGCAGATGACACCTGTGTTTTCGGAAATGAGGAATCAGAAGACGTGAAACCCAATATCGTTCTCCTGCTGGAAAACGGTATTGAAATGCGGCATACAACATGGCACAAAAAGTTTGACAATACCAAAGATTATCTGACAGGAGTGATTCTCTCATCAGTTGCTCCGGGAAACGGTCCGGAAGCGGGAAATACCCTTGTCACCATCACAGGCAGAAATTTTGCGGACGGGGCAGTTGTCAAATTCGGAACTGTCAGCGCAACAAATGTAACTGTGGTTTCTGATACGGAAATTACCTGCAAATCACCGGCAGGAACAGGAACTGTGGAGATTTCTGTTACAGTGGGAACCAAATCCGCAAGCAGGGCCGATGCCTTTGTTTACGGAACTCTGCCTGTGACAATTACCACTGTTGATCCGGCATCCGGCACCACAGCCGGAGGAACTTCGGTGACAATCACCGGAAGCAATTTTGCTTATGGGGCAGCAGTGAAATTCGGCACGGCCAGTGCCACAGGTGTCAGTGTGAATTCTGATACCCAGATTACCTGCACAAGTCCTGCCGGGGCAGCAGGGGCAGTGGATGTGACTGTTACCAATTCAGACAGCACCAGCGGACAGAAAACAGGCGGATTCACCTATGTTATGCCCACAAATCCTCCGAATGTGACATCCGTAAGTCCGACTACCGCGGCAGCAGGTGCAACGGTGACAATCACCGGAACCGATTTCGCGGATGGTGTAACGGTAAAATTCGGCAGTGCCAGTGCCACAATCAGTTCCAGTTCCAGCACATCCATTGTATGTGTGGTACCGGCCGGAAGCGGAACCGTAAATGTCACTGTCAGCAACCCGGATGCGCAGTCTGACACTGTCAGCTTCACATACAGCAGTGGATCGGTAACATATGTATTGACAGTCAGCTCTGTCAGTGAACCAAATGCAAATAGTGATAAGTTTAACGCTGATCAGACATTGACAGGGGCTAACTCACATACATCAGGTACCATTACGGCAGAAACAATTGCAAACAATGCATCTTCCGGTACAATAACAGTCACAGTTACATCCGGAACAACTTTTACAGATGGAGAAACGGTCAGTAATGGGAGGGGGGCAACGGCAGTGATCAGTTCCATTGCCACTGGCGGGGTCAATGCCTTTGGTGGTTCCGGCGGAGGCGGTGATTCCTCTGACGGCAGTTATACGGAAGACAGCAGTTCAGACACTTTGGGAAGTGCCGGAACTTCCGGCGGTCTGTCCACTGCGCCCGATGGTGTCGGTGTTGTTGCCAGCCTTACAGACGGTGTTGACGGATTTTTCAATGCACTGGGCTATGGCATTGATTCACAGGGCGGTTATATGTATCTTGTGAAAGTGCTGGACAATCTGGAATTTGACTCTTACAACAACGGATGGAAGGAAAGCGGGACCAAAGGGGAAGGTTATTTTACCTTTAACGGCAAAACTGTGAAACTGCCAACCCAGGCCAGTACAACCAAAGACAGCCGGGGAATTATTGACGGAGCCGGTTTTTTTGTGTATTCCGCCAATTATCTTAACTGGATATTCTTCAGCTGGGAATACAATCCTGCCACGGACGGGGTTCTGCCGGACAAAAGCCGCTTTTACTGGGCCAAATATGCTGTATTTATGGCAGCAAAGGTTACGGAAAACAAAGCCCGTCTGGCTATCAACAATTTCACAAGCAATGCGGACGGCGCATCCAATGTCCAGCCCTTTAAAGATGATTATTGGGACACATCCATCGGAACCAGTTTTGAAGATATGCTGGACTCTGCTTTTGTCAACAATGTGAACAATATGGGAACGGTAGACTATTCCCCTCTGGCCGAAGGTCTGGCAAGTGTGGGCGGATATTTTGAATCCAATTCTTCCGGACTTGCCAATACACCGGACTGCGCGGACAATTTTGCCATTGTCATTACACCGGGGATTTCTTCCGAAGATTTGTCCATCGGATCATCCTCTGAGCCGAATTCTCTTGATGACTATGACGGTGACGGCAAAGACAGTGTGGATTATACCAACTGGGGAACCATTCAGAAAGACGGAGTTAGTCTGGAAATCCCTATGAACTACAATGGTTCCACCTATCTGGATGATATAGCGTCCTATATGTACAGTCATGATATGGTTCCCTACCTGAGCGGAACCCAGAATGTTATGACTTATACAGTCGGTTTTATGGGAAATGAGGCAAGCAACGCGTTTCTGATCAATACGTCCAACAACGGAAACGGTTTCAAGAATCTCTATGACAGTTCCAACCCTGAATACGGCAACTATCATGCCAGTGCCAACTATCCGCAGGAACTGGCAGCAAAACTGCTTGAAATCATATCCAAAATACTTTCGAGGACAAATACTTTCACAGCTCCTGTTGTGCCTGTGACACGTACCACCAGCGGCAATACCATTTACATGGCATTCTTCAAACCCAAAGCTGCCAATTTCTGGGAAGGCAACCTGACCAAATTCGGACTTTCAAACGATCTGCAGATTCAGGATGCCAGCGGAAATGCTGCCACCGAATCCAACGGAGCTTTGAAAGATTCGGCAACACCTTACTGGCAGGTGATTGACTGGGCAAATTCAGGCAAGCCCAATTTCATGGACAACGGACTGCAGACGTCCGGTACAAGCGATGATCGGACAATTTACACCCATATCGGAACCGGCAAAACACTGACTGCATTCAGCAGTTCCAGTGACGATGTGAAAACTGCTGTGGGAACAAAGACTGTGGGAAGTATCACTTATTCGGCTGAGCAGATTATCAATTATGTGAGGGGCGCTGATGTGCAGAACAGCAGCGGAAACAACCGGACAGTCATTACCGGTGACATCCTGCACAGTGAACCTGCTGTTGTCCGTTACACAGATGCAGATTTCGCTGTGGAGAAAATCCGGGTATTGTATGCTTCCAATGACGGAATGCTACACGCTGTCAATGATGCAGACGGCAAGGAAGCCTGGGCTTTTATCCCCAATGATCAGCTATCGCGGCTGGGACTGATGCTTGATGATAAGGGACACCAGTTCTATGTGGATGGAAGCCCCAGGGTCTGGATTTCTGAAAATATCAAATACAACGGTTATGTGGATTCCGGTGAACAGGCCATTCTGGTCTGCGGAGAAAGAAAAGGAGGAAACCGCTTCTTTGCCCTGGATGTCACCAGCCCGGATTCTCCCACTCTTCTGTGGTGGATTGATCAGAACACCACAGGTTTTTCCGAACTGGGCGAAAGCTGGTCAGAACCTTCATTCGGAAAAGTTAAAACCAGTGACAGTGATACATCCGGAACTGATGTTGTGTTTATTGGCGGCGGTTATTCTGCGGCTGATCCCAATACCAAAGGCAGGGCGCTTTTTGTTGTCAATCTCAAAACCGGTGCATTGGTAAAAGCTTTCACAAGCAGCGATAACAGCAAAATGACCTTCAGTTTTCCCAGTGCGGCCTTTCCGGTGGATATTGAAAATGACGGGTTTACGGACAAGGTCTATATCGGAGATATTGGCGGACAGATGTGGCGGTTTGCCAAAGTTGATTCTGCACAGGGAATAAAGTATGCGGATGAGAATATAAACAGTTGGACTGCGCATGTACTTTTCACTGCACCGGAAGACACGGCTCATGTGAATGCTGCAAACGCTTCAGATCCGGTTGACAGAAAATTTTTCTATCCGCCCACTGTCACCCTGGAGAAAAATTTTGATCTGGTGTTCATGACCACAGGAGACAGGGAAAATCCCTGTGATTCCAAAACATCGGACAAAATTTATGCGGTGAAGGATGATCATGATAACAGCAGTACCCCGGTAACTGAAAGCGATCTGACAAATGTGACTTCCAGCACCAATGCCACCATAGATTACGGGACTTCTGACGGATGGTATATCAATCTGTCAACTGGTGAAAAACCGCTTTCCAACGGGACAGTTTTCTACGGTGTATATTATGTAACCACCTTCACCCCGATCACGGATGATCCCTGTGCCATCGGCGGTATAGGCAAGCTGTGGGGTGTGGGATACAAAAACGGCAATACAGTATCAGAACTTGCTTTTACAGGTGATTCGGGACGGAGCACAACTCTGGGCGGCGGTATTCCCTCAAAACCCGTACTAGTGCTTACGGAAGAGGGCGCCAAACTCCTGATCTCTGTGGGCAGCACTGAGGAAAAAGAGGGAAGTACCTCAACAGGTGCAGGCGTTGTGGCCGCTGATCCGCTCATCAGCAAGAACTTTTTTGAACTGTGGTGGCGGCAACTGACCAACTGATGTGAAATTTTCAGACTGCCCCTTCTTTCCTGCCGGGAAGGAAGGGGCATTTTTTTAGGTGATTTCTGAAAATGAATATCCCTGCTGTGTTTTCACAGAAACCGCAATGCGGGAACCATACGGATGGCAGACCGGGGTCTAATACCAATTCTCCATTGAAAATATACTTATGATTCGGTTTCCCACAGAGGACACAGAGAGAAAAAAACCACAGAGAACACAGAGGAAACAACTCACATTATTGTATAAATTCAATAGCGAATTGGTCTAACTCTGCCAGTCCTGAACCTGTGAGCCGCAAAAACCGGATTTTTCCAAAAAATCCAGTTTTTTGGATACACTGGAACTTCTGTCTGCCTTATTTATAAGTGTCTTTTCAATGGAGAATCGGTATTATAAACCCTGAGGTTTTCCAAAACCATCAGGGTTTTTCGTAATTAATGTTGAAATTTTTTTCAGATTTTATATAATGTATTTAGAACTGCACAGGGTGGGTGCAGCGGCAGCGGAACCACCGAAATTGAGTAACAGTTTTTCTGAGAGGTGATTTATGCGTTTGACATTTTTGATCCTGTTGTTTTCCGTATTTCTTATTGCCCCTGTCTGTGCAGAATTCTACAAATACACAGATGAAAAAGGCGCAGTGCGTTTTACCGACAATCTCGCGGATGTTCCGGCAGATCAGCGGGAAAAGATTCCGGGTTACAAGGCATCTGAGGATTTTCCTGCTCCGGAAAAAAAAGCAGATGAGGAAAATACAGCGGAACAGACTGGGGAAAGTGCAGAGTCTCCGGCCATTTCTGTTGAAAACCTGAGAAGTGCAAAAGCGGCTTTGGACAAAGAACGTGCGGAACTTGCAGCCGAAAGAAAAACTCTGACAGAACAGCAGGCAAATGAGGAAAATACTCCGGAAGAACAGGCTGAGATCAATGGAAAAATCAATCTGCTGAACCAGAGGATGGCAGATTTTGAGAAAAAGCAGGAGGAATACCGGAAACAGGTTGAAATCTTCAACAAACAGATTGATGAATTCAATTTCAGGAAAAAGCCCAGGCAGTAATACCAATTCTCCACTGATTTTATAAAATGCGGAATGCAATCCGGATGAGTGCAAAAATTAGGCGGAGCGGTTTTTTGCACACGCACAACGGTGAAAAAAATTTAAGGTGACTTCTGAAAATAAATATCCCGGTTCAGTTCACATGCACAGGGCAAAAGCTGGAAGCTTTTGATACTTTGCTGGTATATTTTTTTCCGGAACTAACTAAGTTGACTGTAAAAAATTTTAACACAGCAGAACCGGCATCCTGCCGGTTCCGGGGCGGCAGGATGCCGCCCCGCGGTATGGGATTCATCCATTCCTCAGCTTTCTTTTTTTCCCCGAAAAAGAATGAAGTTACCACATCCAGTACTCGGTTCCGCCAATTTCATGGCAGTGATAACCTCTGTCCGGGGAATTCCGTACCGAGGCATCCCTGTGCCATAAAGTTTCCATAACGGTTTCCACATACCGCAGCGGCCAGAAAAATGCCATTGACATCCAGAACATGGGCAGTGGGGAAGCCAATCCCCCGTACATTACAGTGTTTTTCATTTTCTCCTCCCTTTTGTTGATATGCCGGTTTATGTTTATACCAAATCAATTTCAGCGCTTGAAGAATGCCTGTATTCTTTCAACCTCAAATGACTTAACATATTGAAATTTTTTGTTTTTCTGTTTTATGTTCTTCTTTCATTGAATCTGTAACCCGCTTTTTCCCTATCATCCGGATGCACCAAATCAGAAACGTTCCGGCTGTTCAGCAGGATGTCCGGACTCCATTTTCAACTGATTAATTTCTGTGCCGGATTTCCCAGAACCCTGCTGATTTTTGAAAGCAGTTCAGCCCTTGTAAACGGTTTTTCCAGGTAATCCTCGCATCCGCTCTCATAGAGTCTTTCCGTTGTTTTTCTGTCAATATCCCCTGAAACAGCAATGACAGGGCAGTGTATTCCATGTTCGCGCACACTTTTGATTAATGCAATTCCATCCATGCCGGGCATTCGGATATCTGTGATAAGCAGATCAGGCGGTTCTCTGCCGGGGGGTACTGTCAGCATACGCAAAGCGGTTTCCCCGTCCGATGCCTCTGAGATACGGAAGCCTTCATGGGTCAGAATCGCGGTTATGGCTGAAAGATACACATCATCATCTTCCACAAGCAGAATATGTTTTTTCATGACTGCTCTTTTGTTGCGTGTTGAGCAAAAATACTTATTGAGAGAACCGGACAACTCTGATACCAATTCGCCATTGACCTGATACTGTCCCGGACTGATCCGGAGGAGTGCAAAAATTGGGCGGAGCGGTTTTTTGCACACACGGAACTGCGGAAAAACTGACAATATCGGATCAAACCAATGGCGAATTGCTATGACAGCCCCAGACGATATGAAAGAATATAACAAGCAATATCCATGCCAAAGCATACGGGGGAAATGCTGAATGCAACTTTCTGATATATAAGATATATTTTGGACAGAATTTTTGGGCATTTTCCGGAAAGGGGCTGATGTCCGGAATTCCGGCAGGAAATGTCCGGAAAACCGGACACAGGATTTCATTCAGTCCCGTATTTCTTCAGCAGTTCAAACAGACGGGAACGGGATAGCCCGGAAATCCGGCAGGCTTCATTCCGTTTTCCCTGCACATGGTGCATCAGTTGCCGCAGATAATGCTTTTCCATGTCAGCACGGACTTTTTTCAGACTGGGAAAATTCCCTTTTTTTGAAAAAACAGGCACAAAGGCAGCGCAGGAGTCCAAATCGGCCGGGCTTTCCGGCAGGATTTTCTGTGCAATATGCACCCGGATGTGGGGCGGAAGATGCTGGGGGTACAGGATGGGATAATCCGCTGCTCTGGCCAGGGACTCCTCCACTGCGTGAAGGAATTCACGCACATTTCCGGGCCAGTCATACTCACAGAGCATCTGGAGGAATTCCGCAGTAAAGCCTTTGGTATCTGCTGAAAGTGATTCGCACACACGGTTTACAAAGTGCATCAGCAGTTCCCGGATATCCTCTTTCCGTTCTCTCAGTGGTGGAAGGGTGATGGAAAAACCCCGGATACGGAAAAGAAGATCAGACCGGAACATGCCATTATGCACCATCTGATCCGGATTCCGGTTACTTGCGGCCACAATCCGAAAATTGCTGATGCACATTTTTTCGGATCCGACCGGAAAAAAACTGCGCTCCTGCAGTACCCGCAGAAAGGTTTTCTGCACAGAAAGGGGAAGTTCTCCGATCTCATCCAGAAAAAGAGTTCCGCCATCAGCCTTTGCAATCTGCCCTTCCGTCTTTTTGTCTGCACCTGTGAAAGAACCTTTTTCATGGCCGAACAGCAGACTTTCGGCCAGAGATTCCGGAAGAGCACCGCAGTCCACGGTTACAAAGGATTTGGCACAACGGGAACTGCTGGCATGTATGGCTCTGGCAAACAGTTCCTTGCCGGTTCCGGTTTCTCCGTACAGAAGCACGGGCATATCTCCGGCTGCTGCCTGTGCGCTCAGTCTGATGGCTTCGGATATGCCTGAGCCGGTTCCGACAATCCCATTTCTCCGGAATATATGGGGAGAAACAGTCTGCCGGGCCTGCCGGTATTCCAAAGCACGGCGCAGGGGCAGGATCATTTCATCGGCTGTGCAGGGTTTCTGAATATAGTCCCATGCACCGTTTCGGATGGCCAGTTCCGCACCGTTGCGATCCCCGAAACCGGTGATAATGATAACCTCGGGCCGGGATGGATTTTTCCTGATCCGGGCAATGGCATCAATGCCGCTGCCGTCCGGCAGCCGGACATCCAGAAAAACCGCATCAATATGATCGGCAGTCACTTTTCTGAGACCCTGCTCAAGAGTAAGCGCGGATAGGGTTTCATGTCCCAAATCCGACACAGCGCGGGCCAGTGCCATGTTCATCATTTCATCATCATCAATGATCAGTATTTTTGCCATATCACTGCTCCCGGAATGGCGGGGCTTACAGTCTGTGTTCGGTTTATAAAAAGCATTGAAGCCTTTTCTGCTTTTTACGGGCTAAAATTACTCAAAAATTTTTATCTGTCCGGCTTCTTTGAGTTTCCATCCGCTTTCACCGGCACGCTCCGCAATTTCCTCCAGAATATTCAGAATGGTCTGATTTTCCGGTGTGATGCCGTTTTTGAGCAAAGGCATGATATGCAGCACAATGTCATCAAACAACGGGTTTTTGTTCTCCAAAGCCATACGGCGCAGATAGGAAATCAGATAATAGCGCACCCGGAGATGCAGATCAATATGCGTGCGGAAACGGGTATCTTTGCGAATCGCAAACCTTTCTGTATCCGGATTATAGTCAAATGTATCCAGCAGAAAAGGCGTCAGATCGCTGTATTCTTTTTTCAGCAGGTCGAGAAAACCCAGTTCCAGTCCCTTGATAATCAGTTCATCATTGATCTGCTCCAAAGTCGCTCCGGTGTTTTTGGCAATCACGCCCTCAACGGTCTGCATGACAATATCACCGATGCCCATGCCCAGACGCGCTTTCATAATATAACGGGGTTTGCGCACTTTTCTGAAATTGATGATCAACTGGCCGGACAGCACAGTAAAGGGATTCTGCCGCTTTTTGAAACTGCTCTGCCCGTTGCCCTGTTTCACTGCGCCCGCATACTCAAAACCGCTGTGTTCTGCTGTTTCAATGATTAAATGCCAGAATTCCGGGTCCTTGTGTGCAAAGACAAAGGACATCCACCTGTCAAATTTCAGAACACGGTACATTTCTTCAATGGATTTGGCAATCAGACTGTTGTAATCCTCTTTGCTTTTGTTATGCTCCCCGCCTTCAATGGCCTCCTGCTGATAATCTTCCTCTGTGACATCCAAATCCAGCCAGCCATTCCACATGACGGACAAATCCAGATAAGGGATTTTTTTGCCGTAAGGCGGATCAGTATAAATATAATCAATACGTTCGGATTTGATGAAATTCAGATCAGTGGCCGATCCTTTCCGTATTTGTGCATTGCAGATTGTTTTCTGATTAATTTTGGAAGAAATTTCTTTTTTTGCACCTAAAATTCTCATGAATTTTGTTTTAAAAATACTGAGCAGTTCAAGCTGCCCCGGATGGTGGGCTATCCGATAGCGATAGTAGCGAAAAACTGCACTGTCACCGCCTCCTTCACTTCTGGTATAATGAAATGTCAAATTGAATTTGTTTATGCAGCTCGAAAATGCCAGCAGCAGTGATTTCCGTATATTCTCATCTTTCTCTTTCAAAATCAGATATTTCAGAAAAGCAAGCTGCGCCAGTTGTGCATCACTGAACAGCTTTTCAACTGTAGTCACATCCGAGCCTTTGGGCAGAAGCAGGCCTTTTGGATAAGGATATTTTTTCAGTGCAGTCTGAACCTGATCGTGTGTCTGCGGAATATTCTGAGAAAATTCAGTTTTGATACGTTCAAAAGCATCTGTCAACTTGGAAATGCTGACAGGTGCTATCAGGGATTCCACTAAAAACACAGACATGGGATTGAGATCAATATGAATCGCACTGCGATCCGTCATCAGAGCCTCAACTGCGGTGACACCGCTTCCGCCAAAGGGATCAAGAACCAGATCACCGGGTTTGCTGAAATTGCGGATATAGGTCTGCACAACATTCCAGACCTGTCTTGTAAAATAGCCGTGTACGCCAAAATGGCGTTTGGCAGTCTGTTTTTTCACTGGGATTTCATCAGGCAGAGGACGGCTGAGATAATCAAATTTCTCTTTTTCTGCTGTTTGGTGATCGGTATCATCAGCCTGTTTTGCATAGGAAAACCTCTTGCCGCTCTGAAAGCAGTCCGGAGCAAGACAGTCCTGCATTTTTTCCCAGTGGAATTCAATTTCAGGCAAAGCAAAAGACAGAACCGGTTCCTTGTGATCCTGCCGGAAAAGAACAAATTCCCATCCGTTGCACAGGGCAAAAAATTTTGTTCTCACTTCCGGATGAATAGCGTAACTGTAAATCTGTTCAAGATGATCGACATCTGTGACTGCTTCCTGCGGGGCTTTGGCATCCAATACCCACGCATAACTTTCCTCTATTTTCAGAAGATAATCCGGAACCAGATTGACAGCCCGTTTTTTGGAGCCGATTTTCAGAAAAGGGTGTTCCAAAGTTTTGCTGCGGACAATCTGCGTATCTGCATAGCCCAGCGCATGAAGAATGGGCAGAATCAGCACTTCCCGCACACTGTCCTCCTTAAAACCCGGAGAATGAAGCTGCTGAAAGTCAAAGTTTCTGATTTGCATGGGAACAGGATTGCGCATTTTGCGTTATCTCCATGATATTTTATGAACTGATGTTACGCAGACCTTTCAAAATCTGGCAGATTACTGTCAATGCCGTTTCCTTAAGCAGAAAATTCTCCTCCCTCAAGGGAGGGGAGCCTTAAGGCGATTTCCATGAAAAAATGTACCATCATTGTAGTGTGGGCACGGCTTTTTGTGCCCGCCGTTTCAGCAGGACGGCGGGCACAAAAAGCCGTGCCCGCCCTACGAAAAACGGTATAATCATTAATGGAAATCACCTAAGGAAACGGCATTGGGTATAAAACCGGAAATAAAAGTAGCACAAACTTCCAGTTTATACATGTGCTTATGAACGGGATGGAACCTTGTTTTATACATGAAAATTTTCGTTGGCATAATTATGAAATCTGAAAAATATTCCGGCATCTGTTATCCCCTCTTTGCCATCCGCATAAGCCTGTTCCGGATTTTCGCCATAAATTCCCCGATTTCCCTGATGCCCAGAAGATGTCCGGCAGAAGGGAGCAGAATCAGAAAAAGCAGACCGGTAATGATCGAAATCGCCATACTGCCGTGAAATGTGGAATCAATTCCAGAAAGTGCCGTGCGCCGGAAAAATTCCAGAAAAAGACCCAAAAAAAGACTCAGTGCAAAAATCCTCAGATAAAACAGATATACATTTTTGCCGGATTTCCGGGTGCGGCGGTTCCACAGAAAATAGAGCAGCCAGACCTGAAAGATGGCTGAAAGAGAAATGGCCAGGGCCAGGCCGGATATTCCCATGATTTTCATTCCGTACCAGTAAAAGGGAAGACTCATAATGACTGCAACCGTGCTGAAAATGGCAGGAAACAGGGTGTCCTGCATGGCATAATATCCACGCACCACAACGGTCTGGGCTGCATAGGCAAAGGTTCCGGTGAGCAGGAAAATCAGCACATGCGCTGTAATTGCCGTGGCTGCTGCGTCAAATCTGCCCCGCTGAAAAAGAATCAGCACGGCTTCATGGCGCAGCACCATGAGCAGAACAGAAAAAGGCATGACCAGAGAAAGCCAGCACAGAGTGGTATCCAGCAGATCGTTCATTTCTTCCATGCGGTTTTCGGCAGCCATCCGGGCCATAAAGGGAAAAGAGGCCATGCCTGAGGCCTGACCGAAAAAACCCACCAGAATGAACATGATCCGCATTCCGTAATTAAGGGACGAGATACTGCCTTCGGGCAGATAACTGCCGAAATATTTTAAAAAAATTTCCGTGGAAAAACTCATGGTCAGGCCCAGCATAAGGGGCAGGGAAAGCAGAATGTATTTTTTCAGATCCGGATGGAAAAAATCAAAGCAGAAGGAAAATTTCATGCCTGCTTTTTTTGCGCCGTATATCTGGACTGCAAAATTTCCCGCTAAGGCTCCGGCAAGTACGCCCCAGGAAAAACCTTCCATACCGATTTGCGCATTGAGCAGCATTCCACCGCAGATAATGCCTATATTGTACAAAAGCGGTGCAAGTGCGGGAATGGCAAACTGCTCTTTGGCAAACTGCACGGCCATCAACAGTCCGCCCGCAAAAAAGAAAAACTGGGCAGGCAGGATAATCCGGGTCATGCGCACTGCTTTGGCAATCAGCACCGGATCGTCAAATCCCGGAGCCAGCACCCGGATAAGCAGTGGAGCGAGAAAAGAGGCAGCAATAACAAACATGATCAGCAGACTGCCGAAACAGGTCAGGACAATGGAAAAAACTTTCCAGCCTTTTTCCTCCTCTCCCCGTGCCAGATACCCGGAAAAAATGGGAATAAAAGTTACAGACAGAAAACC
The DNA here is from genome assembly GCA_050180235.1 of Desulfococcaceae bacterium. Lineage (GTDB taxonomy): Bacteria > Desulfobacterota > Desulfobacteria > Desulfobacterales > Desulfococcaceae > JAABRU01. The sequence continues at coordinate 16,732 of JBFXEJ010000073.1, forward strand.
GCTGGCAACGATGTGATTGAGGATTTCCGGAATGACAAAGGCCACCTGATACGCGTCCACATCCCGGCCTGCGCCGCCCGCGTATGCAATTACCATTTCCCGGACTAGACCAATCACCCGGCTCAGAAGAACCGAGGCCATCATAATCAGGGAAGCTATGCCGACTTTTTTGTATAAACTCATTTCAGGTGTCAGTTGTCAAGAAAAGTCTTTTGACTTTTCAAAATTGGAATTGCCTTGTAATACTGTTCATTGTTACAGATTAAAATTTTGACTCGTCTTTTCTGCGATATTCTTTCATTTTTGAAGACGTAATCTTTTCATCTTCCTGCTGTTTTATATTATCAAGTCTTACATCAGAATACTGAATTGTAACAGAATTGATTCCGCATCTCATGGCGACAGAAAATTTGCCAGTAACACTCCATGTCAGCACTTCATACATAATTTGATTTTTGATATTTGCGGGCGAACCGTATTTCTTGGTCAGCATTTCCTGAACTTCATATCTGAAGTCCGATTTTCTGGTGATGTCATTACCAAAAAGGCGAACTTCCACTTTATAGAGAATTCTGGAAGTGGGTGTAAAGAACAAAAAAATATTGGCATTTTTTCCCAGCAGTTTGTCAGAATACTCAAATGCCGTCTCAGAATACATATATTTTCTGCTTAATTTTGGATCAAAATTTTTATTGGCAGAAATCAGACCTTGACGGCGGACAGGAATATTGTTTCTTTCTGCAATATCCATTACATCTTCAATTCGCATTCCCCCATACCACAGATCATAGTGAAAAGAATCTGTATCATTTTTTTCAATGAAAATCTGAAGTACTGAAGATTTGGGATAAGCAACGGTTTCCCCATAAACAACAGCTTTTATCATCCCGTTTTCTTCCCATATCCTGTCAGAATTGATTTCTCTGCCATTTTTTAAAATAATTTTATCTGCGTAACTCTCTGTTGGAAATATGAATACAATGAACAGAAGCAGAAAAAAGCGGAGCATCCGATGTTTGAAAAAATACATAATATTCCTCATATTTTATTAATTATATGAACGTGTTCCACAACATTGACAGAATTTTGAACATTCCCATATATCGCTAAGTGTTTCCTCCTTATATCTTTCAATATAAGCCGAACTGACATCCAGCAGAGCATTTTCAATCTCTTTGAAATACTTTATCGGATCAGAGATTTTTACCCGTCTCACTGACACATCTCCTACATCTTTCCGGATCGGAAAATGTATATAATCAGCCACAGTCCCAGGAAAGTGGCAATGGAATATCCGGTTAAGCCCAGAAGCATGGTCAGCGGGATTGTATGCCCCAGAATATGCAGTTCCATAACCTTTTCCGGAGAATTGAGAACCAGCGAACCCGCGATGGTGGAAGCCGCAATGATAATCCCCACAATCGCCCGATTAAGTCCCCGTTCCATTTTGCCCGCAATTTCTTCCAGACCCTTAACCCGTACTTCAATTCCGTGTTTTCCTTCTGCTGTGCGCCGGAAAATTTCCGTGACATATCCGGGCATGCGTTTGAGATAACCCGCGAAATCCCGTATATCCCTGCCGATGTTCCGGAAGAATTTTCTTGCATCATAACCTCTTTGCAGCAGTAGTAGGGTGGGCACATGTTTTTCTGTGCCCGCCGTTCCGGCTGGCGGGCACAGAAAAACATGTGCCCACCCTGCAAATACTGTAATTATCCAAAATTCAAAACAGTTGTATCTGAAGACCGGGTTAAACCAAAGGCCGTAACCCGGCACATTAATTATCTAACTGATGTTACGCCGAATCGTCATACCGGCAAACGCAGATATCCAGAACATTTTGAAATTACTGGATTCCGGCTTTCGCCAGAATGACGCTCAAAGAGAATAACTGCCTGATTTTTGGAAAGGCTGCGTAACATCAGTTATCTAAAAAGCAACTTGGTCATGCAGTAGTTTGATATGAAAACTGACACCTGTTTTTCAGCAGTCAGTATCCTCTTCTGCCAAATTCCAAATCCTCTGCTTTTTGCAAAGCCCTGCGTGCCTCATACTCCTGCCCGTTTTTGCTGAGAACAGCGGCTATGATTTTCCAGTTCACAGCCTGCAGGGCAGTGTCATTTGCGGCAAGAAGATTTGATTTTCTTGCCAACTGCTCGGCCTGTGCATAATTTTCCTTTTTGAACTGAATCCGGGCCATGAGATTCCACATTTTTGCATTGTCAGGATCAATTCGCACAGCCCGTTCCGCAGTGGCAAAAGCCTGATCGAGCTGACCTCTTTCCATCTGCTGCTCTGCCTGCACTGCCAAAGGAGAAACGGCCAGCATCAGATTTGAATCTTCGGCCTTCCCTTTTTCTTCATCAGTTCCGGCTGATCCGGCAGAACCTATTCGGGGAGCGGGCCGGGAAGCCGGTTCTGTTCCGGTATCTGTCTGATCTTCAGACATGACAGTTGACTGCTGCTGACCGTTTTCTGTTTCATTTGTCGGACTTTGCACTTCTCCGCCCGAAGGCACAGTCTGCCGGGAAGACGGAGGAATCCACAGGGGCCTGCCATTTTCATCATAAATTGGTCTGGGGCCTTTTCCCTGTGCAGGGGCCGGAGGGTATGCACATCCGGCCAGCATCATGCCTGCTGCCATTGCCATAAAAAAAAATTTGGCGCATGTTTTCATCAGAACATATCCTTTAAAAGGTCAAATATGGAAGGCTGATCGATTTTTCTCTCCTGCGGTTCAGCAGGTTGCAGATTGCCGGTTCTCCTGTCACAGAATTCCATTTCCCAGGGTTGGGACCCGTCAATAAAGGGGATGGAGATTGCACCGGGACAGGAAGGATCGGTCTGAACCTTCCGGTAGGGGGCCACAGTCACCCATCTTACATTTTCCGGCTTGGACAGATGCAGAGGGGCATTGGCAATGCTGGCCATAAGTTCCCCCCAGATCTGCATGGCTCCGGACGCTCCCGTAAGATTGCAGGGTTTGTTGTCATCCCGTCCGACCCAGACCACAGCCAGCCGGTTTCCGGTGAATCCCGCGAACCAACTGTCCCGGAGATCGCTGCTGGTTCCGGTTTTGCCTGCGGCCCCAATATTTTTTGGCAAAATGCCGGACAGGGATTTGGCTGTTCCCTCTGTCACCACTGCCTGCAAAGCCTTGTTGAGCAGATACACCGCACCCGGATCAATATTTTCCCTTACCGTGAGAGGATAACGGCTCAGAGCCTCCCCGTCAGGTTTGAAAACTCCGTGAATGGCACGGATGGGTGTAAAAAAACCGCCTGATGCAAAAGACTGATACATCTGCGCCACTTCCATCACAGACATGGACATGGTTCCCAGCAGAGCTGATGGATAGGGATCAAAATTCCTGTCCACTCCCAGTTTATGCACAGTATCAAAAATTCTGTCAAGCCCCACATCCATTCCCATTCGCACAGTGGCCGCATTATAGGAATGGGCAAGGGCCGCATATAAAGGCACAGTGCCGTGAAACACCCGGTCATAATTCTGGGGTTTCCAGACTTTGCCGCTGTCACGCACTTCAGTTTCCAAATCATCCAGAAGAGATATTAAGGTATATCTTTCAGGCAGTTGCAGAGCAGTCAGATATACGGCCGGTTTGATCAGGGAGCCGATTGGCCGTCCGGCCTTCAGAGCGCGGTTGAAACCCTCAAATCCGGCATCCCTGCCGCCTGCCAAAGCCAGCACCTCATTTCCGGCAGTGGAAGTGACAATAAGCGATGCCTCCAGTTCACCTTTGGGAAATCCTTTGCGGGATTCAATGGCCGACAGTCCTTTGCTAACAGCCTTTTCCGCAGCCAGTTGAATTCGGGGTTCAAAAGTGGTGAAAATGCGCAGTCCCTCTGTGCGCAGATCATCCTCTTTGTATTCTTTCAGAAGCTGTTCTTTTACCAGTTCCATAAAGGCCGGAAAAGAACTGTTTCCCGAAGCCGGTTTTGCCACAATGCCGAGCTCAGACTTCATTGCATTTTCCGCCTCATCCGTCCCTATGAGTTTGCGGTCTCTCATTACATGCAGCACGGTATTTCTCCGTGTCAGAGCGCTCTCCGGGTTCCGGCGGGGATCATAAAGGGACGGGCCTTTCAGCAGTCCCACAAGCATGGCAGTTTCTCCGGGCTGCAAATCCTCCAAAGAGCGTCCGAAGAAAAAAGATGCTGCCATGCCAAATCCGTGAACAGCGCGTTCGCCATCCTGACCCATATAAACTTCATTGATATATGCCTCAAATATCTGGTCTTTTTCATAGGCCAGTTCCAGACTCAGGGCCATGACTGCCTCATCAAATTTGCGTCTGAAGGTCTGAGCCCGTGTGAGAAAAAGATTTTTGACCAACTGCTGTGTCAGGGTGCTGCCGCCCTGCACAGTGCGGCCTGCTTTGATATTGGCCAGCATAGCGCGTGCAATGGCCATAGGCCGGACACCGTGATGCTTATAAAAATCCTGATCCTCAATGGCCAGCACGGACTGAATCAGCAGGGGCGGGGCATCTTTGAATTTCACCCACAGGCGATCCTGATTATGGGTGGGATAAAAACTGCCGATATGAGCTGGATCAAGCCGGGTCAGTCCCGCAGATTCCCCGGTATTGACATCCTGTATGCCGGATATACGTTTTTTCTGAAATGTCACCCGAAATTTCCGGGCATGCTCTTCACTGTCCTCAAAGCGGAATGCGCGTGTAAACAGGGTGAAGGTGTCACCTGTGCGGGAATAGCTTCCGGCTGTGTCAATCTGATCCTTTTTGCGGTACTGCATGAGTTCCAGTTCCTGTTCAAAGGCTTCAGGATTGAGTTCCATTCCCGTGTAGAGTTCTGTGGGACGCGCGTATATCCGCGCTGGCAGTTCCCATTTTTTGCTCCCGAACCTTTCCTTTGCAGACTGACTGAGGTGGAAAACATACATGCCCAGAACAGCCGATGCGGCCAGCACGGCAGACAGCAGCGTCAGCCCCGTAAGTTTTAAAATTTTTTTTCTGTTCAATATCCGCTCCCTGTTCATGATTTTGTCATTTTACATAAAACAGCCATATTCGGACGCTCACAGACAAAGCATGAAAGTCTGGTTTCGGCAATTCTGAACCACAATTCCCATTTTGCTTGGTATATTAAATCCAATATATTCTAACGAAATTCATTTTGTTCAACAAGACCTGCCAGCACATCCGAAGAAATTTTGGTAGTGGGTCAAACCGGTTGACAGCCCGGTGTTTAACCGCAGAGTAACGCAGAATTTTTCTCTGTGCGAAACTCAGATTGAAAAAAGAATCAACCGGTTTGACCCACTGCCGAAATTTTTTATAATTCCAGTTTGCGGTAAATATCTTTTCTGTGAGCAAATCGTATCAGATAAATGTTTTCCGTATCAAAAGAGAAAATCATCCGGTAATCTCTGAAAACCACAACGCGGTAATGCCCTTTAAAACCTGTCAGTTCTCTTACATTCAACTCCGGATGAAACACATTTTCTGCAAGTTTCACAGCAGTTTCATAGGCTTCCATCTGGACAGAATGCGGCATTTTTTTGATATCCCGTGCAAAACGTCCTGTCCGTTGTATTTTTCTTTTAACGGATGAATTCGTCAAATGTTTTTACCTCTTCATATTGTCCTGACGCAATTTCAGAATGTGCATCCTGCATATCTGTGAGAAATTTTCCCTGGTAAAGTTCGTTTGGTGAAACAATTTTTTCAAGGAAATTCCTGATGGTGTGGTATGCCTGAAGAATTTCACCCAATTCCTGTTTGGAAATACAGATTGTCGTCATTTCGTTCATATTTCATTTACTCCCTTTTTTTATACAACACAGTCAAACCGGCAGGCAGGTTAAAATCCCCGCTGACATTTGTTGCTGTTACATGAGCAATTCAGTTTTTGGATGTTTAAACCTGCCCTCTCAAGCAGGGAATATCGTCCTGAGTCCTCTGAAATCCAAATTGATCATGCACCGGTGATATTCACATAAACTTCCGGTAATCCTCAATCTTCTGTTTCAGTCTTTGGGACAGAAACACACTGGCTTCCTTCAGTGCATTGTATATTGTCACAGATTCATTTCTGTAATCAGATATTTTTTCACTGGGCCAGTAATGGGGCGGTGCGCTGAGATTGCTGATCCGGTCTGCCATTTTCACCATCCAGATTTCACGGGGCTGTCTGCGGATTCTTTCCAGACTGTCTGCCATCCGCAGAGATTTTTCCAGATGCGGATTTTTGCTCAGGGCCAGCACGCCCGCTGTCACTGCATCCCCGAATTCTGTTTTGAGTACCGTTACGGATGTGCCGGTGTCTTCAATCACATCATGGAGCAGTGCACACGCAACAGCAAGATTGCCATCAGCGTCAGATTCTGTGTGCAGGGCAGTCATAATCTCCATACAGACCATATTCACATGCACCAGATAGGGCAGATCAGTTCCCGGATATTTCTGATTCTGATGAGCCAAAGCCGCAAAATGCAGGGCTTTGATGTATGTTTCCTGTAACCAAAGATTTGTCAATGATGAGCTCCGTATATCAGGGTTAGGAATTGGGAATCAGGAGGCAGGTTCAAGGTGTCTGATGTCAGGCAGTCCCCATCCCCCGCTATTTTCCGTATTTGTCAATAATCTGCTGATATTCACCGGATTCCTTTATTTTACGTAGTGCGGCATTGAATTTTTCAATCAGATCTTTCCTGTTGAGTTTTTTGGCAATGGCAAAATAAGAATTTTCTGCCAAAACAGGATGTTCCAAAACAGTGAAATCTTCAGGGCTCATATCCGGGGCATTGTCGCAGAGCATTTTCACTGCCGCAGTGCCGGGATTGAAAATTCCCCCGTCAATCACATCCGCGAGGATCTTTTTTAATCTCTGGGGATTGCTGAAGTCCTCATCCACAGTGAAAATCCCCCGGTCAACAGCGTTCTGCCATTCAGAACCGTAACTGGTTCCTGCGTAAATGCCGATTTTTTTGTCTTTCAGATCTTCCATACTGTCAAACTTGAATTCTTTCCCTTTTTTCACAGCAATCACGACCTTTTCCGCCAGTACCGGATCGGAAAAATCGAAAATACCGCTGCGCTCCTCATTGTAAAACATGCCCATCATGGCATTTTTCCCTTCCACCCCTCCCTTGTATGCTCTTTTCCAGGGGAGCAGAGAGATCTGAAAATCAATATCCGGCATTTCTCTGTCAATGGCTTTAATGATGTCAATCCAGATGCCTTTGTACTGCCCTGCTTCGTCCTCCCACTGTTTGGGCGGTTTCTCCGCATTGCCGCAGACCATAATGGTTTCTGCAAAAACATGCGCATGGGAAAATGTGAATACAGCGGCAAGAAAAATGCACATCATCAATTTTTTCATTTTTTTGCCTCCTTTTTGCAGGTATGTGGAAAAAATTTTGTCAGGTTTCAGTTGCATCAGATAAATTATACAGGAAATTGGCATAATCGTCAATCCAAAGTCCGGATGATAAGCAGTAAGTCTGTCTGCTTATCTGCTGTGCAGTTCCGGTGCCTCAGCCATGCCCATAATATTTGAATACTGCGCTGTTCCCCGGGAATTCAGAAATTCAGTCAGTGTGTAAAAAGAGGAAGCGGCCAGTGCAGAGGCAGATATCTGTCTTATGGTTCCCATTTCTTTGAATTCAATGGGAGAAAGCTCCGGATATGGCGCATGGTAAAGTCGGCAGGATACAGAATCTGCCGGAGGTATCCAGGAAATATCTGCTGCCCCATCTTCTGTGCGTATGGTCAGACTGGATGAGGAGGCTCCGTCAACAAAAACAAAAAAAAGGATATTGGACAAGTTGCCTGAAACATTTCCGTTATATGCCTTTATTGCCGCATAATAGGCCGAGCCCGGTGGCAATGGGCCGGAAATGGATGTGGCAAGTCCCATATCAGCCTCTGTCAAGGGTTCAGTATCGGGCCAGGGGGAAAAGCATAAATAATATCCATCCGCGCCGCTTACGGGTTCCCATGAAAGGGAAATATCGGTCCCTGAAGTCGTCAAAGTGAAGGCCGGTGCTGCCGGAAAGCTGCGTATATTCGCATAGGAGTCAATAAAATCAATCAGTTCTGACACACGGGTATAGATACCGTACACTCCCGGTTCCGCACAATACCTGCCCACTCCCCAACTGACCAGACCGGCCACTTTCCATACGCCATCCTCCTGAACAATCAGCGGGCCTCCGCTGTCGCCCTGACAGGAATCCTTTCCGCCACTGATGTCACCCGCGCACAGCATGGAACTGTCAATGGTATACTCTTTGTCTGTATATCCTTCTGCTGAAAAAGCTCTTACACATTCCTGATTGGAGACGACCGGGATTGTCACCTGCCGGAGAATCCAGGGATCCGCAACCCGGTAAAGATTTCCCCATCCTCTGGTGCTTCCCCATCCGATGACAATGCTGTCTTTTCCTGCCAGGGTATCGGAACCGTTATAAACAGGAACTGTGGGATAACTGTCTGCGGCTGTTTCCAGCTCCAGCAGCGCAATGTCCGAATCGGGCGTGAAATAATTGCCATCTCCGTAAAGAGGATGGACAATGATCTGTTTTACAGCAAAATGTTCTCCGTTTCCGTATTTCAGATCATGGGTTCCAAGCACCACTTCTATATCGCTGGTACTCATAATCCGGCCATCATCCTCTTCCACACAATGAGCCGCAGTCAGAATCCAGTTGGGATGAATCAGCGAACCTCCGCAGAACTGGTTGTCATAATCCGAACCCCATCCCGGATAAATCAGCGCAGCCATCCAGGGCCAGGCATCCGCATCTGCAACCTTGTCTCCGCCGACAATTCTTCTGGATATGCCGGAGGAATTCTCATAAACCGGGCCATCCGCGGAACTGATCTCCGCCGAGGCATGTTTCAGACCTGCCTCTGCGGAAAAAAAACACACAAACATAACTATGGCAATCAGACCTGTTTTCTTCATTTTCACCTCCCTGTCTGTATTATGTCTGTTATAAACGGGATGTTCACAGCAAAACATCAGAAAATGCCGTGACCCCATAAACCCTTTTAATATAAATTTCTGCAGTTGGAAATATCCGTGATTTTCCAATATTCTTTTTTCCCATTCTGTTTGTCAACAGGATTTCTGTATTTTTTTTCTGATATGTTCGGAAAACAGGCTCTTGCATTCAGGCATTTCCGGCTTTTTCCCGGAAAATGAAAAAAACAGTTTTCATTGCACCGGAATCATATTACAGTAAGGGCAGAGTGAAATCCATCTGTATTTTTTCCCAAAGCAGCCCTGAACTTCGGTAAAAGAGATAAGATTCCAGAAATACAGGAGAATATATGAAAATAATATGCGACAAATGCCGGGCAGGGTTCAGAGTGGATGAGCGGCTTATCAGAAAAAGCGGCAGCAAAGCCAAATGCCTGAAATGCGGTCACCTGATTTCCATTTATCCTCCTGAATCTGATGGGAAAATATCTCCCGGAAAGCTTCCTCTGCATCCTGAGAAAGCAAAAGCGGATAAACCCGGCATCTCCGCTGCAGTTTCCGATCCCGTCAGTGTAAACCCGGCAGGTGCGGAATCTGCTTCTGTTCACATCCGATCTGAAAAAATGAAACCGAAGAATGCCAATCTGAAAAACAGCGCTGAAAAAAACAGAAAAGAAAAATCCGCACCGGATTCCGCACTTCAGCAGCCTCCTGTATTCCGCGTTGTGGGAGGAAAAAACTGCCCACTTTACGCACTGGGAGATGAATTCCAACTGGCCGGAAACATATTTTCCGTACCCCCGAACAAAGCACCATGCATGACCCTGGCAAAGGATATAGTCAACCTGCTCAAAGGCAATGTTTTTTTCTCAGAGCCCAGGTCTGTGCAGGTCTTCTCCTGCAGCGGATGCCGGGGCATGATCCGTTTTTCCCAGAAACAGATATTGCCGGATTCTGATGAAGACGGGGAAAGTCCTGAAGAGGATTATGTGGAAGTTGTGATACAGGGGCTGAGCGGATTTCCGATTTTTCAGTCCCTGGATGACCATGTTTCCCGTGAATTCGCTTCCAGTCTCCGTTTTGATGAATTCAGTGTGGGGGAAATTATCATCAAAAAAGGGGATCCGGGCCGGAACCTGTATATCATTGTCACCGGCAGAGTGGAAGTGCTCGGAGATGATGAGATGCGCATAGCGGAAATGTCCAGGAGCGAGGTTTTCGGAGAGATGAGTCTGCTCAGCGGCAATACCGTGGGCGCAACCATCAAGGCTGTGGAACCCACCACAGTTTTGTATATCATGGCCAGAAATCTGAAAACCATTCTCAGCAATTCCCCGTCCCTGCAGATGTATTTCACCCGGCTGCTGGCCGGACGCATGGCGGAAATCAATAAGGCACGGCACGAGGAGTTTTCATCGGGTGTCACTGGCAAAATCTCGGAAATGATTCCTTCAGAGCTTTTTCAGGTATTTCATATGAACCAGAAGACCGGCATTCTGAACCTTCAGGCCGCAGAGAGCAATGCCTCGGTTTCTTTCCGCGACGGAGAACTTGTACAGGTGCATTTTAACGGAAAGGAAGGGCAGGATGCATTTTTTGAACTGCTGAAACTCAAGCGGGGCCGCTTCCGCTTCAGTCCGGGTCTCTCCCTTGAGGAAATGGAAATCCGGGGACTGGGGGCTTTTATGCCTCTGCTCATGGAAGGACTGCGCAGGATTGACGAGGATGAAAAACAGTTTCTGCGCATGGTGATTCCCAAAATTCAGTAGATCTAGTTCTGTTGTCATTTGGTCAGATAATAAATTAATTCAAAGAGTTGTGAGAATATGAGATAATTTTCTTATTTCCGATAACTCTTTGTAATCAGACCAGTTTGTCTGGTCATAAAAATGAAATGTCAACACGTCCTAAAATTTCCTTAATTCTCCCTCGCCCATTGAGGGGGAGGGAGTTTTCGATCTGCTGAAATTATTTGATTCACCTTACGCTCCACCGTCATACCGGCGAAAACCGGTATCCAAAATATGCTGAAATTACCGGGTTCCGGATTATCCGTAATGAGGGTGAAAGAAAAAAACAACTCACTGCTTTTTATTTGAAAAACATATAATATCAATTATTCATGCACAAAATCTATGGAATACCATTCTGTCTCAAAACGGGCAACCCGTGGAGGAACCGGCAGAATACGCAGATAAAACGGAAGAGTCATCCCACTGAGTTTGGCCATGGCCCATACTTCATAAGCAGTTCCCTTTTCCAGCCTGTCAAGAGAAATAATACTGTAACCCACCACCTCACTCATCAGTTTTTCGGCCTCATCCAAAGATCTGACAGTCACAGGGCGATCCCCTTCCCAGGATCGTCGGATGGTGAATTCGTTTTTCAGATGATTGTACTTGATTGTATGGGTCAGCACTGATTCACTCAGGCTTTTGTCAGTCCAGAAAGTGCGGACTTCATCCAGGCGGATGAAAAAGGAGAAAGTGGTGGGAACACCGCTGAGTATGGTTTCCCTGATCTGTCCTTCAAACGCGCCTTTGACTTTAAGAAAGACAAGAAGCTGGTCATGGGGATTGGCGATATACATATCAGCCAGCCGCGCTCCTGCAAAAGCAGCACAGTCAGATGCAGACAGGAGGAACCATATGGAAAAAAAATATATTTTCCGGCTGATGAAATTTTTCATACCGACCGTCAGAAAAGGTTAAGCGGCAGCAGCCTCCGGCTGAAACCGGTGTATATCACCCATATCACCCATATTATGAATGGTCATGGTTTCCCATGCATCTTTCCGCCTGAAAAATTCTTTCAGAAAAGCATGGTTGAAAGCGTGACCTGAACGGTGTGCAACCACATGCCCCAGTATGGGCAGACCGATCAGAGAAAAATCTCCGATGCAGTCAAGCACCTTGTGACGGACAAATTCATCCGGAAAACGGAGTCCGTCTTCGTTCATTACCTGCTCTTTTCCGATCACAACAGCATTTTCCAGAGTACCGCCCCGCGCCAGCCCCATTTTTTTCATATATTCAATCTCATGGAAAAAACCGAAGGTACGTGCACTGCTGATTTCTTCCGTAAAAGAGCGGGGGGAGACATCAATGTCACAGGACTGTCTGCCGATAAGGGGATGTGGAAATTCAATGGTGCAGGTGATTCTGTAATTAGGGGAAGGATAAACAGCCACAGATTTTTCACCATCCTCCACCCTGATGGGTTCTCTGACCACAAAAAAACATTTGGGGCCGGGCTGGTTTTCAATTCCAGCGGAAAGAATCAGTTTTGTGAAAGGAGCCGCGCTGCCATCCATAATGGGAAGTTCATAATTATCCAGTTCCACCAGCGCATTATCCACAGACAGCCCGGAAAACGCTGACATCAGGTGTTCGATGGTGGAAACAATGCATCCCTCGTGTCCGATGACAGTTGCCAGACTGGTGTCAATCACATTGCTGAAACGGGCCGGAATTTTGGGACAGTCCTGCAAATCGGTGCGGATAAACTGAATGCCGTGATTCACAGGCGCGGGCCTGAGGGTCAGTTTGACCTTTTTTCCCGAATGGACGCCCATGCCATAGCAGGTCACCGGCCTGGCAAGGGTCTGCTGCTGTATATTATGCATACAGATGTTTTCCTTTTCTGCAAAAAATATTGAATACTGAATAACTGCGGAATTCTGAATGGCGGATCAGCATGGCATGTCCCGGCTTTTCCATATTCTGTTTATATAAAAAACCGCAGAGCCTTCCCCGCTTCCATTTTCCCTGCACTCCGGACACTTCACGTCCCGCGGCAGGATTTCTTTGTCAGCATTCCGTCTGTAACCGTTTATGAAAGTCCTATCGGTCTTTTGATCTTATACCTGTAAACACTTTTAATCCATTATATAGGATTTTGGCAACAAAATCATGAAATTTTTTCATGCTTCCGCAGGAGAAGAAAAAAATCCGTATTTTTGGGCATCTGTTTTAATAATAAAAAAAATGGGATACACCTGCCATTTTTTTAATTTCCTGATTTTATTGGCTCATGCCGGAAAAAAAATGCGCTATATTCCAAAATCAAACTGCTTCTTCAGCAGTTTCCGTGTCAAAGGGTGTATCTGTTTATCTCCCATCTCCTCTGCGGAAAACCAGCGGGCATCCAGCGCATCATCCCCTGCATCAGGTTCTCCGCTGACATAACTGGCTTTCAGATCAATAACGACATAGTGGGAAAGGATATTCCCCTGTTCATCCCTTTCTATGCTGTCAAACACATACACCGGATCTCCGGCCCGGATCACCACTCCGGTTTCCTCGCGGATTTCCCTTTCCGCAGCCTGCCGCAGACTTTCGCCCGGATTCACGCGCCCTCCGGGTATGGCCCAGTATCCGGCGGACGGGGGATTCTTCCGGAGAACCAGCAGACATTTCCTGTGTCTGAAAACCACAGCCCCGACAGCCACCTGCGGGGTCACATGACAGGAATTTCCCATAGACAGTTCCTTTCTGCAAAAAACAGATTTCCCGCAGAAACACGGGTTTCATCTTTGTCCGATCCTGCCAGAATATCCCTGAAATTTTTTTACATCCTGATTTTACTGGACATTGTCTTTTACAATAAGTAACATAGCATATTTTTATTTGTAAAAATAAGTATTTTTAAAAATCTGCAAAAAATAAATATTTTTTTCTTGACTAATCAGAAAGAATAATTCATAGTAGCACAAAACAAATAAACGGCGTTCATTAAATTATGGGAATACAGGAAAGAAAACTTAGAGAAAGAGAGCGGAGACGGCAGCAGATTATGATTGCCGCCAAGCGGGTGTTTTCCGTCAAAGGGTTCAGCAGAGCCACGATGGAGGATATCGCCAAAGAGGCTGAACTCAGCCCCGGCACTCTCTACCTTTATTTCAAAAACAAGGATGAGCTTTTCTCCTCCCTGTCAATCCGTATTCTCCAGTATCTCAATATCCGGCTGGAGCATGTTGCCAATGATCAGTCCCTGGAAACAGGGGAAACGAAAATTGAAAGTCTGAAAGATGCCATGCTGGATGTTTACAAGTTCGATCCCCTGATGCTGGTCAACATGTTCCATCTGCAATCCAGTGAAACCATCAGAAATCTGTCTCCGGAACTTCTTTCCGAAATCAAGGCTCTGTCCCGCAGTTCCCTGAAAACCATGTGCCGGATTTTTGAACATGGGCACAAAGACGGTTATCTCATAGACAGGCCCCCCATTGTTTTTGCAGATATTGTACTGGCCATGTTCGCCGGCATTGTTCTGTGGGAGGAAAGCAAGAGGACCATCAATGATGAAAAAAATTTCCTGGAACAGACACTGGACACAGCGTTTGAGATTTTCAACCGGGGAATCAGAAAATAGACATATTTTGATTTTAATACAAAGGGAAAGGAGGGGAAGACAGATATCAGGATCATAAACAGCGCGTTTTTTTGTCGGGGTGCGGATGATTATTTTTTTTATTAAACAGCAGACGTGACAGTCTGTCAGAACAAGGGAGGAAAACAATGTCAGAACAAGCTTTGAAAGAACCTACCCAGGCGTGGATAACCACATTTGCGGGTACGGCCATCAACCTTTGTCTGGGCATTCTTTATGCCTGGAGTATGTGGGGCAAGGAACTCATCAATTTGGAAAAAGCCGGAGAACCGATGACCGGTCTCAATGAAGGCTGGCATTATCTGACCAATGCCGAAGCTGCAACGCCTTTTTCCATATG
>JBFXEJ010000074.1:0-31243 GCA_050180235.1 Desulfococcaceae bacterium
AAAGAACGGAACAGGAATATGAAAGGTGTGGACTGGCAGTTCAGAACAAAGGATGCGAGAATAAAACTGAAGCGACTTTATCCGTCAGTTAAACCTTGACAGAACAGTAGTGGGTCAAATCCGTTGAAAATCCCCTCCCCCTGCGGGAGGGGTCAGGGGAGGGGTAAAAATAATATCCTGCAACAAACTGATGTTTTCACCCTCCCCCGCCCCTCCCTCAAGGGAGGGGAGACCGTCATCAACGGATTTGACCCACTACCAAAAATATGAGGTCAAATCTGATGAATCGGCAAAAAGTCATAAATCATGCCACTCCGGTGAAAGCCTGAGTTCATAACAGACTGAAAAATAGTGGATTGCAGCTTTCGCCGGAATGACGGAAAAACTGAATTTCGGACTTTTTGCGGATTCATCAAATTTCAGACTGAAAGCAGAAGGATACTGCTCTCCTGAAAGATTTGCAAAAATAAACCCTGAGAGATTCCAAAATCCTCCGGGTTTTCCATCCAGCGAATAAATTGGGATAATAAGATGTTCGGCCCCGGACCCAAATTCAGAAATTGGCATGATGAGGAAAGATATGCCCGCTTCAGTCTGTGGCTCGCTGTCATAGTGGCTGTGGCTGTGTCCTTTCTGATTTTCAGCAGAATCATACATGAAAAAAGAATATCCGGCAGAGAAAAACAGGCAGCATTGCAGGAATCTGCAAATGATTATGTGAAACGGAGGCTGATCGAAGATCGGCATGAAGACTGTTTCAGATACAATTATCGCGGAGCCACCCGGAGCGAACCGGAATTTTTTGACAGGAACGGATACAGAAACTGCCTGCATAAAGGGCAGGAGGAATGGCTGCAGGAAAAAAGGGAAAGCAGAATCGCTGAAAAAAAAGAATGGGATGAACTTCAGGAAGCAATTAAATAAAGGGAAACTAAATGAAAATATACTGTTTTGCACTTTTATTCACCATGCTCATACTGATTGGCTGCGCGCAGTCTCCCCAGGTATCGGAGCAGAAAAGGATTTCCCCGCAGAAAAGGATTTCTGTTCCATCCAATTGGGACAGACAAAGGAATTTTCCGCAAAAAACGCAGTCCCTTCCTTCTGCCTTTGTGCCTGAAACTGTTTATAAATTCAAATCGGTATCTGCCGGAACCATTGTCAGTCATGATTTTGTCATAAAAAACACCGGCACATCAGTCCTGACACTTAGCAGAATCAGCGCGGGCTGAGCCGCTCCCCGTGTCTCTTTTCCGGGACAGATTCCTTCCGGGGGTGAAGGAAAAATCACTGTATGGGTTGAAACCAGAGGATACGGAGGATCAGATATAAGAAGAACGGTGTCTTTTTATACAAATGATCCCCGGATGAACCGGCTGGAACTGACACTTACAGGCAATGTGCGCCGGATATACTGAAGCATTTCCCAAAAGGACGATCCTGAATCCGCATGAATCAAAAAGGCAAACTTTATATTGTGGCAACGCCCATCGGCAACATGGATGATATTACGATCCGTGCCATCCGTGTTCTCCGGGAAGTGAATACAGTGGCCGCAGAGGATACCCGTCTTACAGCCCGTCTCTTATCACACCATCAGATTGGCACACCTCTGATTTCCTTTCATGAATACAATGAATCCCAAAGGATCGCTCTGCTGGTGGCACGCATGGAAAGCGGAGAATCCCTGGCTCTGGTATCAGACGCGGGTACGCCCTCTGTCTCTGATCCCGGATACCGTCTGGTTCGTGCGGCTTTGGAAAAAGAAATTCAGGTGGTTCCCATTCCCGGTGCTTCGGCAGCGGTTACTGCGCTCTGCGCTGCCGGACTGCCTACAGATTCTTTCACATTTCTCGGTTTTCCCCCAAAAAGAAAGGGAAAACGCATGAATCTGCTGGAAGGCCTGAAAAAGGAGGCCCGGACGCTGATTTTTTATGAATCTCCCATGCGGATAAATGCTTTTCTTTCAGAACTTATTGATATTCTGGGCGACCGTTATGCTGTACTGGGCAGGGAAATGACAAAAATGTATGAGGAATTCATACGGGGAAATCTGTCATATATTCTTGAGAGTCTGGAAAACCGGGCTGCTGTAAAAGGCGAATGCACCCTGCTTATCAGCGGCGCGGAAGAATCTGAATCTTTTTCTCCGGATGATCTTGCAGAAGAGATTCAAAAGGGACTGGATGCAGGGATCAGCATTTCCGATTTGTCCAAATCCCTTGCCAAATCTCTTGGAATTTCCCGGAAAGAGGTCTACGCCCAGGCTTTGGAAATACAGGGAAGAAAAAATGACTGATCCGGAGTAGCAAACTTTAAGGAGATTTCCATTAATGATTATACCGTTTTTCGCAGGGCGGGCACGGCTTTTTGTGCCCGCCGTCCTGCTGAAACTGTGGGCACAAAAAGCCGTGCCCACCCTGCAATGATGGTACATTTTTTCATGGAAATCGCCTTATAGTGGGTCAAATCATTTGATTCTGAAATTCCCATCCCGGAGGGAGGGGTCAGGGAGGGGGAAAAATGCCTATAGTTATAAACTTTTTCCCACCCTCCCCCTGCCCCTCCCTCAAGGGAGGGGAGAGTTTTTTTCGCGTCATCAGCCGGTTTGACCCACTACCCAAAAATTGTTTTTGCACTACTCCGGAAAATTTTAGATCTGCTGCGTTTGGCACTCCTTTGGCGGAAAAAATGAATAGCAATGAAACAGTTGAAAAATTATTTCCGGTTATTCTGTCTGTTCCGTCTGAAGAATACAGAAAACTGGCTGTGCGGGAACGAGTGAAATTTCTCAGCCGTTACGCAAGGCAGGCTTTGATGATCAGTGAACAGTTGACAGTGAACAGTGAACAGTTATCAGTGAACAGTTATCAGTTGGCAGTTGGCAGTTGGCAGTTGGCAGAAAAACCTGTGGATGGACATCGGCTGTATTTCAGAGATTATATCATGGAAAACAGGGAATTGCCAAAAAACGAAAAAGGCGCTCCCATGCCGGTAAATGGCCGCTGGTGGTCTGTCACCCATAAACCGGATTATGTGGGGGCTGTGGTTTCTTCTAAGCCTGCGGGCATTGATATTGAAAAGATTTCCCTTCGCTCAGAACGTCTGTGGGAAAAAATTGCTGATAATACGGAAAAAGCCATGACTGATTCCGGACAGGCCGAATCTTTTTTCCGTTACTGGACGGCCAAGGAGGCCGTACTCAAGGCCGCAGGCACAGGGCTGACAGAACTCTCACAATGCAGAATTGCAAAGGTTCCGGATGCGGATCATCTTATTATCCGTTACAGAGATCGGAACTGGTATGTGGAACATTTCCGGCTGGCAGAATATATTGCCTCTGCCGTCAAAGACAGCAGTCCGCTGGAATGGCATATGTTTCCTTCTGTGCCCCGATCTCTGTCGGATTCCTCTGGCATTTCATCCACACTGCTGATGTAAAGTCAGTTTCAGGGATAATTTTTTTGATAATGGATAATAATATCATATCTGTCCTCATTGTGGATGATTCACGCATCTTCCGCAGCATTGTGGAGGAAAGTCTGAAAAATGAGGATGATATCAAAGTCATAGGCTCTGTGCGCAATGGCGTCAGGGCTATGGAGTTCATCCGTTCATCCCGTCCGGACATTGTGACTCTGGATATGGAAATGCCGGATTCTGACGGGCCGGAAACTCTCCGCGCCATCCGGGAATTTAATCTGTCCACCCCGGATTTGCCGCCCGTTGGTGTTATCATGCTGAGCATTTTCACCCGGAAAGGAGCTGATGTCACCATACGTGCATTGGAGGAAGGAGCGTTTGACTTTATTGCCAAACCTGATGGGAAAAGCCACAAAGAAAATATCGAATCACTGCGCCGCCAGCTTACGGCAAAAATCCGTTTTTTCATCTCCAGGCGCGTTGCCCCCCGGCTCCGGAAGCCTGCCGAAAATATACTCCATCCTGTTTTTTTGTCTGAATTTCCGGACAGAACAGAAAAAAAGACCGGGACTGTTATAACATCCCGTATCCGTGCTGTTCTGATTGGCGTATCCACAGGCGGACCAAAGGCTTTGATGAGCATTCTTCCGGCCATCTGCGAACAGATTGATATTCCGCTTTTCATTGTCCAGCATATGCCGCCAGCCTTTACGGCCTCCCTGGCCGGAAGTCTTAATTCCAAATGCGCTTATACTGTTGCAGAGGCACAGCACAGCGGTATTGTTTCACAGCGCTGCGCGTATATAGCACCTGGCGGAAAGCATATGCTTGTCCGCAAACAGGGAAGAGATGTGATTACCGTCCTCAATGAACAGCCGCCGGAAAACGGATGCCGCCCCTCGGTCAATGTGCTGTTCCGCTCCGCAGTGCCTGTGTACGGCGGTGATGTGATTGCTGTAATTATGACCGGCATGGGTGCAGACGGCAGCAAAGGCATTGCCGCTCTCAAACGGGCCGGAGCGCGCATCATTGCGCAGGATGAATCCACCAGTGTGGTCTGGGGAATGCCGGGAAGTGCGGTAGCGTCAGGATATGTGGATCATGTGATTCCTCTGCAGGATATTCCTGCCATGATCGCAGAAATTGTTTTGAAATCAGGAAATGGGAATATATGAATCTGTCTGCGGAAGAATTCAGGCTGATGCGCAGATATTTGGCAGCGGGTTAAATCAGAATGTTACCAAAAAATCACAGCATCTCTTACCGTTTTTTCCCGTATTTTGGAGGCAATCAATGTATAATTACAATATAGAATTGCTATAACATCAGTCACTTGCAATGCAAACCAACGTATAAGGTGATTTCCAGAAAAAAATATACCGGAAAAGTATCAAAAGCTTCCAGCTTTTAAACTGTGCCTGTGAACTGAACCGGGATATTTATTTTCAGAAATCACCTAATGCAAAATACCTGCTGAGAAAATCATATGATTGGCACAATCTGGTTTTTGGGAAAAATCAGATTGTGCCAACCCTACTGCCTAATTGCACCATTGACTCTCACATGGAATGCCGTCATTATCCCCATCCATTTTGGTGTCAGGACAGTTGTTTATGAAAAACATTGCTTCTTCGCATGAGGTCATCTGAGAACAGCGGGTTCTGCCATCGCACCTGAATTGAGTTTTGTTTGAATATCTTTCCGGTTTTGAAACATCGGCATATGGAACAGTCTCTGTCAACGTATGCGGTTTATTCTGTGTGCTGAAAAGAGAATCTTTCACAGAGTTGAACATATGAGGAATGCCGTCTTTCAATGGCAGCCCATTCTGTTTGCAGTAATAATCTCCATACCACCCCAAAGCCAAAACCGCAGCAATAATAATAACTGTTTTTTTCATAAGTTCCTATCTTTATAAAAATCAGATGGTTAATCTATCATCCCGTCATTCCGGCGAAAGCCGGAATCCAGTATTTTCAATATGTTCCGGATTCCGGCTTTCATCTGTATGGCAATAGTGCGTAAGGTGAGTTACCATAACACCCTTTTGCCCTGACTCCCTGACACCTATTGTTTCGTTTTCATATGCGGAAACAGAATAACTTCCCGGATGGATGGTGCATCTGTGAGCAGCATGACCAGCCGGTCAATGCCGATGCCCTCGCCTGCGGTGGGGGGCATTCCGTATTCCAAAGCCTCAATATAATCCTCATCCATATAATGCGCCTCTTTGTCTCCCGCATCCCGGTCTGCCACCTGCTGGAGAAATCTTCCCCGCTGATCATCCGGATCATTGAGTTCTGAAAATCCGTTCGCTATTTCCCGGCCTGCGATGAACAGCTCAAAACGCTCTGTCAGTTCCGGCTGTGTCTCGCTTCTCCGGGAAAGTGGGGAAACCTCGACCGGATAACCGGTGATAAACGTGGGCTGAATCAGATGCGGCTCCACCAGAAGATCAAACAGTTTGGTGATAACTTTGCCCAGTCTTCCGGTTTTGGTGATTTTTAAGCCTTTTTCCTCTGCAAAGTTAAGCAGTTTTTCTTTGTCATTTAGCAGGGAAATATCCACTCCACCGATTTCCGCAAGTGCATCAGCCAGAGAAATGCGTTTCCATTTTGAACCCAGATCTATGCTGTTTCCCTGATATGTGATCACAGAGGAACCAAGCACTTCTTCGGCCACAGTGCGGAACATTTCCTCGCTCAGAGCCATCAAATCGGTATGGGTGGCGTATGCCTGATAAAACTCCAGCATGGTGAATTCAGGATTGTGCTGGGTGGATACGCCTTCATTACGGAAATTCCGGTTGATTTCAAATACCCGTTCAAATCCGCCCACCACCAGACGCTTGAGATACAGTTCGGGCGCAATGCGCAGAAACATGTCCATATCCAGGGCATTGTGATGGGTCACAAAGGGTTCGGCCTCTGCTCCTCCGGGAATTGTCTGCATCATGGGCGTTTCCACTTCCAGAAAATCCCTTTGCAGCAGAAAATTCCGCACAGCCTGAACAATCCTGCTTCTTTTGACAAAAATGTCCCGGACATCCGGATTCATAATCAGATCCACATAACGCTGGCGGTAACGTTTTTCCGGATCTTTGAGGCCGTGAAATTTTTCCGGCAGTGGCCGCAGACTTTTGCTGACCAGCCTTATTTCCTTTGCCAGCAGAGTCCATTCCCCTGTTTTGGTCTGGAACAGACTGCCTGTCATTCCTATGAAATCACCCACATCCATCTGTCTGAACAGGGCATATGCCTCATTCCCCACTCTGTCGCTGCGGATATAGGCCTGCATCTGTCCGGTACGGTCTTTGAAACGGATAAAGGTGGATTTGCCAAAGCGGTTAATGGCCATCATGCGGCCCGCAGTGGTGAAAAACGGCCCGTTTTCCAAGGCGGCATCCGTATGTGCCGGTTCGGAACCCATGCCAGCCGCATGGGTCTGAATGTTACTGACCGTATGGGGAACCGAAAAACCGCTGGGAAAGAGATTCACACCGCTTTCCTTCAGTTGGACTGTTTTCTCTCTTCTTTTTTCAATCAGATCGCTTTTTTCTTCCATAATGTGTTTGTACCTGTCATAATAATTTGGAAATGCACGGATTTCCGTGCATGAAGTAAAGGGAATTGGAAACTCTTAAAATATCATGGGTGTCAGATGTCTCAGGTGTCAGGATAAGGCGGGAATGACGGAAACGGACAGTTCCTGAAACCTGAACACTGAAACCGGTAAATCAGCAATTCTCAAATCCCCAGGTTGTCAATGTCAAGTTCGGACGGAGCAGAAAATCACAGCCGCAGAGCCAGGCATATCCCGTCATTCTCCGGCGAGTGAAAGGGCAGATATGTGAACAGATTGACTGACTGCCAGTCCGGATCCTCTGCGATGGCCCGGTTAAAATTCTCAGCATCCCGGAATCCGGTATTGTCCGCTACCATAAGGCCTCCGCTTTTCAGACAGTTTCTGCACAGAGACAGTGCCGGAAAATAGAATTCCTTGTCAATATCCATGAAAATCATATCAAACTGCGCATCTGTGTTTTTCATCATTTCCAGAGCATCCCCTTCCCAGACATCTGCGCAGTCAGACAGACCGGCTTTGCTCAGATTGGCCCGTGCCCGTGCAGCCAGTTCAGGGCTGAACTCCGCAGTCACCAGATGCCCGCCAGTTTCCCGGCAGGCTCCGGCGAGCCATATGGATGAATATCCTGTGGCAGTCCCAATCTCCAGAACCTGTTTTGCCCGGCTTACTCTGACCAGAAGGGAAAGGAGCTGCCCGACTACCGGCCCGACTATGGGAATCTCCTCCCGGACAGCCTCTGCCTCCAGTTCCATAAGCAGCGCATCTCTTGGCGGAAGAAACTGCCGGAAATATCTGTGTGGCTCCTCAATCATAGGACTTGCCATATCATTTTCCTTTCTCTGCCTTTGCAGACCGGAAAGCGGGTATAAAATTCAGGTCCCAGGAAACAGACTCTGAATTCCGCAGTCAGTGTGCATCAGATTTTTTCAGGATTCAAGACATATCTCAATAGTGAAATTTTCATCACTTATTTTGGAAAATTCCCCTTTTTCTATGCTGAAATCCACAGCGACAATGGGATAGCTGCTGATATGCTTGATTGTGTGGTTTTTGCCGGATATGACGGTCGGAATGGCCGCATCCAGAGAAACCCCGATCTGTTCGAGTTCCTGTCTGGCCTGTCCGGAGATCATATTCGTGATTTCCCCCACAGCATCCCGGATTTCATCGTTGACCTTTGTCATTTCCTCACCAAACATATTGGAGACAATGCCCAGGATCATTTCTTCCGGGAAACTGACTGAAAGGGAGCCGTTATGATCCCCTGTCATACCGATAACGCCGGACACATCCCCGTTTGCGGTTTCTTTGTTCTTCAGATAGGGATCTGATGCTCCGGCTTCTGTGAAAGCCATTGTTTTCAATACGTTAATCGTTGCATTGATAAACGGGTCGATCAATTTTACATCTATTTTGTCCTGTACATCCATTTCCACCTCCCCTTTTGCTGCATCCCGGCAGTTCCGGATTCGGCAGCATGTATAAAAAATATCCGCTTATGATTCTTCATCCCTTTGGGGGAACAAAACCCTCACCGGATTTTTCATGGGCTGTTCCGCATACCTTTTTCCCCATGCCCGGACAGTTATAAGGTCTCTCCGTGACAGAAGCCCGGCCTGAACAGCGGATTAAAATACGTTTCGCCCCGTCTTGTCAAGTCCTTACAGCAGGCACAGAAAAAAGAATCACCGCTCTTTTTCCAAATACATCTAATCCTCTCCTGTTCCATCATCCTGCAGGATGAGAGACAGCTTCTTTCCCAGATCCTTTGCTGTGAAAGGTTTTACAATAAAACCGGTAACCCCGGCCTTGGTGGCCTCGATGACATTTTCCTTTTTGCCCTCCGCTGTCACCATGACAAAGGGCAGATGGGCAAGCCGTTTATCGGCCCTTATTTTTTTCAGCAGGGCAATTCCCGTCATATTGGGCATATTCCAGTCACAAATAATCATGTCCACCGTTTCCTTGTTCAGAATGTCCCATGCGGCAGTACCGTCATCCGCCTCTATAATATTGTTCAGGTTGAACCGCTTTGTGAGCATTCTCCTGATAATCCCGCGCATAATCGGAAAATCATCCACAATCAGTATGCAAGTGTCCTTTGCCATCATCTGCTCCTCGGAAATATTTTTATTAAAAAAACAAAGTCTTTGTTATTTTCATATGTATTTGATGAAATGAACCGGCAAACCGGAAACTGCAAAAGCCTTTTTTGTCAAATCCGGTTTTTCTGATACACGGAGACTTCCGGCTGCTTACCCGGAATCTGTTTAAGGCGATTTCCATGAAAAAATGTACCATCATTGCAGGGTGGGCACGGCTTTCTGTGCCCGCCGTTTCAGCAGGACGGCGGGCACAAAAAGCCGTGCCCGCCCTGCGAAAAACGGTATAATCATTAATGGAAATCACCTAAAAAATAACCGGGAAGAGTAACCTGCCGGATTTTGAAAGGTCTGCGCAACATCAGTTACATAACAGGAGACATGCCCTGCATGAGACTCCTGTGCGGCCGTTATAATAAAATTAATCTGATTATGCAACATATACAATATAAGAATTATGCTGCTGACTTTTAATTATTTTAATTTATTAATTTATTTTACACCGTCATTCCGGAGTAAGCCGGAATCCAGTTTTTTCAATGGTTTATGGATACCGGCTTTCGCAGATATGACGGCGGTGCCTAAGATGAGTTGTCAAAACTGCCCAAAATTACAGGCAATAAAAAAACGGGCAGTTATGTTTCAACTGCTTAAGGCATTAAATATTATATGAAATCTGAAAAATAAACCGGCATAAAATCCGGCAGACATGTCCGGCGGAACCCTGAGGTTTTCTAAAACTCTGAGGGTTTCGCCGGAATCAATGCTGAAATTTTTTTCAGATTTAATATTGCAAAGTCACATCCGGAAAAACAGGATATAAAAAAAACGAATCTTGAATCTTTTTTGCAACTCTCTGATTTTACAAAATTCATCCTTTGTCCGGATTGGAAGCCTCTGTCTGTGTTTTCAGAAAAGGAGGATTCCGGAACATGGACTTCAGGGCATTTTCCAGATCTTCCGTACTGAAAGGTTTTGTGATATAACTTGTAACACCTTTTTCCGAGGCCTCCAGAACGAACTTTTTTTTGCCTTCGGCTGTAACCATAATAAAAGGCAGATCAGTGTATTTAGGATCTGAGCGGATTTTTTCGAGCAGATCCACGCCTTTCATGTTCGGCATATGCCAGTCGCATATAACCAGGTCAATTTTCTGCCTGCTGATGATTTCCCATGCTTTTTTACCGTTGTCCGCCTCTGTGACATTCTCCAGACCTATTCCCTTCAGAATTTTTCTTATAACCCTTCGCATTGTGGAAAAATCATCCACCACCAGTACACAAATATCTTCGGACATGATTTTCTCCTTTTTTAAAATATAATCAATATGATAAACTGCAAAAAACAGATTCGTGAATGAGCATGGCAAAAAAAATATCATTTTTCATGAAACATCTGTTGTATTGTCAGAATAAAGTATAATAGAATATAAAACAACAGAAAATCTGGCAGGGATAAATCTCCTTTTCCGATATTCCGGAAAAACCTTTGCGTTCCGTGCCTTTCTGTGTCTGTTTTTGTCTCTGTGTGAAAAAAAAATGCACAGACAGGAGAAATATACTTGAAACTCTGTACAAAAACGCCATATATAGTATGTAAGAAAATATCTGTCCCAAAAACCGTCAGGGTTTCAGAATGAAAATCTCTTTCTTAAAATCTGTATCCCTGCTTTGGTTTATTTTGGAACAAAATTTTGATTTTAGGTGATTTTCAGGAAAGAATATACCAGAAAAGCAGCAAAAGCTTCCAGCTTCTGCCCTGTGTCTGTGAACTGAACCGGGATATTTATTTTCATAAATCACCTTATTGTCCCAATATTTCAGAACCTGTTTTTTTCAGATTTGTTTGTTCAATAATATCAATATGTTTTTTTAACACCGGGAAAAGCAGGCTTTATACAGAAAATGTATAGAATAAAAAAAGATATGTATCAAAACAGACTTTCAGTCTTTCAGATTTTTTCAAACATTTCAAGGAGGGGAAATTGGCCAACTCACAGAAAGCAATGGATCAGGCTGTCAAAGCCATAGAAGAAAAAGAGGGGAAATACCTGACATTTACGCTTGCAGACGAGGAATACGGCATCGGCATACTGAAAATCAAGGAAATTATCGGTATGATGCCGATTACGGTTGTTCCTCAGACACCGGTATTTGTCAAAGGCGTCATCAACCTGAGAGGCAAGGTCATCCCGGTCATAGATCTCCGTCTCAGGTTCGGGATGGAAACCATCGAATACACGGACCGGACATGCATAATTGTCGTTGAAGTCGATGGGGAAACCGGCAATATGATGATTGGCATTGTCGTAGATACTGTGTCTGAAGTGCTGAACATCAGAAAACAGGATATTGAGGATACACCCCGGTTCGGCACCAAACTGGATACAAATTACATTCTTGGAATGGCAAAGACAGAAAAAACAGAAAAAACAGAGGGTGATGTCAAGATACTTCTTGATATTGACCGTGTCCTCCGGTCAGAAGAGATTGCGATGCTGGAAAAACCGGCATAGTTCCCGTGACCGGCATAACTTTTTTCGATAGTGGGTCAAATCCGTTGATGACGGTCTCCCCTCCCTTGAGGGAGGGGCAGGGGGAGGGTGAAAACATCAATCTGTTGCAGGATATTATTTTTACCCCTCCCCTGACCCCTCCCGCAGGGGGAGGGGATTTTCAACGGATTTGACCCACTACCCTTTTTTCCTCTTCAGGTACCGGGCGTTCCGCAGAACGGGAAGCGACAGCCCAATTTGCGGATTAAAGGTCTGCCCCGGATTTATTTTCCGCGGCTTATTGACAAGTTTCCGCTGTATATTGTAACCTCAGAAGAATCATTCTTCAGTTTGCCCGTATACAGACGGATTCTGATTCACTCAATCCCTTTTCAGAAAAAGATTCTCACGGGGCTGGGAAGCAGCCCCGCCTTCTTTTTCCGGAAAAGGGGAGAATTTTGGAAACAGCAATGCCCGTTATGTTCAAAGTCAGTCATCAGCCTCCCTGGGAAATTATACAGGCAGCGGGAAATATGACGGCGGAAACATCCGAAGAACTCATCGGTGTGCTGTCGGACATCATCCGCAGGCAGCAAGGCAGTATACGGTTTGATATGTCCCATGTCAGGGATATTGATGCGGTTTCTTTGCATATTCTCGTTCTTTTTTTTCAACGGGCAGGCAAAGATCTTCCGTCTGCGGACTTAGAGATTGTTCATGCAGATGACGATATCCGCAATCTGTTTCTGATGACGCATCTGGATCGCTCCTGCCGAATCATATAAATAAGGACTTCGAATGGAACTGGACGAATCTGTTCTGAAAGAATTCATTGATGAGACACTGAAAAATCTTGAAACAGCAGAGATTCATCTGTCGCACCTTGCCCGGGCAGAAATGCCTGCGGATGAGAAACGGATCCGGGAAGTCCGCCGCGGAATACATTCCATAAAGGGATGTGCGGGTTTTTTTCCTCTGCCGGATGTGGAAAAACTTGCCGGGGATATGGAAGCCCTGCTGGATGCTGTTCTGGAAAAACGGTGCAAAACAGTATCCGCTGTATGGGAAAACCTGTCCGATGGTGTGCGGATGCTCAGATTCATGCTTGAAAATACAGATAAAACAGATGGATATTCCATTGACCAGCTTTGCGGGGCAATAACAGAACTGATCGGAACCTCTGAAGCGGAAACAGCCCTGCCGGCTCCGGCTGTAGCGGATATGCCCGGGAATGAGGAGGACATTGAGATCCGTTTTGAAATAAGTCCCATGACAATCAGAAAACTGCCGGCAATGCACGAATATCTGTATGTTCTGGAATATGATCTGGCGGAATATGCGTTCAGGGAGGGCAAAACTCCGGTGGCCCTGATCAGGGAACTGATGAGTGTGGGCATGATTGTGGATGCGGAAATCCGGTCTTTTGGAAAAGATTTGGATGACAGCTTGCAGGAAGGTCTCTTTTGGTATATTGTGCTGTATTCAACGATCCTGAGCATGGATTTCATTGATGCCGCAGTGGGGCTGCCTTTGGATCGGATATTTCCTGCAGACAGAGAAAAACTTGGAGATACGGATCTCATCACATACCGGATCCGTTCCAAAACCCTTTCAATGAGCACATCTCCGGCTGCTTCGGAGAAAACACAGGCGGAACAGGATCTGTATCCTGAAAGCGACCTTTCGGATCATCGCGCGGAAAACCGGTATGCCCCTCATCCGGAAACGGCATTTATGCAGGAATTTTCAGCAGATGCGGACATTGAACCTGCCTTTGGCATAAGAGGGGAGGCGGAAGATTTTCCTGCGGATGCCGAATCAGGCAGGGACTGGGCAGGAAACCGTCATGCTGTCCGTATAGATTCTGAAAAACTGGATCATCTTGTCAATCTGGTGGGCGAACTTATTATAGCTGAATCCATGGTGACAAAAAATCCGGATTTGAAGGGGCTGAGACTTGACAGATTTGAACGTTCAGCTCATAATCTTCGGCGGATTATTTCCGAAGTTCAGAACACATCCATGTCAGTGCGGATGTTTTCCCTTGCAGAACTGTTCAGCCGGATGGTACGGATGGTACGGGACATAGCTGCAAAACAGGGAAAACAGATACAGGTTAAACTGGAAGGAGAGGAAACCGAAACTGACAGGACTGTTATTGAGCAGATTGCGGATCCGCTGCTTCATATCATCCGTTATGCTGTACTGTACGGCATAGAGCTTCCTGAAGAGCGGAAAGCCGCGGGAAAATCCGAAACCGCCCTGATCACACTGAAGGCCCGGCATGAGGGGGGATACATCCTGACTGCCGTGTCAGACAACGGCCGGGGGCTGAACCGGGAAGAGATTCTGAAACAGGCTGTCCGCATGGGAACTGTTCAGGGGGATGGAACCCGGCTCACCTATGAGGAGATATGCCGTCTGATTTTTGAACCTGCCCTGTACGAAAGCGGTGAAAGCGGCATTTTTTCCGTCAGGAATGCGTTTTTCCCCCTGATGAAATCCGGTATGGAAAAAATAAAGGGCCGGGCAGAGGTTCACAGCGTCCCGGGTGAAGGGACAGTGTTCACTCTGCGGATTCCCGTCACCCTCACGATAATAGACGGAATGCTCATCCGCATCGCTTCCACCCTGCTGACAGTTCCTCTGCTGTCCATACGGGAATCTTTCCGGACAGAGACAGCACAGATCACTGTCACCATGAGCGGTCAGGAACTGATTCGGATCAGGGATCATCTGCTGCCTGTAATCCGGCTGCACCGGATATACGGCATTGTTCCCGAACATGAAAAACTGGAACAGGGAATCCTGATAGGCGTGGTTTCCGGAGAGAAGAAGGTCTGTCTGTTTGCAGATGAGATTATCGGTCACCATCAGACCGTTGTCAGGCGGATGCCGGAATATATCGGAACTGTTTCAGGTATTTCCGGCTGCACCATTCTGGAAAACGGCGGGGTGGGATTTATTCTGGATGTGGGTGAGCTTGTTGATATGACCGAAGTTCAGGAAGATGACTGATCCTGTCCGGTCAGTACCGAAGAAAAAATACCGATGAGACAGGTAAAATAACCTGCCCCCCGGTGCCGGATGCTGCTTTATGGGTGAAGAGGCATCTGTTTTTGGGAACCTGCACCGGGAGTGACAAAAGGAGCAAACGTATGTCAGATCATATTTCTGTTCTGGTGGTGGATGATTTTTCAACCATGCGCAGAATCATCAAAAAAATACTCACAGGACTGGGGATAGGCAATATCATGGAAGCGGATAACGGAAGCAGGGCATGGCATATACTCAACGAACAGAAAGCCGATCTGGTCATATGCGACTGGAATATGCCTGAAATGACCGGCAGGGAACTGCTGGAAAAAGTCAGATCCCGGGAGGATCTGCGCCATATTCCCTTTATCATGGTGACAGCCGAGAGCAGGGACAAAATAGCCGTGGAAGGCGATTCGGAAAGTCTGACCAGTTACATGGGAAAACCTTTCAAACCCAAAGATTTGGAAGACAGACTCAGGGAAGTGCTTTCCGGGTTCTGATTTGCACAGCAGTCTCGGTATTCAGGTTTCACTGACAGGCAGAACTGAAACCTTCACACAGACATCTTCCGCCTGACAGTCAGAGATGCCAATATTTTAAGGATAAGGATTCAGAAATGCCCATGAATGATGAAAAGGACATCCGAACAGGCTCCGGAATTCCGGGCAGGGGGGAGGAAGCCCGTCTGTCTCCGGATGATGCGGCAGCCATTCTCATGCAGATTGGACCGGATGATTTTGATGAACTGCTCCGCCTGGGGCAGATGCTGGATATTATCGGACACAACACTGAATTTTCCGATGCCTGCAGATCAGAAATGCGCAGTGCCTCACAGAAAGTCCGAACTGCCATCGAAGCTGCCAGACAGGAAAATACGGAAATTCCTGATTCACTTATCTCTGAACTGGAAATTCTGATTGGAAAAGCCATCAGCGAAACCGAAGAAAACGGAAGAGAAAATATGCCAGAAAAAAACAGTATTCCGGAACACACGGAAAATGTATCCGGGGCAGGTTCGGAGCTGGGATCCGCAGAAAATGATTATATGCCTGAGGATGCGGATCTGGAGATGATCGGGGCCTTTATTGCCGAAAGTAATGATCTCATTACCAATGCGGAAGAGGCTCTTCTGTCCCTTGAACGAAATCCTGAAGATATGGAAGCGGTCAGCACGGTATTCCGCGCGTTCCACAATATCAAGGGAACATCCGCATTTTTTGAGCTTTCTCTGATGACCGAAATGGCCCATCATGCGGAATCCCTGCTGAGCCGTGTGCGTGACCGGGAAATCCGCTACGCGGGAGGCTATCCTGACCTTGCACTCAGATCCGTGGATATGCTCAAGGAGCTTTTCCGCAATCTGGAAAATGCCATGGCAGGCAATCCCTTTACCAAACCCAAAGGATACGACAGTCTGTTCAGGCTGCTGCAAAACCCTGAGGCCGCAGGTATTTCCGGCACTTCCCCATCCGCTCCCAAAACTGCCGCTGAAGACGGTTCCGCCTTTGATGATAAAGAGGAAAACGGTGAGGATTCCGTTGCGGAAACTGTTCCGGAAGAAGCTGAAGAGGACAGGGACGTTACGGAAGAGGACGGAGAAGATGACAGTTATGACAATGATGATGAAAGGGAAATGCACCGGCCGGAAACGCCAAAGACAGTGACTCCGGCACAGAAACCTGCTGTTCGCGGAAAAATGCCGCAGAAAAAAATATCAGGATCTGCCGCCTCTCCGGGTACTTCAGAACCATCCAGGACAAAGTCCCAGCGTTCCCGGCAGCAGGTGGTGGAATCCTCCATACGGGTGCCGACCGACCGTCTGGACCGTTTTATAGATATGGTGGGCGAACTGGTGGTTTCCCATTCCATGGTGGCCCAGGATCAGGTGGTGGTGGCCTCAGGGTATCATGAACTGCAGAAAAAGGTGGCCCACACCAGCAAAATCGTGCGGGAACTCCAGAATATGAGCATGTCCATGCGCATGATCCCCCTGAAAACCACCTTCAGGAAGATGGCGCGTCTGGTGAGGGATTTATCCCGCAAATTCGGCAAAAACGTTACCTTTGTCACGGAAGGCGAGGATACGGAAATTGACCGGAACATGGTTGACATTATCAGTGATCCTCTGGTGCATATGGTGCGAAACGCGCTGGATCATGGAATTGAACTTCCCGAAGAACGTGAAAAAGCCGGAAAACCCCGCTACGGATCGGTACATCTTTCGGCCTGCCATTCGGCCGGAAGTGTGGTGGTGGAAATCACAGATGACGGACGGGGACTTGACCGGGAACGGATTCTGGCAAAGGCAAGGGAAATCGGGCTGGTGGATGAAGACGCCAATCCCGGGGACAGGGAGGTTTACAATCTGATCTTTGAACCTGGTTTTTCCACAGCCAAAATTGTGTCCGATGTATCCGGACGCGGTGTGGGAATGGATGTTGTAAGACGGAATATTGACAATATCCGGGGCCATGTTGAAATACAGTCCCGTCCGGGCAGGGGCAGCACCTTTAAAATGAGTCTGCCTCTGACTTTGGCGATTATTGACGGAATGGTGGTGCGTGTCGGCAAAGAAAAATATGTCATACCGACCATTTCCATTGTCCGCTCAGTACAGCCTGATCCGGCAGATATTTTCACTGTTCTACGCCGGGGTGAAATGCTCCGGCTGCAGGGGAAACTGATACCTGTTTTCCGGCTTGCCGAACTTTTCCATGTGGAAGGGGCTGAAACAGATATGACCCGTGCCATCGCGGTGGTGGTGGAAAATGACGAGCACCAGGCCGGGCTGCTGGTGGATGAACTTATAGGAAGTCAGCAGATCGTAATCAAAACCCTGGGCGAAACCCTGGGAAATATCACCGGCATTTCAGGAAGCGCGATTATGCCTGACGGCAAAGTCGGACTGATTCTGGATGTGGGGGGGCTGGTCAGGCTTGCCAATGCGGGAAACTAGTGATTATTCTGCCGATGATGCAAAGAGAGGCATCCCCATGAATCTGATGGCAGCCGAACTGACGGAAAAGCAGTTCAGAAAAATCAGCCAGTTGATTTATCATCTTTGCGGGATTAATCTCAAGGAGGGAAAGCAGGCTCTGGTCAGGGCAAGACTTATGAAACGCCTGCGTGCGCTCAGACTCAGTGATTTTGATGAATATATGAAATATCTGGACGGAGATCAGGGAACACATGAACTGAGTTATCTGATTGATGTCATGACAACCAACAAGACGAGCTTTTTCCGGGAACCCGAGCATTTCCGCTATCTGTGCGATCAGATTCTGCCGGGACTCAGCAGCCGGAAACTGCGATTCTGGACAGCAGCCTGCTCGTCGGGTGAGGAGCCTTTTTCCCTGGCCATACTGCTGCGGGAGCATCTTCCTGATGTGGATATGCGGGACGTGAAAATACTGGCCACGGATATTTCAACAAAAATGCTTGAAAAAGCACGCAATGCCGTTTACAGTGAGGAAACAGTCCGGGATATTCCGCCCCGGTATCTGCAGAAGTATTTTCATACAGCACCGCATGACGGCTCTTTTTACAGACTCAGGGACGAAGTCAGACTCATGGTGCGCCTGGGCTGGCTGAATCTGATGGACAACTGGCCCATGAAAGGTCCCTTTAATGTGATTTTCTGCCGCAATGTAATGATTTATTTTGACAGACCCACACAGCAGAGGCTGATCAGCCGTTTATGGGAACTTCTGGAACCCGGAGGCCACCTGTTTGTCGGACACTCCGAGGGACTGTCCGCTGTTTCGCACAGATTCCGGTATGTCCGGCCTGCTGTTTACAAAAAATGATTCTTCATAATCTGTTAGGTTTGAATCAATGAGACATGTTGTTTTAGTGGGGGATATGAAGGTCGGAAGAAGTGATGACATTCTCGTCACACACGCACTGGGAAGCTGTCTGGGGCTGATGATTTATGATCCCGATGCAAAGGTGGGGGGACTGCTTCATGCTATGCTGCCCCTGTCCAAAATCAACCCGCAGAAGGCTGAGGCCAATCCCTTCATGTTCGTGGATACCGGTGTGCCCAGACTGTTCAAGTCTGTTTACGAACTTGGTGGAAAAAAAAACAGAATGATCGTCAAGGCCGCAGGATGCGGCCGGCCTCTGAGCAATAATGAAATGTTCAAAATCGGCGAGCGGAATTATATCGTGCTGAAAAAGATGCTTTGGAAGAACAATGTTCTTCTGGAGTCTGAGGATATCGGCGGCACGGCCAGCCGCACTGTTCATTTTGAACTGTCCAGCGGCAGGGTTATTATCAGCAGCAACAGTCAGAAGCAGGATTTGTAAATTTATGTCAGTTGTCAGCAGCATTTCAGTGCCGGATATCCGGCCCCGGAATGGAATCTGATGACAGGGAATTCCGTGGCATGAACCTGAGAAAAGGAAAAAATGGAAACTTCGTCTACCGTAAAAAGAACAGGGAAAATTTTTTTAATCATGGTGCTGGCATCTGTTTTGCTTTCAGTTGCGCTGAGTTCTGCGGAATTTTTTTTGGAAAAAAAACGTCTCGATCAGGAATTCAGGGAATCTGTCAGACCTGTTCCCAAGCGGCTTGTAGACAGTCTGGAAAATCCCATGTGGATTCTGGATGCAAAGATCGCACAGAAACTTGTGGATCTGGAAATGGAAAACAGAAAGATTCATGCGGTTATTGTCCGGGAAGCGGATGACAAAACGGTTTTTCTGGCCAGACAAAGGGATAAAAACGGCGGTATCGTAAACGCGGAAGGCAGTATTTCCGAAAAGCATATTCCGGAAAAAAAGGAAATACGCCACGGTGAGAAAAACATCGGATATGTGGATATCTGGTTTTCAAAAGAAACAGTGGAGGCGTCCCTGAAATCCCTGCTCAGATACATGGGGATCAAAGTGATCGTTATGAGTGTGCTGCTGTCCGGGCTGCTTCTGGGAATCATAAAACTGACGCTGCTCAACCGGATAAACGAAGTGATCCTGGGACTTGACAGGGTGGGAAAAGAGATAGAATCTGCATCAGGCCGGGTTTCTTCCACAGGACATCATCTTACGGAAGGTGCTTCCCGGCAGGCTGCCGCAGTGGAGGAAACTTCGGCATCCCTGGAGGAAATTGCCTCCATGATCCAGCAGAATGCCCGTAATGTCAGTCATTCCAACAATCTTATGATTGAAACTTCCAGAGTGGTTTTCCAGGCAGGCGGCTCCATGACAGAACTGACCGCTTCCATGGAAAAAATATCCTCCACAGGCGATCAGACCAAAAAAGTGATCAGAACCATTGAGGAAATTGCTTTTCAGACCAATCTTCTGGCTTTAAACGCGGCAGTGGAGGCAGCGCGGGCAGGTGAAAGCGGTGCCGGTTTTGCTGTGGTTGCCGAGGAAGTCAGAAATCTGGCCATGCGATCCGGTGAGGCAGCAAAAAACACAGCATCTCTTATAGAAGCCTCAGTGGAGGGAATCCGCAGCGGAACCCAACTGGTTTTCAGGGCCAACGAAGCCTTTGGAAGGGTCGCTCAAGGATCGCGGAAAGTGGCAGAACTCCTGGAAGAGGTGACAGCCGCATCCCAGGATCAGGCAGAAGGCATCCGGCAGGTCAGCAGGGCAATGGTGGAAATAGACAAAGTGACCCAGGAAAATGCTGCCAGCGTGGAGGAAACCGGGGCAGCCATTGCGGAAATAGAAGGTCAGATCAAACGGATAAAGGATTTTGTTATGGAACTGGTATCTCTGGGCGGTGGGAAAAAAAAGAGTATCGGTTCTGAATCCAGGGAAAACAGGGAAATCCGCTCCGAACTGCCAACCCCGCTGCGCTCAGGTTCCGGATCTGAAAAAAAAGCAAACCTGTTTCCAAAAACGTCTTCATCCCTGTCCCGGCCTGTTCTGACAGAAGACAGCAGTGGTGAATCCGATGATTTCTGATCCGGCTGTACACATATACGAATTGGCGATGACATGGTGATAAAGGGGTAGTAAAAATGGTCATTAATGTCCTGGTGGTTGATGATAGCGCTGTCATGCGGGCGATGATAATCAAAACCATGAAAATGAGCGGTCTGCCTGTAGGCAAGATTCATCAGGCTGCAAACGGGAAAGAGGGACTGGAGATTCTCCGGCAGCATTGGATAGACCTTGTGATTGCAGATATTAACATGCCTGTTATGAACGGCGAAGAGATGATCGATCAGATGCTGGCCCATCCGGAAACAAGGGATGTTTCAATTATTGTCATATCCACCGAGGGAAGCGATACGCGTATCGAACGTCTTCTGCACAAAGGTGCCGCGTTTGTCCATAAGCCGTTCACACCGGAAAATATCCGTGATACTGTCCGAAAAATTATGGATTTGGAAAACGATGATGACGAAACAGATTGAGCATATACTCTGGCAGGTGACAGAGGATGTCATGGGAAAACTGGCTTTCATGTTTTCCTATCCTGATGATGAATCCGCGGAGGAAAGCAGCGCAGACGAAGGGGAAAAGATCATTTCTTCCGTGTCTTTCAAAGGGCTTTTTGACGGGAAACTGGAGATGCTTGTCTCCCCCGGAATTCTTCCGGATCTGGCCGGAAATATGCTGGGGCTTGACGATGGTGAGACTGCCACGGAAGAAGAACAGTATGACGCCATAAAGGAACTTGTCAATGTGATCTGCGGCAATCTTCTGCCTGAAATCGCTGGGAAGCAGGCCATCTTCAAAGTCGGTGTGCCGCAGACAGGAGGGGAAAGGGGCCTCAGCGGCGGAAAACCACTGGCAAGGGTCAGTATGATGATAGAGGATGAAAGATGCGAAATCCGTCTCTGGGTTCAGGGGCAGATTCCCTCTGATTTCCCGGCACCGGGGGCCGGAAACTGACATATGCAGCAGAGAGAGAAAAATGATTAAAGTCCTGATAGTTGACGATTCCGCTGTTGTCCGGAAGATTCTGACCGAAGAACTGTCAAAATACAGGGATATAGAGATCGTGGGAAGCGCTGTAGATCCTTATGTGGCCCGTGACAAAATCGTCAAACTCAAACCCGATGTGATCACACTGGATCTGGAAATGCCCAGAATGGACGGGCTGTCTTTTCTCGTCAAACTGATGAAATACTATCCAATGCCGGTGGTGGTGCTGAGTTCCCTGACGCCAAAAAACAGCGAAACAGCGCTTAAAGCACTGGAACTTGGGGCCATCGAGGTACTGTGCAAACCGGGATCAGCCTATTCCACTCTGGATGTATCCCGGAGCCTGGTCAATGCCATCAGGGCTGCGTCCTCTGCCAATATTCAGCAGCATACAGAAAAAACATCGTCCCCGGTTCCGGCCCCATCCTTGGGAAATTTCCGCTTTCAGACCACCCACAAGGTCATAGCCATTGGCGCTTCCACCGGCGGAACCAAGGCCATTGAGGAAATTCTGAAAACCATGCCTGTCACCACACCCGGCATTGTCATTGTTCAGCATATGCCGGAAAATTTCACCACAGCTTTTGCCAAGCGGCTCAATGAAATATGCGAAATTGAAGTCCGTGAGGCTGCTGACAATGATCATGTGGTCCCGGGACTGGCCCTGATTGCACCCGGAAACCGCCACATGCTCCTGCAGCGGAGCGGAGCCAATTATCTGGTGCGCATCAAAGACGGCGTACCCGTATATTATCAGCGGCCCAGCGTGGATGTGCTTTTCCGATCCGTGGCAAAACATGCAGGAAAAAATGCCGTGGGCGTCCTGCTGACCGGAATGGGCGCAGACGGAGCCAAAGGGCTTCTGGAAATGCGGCAGAACGGAGCCTATACCCTGGCCCAGGATGAAAAAACCTGCGTTGTCTTCGGAATGCCCAAAGAAGCTATCAAAATCGGGGCAGTGGATGAAATTGTCCCTCTTCCCTCTGTTTCACAAAGCATTATCAACGCTCTTAATGATCCCAGGAAATAAACAGGGGAAAACAGGTTTGCAGTATTTTTTTTATGAACACTCTCCATGTATGTTTTTTTTCAGAGAGCCTGTATATTCCTTTTATGATATGGCCGTGAGGAGGCACAATGATACTCTCCAGCGTGGAAAAAATTCCCGGCAAAAAAATTGTGGAGCATTTCGGAATGGTTTCCGGCAGCACCATCCGTGCAAAGCATATCGGAAAGGATTTTATGGCCGGGCTGAAAAATATCTTTGGCGGGGAACTCAAAGGATACACACAGCTTCTGGAGGAATCCCGGAAAGAGGCTGTGGAGCGGATGAAAGAGCAGGCAAGGGAAATAGGCGCAAATGCCATTGTCAGTATCCGTTTCTCCACATCATCCATCGCCCAGGGAGCTGCCGAACTTTATGTATACGGTACGGCTGTCCGGGCAGAATAATTCTTCGTTTTTTTTAAAATCTGAATTTCGGACAGAAAAAAACTCTGTGTGACTCTGCGAAAATTCTGCTTTACTCTGCGGTTAAAAAAACAG
Source organism: Desulfococcaceae bacterium (assembly GCA_050180235.1). Classification (GTDB taxonomy): domain Bacteria; phylum Desulfobacterota; class Desulfobacteria; order Desulfobacterales; family Desulfococcaceae; genus JAABRU01. Next base: position 23,074 of record JBFXEJ010000074.1, read on the forward strand.
GCAGTGGGACTGTTTATATAACAGACCTCTTTCCAAAGTGAATTTTTATGCAATAAAATCAATTGGGCAAATTTTAGTTTTGAAAGAGGTCTATTTATTAGAAAAAGGATCAATTCGCTTTCCTGTTTTCCCCCAAGTATGTTTTTCCATAAGCATGTTTATCTTTTTTCCCGGATTTCAGGGAACCTGCGGGCCAGCCTCTTTCTTATTTTTGTATTTGGTCTTGACATAACTGCATAAAATTGTTTATAGCAACTCTTCTGAATTATACAGGGGAAGATACGGATTTCCGGAAAACTGCTGTCACTGTTTTGGGAAGCCGGAAAAGGACGGCGGCGGCACGGAAAAATGATTCTGCGGATTTCCGCAGATGCATCATAAGGCACGGACAACACACAAACTGCGGGGATGGGAATCCAAATGGGACTGGAAACACTGGTGGCGGAAAGAAAATCCGCTGTGGTAAAAAAATGGTTTGAGCATGTTGTGGATACCTATCCGCCGGACACAGCAAAATTTCTGAAACAGCAGAAGGATCCTTTTGCCAATCCGGTGGGAAGCACCACCATAGAAAGCCTGAGAGGGGTGTTTGAGGAAATGCTGAAGGCACAGCCGGACAGGGACCTGCTGTCTGCTCTTCTGGATCCGGTGATCAGAATCCGGGCTGTGCAGGCCATGTTTACGCCTTCCCAGGCTGTGGGGTTCACCTTTTTTCTGAAACAGATTGTAAGGGAAGAACTGCACACGGAACTGAAAGATTTGCAGAAATTGAGGGATCTGCAGGATTTTGAGCAGAAAATCGATGAACTTGCGCTTATTGCCTTCAATATATACATGCAGTGTGCGCAGACCATTTTCCAACTGAAGGCAAATCATGAAAAAAGCAAGGTTTACCGTGCATTTTCCAGAGCAGGGCTGGTGGAGGATATTCCGGATGATGGGCCGGGATTTTAGGCAATAATATATTAATTCAAATCTGGTTTTGGGCGGCCGTCAGACTGTCCGGAACCGCAAAGTGAGGTAATGCTGAATGAATGTAAAGTACTTGTTTTCCTTCATGACGGTGATTCTGCTCTTCCTCCTTGCGTATGCAGGTGTTGAAGTGGCAGGGCTTCAGGTTGTCTTCGGTATTGCGATTCCGTATGCGGCCCTGGCCGTGTTTGTTGCGGGATTTGTGTACCGGGTCATGGGATGGGCATCTTCTCCGGTGCCTTTCAAGATTCCCACAACCTGCGGTCAGCATAAATCACTTCCCTGGATCAGGCAGTCAAAAGTGGACTGTCCGGATACAGTCGCGGGTGTGGTGGTGCGCATGATCCTGGAAGTGGTGCTTTTCCGTTCTCTGTTCCGGAATCTCAAACTCCGGATCAAAGACGGCAAACTTTTTTACGGCCTGGAAATTTTCCTGTGGCTGGGCGCGCTGGCTTTTCACTATGCTTTTTTTGTGACAGCCGTGCGTCATCTGAGATTTTTTGCCGAGCCTGTCCCGTTTTTTGTCAAGATTGTGGAAAAACTTGACGGCTTTTTCCAGTTCGGGCTGCCCATCGTTTATATGTCCGGAGTGGTGCTGCTGGCCGCGGTGATTTATCTCTGCCTCAGAAGAATGCTGACCCCCCAGGTCAACTATATTTCCCTGGCAGCGGATTATTTCCCGCTGTTTCTCATCATCGGTATTGCCGTCACCGGCATTCTGATGCGCTATTTTGTCAAGGTCAATGTTGTGGCAGTCAAGGAACTCACCATGGGCCTGGCAACCTTCCATCCCGTGATTCCCCAGGGCGTCAGCGGGCTTTTTTATGTTCATCTTTTCTTTGTGTGTGTGCTGCTGGCCTATTTCCCCTTCAGCAAACTTATGCATATGGGCGGCATCTTCATGAGTCCGACCCGCAATATGCCGTGCAACAACCGTGCCGAACGGCATGTCAACCCGTGGAATTACCCCGTAAAGGTGCACAGTTACGAGGAATATGAGGATCACTTCAGGGAACTGATGATTGAAGCCGGTCTTCCGGTGGACAAGAAGGAGTAAAGAATGTCGGACCTTCCCAAATCAGAGGAACTGTTTGGGGGGCTGGATTACAACCCCCGCAAACGCAAAACAGAATGGATGGACACCCCTGTCAATATCCGCAAGGGGATGTACTGTTATGCGGCCAATCCCAAAAGCGTGGAAACCCTGGGACTGCCCTTTGCCAGAAACTGGAATCCCATGGAAGAGGACTGGAAGCTTCCGGAAAACTGGCAGGAGATCATTCACAAAGGATTTAAGGAACGCCTGGAAAAATTCCGTTCTTTCAAAGTCTTCATGGATATATGCGTGCGCTGCGGTGCGTGCGCTGACAAGTGCCATTTCTTCATCGGCACAGGAGATCCCAGGAACATGCCGGTGCTGCGGGCAGAACTGCTCCGCTCGGTATACCGCAACGATTTCACCACCTTTGGCAAACTTCTCGGCAGAGTCGCAGGCGCACGGCCCATGACCATTGATGTGCTCAAAGAGTGGTGGTATTACATGTTTCAGTGTTCAGAATGCCGGAGATGCTCGGTTTTCTGTCCCTACGGCATTGACACAGCGGAAATCACCATCATGGGCCGGGAACTGCTCAACCTGCTGGGACTCAATATTGACTGGATCGCGACCCCGGTCTCCAACTGTTACAAAACCGGAAACCATCTGGGCATCCAGCCCCATGCCATGAAGGACATGCTGGATTTCTTCGTGAGTGACATCGAGGATATTACCGGTGTCAACGTGGAGCCAAACTATAACAAAAAAGGCGCGGACATCCTGTTTGTCACCCCTTCAGGCGACTATTTTGCTGATCCCGGCACATACACCTGCATGGGATATATGATTCTGTTCAAGTATCTCAAGGAAAAATACGGTCTGGATATTACCTGGAGCACCTATGCATCCGAAGGCGGAAATTTTGGTTTCTTCACCTCCCATGAAACCATGAAACGGCTCAATTCCAAGATATATGCGGAAGCCAAACGCCTGGGTGTCAAATGGATTCTGGGCGGGGAATGCGGCCATATGTGGCGGGTGCTGAACCAGTATATGGATACGCTCAACGGGCCTGCGGATTTTTTGGAGGAACCGGTTTCTCCCATCACCGGCACCAAATTTGAGAATGCCAAATCCACCAAAATGGTGCATATCTCAGAGTTTACAGCAGATCTGATTCATCATGGCAAACTGGAACTCAATCCGGCCCGCAATGACAATCTGAAAATCACCTTCCATGATTCCTGCAACCCGGCCAGAGGCATGGGAATGCTTGAGGAGCCCCGGTATGTGATTAAAAACACCTGCAATCATTTCTATGAAATGCCTGCCAACACCATCAGGGAAAACACCTTCTGCTGCGGCTCCGGCTCCGGTCTGAATGCAGGAGAGGATATGGAACTGCGCATGTGCGGCGGTCTGCCCAGAGCCAATGCAGTAAAGTATGTGCATGACAAGTTCGGCGTGAACATGCTGGCCTGCATCTGCGCGATTGACCGTGCAGCACTGCCGGATCTGATGAACTACTGGGTTCCCGGTGTCGGTGTTACCGGCATAACCGAACTGGTGGGCAATGCTTTGATTCTGCCGGGCGAAAAGGAAAGAGAGACCGATCTGCGCGGGGAACCGCTGCCGGGAATGGAGGAGGACGATGCCGAGTAAAATCTATCATAAAAAACTGGTGATGACCGGTCTGGCTGTTTTTATCGCCATGATGACCTTTCCCTTCTGGTACAATTACGGAAAGGCCGCGCCTGCACCCAAACTGGAACTTACCAAAGAGGCCAAAGAAGCCAAAGTCTGCATCCGGCCCACTGATGTCATGCGAACCGATCACATGCAGATACTGGATGTGTGGAGGGATGAAGTGGTCCGGAACGGGGTGCGCATGTATGTCAACGAAGAGGGAAAGGCATTTAACATGAGTCTGACCAATACCTGTCTGGAATGTCATTCCAACAAGGCGGAATTCTGTGACAAATGCCACAACTACACCTCGGTTGACCCGTACTGCTGGGATTGCCACATTGACAACCCGAAGGAGAAAAAGGATGAGTAACAGAAGAGAATTCTTGCAGGTTGCCGGCGTTGCAGCTCTTGGCCTGGGGGCCAGTCCTTTGATAATGAACGCAGTTGCCTCGTCCGGCGAAAAAAAGGAAGTTCAGATAAACAAAAGTGAAAATGCCCTCAGTGCCAAACAATGGGCTATGGTCATTGACACCCGGAAGCTGAAAACTGCCGAGGACATTGAGCCTTTGATCGAGGCCTGTCACAAAATCCACAATGTGCCCAAGTTCGATGTCAAACGGCATGAAATCAAATGGATCTGGGAAACCGAGTTCAAACATGCGTTTCCGGATATGGACACGCAATATCTGAGTGAAAACGCAGAACACACACCTTTTCTTGTTCTGTGCAATCACTGCCAGAATCCGCCCTGCTGCCGGGCCTGCCCCACAGAAGCCACGTTTCAGCGCGAAGACGGCATTGTGCTGATGGATTTTCACCGCTGCATCGGATGCCGTTTCTGCATGGCAGCCTGCCCCTTTGGAGCCAGAAGTTTCAATTTCCGGGATCCCCGTCCCTTTATAGCGGAAACCAACAAAAAATTTCCCACCCGTATGAAAGGCGTGGTGGAAAAATGCAATTTCTGCGCGGAACTTCTGGAAGAGGGAAAAATGCCCGCGTGCGTGGAGGCTTCCAAGGGCGCGATTGCCTTCGGGGATCTGGCTGATCCTGAATCCGAAGTCCGGAAACTTCTGAAAGAAAATTTCACTATAAGACGTAAGCAGGGGCTTGGCACAGAACCTTCTGTTTATTATATTGTGTGAGGGGGATTATGCTTGAACTAGCGATTAAAGGAAGCAAAAAATATTACGGATGGCTGGCTTTCCTGTCTGCTGTGACGGGCGCAGGTGTGCTGGTCTGGCTGTGGCAGCTGCAGTTCGGTCTGGGAATCACCGGCATGAGCCGGGATGTTTCCTGGGGATTTTATATTGCCCAGTTCACCTTTCTGGTTGGAGTCGCGGCCGGAGGCGTGATGGTGGTTCTGCCCTATTATCTTCATGATTACAAAGCCTTTGGACGAATTACCGTCCTGGGCGAGTTTCTGGCCATTGCCGCTCTGACCATGTGCCTGCTGTTCATCACAGTGGATCTTGGTCAGCCCATGCGGATGCTCAATGTGATTTTTTACGCCTCTCCCCATTCCATGCTTTTCTGGGATATGATCGTGCTCAACGGCTATCTTTTCCTGAACATTGTCATCGGCTGGAATGTGCTGGAGGCCGAGCGCAACGGAACACATTATGAAAAATGGCTCAAGCCTTTGATTTATCTGTCTATTCCCTGGGCTGTGGGTATCCATACCGTGACAGCCTACCTGTACTGCGGTCTGCCGGGAAGAGGCTTCTGGCTTACAGCCATTCTGGCTCCCCGGTTTCTGGCCTCGGCTTTTGCAGCCGGCCCTGCGCTGCTGATTCTGCTGTGCCTCATTATCCGGAGAGTGACAGACTTTGATCCGGGCAGGGAGCAGATTCAGTCTCTGGCGAAAATCGTGACCTATGCCATTATCATCAATGTGTTCTTCTTCCTGTGCGAGGTTTTTGTGGCCTTTTACAGCCAGATTCCGGAACACATGGATCATATCAAATATCTGTTTGTGGGGCTGCACGGTCACGGTTCTCTGGTTCCCTTTATGTGGACCTCCATGATTCTGATGACTGTTGCCATCATCATGCTGCTGCCCTCTGCCAACCGGCAGAATGAGGGGCTGCTGGCCGTGTCCTGCATTCTGGTCTTTGTGGGAACCTGGATTGACAAGGGCTTGGGCATGATCTCCGGCGGTTTTGTGCCCAACCCCCTGCACGAGGTCAATGAATACGCGCCCACCATTCCGGAACTCATTGTGACTCTGGGTGTATGGGCAGCGGGTTTCCTGGTACTGACCCTGCTGTTCAAAATGGCTGTGTCTGTGAAAGAGGAAGTGAGAGCCTGATAATAAAAAAACCGGATTTCTTTAAGAAATCCGGTTTTTGCTGATATGCTTTCAGTCCGGTGCTGAAAAAAACCGGTTTTTTAGAGAAAACCGGTTTTTCTCTGACACGGTTTGTTCACTGCAAAAAAAATGAAAAGCCCGTTCCCTTTTTTAGGGAGCGGGCTTTTTTGTTTGATTTTTCAGGGAACAGTTTGATGCGAATCCCACCTTCAATCATGTCATTATCCTATGGGTCTGTATCAAAATAAACTGTCAAAAATCGGAGATAAGCGGTATGACCGGGGCAGAAAGAAAAATTTTAAATCTGCTGAATTTATCTCTTGACAAACTTTTTCAGACAGGGTAGATGTTTTTTCCCAATATTCGATTCTCTCATTATTTTTCCCGGATGTAAAATAATGGGCGTTTGAAAAATAAAAGGAAAAAGAAAAGCCAAACCTGCTGCAAGGCAGGGACGGAAAGCTGCGGGTCCGCAGAATATTGATACGGACAGCCGGGTTGCCTAAAAGAAAGGTGGCCCGGCTTTTTTTATTTGGAGACGGGCATTCCCCGTTCCTTTATGTTGATGGTCGCATTGCACAGTTTGTCAGTAAACCACCGTTGCTGAGGAGGCTTGATGTTCTCGGCAGCAGGCGCATGAGGCTGACGCCTTCATCAGCCTTAACGAAAGGAGATGATTTATGTTTTCCAGGTATTTCATTGCGGTGGCAGCATTGCTGTGTTTCTCTCAGGCAGCGTTTGCTGCTGATGACATTGGTCTGTCCAAAGAGTATTCCGTATGCATGGACAGGGCAAACGGCATTACCGAGAACATGATTGAATGCTTTGCAGCAGAAACAAAAAAGCAGGATGCCCGTCTCAACAAGGTCTACAAAGAACTCATGAACGCTCTTTCTCCTGCACGAAAAAACCAGTTGAAGGAAGCCCAGCGGGCTTGGATAAAGTTTCGTGATGCAAATGTCAGTTATTGCGAAAATCCCGAGGGCGGATCAATAGCAAGGATAAATTCAAACCGATACTTTATGTCTGCCACAGCAGCAAGGGCAAAGGAGCTTGAGGATTTCAGGGAAATGGAAAGGCTTGAGTACTGAGCGATGCTGAATTGCTCAGCCCAAATGTCATTAAGTTAAGGCATGTTGGCCCCGGAGGGGCATAATGTTTGCAGAAAATGTGAATTTTAAAACGGTTAAGGCCCGGAGGGGCGGCATGTTCCTGATATGTTCACATGCCGCTCCTGACGGAGCTTTTCTGCTACGTGAACCGGTACAACTGCTACAAACATGCCGTCCCTATGGGACGAACTTAATGGCATTGCCCTCAGCCCGGAGGTTCACCTCCGGGCAAAGAAAAGGGGAGAACGTAACAGGCATATTAAAAAAATATTATAAATTCAGATTTTTATAAACAAACCGCATACCCAAAGGAGAAAAGAGATGAAAAAGACTATCATGACGGCAATCTGTATTCTGGCAGTGACAGCGACCGCAGCTTTCGGAACCGTTTGGAAGGTTGACAGCAATCAGGGCATTGTGGCGGATTTTACCACACTCCAGGCGGCCCATGATGACGGAAATGTGCAATCAGGGGGATACCCTGTATGTATCCGGTTCCCCGGTGCATTACGGCAGTCTGACAGTGAGCAAACGGCTGAACATCATCGGCCCCGGTTATTTTCTGGAGGAAAATCCCAATACGCAGGTGGGTTTTCTTCCGGCCAAAGTGACAAGCCCCACGTTTAAACCCGGTGCTGAAGAATCTGTGATTTCCGGGATGATGATTGACCAGGGTATGTATGTTCAGTGCGATGGTGTTGTTATCAAAAACAACTATGTTCATACTCAAGGAAATGTTAATTGGGGCTCTAATAAAGATTTTATAATTAAAGCCAATAATGTGATAGTTTCCCAAAATTTTATCACCAGTAGCAGCGATTATTGTTGGCCTTTATATTTAGACGGTTATAATATTGTTGTTTCAAACAACTATATTTATAGATTGGGTACGGCAACTTCAGGGTCTTCCATTATTGCGAATAATGTTTTCAAGAGTAATAGACATCCTGCAAAACTAAAGTCATATTCCCGGTTATTGCAATAAATCATCTTTTTCTGAATTTTCCGTCTTTAAGCAGCATTTTTCATAGTTCTTTTTTCAATTTTCATATT
>JBFXEJ010000075.1:0-31095 GCA_050180235.1 Desulfococcaceae bacterium
TATTTTCACTGCCGCAGCGGCGGCATTTTGCTGCAATCATTTTTCTGCTCCTTCGGCAATGGCATGTTGAGAAAAACGGGAGCAGTATAGCATAAGTTTATCAGCATGAAAAGTCCCACTACCCAAAAGCGGTCATCGAGCTGAAATCAACATGCACAACCGGTTCATTGATTTCGGGACGCCACCGGAATAAAATCCCTCAGATTCAGCATATTAATCCTTTCCTTTGTATAATCCCTGTTTAAGCAAGTTTTTTGATTTTCTCCTGAGTGATATGTTTCACCACCGCACCGGCCGCTTTTTCAGCCTGTGTGAAATCCAGTTCCTTTTTTTCCGCATAAGCCATCAGCTTTTTCCGGATTTCCTGTCGTTTCAGATCAATGGGAATCACGGCCAGTTTCAGCCATTCCCGGATTTCCGGGAGCATGGGGCGGATGACCTCATACACAAAAATTGCAATCAGGGGTTCCCATCCAATGGCTTTTTCATTCGCAGATTCCTGCGCAGCATCAACGAGACAGTCTTTAACCAGTTCATCCAAATACTTTTCATTGTTCATCTTTGTTTCTCCCTGTTTGAATAATACAAGTTTAAGTTCTGAAATATCCTCAAAATCTTTTGGGTTCTTTGTCAATATGTTCTATGTTTCTCTCAAAGAATCAGAAAGCCTGCTGTCCGCATACCAGTCTTTTCCTGCGTCTTCGCTTATAATGCCGTAAATATCCGACATCGCTTCAGCAGCCGTCATTTTGCGGGTAAAGGGAATGACTTTGGCAATCTCCTGATTTTTCCGGGTGATAACAATTTCTTTGCCCCCGGATAAAAGTCTGTTCAGTATGTTTCCTGTATCTTTCACAAATTCCGATTCTGTAATCATTTCCATTTTTGCTTTCCTTTCAAAATGCTGTAGTAATCATGCCAATCCCCCCGCTGTCTGAACCATGATTCACATGATTTCAGGATGAAAGGATTAACAGAAATAATGAAAATCCTTTCATCAGGTAAATCAGGGTTCAGACAATCCACCGATTTTATATCAAACTCATCTTAAAGTTAATGCCAGAAAACTGTGACCGGATATTTTGAAAAAGCAGCGTCCCTGCTTATGAGAATCAGATCATTCAGGAGAGATTGGGCAATCAGTATCCGGTCAAACGGGTCTTTATGATGCAGGGGCAGTTTTTCCAAAAAATAAATATGCCCCTGTTCAACAGGCAATATTTCAATGTCATTGAGCCGTTCCTGCATCTGTATCAACTCAGCCAGAGGAAGAGGCAGCATGAGTTTTCCCAGTTGAATTTTAATCTGCATTTCCCAAATACTGCCGATACTGAAAAACAGTCTGTTTTCAGGTGATTCAAGAACATTGAAAATTTTTCCGGACAGTTTCGCCGGTTCCAATGCCCACCAGATAAGTACATGGGTATCAAGCAGATATTTCATTCTTCACCTACCCAGAACGCATCGGGAAGCGGTTCGTCAAAATCATCTGCCATAAAATACTTCCCTTTGTTCAACCCTGCAATTCTCTTTTTGGAAGCCGGTTTCTGAGGCGTGTCATCAAGAAATGTGATAAGCACCTTTCTTTTTTCATGAAAAGGGACAGTGTCCAAAACCTCTATCTTTTTCCCGTCAAAAATTCCCTGCACGGTCAGCATAATTTTCTCCTTTTCTTTTTGTTGTCTGAAAACGATTTAAAAGATTTTCAGGATGTACAGGATTGAATCACATAACGCAGATTCTTTTTCATCCTGTCTGTCCTGTTAATCCTTAAAATCCTGTTCAGGACAATCCTCCCCTGCTGTCTGAACCATGATTCACATGATTTCAGGATGAAAGGATTAACCAAAATCATGAAAATCCTTTAATCAGGTGAATCATGGTTCAGACAATTTAAAATCATGGTTCAGACAATCCCCCTTTGTCTGAACGGGATTTAAAGGATTTTCAGGATGTGCAGGATTGAATCACATAACGCAAATTCTTTCTCATCCTGTCTGTCCTGTTAATCCTTAAAATCCTGTTCAGGCCAATCCCCCTGCTGTCTGAACCATGATTCACATGATTTCAGGATGAAAGGATTAACAGAAATCAAGAAAATCCTTTCATCATGTGAATAATCATGGTTCAGACAATTTACAATCCGAAAATTCTTTTCATTCGTGTAATCAATGAATCAGACGATTTCCCCTTCTTCCTCGCCACTTCCAGATTATTACGAAATATTTTTGTATTGGGATGGTCATTACCCAATAACGGAATAGCAATCTTCAACGCTTGTTCAAAATATTCAATGGCTTTTCCGTACTCATCCAATGAATGATAAGCCAAGCCGAGGTTGTTGTTATAAATTGCCACATTCGGATAGTTTTCTCCGAAATATTTTCGGTCAATATCCAAAGCCATTTCAAAATATTCAATGGCTCTTCCGTACTCATCCAATGAATGATAAGTCAAGCCGAGGTTGTTGTATTCTCTCGCTACAGCCGGATGGTTTTCGCCGAAGTTTTTGAGGTCAATGACTAAAGCCCTCTCAACATATTCAATCGCCTTTCCATACTCACCCAATTCATTATAAGCCGTGCCGAGGTTATTGTTATAAATTGCTACTTGGAAATGATTTTCGCCGAAGTATTTTCGGTCAATGTCCAAAGCCTTTTGATAATATTCTATGGCTCTGCCATACTGACCCAATGATTTATAAGTTAAGCCGAGGTTGTTGTAGGACACTGCCACACGGGTATGATTTTCACCGAGATCTTTCCGGAGAATATTCAGAGCCCGCTCAAAATATTTAATGGCTTTTCCGTAATCACCCAATGTCCTATAGGCTTCGCCGAGGTTATTGCTGACGGTTGAAATCAGTGAACGGTTTTCTCCATAAGTTTTTATACCAATTTCAAGAGCTTTTTCAGTCCATTTTATCAGATTGGTATAATCGCCCATAATACGAAAAGCTGCACCCAAATTTCCCAGCAATACTGACACATTTCCGTCTTTTTCAGCGACTGCATCGGCAATGACCGCTTCCGTGATGTGATCCACGACCTGCTGCTGCATTTCCACGCGCTGCCGGTAGAGTTGCATATCTGTCATCATTTTTCCCAAATCAATGGCATGGTCACACGCGTGCCGGATTTGTCCTGCTGCCAAAGCATGATGCACAGCCTGTTCCAGCCATGCCATTGGCGGAGATTCAACCGCTTCAATTTCCCTGTCATACCACGCAAACGCTGTGCTGTGCATGTCTTTCTGCTCTGCCGGGTTCAGTTTTTCCCATTGCTGTTCCCGTATGACCGGCAAAACCCAGTACCGGGCATCCTGTCCTGGGCTGATTTCTTTTTCCATCAGGGTCAGGTTCACTGCCCTGTCCAAAAGGTTCTGATTTCCGAAGGTTTCAAACGCGTCAGCAGTTACGGGCCGCCGGAACACGGCTGCCCGGTGCAGGAAGCTGCTGAAGTCCGTACCTTCTGCTTTTTTCAGAATATCTGCCAGATATCCGATGAGTTCTTCCCGTTTCTTTTGCGATAAGTCTTCCATTTCTTTCAGATCATATTTTGCCTCATCTGCGGCGATCTTTTCCAGCCAGTCCAGCAGCCGGGGATTGCCGCCCGCGATGTTCAGGTACAGGTTTTTGTGCGCACTTTGGGAAATACGGGGCAGTTCTGCAATTTTCTTGTCAAGGTCTGCGTCCTGAAACGAGGCAAGGGGAATATCCGTCAGCTTGTCCGCAAGGTTTCTGCCATTGATTTCCAGCACAAAGGGAAAACGGGTGGAAATCATCAGTTTCACTTTGCCCCGGCTCCGGTCATACGCGGCCAGCACAGGCGCAAGCACTTCCAAAGACTGCGCAGTGAGAACAAAGGGTTCCCGCGCCTGTTCCAGATTGTCCTCAAAATTGTCAAAATACAGAATCAGGGGCAGATCATCAAAGGCTTTTAGGAACAATGCCTTTATCTTATCCGCAAACTCCCTGTCTTTGTCCCGGAGAATCCGCAGCCCCTCTGCATTGCCTTTTCTGTCAAAAAGATCAAGGAGTTTTTCCATGAATTCCGGTGCTGTGATGTTTTCGTGCATGACAATCATATCCTGTTTATGGTCATGGTCTGCAAACCGCTCCAGCAGTTTTCCCGCAAGGCAGCTTTTGCCAATGCCCGCAGGCCCCCGGATCACAAGGCCGTAAGCAGGCGGTTCATTGGCTTCGGGAATGCCTTTGAGCACCCGCACGCCTTTCTGGATTTCACGGCGTCTGCCCACAAAGCCTTTTTCCAGCACCTGCACATGACTGTCCGCCAGATGCCGGTAAACCGCTTTTCTCTGCGTATAATGCCGCAGTATCTGACCCGGAGCGATCAGGGGTGTCAGCGGGGTTCCGTCCGCAAATATCCGCAGCAAAGGCCAGGGATGATACATTTTTTTCATTGCCTGACGGGAAACATGCACAGCCTCGGTCAGGGATTTGCCCATGCTGAGGCTGCGGAAGAGTTCCGCAGTCATAGCCGATGCCGCAGGATCAGACACAGGCAGTCCCCATCCCAGAACCAGGGGAATGCCTTTTTCATTCATCTGAAATGCAAAGGATTCCGCGCCGCTCACTTTGTCGCTTTTTCCGGTCATGCACCCGGACAGAAACAGCACACGTGGCGGAAAATCCCGCAGCCTTTCCCACAGCCGCTCCGGTGTCACCTTATCCAGCCTGCCGATGTCATCTTCCATGTAAAACACCGGCCCAATGCCGTGTTCAATATTGGCATGGCCCGTGATGTGAACCATGTCATATCTGCCGCCGCCTTCAATGAGCGCGTCCGAAAGCCCTGCAAGAGAGCCGGAATCCTCAATCACAATATCTGCCAGTTTTTCCGTTGCCGAGAAAATCCGTTCTTCCTCTTTTTCAAACTGCAAAACCTGATGCGCGTGCAGATCTGTGGGAGAACAGGCCATGAACAGGATTTGGAGAGGACGTTTTTCCGGCTGTGCCTGTTTTCCCCGGTTTCTGCCGCTGATATGTCGGATGATGTGAATCTGCGGATGGGGGTTTTGGAGCAGAAATCCTTTGTAATGCAGCAGTTCAAAGGGAAGCGCACTGAATTCATAGGGAATGTTCAGATACAAATCCAAAGATTCACCGCTTCTGTAAGCCGCATTCACAAGGTCTTCCAGCTTTCTGCCGGATCCGTTGAGCATGGCAAACAGACGCGCGCCGATCTCCGCTCCTGCATTCGGATCGCTTTTCCAGAATGCCTTTCCTGCCTCTTTCTGCACGGTCAGCAGTTCCTCATCCGTGAGATGATGGGAGACAAGATCGTCAACATAGACCCTGCGGCGGTTTTCCTGCGCTTCACTGTCAATGCGGATAAAAATTTTCATGGAATGTGGCCTTTTGTTTTCAACGTGAGTTCGGAATAGGAAACAGAGTTCCCCTTTTTGTAAAGCAGGGGCAGGGCTTGCCCCTGCCCTTTGAGCAAACCGGGCAACCGCAAGGGTTGCCCCTACTTATACCGATTCGCTGTTGATTTGATACAATACTGTCAGTTTTTCAGCGGTTCCCCGTGTGCAAAAAACCGCTCCGCTTAATTTTTGCACTCCTCCGGATTTGCATTCCGCATTATATAAAACCAATGGCGAATTGGTATTATATGAAATCTGAAAAACAATTGGACAGTAACCTTCGTGATACCTTGCGTCTTTGTGCTTTCGCTGCAGCCTGAATCTTTCTGCTGAAAAAAAAATTCAGATTTCATATGATAAATCAGTGCTTGCAGAATCTTTCCGCAAACGCAGCAAAATCCGAAGCCTGAAAAAGGGCTGCAAACCGTTCCCCCTTTTGGCTGTGTTCACGCCAAAAAGCAATGCAGGTCTTCACGATTTCCAAAACCTCATCCTGAGTGTAAATTCCGGGAAGTTCACGGCCAAGACAGGGATGGCGGCCCAGTTTGCCGCCCAGAAGAACCCGGAAGCCTTTCTGAACGGTCTTCAGGGTTCCGGACGGGCAGGCATTAACACACTGTCCGCAGGAAACGCACAAAGCAGTATCAATGACCGGCCCGCCATTTTCTCCATCCAGCCGGATGCTGTTTTCTCTGCATGTTTCCACACAGCTTTGGCACTGGGTGCATTCTGTTTCCGTGACACCGGGAACTGCTGCCCCAATGATGCCCACATCCCTGATCTGGGGCTGGGAACAGGCATTGGGGCAGTCTGAAATGCTGATGGAGAATTCATGATGAAATTTCAGGGGGCCTTTCACGCGGGATGTGAGAAATTCCAGAAGATTTTCTTTTTCCAGAAGGTTTTCAAGGCTGCGGATCAGGTTTTCGGATTCGTATGCCCTGTTGGGACATCCACCTGATCCAAAACAGGTTTCCACACGGTAGCCTCTGATTTCCGATTCCATGCCGGACAGAAACCTCTGCCGGGTGGCATTTACTTCCGCTATGGATACAACTGCCCTGCCGTTTTCCGCAGCCTCTTTTTCCACTCTGGCCCTGACTTTTTTCCGAACGAAAAAAGGCACTTTGCCAATGGCCTCTTCCGCTTCCTGAGTCCATTTCATATTTACAGTCTTTCCGCGACAGATACGGTACGATCCCCCAGAATGTTCACATAGGAACCCAGTTCATTGTCATACCATCCGTAAATGACAGCCTGGGTGATGGGGATATGGATGACCGTGTTTTTCATTGAGCTCAGCAAAGCCCTGTCCAATCCCGGCACATTTCCCAAATCCATCGTCACTTCCGCAGTCCGGGTATGGGTTTCATGTCCCTCAATCACAGCCGCTGCACGGGGGGAACCGATAATATCGCAGGAAACATTCTGTTTTTCCGTGTAAAGCAGATAACCTTTTGCATCTTCTTCCGCAGTCTGCTGATAAATCTCATTGACGGTTTCCCTGCGTATGGTTCCGCCCGTCATTTCATCATGAAAATTCACCACCAGAATCACCAAAGATCCGGTACCGGTGGGAATCCGCACAGACTCTGCAATGAATCCGATTTCCTCCATCTCCGGAATGACCAGACGCAGGGCTTTTGCTGCGCCTGTGGATGTGAGGATGATATTGTTCATGATGCTCCGGCTTTTGCGCAGATCCGTAACTCCGGCTTTGGGCAGCCGGTCCAGCACGGCCTGGGAACCTGTGGCAGCATGGATGGTAGACATGGAAGCCGACAGAATTTTCCGGGGGCCGAAGCGGTTGATCAGGGGTTTCATCATATGGGCCAGGCAGGTGGTGGTGCAGGAGGCATTGGAAATAATTCTGTGGCGCCGGGGATCATAATCCTCATGGTTGATGCCCATGACAGTTGTGACAGCATCTTCGGGCATGGACTGCCCTTTGTCCTTGATTTTAAAGGGGGCTGAAACAATGACCTTGGCCGCTCCTGCCTCCAGATGACCGCGAGCGGAGCCTTTGGAATGATCTCCGGGCAGGGTGGGATCCAGAAACTGGCCTGTGGTATCCACCACCAGTTTTACATCCTGATCTGCCCATCCAATCTGTGCCGGATTCCGGGAATAGCGCAGAAATCTGACCTTCACCCCGTCGAGAAGCATTGTTCCGTTTTTTTCATCCAGCCCGCTGATTACCGGTTTTGCACTGAAACCGTGAAGATAGTTGTGCAGCCATCCGTAGGTGGAATCCCTTTCAACATAATGGGCAATATCTTCTATGGAAGTTCCCACTTCCCGTCCCAGATTCACTACGATTTCACTGAAAAATTTCCGGGCTGTATGATGCCATACTGTGAGTTTGCCAATCCTCCCGAATCCGTTTATACCCAGTTTCATACCTTTGCCTGATGTGTTTTCCATGATGTTTTTCTCCTTTGAAATATGTTCAGAAAAAACAGTTGGAAGGGATTTTGGGAAACGGCTGATCCGAAGGCGGTCTCCAAAATCTGTTCCATCCCCAGAAAAATATGGAAATGCCATAAAACAAAAAGGACAAATACTTATTGATGAATTGCAGTCTGAAAGTCAAGGAATAATTTGACACTTCGCCCGGGAAACCCTGAAATCAGACAATTTTTATTCCGTGTTTTAACTTTCTGCGGACAGACATCCACAGTATCCAGTACCATAGCACTGCAATCAGTTCCCGCACATGCCAAAGCCACCAGAGAAACGGCCCCAGAGATATTCTTCCCTCTTTTGTCCCGTTTCCCTCTGCCCGGATTCCGAAGCAGCGGAAAATGAAAACCGAGCGGAGAATATGGAAGGAATCAGAGACAATCAGCGCGGATTTCCAATGATGTTCCCCCATCATTTTTGCGCACAGAGCCGCGCTTGTGAAAGTTGAATCCGCTTTTTCCTCAGTGAAAATTCTCTCCTGCATTACGCCTTCGGCAACTGCCAACTCTCTCATGACCACAGCTTCTGCGGGCGGATATTTCCCGATTCCTCCGGTAAAAAGCAGGTAATCGGCCTTACCCTGTCTGAAAAGCCGGATGCCGTACAGCACTCTCCTGCGAAGTGCCGGACTTGCTTTTCCATGCTTCCGCACACCAGCACCCATAACTATGATTACATCCTGTTTCATCAAAATTTCTGTCATATCCTCAATTTCTTCTTGCACAGTGTTTCAAACAAATATATAAACCCCGGCATACTGAAAATTTCCGTGAGGGGTTGTCAGGGATATTTTCCGGTTCCTGACTCTGCCGCAGATCCGCAAAATATTTTCTGATTCAGATAAAAGGATTTACCCGTTCAGTCTGCACATCATTAATCAAATGGAAAAAACAAAATGAAAAAAAAAGATATATATTCCCTTGTCATTCTGGTGATTGTTTCGGTTTTGTGGGGTATTTTTTTCCCTTTTTTCCGGGATGATTTTTTCTCAAAATTTTTTTATATGCCTTTTCTGGGGGTTATTGCCGCAACTGTTGCCAATACCACGCCTGCCGCGGCAGGAATCGTATATTTTCCGATACTTACCAGACTGGAAATTTCTCCGATCATGACAGTCCAGTTCACCATGCTCATTCAGGCCTATGGCATGGGGCTGGGGACACTCAAATGGTATTTTGTGAACAAACGCCTGTTTATCTTCAATGTTCTTCCCGTATGCCTGTCCGGGGGGCTGATGGGTGTGGTTCTCGGCATTGTGGTCTGGCCCATTTCAAAACCGGAAGTCCTGACCCTGATATTCAATTTTATAGCGTTTATGTTTACGCAGGTAATTTTCTTTTCCATTCTGTACAAACGCCAGTATCCTGCGCAGAATGTGGAACTCACAGCCCGGAATATTGCCATACTTCTGTTTTTTTCCTTTATCGGGGGACTGATTACCGGGTGGATCGGATTTGGCATTGACACGATTTTCTATTTTATCCTCACTCTGGTGTTCCGGGTGAACCCGGCCATTGCCATTGTCACCAGCATAGCCATTATGGCCACCATGTCTCTGGCAGGAGCAGTTCTGCACCTTTTTCTTTATGAAGTTCCGCTTTCCCTGTGGTATTCGGCCATTCCGGGGGTAACTCTGGCCGGACTCTTTCTGGCAGCATTTCTGGCAATAAAGCTGGGTGCAAAAAACGTGCTGCTCTTATTCACCCTGCTGCTGAGCATTGATTTTTTTCTCACGCTCTGGACCCAGCAGACCATTCCCATAAGTTATACAGTAAGACTGGTGCTTACTTATGCTCTGATTGTATATCTGGTCTTCATTCATGTGAAAATTTTCAAGCAGAGTTATAAGGAAATCGGTTCCAGTCTGGGAGAGTTCAAAGGGGATTAGTATTCTGTCAGCCTTGAATCTGTGCGTTGAAAAAACCGGATTTTTCCAAAAAATCCGGTTTTTCTGTACATTTCAGCGCATAAAATCAAAGTTGACAAAGCACTCCTGCACATCCGGAAAAACAGCATTACTCAGCCTCCTTTTTGTATTTCAACTGCAGTATGGAACAGTCTTCGGCTTCCATATCATCCCGCAGACCGATATAGACAGGCTGGTAAAGACTGCCGTCTCTGTAAGCGTACAGATACCGCACCTCGGCAATGGAATTCACAGGGGGAATTTCTTTGTTTGGCGGAATAGTCACATTTCCCACTGCTATCTGCTTCTCCCCGTCCACAAGTGCCATTGCTACACTGCGTTTTTCATTTATCTTTGTCACAATCACAGAGGCCGTGTCACAGAATTTGAATTTCACCTGATTTCCGCCCCTGTTTGGCCTGCCGGCGGTATATGCGGCTGAATGCTTTTTTAATACAATGCCTTCTGCTCCTGATGATTTCAGTCTGTCATACAACTGCTGTTTTTCCTTTTTGTTTTTCGCTGTTTCCACCATCACCAGAGGATCTTTCAGTCCCAGATTCTCAAGCAGTGCCATACGTTTGCTGTATGATTCAGAGCGGATGTCTTTACCACTGATTTCAAGCAGATCAAAGACAAAGAGTTTTTCGCCCACAGCCTCACCGTCAATCAGAAAAGACTGTTCAATGCCGGCCGCGCAGTTCAGAACTGCATCCGCCGCGCCAACGGAAAGTCCCCGCCGGTTAATGGCTGTGACAGTATCTGTTTTGCGGATAAGCATTCTTTTTCCGTCATATTTTTCCTGCGCCCACCAACTTCGGTCACTGATCAGGCTTTCAGCTTCTGATTCTTCAATAAAATTGAGCAACTGACATTGGACACCGGTTTCTCTGCTATCCGCGTCTGTATGAACATACTGGGGGCCGTCCTGTCCCGGAGCATATCCTTTCACAGTTTTGCTTTTCACCAGTTTGTCATAGATTTTCTTTGCAGAAGCATAATCCACAGGTTCCTGTGTTTTTGTGCCTGTGGTAAAGGTTGCACCCCGGCGGCCATATGCAAAATTCACCGCAAATTTTCCATCTCCGGCCTCTTCCAAAGATGCCTGATACACCTTGTCACTGGTTCCCTGCCTGAAATACAGGGTGATGCTTTCAGATTTCATATAATCCTCCTTATTCAGTTTGTTCTGCTCTGAACTGAAAGAATATCCCGCCAAAGTATCAAAAGCTTCCAGCTTTTGCCCTGTGCCTGTGAACCTGAATTGCTAAGTAATACCGGTTCGCCATTGAAAGTATAATTATGATTCTGTTTCCCACAGAGGACACAGAGAGAAAAAACCACAGAGAACACAGAGGAAACAACTCACCTTATTATATAAATTCAACAGCGAATTGGTATAAGGTTCCATAAATTTTCGGGTACAAAGTTTATGGAACCGTCCTTAATAAACATAATTTTTTCCTCTGTGTCCTCTGTGGGTGTTTTTTTCTCTGTGTTCTCTGTGGGAAACCCCGATCTGGACATCCTGAAAACTTTATACACTAAAATTTATGGAACCCTACTTACTTTGAACTGGAAGCCTGTGCTACTGAGTCTGTTCAAAAAAAGCAATGGCATTGCGGAGTTCAGCGAACTGGTAAATGATATAATCCGGCGCAACGCCATCCATTTCCTTTTTGCCCTGATTGGAAGAGAAAAACACGGTTTTCATGCCCATTTCCCGCGCACCGAAAATATCCCTGTATATGTCATTTCCCACAAAAAGCACATGTTCCGGTGCAAGCCGCAGTCCGGCCAGCGCAGCCTCAAACAGTCTTTTGTCCGGTTTTCTGAATCCGCAGTCTCCTGAGATGATAACAGGACTGAAATACGATTCAATTCCCAAAGCCTTTATTTCCGGCACTGCCCATACGCTCTGCCCGTCAGAAACCGCAGCCAGACGGAAACGGGGTTTCAGTTCCTTCAGCACTTCTTTCACATCAGGATAGAGCTGCAGCCGTGTGCGTGAAATGCCCCGGTACATTTCAGCAAGAAAACAGGGCATATGCCGGAGTTTGTCATGGGGAATGGAAGCATTGGCCGGATACTGACGCAGGAATTCCCGCCAGACTTCAACAGCATCAAATTCCGGATACTGTTCCCCGCAGATTTTGCGCTGCTGCTCCATAATCCGAAAATACGCGTCCCTGACTTCCCCGCGATGCAGATGAATTCCCTGATAAGTCAGAAAATGGCTGATAGCCCTGTAAATTTCCTCATTTCCCTCATCAGTGCGGATATCCACCAATGTGCCGTTGATGTCAAAAATAATGCCCTGAATATTCATGTTTTTGCCCTCAGAATCTGTTTTGCCTCATGAATCAGATGCCGTCTGTAGTCTGAATCAATCCATGAATTGCGTGCAATGCGCAGAAGGGTAATGCCCATGTAAAAGGGAACGCGGCGGTTAATGGCCGCAAATGCGCTGTGCCTATCCGGAAAATGGCAGCAGTATTCCCAAAGAAAATGTCCGATAAAATCCTCGGCAGCAAGGGGATTTCCTGCGGATCTGAAAAAGAAATGCTTGAGTTCCCCGCAAAGCCTGCCCAAATCAAACACCCGATCCGCCCATTTCATGCGCTCCAGATCAATCATCATCACATTCCGCCCTGTGCCGAAAAGAAAATTGGAAGGAGTCGCGTCTCCGTGGACAAGCACATTCCGATCTTCCCACATGCAGCTTCGGCTGTGCCATGATTCACGTATAAAACGGAAATCATCTGCTTCCCGGTTCCCCAATCCCCATCTTTTGCACAGAGAATTCAGAAGCTGTTCCATATAGTTACAGGTTTCATCAAAATTCACTGTCCATTCCCCTGCGGTGCGGTTGTGCATTTCGGCCAGGAAATGGGCCAGCGCGGCCAGTTTCCGCAAAAGCCGGTTTCTGCCCCCGGAATTTACGGCATCGCTGAGAATCCGGCTCAGGGTTTCGCCTGTCAGGTGTTCCGTGACCAGAAGGTTGTCAATCGCGGGATTGAATCCGTATGGCCTGACCACATAATGCGGAAATGAGGAAAAACCCGTATCCCGCAGAAAAAGGAGACTGCGGAATTCGGTCTCCCCTTTTTGCCGGGCATGTTCCCTGTCCCATGATTTGAAAAACTTGCCCACTGCCTTGAATCCGCAGTGTATTTCCTCATACAGATACACATCACTTGAATCGCTGAAGCCAAAAACCCGGTATTCGGCATCCTGTAAAAAAAAACCGGCCTGGGGTGCGATATGGTATTGCAGATAGCCGTAAAGGGGATCCTCATGCCCAAGACGGCCCAGATAATTTTCTGTCATTGTCCTTTGTCTCTTTCTGCTCCTGATTTTTTGTCCCCGGGGTAGCCGGAAATTCCTGCCTGTGTGAACAAATATCTTTCAATCATTGCAGAATCACTTGCAAAAAGCAATAAAAAACAGTATGCTTCTCTGTGTCCTCTGTGAAAATATCTGCGGGAACAGACAATCCTGATGAATTTGGCAGAGGGTCAGAACGCTGTTTTTTTTTTACATCTGAATTTTGCAAAGAAAAAAACTCTGTGTGACTCTGCGGTTTAAGGTGATTTCCATTAAAGATTATACCGTTTTTCGTAGGGTGGGCACGGCTTTTTGTGCCCACCGTTTCAGCAGGACGGCGGGCACAAAAAGCCGTGCCTACCCTACAATATGGTACATTTTTTCATGGAAATCACCTAAAACAGGCGCGAACCACTGCCATTAATTTACAGCACCGGAGGAAAAATTATGACAGAATATGCAGAAAAAATCATTTCCAGACGGGAATTTATGCAGCAGATGATCCGGCATTCAGGCCAAACCTGCGCTGTACTGGCCGGAGGCAGTCTGTTTTTTTCCTTTCCGTCAGAAAGCAGCGGGGCTGGACTGTTTTCCAACTCATCTGAAATTAAGAATTTTCTCCGGGATGCTCCGGCAGCACGTTTCTGGATATCGGCCAATGCCGAAGGCGTCAACTGCCTGTCCTGCCATACGGCAGCAGAAAAAATTGAAGAAAAAAATCAGTATGATCATGGAAAATCCATTGTTCAGTGCCGTTTATGTGCGCAGGAATGCATTATCCGTCAGGGAGAGCGGGGAAAATGCCGGGCGCGGATGAATGTGGACGGACAGTTGCGGAGTCTGGTATATGGCAGACCGGTTTCCGTGCATACAGATCCCATTGAAAAAAAACCTTTTTACCATTTTCTGCCCGGTTCAGCCGCGTTTTCCCTTGCCACAGCCGGATGTCCGCTGCACTGCAAATTCTGTCAGAACTGGGAAATTTCCCAGGCCAGTCCTGAAGATTTTCCCCCGGATTTTGTTCCGCCGGAACGCATTGCACGTGCTGCTGCAGAAAGAAAAGCCCCAATTATTGCTTACACCTATAATGAACCAACGGTTTTTGCGGAATATCTGATCTACATTGCCAAAGCTGCCAAAAAAGAGGGACTGCGGAATGTACTCATAAGCTGCGGATTTATGAACCCGGAACCGCTGGATGAAATGTGTGATGTGCTGGATGCCATCAAGATTGATCTCAAGGGATTTGACAAAGAATTCTACCGCCGTGTCTGCGATGCAGAACTGGAACCTGTGCTGCGGAGCATCCGGCAGATTGCAAAACGGGGGGTGCATCTGGAAATTGTGAATTTGGTGGTTCCCACCCTCAATGATTCCGAGGAAATGCTCAACGACTTAATCCGTTGGGTGAAAAATGAAGTCGGGCCTGATGTTCCCCTTCATTTCACCCGTTTTCATCCGGATTATCAGATGCGCAACCTGCCCCCAACACCCATTGCCACTTTGGAACGGGCCTTTGCCATGGCAAAAGCAGAAGGTCTGAATTATCCTTATGTGGGCAATGTGCCGGGGCATAAGGGAAATCACACATACTGCCCTTGCTGCGGAAAGATTGTGATTGCGCGCAGTTCTTTTTTTGTGGAAGAAATGCACCTGAAAAACGGGCGGTGTGAATACTGTGAGGCGCGTGTTGCCGGGGTTTGGAACTGATTTTCAAAGTCTGAAAGGTAAGAGGGCTGGTTCTATGGCACTTATCAATACTGACCATTATGTTACAGGAAAAAACCGGCACAGACCCTGTGAGGATTATGCCATTTCCGGACTGGAACCGGTTCCCTTTGCGATTGTGTCTGACGGATGCTCTTCCTCACCCGGTTCGCATATCGGAGCCATGCTTGTGACTTTGGCAGCGCGTAAGCGGATGCAGGAAATGATCAGAGCCGGGGAAATCTTTGATTATGAGGCATTCGGGAAAAGTGTTATTGCGGAAGCTGCCGCCATATCCCGCTCTTTGTGTCTGCCTGACACAGTGCTGGATGCCACGCTGCTGACAGCCTGGGTTGAGGCGGATTATGTTTCGGTTTCTGTTTACGGAGACGGTTTTGTCATTGCAAAACAGCAGTCGGAATCCATGCCCCGGATTGTGGAAATTTCCCTTGAAAGCAATGCACCCCATTATCTGAGTTATCACTTGGATGAGGAGAGAAACCGGCAGTACAGTCTGCAAATGCAGGGAAAAAAGATTATTGGCAGTTTGGGGCGGAGTTTGGGACATGAATCTGACGAATCCATCTCCCTTGCCTATGATGCTCCCGTGCAGTACCGTTTTTCCCTGCAGGAATTTTCCACTGTGCTGATTGCCTCGGATGGACTGAGCTCTTTTGCAGGCAGTTCCGGCGCTGTTCCCGCGGAGGAAGTGATCCGGGAATTCACGGCCTTCCGGAATTATACGGGGCAGTTCCTCAAAAGACGGGCCAAACGGGTTATCACAGCGTGTGAAAAAAAATCTGTTATCCAGACAGATGATGTGTCCCTGGCTGCCATTTACGCTTCATCTGCTGATGAATCCCAAACGCAGTAGTACATAACTATTTTGTTTTTTTGACAATAATGGAAAGATTCCCATCCTGGGAGTGGCGGAGTGTGTCTTTTTTGGGACAGTCAGGGCGGACAGAAGCGGAAAATAAATTAGAATGATTGATATTATTACATAAAATGATAGCAACCACTTTACAGAATCCCGAAGGGTGAAATAATAACCGCATCTTAGGTGATTTCCGGAAAACAATATCCCGGAAAAGCAGCATAAGCTTCCGGCTTTTGCCCTGTGCCTGTGAACTGAACCGGGAGCTTTATTTTCAGAAATCACCTAAGCACTCAGCCGAAAATTTTCGTAAAAAAACCGGATTTTTCCGAAAAATCCGATTGTTCGTAAAATTTATGTCTGAAAATATATGAAAACGTATTTATTTTTTGCGCAATTCTTTTTCAGATTTGATATAAGTACCCAAGCGCATATTTTCAGGTATAAACTTTGTAAAAAACCGCTTGAATCTGTCTGACAGGAATATGACACAAAAATCAGCAAAAGAACTGGCAAAATTTCTGGCGTATGCACTGGGCCGGGGACCGGATGAGTTCGGTCTGGTCATGGATGCCCAGGGATACTGCAAAATCAAAGATCTGTTAAAAGCACTGAATGAGGAGGAGGGGTGGCGGCATGTGCGCCGCGCCGGTATTGATGAAATTCTCATCACCCTTTCCAGCCCGCCTGTGGAAATCCTTGAAGATCGGATCCGCGCGGTGGACAGGGAGCATCTTCCCCGGATCAAACCGGCCCGGGATCTTCCCAAACTGCTCTATGCCTGCATCCGTCAAAAAGCCCATCCCCATGTGCCGGACAAAGGCATTTTTCCCTTAGGCGGCATGCCCTATGTGATTCTCACACCGGACAGGGAAATGGCTGAACGTATGGGCAGGCGTTTTGATTCCTCGCCGGTCATGCTTACGGTGCAGGTGGCCCAGGCTCAGGCAATGGGAGTTGATTTTCAGTCTTTTGGGGAACACCTTTTTCTTGCGGCATTCATTCCGCCCGGATGTTTCACTGCCCCCCCACTGCCCAAAGTTAAAGAAGAGTCCGGAAAGAAAAGGGAGGTTCCGGAAGAAACAGTCAAACCCAAAACTCCGGGAAGTTTTGTTATTGAATATATTGATCCGGAAGAAAGAAGGCAAATGCAGCAGAATCGGAGGAAAAAGAAAATGGAGCGGGAAAAAGACAAAAAAATGCGCAGGAAGCAGAAGCAGAAGATGTGGGAACGCTGAACGTCTGCAGATACTGTTATAAACCCTGAGGGTTTTTAAAACTCTCAGGGTTTTTTTGAAACAAAAATATTATCCGTTCTTCTTTTCAAATTCCTTCATGAAAGACACCAGAGACTCCACTGCATCAATGCCGCTGGCATTATAGATGGATGCCCGGCATCCGCCCACTGAGCGATGGCCTTTGAGTCCGCCAAATCCAGAGTCTGTGGCCTCTTTGATGAATTTCTTTTCCAAATCCTCAGACGGAAGCCTGAAGGTTACATTCATTTTTGAGCGGCTCCCTTTTTCAGCAGTGCCTCTGTAAAAACCGGTGCTGTCTATGAAGCCGTAAAGAGTTTCTGCTTTTCTGTCATTGATTTTGCCCATTTTCTCCAGACCGCCCACAGTTTCCTCCAGCCATTTCAGCACAAGCTGCACGGTATACACACCAATGCAGGGAGGGGTGTTGAACATGGAGTTCTTTTCTGAATGGGTGGTGTATTTCAGCATGGTGGGCAGACCGGCCGGAACCCGTCTGAGCATATCATCGCGGATAATGACCATGCACACGCCCGCAGGCCCGATATTTTTCTGCGCGCCTGCATAAATCAGTCCGAAAGGAGCTGCATCAAATGGGCGGCTCATGAAATCCGAAGACATATCCGCTATCAGCGGCACATCACCTGTATCCGGGAATTTTGCCCACTGGGTTCCTTTGATGGTATTGTTGGATGTGATATGCACATACGCGGCATCCGCATTGAATTTTATATTTTCCGGAATATAGCAGAAATCCTTATCCTCGGAAGAGGCCACCACATTGGCTTTTTTGCCCAGAATTTTCACTTCCTTGATGGCTTTGGTGGCCCAGGTTCCGGTATTGACATAATCAGCGGCTTTTCCTTCAGGCAGAAGGTTCATGGGAATCATGCAGAACTGCAGACTTGCGCCGCCCTGCAGAAAAAGCACCTGCCAACTGTTATCCAGTTTCAGTATGCGTCTGGTTCTGGCAACAGCATCATCTATAACCGCATCAAACCATTTGGATCTGTGGCTGATTTCCATAATGGACATGCCGGAACCGGCAAAATTGAGAAATGAGGCCTGTATTTCCTCCAGCACGGGCAGAGGCAGGGCAGCAGGCCCGGCATTGAAATTGAATATTCTGTTTTCCTTCATTGTTTATCCTCCGTTATCTATTTGGGTTATGACAAATTTATTTGTCCGGAAATAAATTTTTTATTTTTTCAAAATAAAAGGGAAATGTCAATGTGTATTTTGGGAATATCCCGCGTTTTGCATAAAAAAAGTATTTCATAAACTGAACAGCATTCCTGAAGTCATAAAAACTGCAAAATCATCAGAAGAGAATATGAAGGCGGTTAATCGGAGTATTCATACCGGAGCTTGAATTTTTTGCTTATTTGGGATAAGGATAAAAGAAATATTCATGAACTGAAAATATTCACATACATACCAGTGGACAAAAGCGGCGCCTTGCCCGCCGTATAACAGATTTGATTTATTATGGCAGATCATACATCAATAATTCGGTAATTTTTTTTGATTTTTATGCTGTCTGAATATAACCATCTGAAATCATTATACACAAATTTTGGGTTTTTATAACCTTTTGAAATTATTAAAACCAAATTTTTTTGTCAAACTGTTGATACATAAAAATTTTCAGAAAATCGCCATGCATATTGCCGTGGTGCAGCAGAAATCAAAGGAGGAAAAACATGATGAAACAGTACATAATGTCAGAACAGTGTTCTCTGAAACACATCGTTTTTTTTCAGAATTTAATGTATTTTTTTGTAATTGCGGGAATACTCATTGGGAGTGGATTTTCCCCAGTGACTGTGTATTGTGCGGATACGGAAAAATACACGTACAAACTCACGCAGTCATCAGCTTCGCTTACGCTTTGGACGACAACGCCTGCACAAAAGGTTTTCAAAGACAGTCCGGTTCCGGCAGATACCGGTTCGGCAGTCAAAGTGTATG
The DNA here is from genome assembly GCA_050180235.1 of Desulfococcaceae bacterium. GTDB lineage: Bacteria > Desulfobacterota > Desulfobacteria > Desulfobacterales > Desulfococcaceae > JAABRU01. The sequence goes on from JBFXEJ010000075.1 coordinate 18,896, forward strand.
CGGCCAAAAACGAATTTGAACCATTTTTGCTGGCAGTGCGTCCCTTGACAACTCAGAATGTGACAGTCACTGTTCCGAATTTCGGTTCAGGCATCACAGTGGATCTGTTTCGGGTGGATTTTGTCAGTATCACTACAGCCACGGATGTTTTGGGCCGCACCGGTCCTTATCCGGATCCCCTTTATCCTGTGACTAATGCCTCTTCCCAAACTCTGGCAGCCGGGGAAAACACAGCTTTCTGGTTCCGGGTGTATGTGCCTGCATCCGTATCTGCCGGAAATTACAGTTCAGCAGTCAGCATTGGCGGCATATCTGTGCCGGTCACGCTGCATGTCTTCAATTTCAGCCTTCCTGAAACCCCGCGGGTGAAATCCCAGATGAATCTGGATCATGATATTATTCTGAAAAAATACGGAGTCAGCGGCACAGGTGATGAATACTGGATGTATGTTGATAAAATCAAACAGTTCATGATTGACCACCGCATGACACCCAAATCGCCTCTCTGGTCAGGCGGACTGACCTCCGGCGGAGGCCCGTATATTGATTATGACTGCACTAATACTGTGTTTGATGATACAGACGGTATCTGGGGATTTGAAAAACCCGCAGAGCGCTATCTGGACGGAACCGGGCTGATGAACGGTGAATTTACCGAATCTTTCAACAATGGCGGAGGATTTCCATCCTTCATGGCTGTCACCTTTGCCAGTAATGATCCCGCAACGGATCACCGGCCCGATCCCTTTTGCGGAATCACAAAAAACGGAACATGGAACACTGCTTCAAGCGCATATAACAGCAAATGGTTCCAGTATATGGGTGCTGTTCAGTCTTATCTGAATGCAACTGGTTATCTGGACAAATCCTATTATTACATGGCAAATGAACCACAGGATCAGGCGGATTATGATGCCATTGCATGGTATGCCAAAGAACTGAAAAAAAAGGCTCCCAATCTCAAACTCATGGTTTCTGAACCGCCGAAAGCTGAAATTTACAATAATACAAGCTGGCCCAATGCCAAAATTGACATCTGGCTGCCGGTACTTAACCAGTTTGATCCCGCGGAAAGCGCGAATCGGGAGATCAATCACGGGGAAGAAAGCTGGATTTACTTTCTCCACGGAACCCGTCCGCCTTTTTTCAATCCCATTACCATTGACCACCCCGGCATTGAGGGCAAACTGACCGGCTGGTTTCTCTGGAAATACCGCTTACGGGGAATTGCCTATTATTCCATTAACAACTGGTCTGTCAATCCCTGGACATCACCCATGACCTATGGTCAGAACGGCAATACCTTTCTATTTTATCCGCCATCCAAAAACAACACGGCCGTTGCATATGGCGCGACAAATCACCGCTTTGTGTCCTCCATCCGCATGGCCATGCTCAGAGACGGTTTTGAGGATTTTGAATATCTGCATGAACTGGCAGGGAATCTTCCGGTATCAGGTGTTATCAACAGTGCTGATGCACAGGTGAACAAAATCATCAGCGGCGTAAGCGCGTATGAGCGAGATCCAGAATTCATGTACAATCTGAGAAGGCTGATCGGTCTGAAAGCCGGCGGGGAAATCGCTTCCATCCCTGATATTCAGCCTCCCCCGAAACATCCCCGTGCAGAAGGACTGCCGGGAAATTATTATATCAATTTCCAAAATCCCGCCGGATTACCATCAACCACTCGGGCAGAGGGACTTTATAAATTTGTGACAGTGGGCGGAAAAGAATACTACCAGATCGGTACGAATGATTACGATGAGGACAGGGGATACGGCTGGTATGCGCCTTCGGATGTCAACTGGAAGACCGGTTATGATACAAATTGTACCGGGGGCAGTTCCCTCCAATACAGTTATGTTTATTCGGATTATGGCAGAAAAGCCACTTTTGAATTTGCCATGCCTTCCGGAACTTACAGTGTATCAGCTTCGGTCGGGCGGTATTGCAGATCATACACTGATCTGCATGAACTGTATATTGAGGGTGTTCCATTTTTCATTAATCTGAAACCGGCAACCTGTCACGAAAAAACACTGGAAGTCAATGTGGCAGACAGTTCTTTGACCGTCCAAATGGGCGATGAGGCCAATAATCAATACACTTTTCTGAATTATATCGAAATTGCAGCCGCAGTAATCCCTGATCCTGAACCGGGCGATCTGAACTGCAATGGCCGATTCGATCTGGGGGATGTGCTGGGAATTCTCAGAACACTGGCCGGGCATGAGGATGCCATACCATCCGAATGCCCGCCAATGATCGGCGACTGGGATCAGGACGGATTCATTGCTCTGCCGGATGCTGCAGGGCTGATGCGGAATATTGCCGGTCTGTAACGACAGATTGGCAGTGGGTCAAAACAGTTGATTTTTTTAACCTGAATTTCGCACAGAAAAAAATTCTGTGTTAAGTTCTGTTGACATTTCAGATCAGACTGCCGGTCAGGGACTCCGGTCTGAGCCGGAAACATGCCTGAATCCCGTTCCGGGCAGAGTCATGGGAAACCCGCATGGTTCATTCCGGAGAAACCGGTTCCTGCAAATTCAGGATGTTATAAAAATGTCAACAGAACCTAAGGATAAAAGAAATATCCGGAGTCACGGACTGAAAGTCTGGCAGAGGTTGCCGCGCCGGTTTCGGAAAACCGTATTTTGAAATCAACGGATTCAGGCTTATGCCGGAATGACAGTGAAAGCAGGTATTTTCCTGATTTCTGAAAGGACAGCATAACATAGTGTTAGGTGATTTCCAGAAAAGAATATCCCTTCAAAGTATCAAAAGCTTCCAGCTTTTGCCCTGTGCCTGTGAACTGAACCGGGATATTTATTTTCAGAAATCACCTTAGCAGCAGAATATGCGGCAGACAATTCTTTTGATTATACAGGAGGCAGAAATGAACATCAGAAAATCACGTTTTTCAGGAACTTGGTACCCTGACACAGCAGGAGCCTGTGAAAAGGAAATACGGAATTTTCTCAGGGAGGGAAAAACAGGGGACTGTGCAGCCGCAAATCCCAAAGGCGGCATGGTTCCCCATGCGGGATGGTATTTTTCCGGCAGCATTGCCTGCAATGTCATTCACACCCTGACCCGCGGGGAAATTCCGGACACTGTGGTGATTTTCGGAATGCACCTGCATCCGGAATCCAGGCCCTGCATGATGCCCAAAGGTTCATGGGAAACACCGTTCGGTCTTCTGCCTGTGCAGGAGGATCTGGCAGCGGAAGTGGAAAAAGGCTTTCCCTTTAACATTGAGACAAGCGCCCGGTTTCAGCCGGACAATACCATAGAACTCCAGCTTCCCTTTGTTAAATATTTTTTCCCGGATGTGAAAATCCTTGCTGTTGGTGTCCCTCCCGCGGACATTTCCCTGCAGATTGCCAAAAAAATTACAGAAACCGCATCCCGTCTGAAACTGCGGCTCCGAATCATCGGTTCCACTGATCTCACCCATTACGGACACAATTACGGATTTGCCCCAAAAGGGGATGGACCGGAAGCTTTGGACTGGGTGCGCAGGGAAAATGACAGGCGTTTCATTGACGCTGTTCTGTCCATGAATCCGGCTGAAGTTATCCGGGAGGGACTGGCCCGTCACAATGCCTGCTGTGCGGGCTCGGCCGCAGCGGCACTGACAGCCGCAAAAGAACTGGGTGCGGTTTCTGCCGAATCCCTGGCCTATGCCACCAGCTATGACAGACATCCCGGAGACAGTTTTGTGGGATATGCGGGGATAGTGTTTGCATGATTCCCTTAAAAACCTTTTACGGACTTTCCGAATCCAAAAAAGACAGAATTACCCGTGCGGCTGTGGAGGAATTCAGCGAAAAGGGATATTCGCTCGCGAGCATCAACGCGATTGTGGCCCGTCTGGGCATTGCCAAAGGCTCCATTTTCCAGTATTTCGGAGATAAACGGGGACTGTTTCTTTTTGTCTTTGACACAGCGATGGAAAAGGTGAAGAATTATCTGCGGACAGTGCGGGATCAGACAGGTGATGAAAACATCTTCACCCGTCTGGAGGCCACTCTGATTGCAGGGCTGCTTTTTCTGCAGAAACATCCCATGATTTACCGTCTGTATATCAGAACCATGTTTGAATCTGTGCGTTCTGATCTGTCTCCCGGTTTTGCACGGCAGGAAAGTGAAAGCGCACTCGCCACTCTTCGCGAAGACAGTCTCTGCTATCTCCGTTCTCTGCTGGAAACAGCAAAGGCAAGGGGCGAAATCCGGGAGGATGCGGATTTGGATCAGGCCTGTTTCATGATTGACGCACTTATGGATCGTTTTCTGCAGGCACGGGTAATTCCCCATCTGGACGGGGGATTGGGAATATGCCATTGCAGCGAAGCCGAAGCCCGTGAATGGATATCCGGAATTATCAGAATGCTGCGCTCAGGAATCGGAAAGCAATAGTGGGTCAAATCAGTTGATTCTGAAATTTCCCTCCCGGAGGGATGGGTCAGGGAAGGGGGAAAATGCCACATTCTGTTCTCATAGCGGGGGCAGTGGCCGGGGAAGTGGAGGCAATACGGCAGGCTGCTGAAAATCCTGTCTTTTCCGCCATTGGCCGCAGATCCCTGCTTTCCGGTTTTATATGCGGAAAAGCGGTTCAGATCATTGTCACAGGCCCCGGTCTTCTCAATACAGCACAGGCACTGACTGCCGTTATTGAACATTCCCGGCCCGGTCTGCTTATCCAGACCGGATGCGCCGGCGTTTTCAGGCAGTCCGGACTTGAGATTGGGGACATTGGCATCGCGACTGCCGAAACTGACGCGCATCTGGGCATTGAATCAGAGGAGGCGGAACTTCCGGAAGAACTGCCTTTTGCCCTGATGACACAGGAAAGCAGGGAAATCCGCAATGTTTATCCTCTGGATGCGGAAAAAAACAGGGCCGCAGAAATACCTGTGCAGAAAGTATTTGAAAAAATCTGCCGTGTGAAAAAAGGCCACTTTGTCACGGTTTCCACCATCACAGCCAGCGATGCCCGCGCTGATATACTTTACAGAAAGCATTCCCCTGTAATGGAAAACATGGAGGGAGCCGCGGCCGCTTATCTGGGACTGTTTTATGACATTCCCTGCATTGAAATCCGTTCGGCCTGCAATTATGCCGGAAAACGGGAGAGGGGGAACTGGAATCTTAAACTTGCCTTTGAACGCTGTGCCACAGCGGTGCTTTCTCTTCTTCGCGATCCGGTATTTCTGCAAGCTGATTCCAAAGAAAAAATCTGCCGGTAAGAGATTTACGGTAGTGGATCAAATCGGTTGATGAAACAGAATTCAGATTGCCGTAGAGACAGGGCATGCCCTGTCTCTGCAACCTGAATCCCTGTTTCATCAGCAGGTTTGATCCACTACCGAATTTTTGTGAAAGTCCGGGGCCCTGCCTCTTTGCGGCACTGTTTTGAAAAATGGGGATTTTTGTTTGCAATTTCCTGCGTCTGTATGCAGTACACAAAAAAATATCAGGATTTTGAAACTCCTGCATCCCCGGAGGTTTCCCCGGCACGGGGGGAAACCTCACTTTCCCTGTATCCGCGGGTGCTTTCGTTATCAGAAACAATTTTGTCTATATTCAGGATGATGACAAAATCCTCTTTGCGCTTTCCCACTCCCTTTATGTATTCAGTGTTAAGTCCGATTCCCACTTTTGGGGCAGGAGAAATCTGCTCCGGCAGCAGATGAATCACCTCCTGCACAGAATCTGCAACTATCCCCACCGGCATGGCATCCCCATCCATACGCACTTCCATAATTACAATGCAGGTGTCAATGGTTCTTTCCGGGGCTGCCATTCCCAGTTTCAGACGCAGATCAATCACGGAAACCACGTTTCCCCTCAGATTGATGACGCCTTTAAGCCACTCCGGCATCCGTGGAACCACTGTGATTTCAGTATAATCCGTAACCTCACGCACATTGATGATTTCAATGGCAAAGGTTTCCTCTCCCAGTGTAAAGGTGAGATACTGACAGGTATCCTTTATGCTGATGTCATCTTCCATAAGTTTGCCTTTCAATACCGTTCAATATCATTTTCATCCCCTTCTTCCAGATCAACAGCCGAATTTTGTCTGGATTTTTTTTTCAGTCCCTCTTTCTGCTGTTCCGGAAGATCGTTTTCTTTCGGAACAGCAATGCTCCGGGCTGTCCCTGTTTCCTCTGCCGCATCCGGATACTTTGTGTTTCGCAGAATTTCTTTTTTCATTTTGCGGGAAAACGTGAAAAAAGAAACCGCCTGGAGCATGAGTTCCGCCTGTGCCGAGAAGTCCCGGCTGCCTGCGGCCATTTCCTCGGTAGCGGCAGCATTTTCCTGAATCACCTGATCCAGTTGCTGAATGGCCTTGTTGACCTGGGCAATGCCGCTGGCCTGTTCCGCACTGGAAGCACTGATTTCCTGCACCAGTTCTGCGGTTTTCTGTATGCCGCCTATCATTTCTTTAAACATTTTTCCTGCATTCTCAGATATTTCAAGATTTGAAACCGAAAGATTGTTGATGTCCTTGGCAGCATTCTGGCTTCTTTCCGCAAGTTTGCGCACCTCGGCTGCAACAACGGCAAAACCCTTGCCATGTTCTCCGGCACGTGCCGCCTCAATGGCAGCATTCAGGGCCAGCATATTGGTCTGCCTGGCAATTTCCTCCACAATGCGGATTTTTTCCGAGATGCTCTTCATGGCCATGACTGTTTCATCCAGGGATTTGCCTCCGATCTCCGCATCCTGCGCGGCTTTCCGGGCTATTGAGGCCGTCTGCATGGCATTGTCCGCATTCTGGTTTACCATGCCGCTCATTTCCTCCATGGAGCTGGATATCTGTTCAATGCCCGCAGCCTGCTCGGATATGCCCTGGGAAATTTTTTCCGAACCTGAACTCAACTGTTCACTGCCTGCGGCCACCTGTTCCGCAGCCTCCTGTACGGAAACAGCAAAACGGCTGAGATTTTCAATCATTTTGCTGATGGATTTGCCAAGACTGTCCCTGTCTGACAATATCCTGACCTCCACATTCAGATTTCCCCCAGCCACTTTTTCCGCCGCCTGCACAGCCGCCTGCAGATTTGCTATAAGCATATTGATATTGTTTCTGATCTCATTAAAATCCCCTTTGTATTCCTCTGCAATTTTTTCCGGAAAATCCCCGACTGAGATTCGGGCAACATATTCTGCTGCCACAGACATAGGCCCGCTGACCGCATCAAGTGTATGGTTGATTCCCCGGATAATCTGGGCATATTCTCCCCGGAACCTGTCCGCATCTCCGCGCGCGTCCGGCTTTCCATCTGCTGCGGCACGGGTCAGGCTGTCAATATCCGCAAGAATCTCCCTGAGAGTGCTGACCATGGTGTTCAGGGATTTTCCCAGCACATCCTTTTCCGAAAGAATCTGCACCTGCACACGCAGGTCGCCCTGCGCAATCCTTTCGACCATGCGGACAGTTGCACTGAGATTGGAAATGAGAGTATTGAGATTGCTGATTATTTCATTAAAATCACCCTGATATATCTCTGTAACCGGTTCCGGAATATCCCCTTCGGAAATCCGTCTGACAGATACTGCTGCCACATGAATGGGGTTCACAAATGCCTCAATGACATTGTTGATGCCTTTCACCAGATCCTGCCAGTTTCCCTCAAAGGCAGATGCATCCCCGCGGGCGTCCAGTTTTCCGGATTCAATGGCCTGTGTCAGTCTTTCTGTGTCTGCCAGAACCTTTCCGATGGTATCTTTCATGCCCCGGAATGCATCGGCCAGTTCCCCGATTTCGTCATTCTGCCGGATGGTGAGTTCCCTGCTGAAATCCCCGCGGGATAATTCCCTGGCAATATCCAGAATCTCGTTTACAGGACGAATCAGCATTTTCTGCAAAGCCAGATTGATGAATATCAGCAGAACAATATCGAGCAGAAAAACCGCGGCGGAAATATTTCTGATTTCATTCCGTAGCTGGGCTTTCATGAGTTCTTTCGTGACATACACTGTGACAATGCCGGCAGTCTCTTCACTGCTATGACCGGTCTTCTCAATGCTTTGGATATTTTTCTCCTTTACGATATAGTCCCCTGATATTTCCTGATCAAAACTGACAAGCTGGCCGTTTTCCTCTCTTTTTTTCCCTTCAAAAAGACTCTGTTCCACCCGTACAGCCACAGCAGATATATTCCGGTTTTTCATTTCAGAAACCACAATCTTTTCCACCTGCTGTTTTTCAAGATTCCACAGGGGAACAGCCAGACTGTCGGCCAGTCTTTCAACAGTGCTTTCCCCCAGAAAATCCAGTTCCCCTATTTTCTGCCCTTCCAGATGATGATACTGGTAAAATCCGTATATACCCAGAATAACTGTGCTTAACAGGACAATTGCCCCGCCGATTTTCATCCGGATACGGCCCCTGCGCGTTTTTCCTTTTTCTGACTGCATATCATCCATGTCTGCCTCCATGATAAAGAATGTAAATAACTGATGTTACGCAGATTCGTCATACCAGCGAAAGCCGAATTTGAAAATACCGGATTCCGGCTTTCGCCGGAATGACGGGCAAAGCGGATAACTCCCTGATTTTTGAAAGAGTGGCTTAACATCAGTAACTAACTGTAAATTTTCCCAATCAGACTTCCGAAGTTTTGGAACCCCCGGATTTTTTAGGTGATTTCCATTAATGATTATACCGTTTTTCGTAGGGCGGGCACGGCTTTTTGTGCCCGCCGTCCTGCTGAAACTGTGGGCACAAAAAGCCGTGCCCACCCTGCAATGATGGTACATTTTTTCATGGAAATCACCTTATACCTGAAAACATCAGACCAAACCGCCTTCAAAGCTCAGGAAATGCCTCTTTTTTTTAACTACGGAAAACACGAAAAAACAGTATTTGGCATTCTCATGTTTTGAAAGCGAATTGGTATCATACCAATTCTCCATTGAAAATATACTTATGATTCGGTTTCCCACAGAGGACACAGAGAGAAAAAAACCACAGAGAACACAGAGGAAACAACTCACATTATTGTATAAATTCAATAGCGAATTGGTATCAGACCGCCTTTCAATACTGTTCAAATTCTTCCGAATCGTAATCGTTTACCTGAATAACCGGCCGGATGTCAGGGGCGGCGGAATGCGGTTTGCGGGAAATCTGGTGAACCGCATGGGACGATGCTGTTTCATCCATATCTTTGTCTGTCTGCCGCTCAGAAAGGAGCGGTATCCGGGATGCCCGGCCCTCTTTTTTGGGAAATACTGCTTTGCCATCCGGCTTTGCAAGATCTTCAGGTCGGAACGCAGTCTCTGCCGTTTCCTGTATTCTGAAAAAAGAGGCGGACTCCAGCAGTCTGGCGGCCTGACGGGAGAAATCCTGGCTGGCTGCGGCCATTTCCTCTGTGGCTGCCGCATTCTGCTGGATAATATGATCCAGTTGCTGTATGGCCTTGTTGACCTGGACAATTCCGGCAGCCTGCTCCTGTCCGGATACACTGATCTCCTGCACCAGTTCGGATGTCTTCTGGATTCCCTGCACCATGCCGTTCAGAAGACTGCCGGTTTTTTCTGCTATTCCGATATTGGATTCTGAAAGGGAATTGATGGATTTGGCAGAGTTCTGGCTTTTTTCCGCAAGTTTCCGGATTTCTGCGGCCACCACTGCAAAACCTTTGCCATGCTCTCCCGCGCGGGCTGCCTCAATGGCCGCATTCAGGGCCAGCATATTGGTCTGGCGGGCAATTTCCTCAATGATGCGGATTTTTTCCGAAATGCTTTTCATGGCCCGCACGGTTTCACCTATTGCGGTTCCGCCTTCCATTGCATCCTGCGCTGCCTGCATGGCAATCGCGGCTGTCTGCCGTGCATTTTCAGCATTCTGGGAAATCATGGAACTCATTTCCTCCATTGAACTGGATATCTCTTCAATGCCTGCGGCCTGCTGGGTTGTTCCCTGGGAAACCTGTTCAGCAGAAGAACTCAGTTGCCTGCTGCCTGCTGCCACATGCCCTGCTGAGGTTTGCACATGAAGGGCAAACTGGCTGAGATTTTGGATCAACGCATTGAGACTGTTCCGCATTTCATTGAAATCCCCTTTGTATTCCTTCGTAATGTGCTCCGGAATATCCCCTTCTGCAATGCGGGACAGGCACTCTGCCGTCAGCCGCAGGGGGCCGACAACAGCATCCATTGTACTGTTTACCCCGGCAATGATTCCCGCATAGGCGCCTCTGAATTTTTCCGGATTTCCGCGTAATTCAAGTCTGCCTTCCAGCGCTGCATCGGTCAGACCGTGTATATCCGATACAATGTCCCTGAGTGTCCGAACCATAATGTCCAGTGATTTGCCCAGCATATCCTTTTCCGACAGGATGGTAACCTGCGCGGTCATATCGCCCGCGGCCACTTTTTCAGCCACATGCACAGTTTCGCGGAGATTGGATATGAGTGTGTTGATACTGTTCCTGATCCCGTTGAAATCCCCTTTGTATTCCGCTGCTATGGTTTCCGGAAAATCCCCTTTGGCGATCCTCTCAAGGTATTCGGCTGTCACATGTATTGGGCCTGTAACAGCATCCATAAGATGGTTCATGCCCATCACCATCTCATGCCATCCCCCTTCAAAGGCCGAGGCACTGCCCCGCTGATCCAGTTTTCCCTCACGCGCAGCACTTATGAGCATGGTCATTTCCGAGGAAACTGCCTTGAGACCGCTGATCATGGCATTGAGGGCTTTCATAAGGCGGTCATTTTCCGAGCGTTCGGCAGCCTCAACCATCAGGTTGCCTGCCGCGATTTCCTCTGCAATCCATGTTGCGGCGTCCATTGAATTGATGAGCATATTCAGATTGATGCGGATTTTTTCAAAATCGCCCTCAAACTGTCCGCTGATTTTTTCAGGAATATCCCCCCTGGAAATGCGTTCCACCGTGCGTGCAGTCATATGAATCGGTTTTACAAATGCCTCCACAAGGGAATTGACACCTCTGAGCAGTTCCTGCCATCCACCGGGAAAAGCTCCGGCATCAGCCCGGACATCCAGCTCTCCTTTATGAACCGAGCTGATCAGCCTCTGTATTTCCTGTATGACGGTTTCAATGGTTTTTTTCATGTTGCGGAATGCGTTGGCCAGCATAGCGATTTCATCTTCCCCGTAAGTTCCGCTTTCCTGTGTGAAATCCCCCATGGCAAGGGCATTGGCTGTTTTTGCCACATTTATGACCGGCCGGATGACAGTAAAAGTGACAAAAATCATAAGACAGAGGATGGACAGATACAGCACCATGACTGTGACAGAAATCTTCACGATTTCATGCCGCAGTTTTTCCGCCATGAATTTTTTTGTAATCCAAAGCGTTATGGTTCCAATTTTTCTTCCGTCCTTTATAACCCCCTGGCTGTGGCTGATGCAGCCGGTCGGAACAGGCATATCCTTTTCCGGCTCTGTCATCATTCCGGAAACCGGATCACAGACCATTTCCTTGATTTTTTTATCGCTTTCGTCCCGGACAGACACGGCATATATTCGCGGATCCCGCATCTGTGTACGGATGGTTTCCCCGATCATAATATCGTGCATATCCCATATCGGAATGACGAGAGTTTCTGCCAGTATGCTGCTCGTATGTTCCGCAAGTTTTTTCAGCTCATTTTCATATCCGGATCGGATATCCCTGTACTGGTATATGCCGAATGCAGACAGAACCAGCGTAATCACAAGGATAAAGCTGAAACCGATTTTAAACTGAATACTCCTTTTCCATAGCTTTGCAATATTCATTTTTCCCCCTGTGTATTGCAGGAATGATTCCGGGCCTGCCCTGCCGTTTTTTTGTTTTGCCTGTCTGTGCACACATTGCCGGATAAAATTTTATAATTAATTTAAGGTGATTTCCAGAAAAAAATATCCCGGCAAAGCAGCATAAGCTTCCGGCTTCTGCCCTGTGTCTGTGAACTGAACCGGGATATTTATTTTCAGAAATCACCTAACTTATTATTTTATATGAAAAAATTATGCAGAAAAGAGACAGGAAGTCTGAAAAATAATTACGCACTGATGTTATACCGATTCTCCATTGATTTAATAGAATATAGTCAGTTTTTCCGCTGTTCCGGGTGTGCAGAAAACCGCTCCGCTTAATTTTTGCACTCCTCCGGAGTTGTATTCCGGATTGTATAAAACCAATGGCGAATCGTTATTACACATTAAC
>JBFXEJ010000076.1:0-31004 GCA_050180235.1 Desulfococcaceae bacterium
TTCTCCGACTGTCTTTTATTTCGAACAGAAAGCTCTTCAGCATCGTTGTAACTCCTTTCCGAATTTTAATATTTATTCATAATAGGAGTTATCTTAAAAAAGTCAACAACAGAATTGAACAGCCCTGGGCCCAATGGGATGAGACCGCAAAGGAAATCCGGCTCTTTTCCCTTCCCATTGACATCGGAGCGGCATTCGGTCTGGATCTGGAACTTTCCTTTCAGGTGGATGTGCAGTCCCTTCTGGAATACAGCAAAACACAGGGAACTTTTGTTCCTGAAAAAGGAATGGTCAAAACAGCCGCGTATGAAAGAGACGATCAGATCAGCAGTCAGATCAAAGGCTTCAGCACGGTTATTAATCAGTACGTAACTGTTATCAATGCTGTGCTGGAAAAAGTTCTGGAAACCATTGAAAAAATTAAGGAAGCCGGAAAAGAACTGATTGTGGAAACCGGTGATGCCATAGTCGCAGGCGGTGCAAAGATCAAAGCCGGGGCCACTGCTGTTGTATCCGGTGCAAAACTGAAACTGACAAAACTGCTGGGCCGTGACGGACGTTCTTTCCGTATCCGTGCGGACGCGAGAATTGGAGAATCAGCCGCCAGCACCGTAGGCGATCTCTTTGTGGTCAGTCTTACGGACAATGCCGGAAATCTGATGGAACCGGATGCGCCTTTGGAACTGACTCTCGGTTATACTGAGGCTGATCTGAATGCGGCAGGATTCACCCTTGCAGACGCTGCTCTTCTCAGAGTTTACCGCAGAAATCCGGACACAGGATATTATGAAGCCCTCAGCAGCGTAGTGAATACATCAGCGCATTCTGTAACAGCCATGATTTCCGAATTGGGTCAGTATGTTCTGGCCATTGACGGAGCCGCACCGGAAATTGCGGATTTCACCTTCACAGCCGGAACCCTGACACCGGAACTCCGTTTCAGCCTTATGGATACCCTGAGCGGTATTGATCTGTCTTCTGTTAGCATAACACTGGACGGGACTGAAGTTGTCAGCAGCAGTAATATCTCAGAATATTTCAATATCCACAGCGGAGCATTTCAATGGACTGTTCCGGAAAATCTTAGCCAGGGGGAACATCTCCTTCGTGTTTATGCCAAAGACACAGCCGGAAATGCAGCAGACAAAACCTTTGCCTTCACGATAAACAATTCTCCGCCGGTCATCACACACACTCCCGTTACGCAGACCGCCGGAGGTTCTCCCCTCACAATCACTGCGGATGTCACGGACGATCAGGAGTTGCAGACCGTTCTGCTCTGCTACCGGGCAAAAACATCGGAACTGCCGTATATTCTGACAGAAATGAGCGGAACCGCTGCCCGTACCGGCCAATACAGCGGAACAATTCCGTCCGCGTATCTCACCTCATTCGGAACACGGTATTTTATCCGTGCGGTGGATCTGTCCGGCAATGTCAGCGAAACCGAACCAGCGGACATCACAGTTGCGGACAATGCAGGCCCGCAGATGCCCGGAACTCCTGTGGCTGCGCCGTCCGCAGAAGGATACCGGCTTATACCAATTCTCTATTGATATTATATAAATAATGTGTTATAAAAATGATGGATGATTTCATTATGACATTTTTTTAAAAGGAGAAAAAAATGCCGAAAAAGAAAATATATGAGGTGTCAGAAACTGCCGAACAACTTATTGATATAATAAAAAAAGAAAAAAAGGGACGTTTCCGTGACCGTCTCCGTATGCTGCTGTTTCTGAAAACCGGAGAGGCCGAAACCATGACCCGTGCAGCGGAACTCTGCAGTGTTTCCCGCCTTACGGCGGAGGAATTGTTCCGCCGTTACGAAACAGGCGGAATCACAGAACTTCTGGATTTTAAAACAGTGACGGGGCGGAGGCGCGCTGTTCCTGCTGAAGTCGCGGAATGTCTGAAAAAACGTCTTTCCGAACCGGATGGATTCGGATCATATGATGAAATACGGATATGGATCAGAGAGAATTATCATCTTGATATACCATATAAAACTGTCCATAAAACAGTCAGATATTATCTTGGAGCCGGACCCAAAATGCCGCGTCCTTCGCATATAAAAAAAAACGAAGAACAGATACGCTGATTTAAAGAGTCTTTTCCTGAACAAATATCTGAAATAATTTATAACAGTGACATGAGAGTTAAAATTTTTTCATACGGTGAAACAGGGTTCGGACTTATAACATCACCTGGAAAAAGAATCACCTCAGCGGAGTCAGACCGGCCGGACTGATACAGAGAACATTTCAAAATTATTACATTTACGGATCTGCAGATGTATTGGACGGTGAAAGTTTTTTTCCCGGATTTTCAAATATGAACACAGACTGTTTCCAATGTTTTATTGACAAATTTTCAGAGTATTTTAAGGACAGTATGAATATCATGCTCATTGACAGTGCAGGTATTCACAAAGCAGAAAGACTGATCATTCCCGAAAATATCTGTATGCTGTTTCTGCCGCCTTACAGCCCGGAGCTGAATCCAATCGAACGGTTTTGGCAATATATAAAGGAGTATACAAAAGGAAAAATTTTTTCCGATCTCCCGGAAATGAAAGATTATGTGGCGGATATTCTGAAAAAATGTTCCCAAAAAATCACAGCATCTCTTACCGGTTTTTCTTATATTTTGGATGCAGTTAATATATAATTTCAATGGAGAATCAGTATTATACAACACTGCCCCTCTAAAGAGTGGATTTTTTTAAAGAACTTAACAGCCCTGCGGCGGGAGGGGAGAGTTTTTTTCCGCATCATCAGCCGGTTTGACCCACTACAAAAAAAATACAGGGGATGCCAGAAAAATTCTGCGCATCCCCTTATTTTTTTCATAAGATAAAACTTTGTTTCAGCAGCAGCGCGGATCAGGATAGGAATACTCCTTATCCTCATAATTTCTTAAAACCAGAGAATCTCCCTGTCTGCCTGCCACATAATCCGGCATGAGCGGAATTTTGCCGCCGCCGCCGGGGGCATCCACCACATAGGTCGGCACGGCATAACCGCTGGTATGGCCGCGCAGTCCCCGCATAATTTCCAGCCCTTTTTCCACAGGAGTGCGGAAATGGGAGGAACCGGTGATGGGATCACACTGATACAGGTAATAGGGTTTTACCCGCATCTTCATCAGACTGTGCATCAGGGATTTCATGACTGCTGTATCATCATTGATCCCCTTGAGCAGCACGGTCTGGGAACCCAGAGGAATCCCCGCATCAGCCAGAGTTGCGCAGGCACGGTAAGTTTCCGGTGTGCATTCATCCGGATGGGTGAAATGCAGACTCATCCACAGGGGGTGATAATTTCTGAGCATTTTCACCAACTGCGGAGTGATGCGCTGGGGCAGCACTGCCGGCACTTTGGTTCCGATGCGCACAATTTCCAAATGGGGAATTTCACGGAGCCGGGACAGAATCCAGTCCAGCTTATCATTGCCCAGCAGAAGCGGGTCCCCGCCGGAAAGAAGCACGTCCCGGATGGCAGGGTTGGAACGGATATAATCAAACGCGCGTTCCAGCCTGGCCCGGCCCGGATGCACAGCGCCATGTCCCACTACCCTGGAACGGGTGCAGTAACGGCAGTAAACCGAGCAGAAATCTGACAGCAGAAGCAGCACCCGATCCGGATAACGGTGAACCATACCGGGTACAGGACTTTGGGCTTCCTCACCCAGAGGATCATCGGCCTCACCGGGCATCCGGATCAGTTCATTCAGGCTCGGAATCACGGTGCGGCGCAGGGGCTGATCCGGATTGTCTTCGGATATCAGACTCATATAATAGGGCGTGATGCCCAGTGGCAGTTTCACATCCTCCTGCGTCAGGGCACGGCGTTCGTTTTCAGAAAGCCTTATCAGTTTTTCCAGTTCACTGAGTGTCCGGATACGGCTGCTAACCTGCCAGCGCCAGTCATTCCACTGTTTGGTGGTGATGTGGGGATAAAACCGTTTCCGAAAGGTGCGTGCTGCCGGGCTTAGAATTCCGGCACGGTGGGAAGGAAAACGGACAATGCGTCCGTCTGTTTTCCTTTTGGGAACAGGAGAGACAGTCAGAAGTTTCAGCCTGGAGTCTGGAGGTTCGTCTTCATTCTCCTCGACAGCATCCGGGGTCTTTTTCATCATGAAGTCATTCATCAGCGGTTGTAAAGCTCCGATCATTTGCAGTTTTCCTTATGGTAAATGGTTATCAGCTTGCCGGGCTGATGCCAAAGCCCGGGGATCGGAAATACGGTATGCAGTACCGCAATCCGGATGCGCGGCAATATAATGATTTCTGCAAGAAATGCAAGAAAAATCATCATTCCGGTCAAATATATTTTTTTATTAATAACATCAGATAATTGAATATTTGGAAACTGCGAAGGGAAAAGACGGGGCGCATATCTGATTCTGAGCCGCTGGAATTTTCTGTCTCAGTATCCGAATGACATAGGGCTGAAATGAAAGAAATAAGTAAGCACTCAGAAATTTCCGGGTGTAAAGACTTCCGAATTTTCCGAAACTTCGGAAGTCTGACCGAAAAATTTATACATGGAAAATTTATGGAAGGTTACTTAATATCAGAAAATCCCTGACCGGTACAGGGATTTTCTGACCGCATTCAGAGTTTTTTGCAGGGGAACCGCCATGACCCGCAAATCATCTGCCAATATACAGTTTCTGTCCGATGTGAATTTTTGTCGTATCCGGCGGCAGTCTGTTCATATGGATTAAATCCTTTACACTGATATTATAACGCTTTGCGATGAGATACAGGTTTTCACCTTCAGCAACACGGTGGTACAGGGCTTTCCCCGGCTTTTTTTTCAGGGCCTTAACAGTTTTCACCGGTGTTTTTGCAGACGCAGGTGCAGAATCTGCCGGGGCTGCCACAGATCCGGGAGTTGCACCAGGTGCCGAAGGATCAGACACAGCCGCCCTGAGCGGAGCTACCGGTCTGGGCGGCGCAGACGGGGCAGCGCTTCCGGACACCTTTTTTTCCAGATTTCCCTGTCTTTTATCCAGATTTTCCAGCTTGCTGTGAATATTGTCAATATCCGCAGGCATGGCAAGTATGCGCTCGGCATCCTGTGCAATCGTTCCCATCTGCATATTCAGGTTCTCTATATTGCTTAACTTTTGTTCAATACCTGTTTCCATATCCGCCAGCCGGTTTTCAAGTTGGGCCAGCCGGCCTTCCAGTATCCTGAGTTCCTCTGTCGAACCTTTTTTGTTCGGCAGCAGCATGATAAAAAAGACAATCAGAGTAATTACGCCCGCGACTGCCAGAACCACCGGCATATTGATGTTTTCCATTCCTTTTGGTATAAATTTTTTCATTTTTCCTCTCAGAATTCGGATTTTGACTTAAAAGGTTATTTTTTCCCGGCTTTGTTTTCCGGAGATTCGTCTATCCCGAAACCGGCTGCCGGATTTTGACATGACATTATTATAGCAGGTATTTGACCGCGTGACAATACCGGATCATCTGTTTTTATACATGAAACCCGAATATCTCTTTATTTTCACAGGATAAAATGAAAATTTTCGGTTTCAGGGCATGTTTATCTGACGTTCATGCTTTATTCTGACACTGCCCTGGGATATGAAAAAACAGGGAAAGATTCGCTTTTTCAATCGTTTTTTGCGTAATTCCGGGCAGTGGGACTTCTGATGCTGATTACTGCAGGGCAGACCCTGCGGATGCTCTTTCTGAATTACAGGGGCAGGTACCCGCGGTTTTCCCATCAGCATAAAAGACCTGACTGCCTGTTTTTGCATAATATCCCTGGGCGGCTTTCAGTTATTCAATGATTTTATACTTCTTTCTGATCTCTTTTTTCGGCAGGCCGCTGAAATGCCACCACTCTGTCTTCAATGGCAGGAAACCGGCATCTGTCATGACAGAGCGGAGCAGTTTTCTGTTATTCACCTGCTCCTGTGTCAGTTTGCCTTCTTTGAGGAATTTTTCTTCATATCCTGGCTGCGCAAGGTCTCCGAAATAATCAAATGCCGTTCCCATATCCAGTTCCCAGCCCTTTGCATCAGTGATGCTCAGATCCACAGCCGCTCCGTAATTGTGAAGAGAGCCGTAAACCGGATTTGCCACATAGGACTGTGCCGGAGTGCCTTTGACCAGTTTCCACATCTGCCACTGAAAGCGTCTTGGCCTTACCGCGTCAAAAACAGTCAGACTGAGTTCCGGATGTTTTTTCTTCAGAAGCCGCTGGGCATTCACCAGTTTCAGGGCAACTTCCCTTTGGAGCCAGCATTTGTCCAGGTCGCCGTATATGTCCTGACCCAGAAAATTATCCTTTGATGAATATTTCAGATCCACCTGAATGTCCGGATCAAGGGTATGAATATCCACCAGCCCGTTTCTGCGGAAAAGATCTTCAAGGTTCCATGTTCCGCATTCGGCCTGTCCGCAGAGACAGGCATGAAAAAGGAATGTATACAGCAGAAGGTATACTGTCATGTCTGTTTTCGCTTTTTGAAATTAATGCCAACCCGCTGTTATACTAAGTCGCCATTGATTTGATACAATATTGTCAGTCTTTCCGCGGTTCCGCGTGTGCAAAAAACCGCTCCGCTTAATTTTTGCACTCCTCCGGATCAGTCCGGGGCGGGAGTCCAGATTGTATTAAGTCAATGGAGAACCGGCATTGATATTATATTCCCAGTGAAAAAACGGAAAAGGGAGCAAACCGGATGGATTACTCCCTTTTTTACTGTGAAAGCCGGAGTGTAAAAAATGATCATCCCACTTTTTGCACTCCGGCAGAATTTTTCTGTCCCAAATCATATCCGATTATGGATTCGCGGATTCAGGATGATCAATATTCATCATCCATGTCCTGCTGTGCTCCGGCTTTGTTTTTCTTTTTGGGCGGTTTTTCTGTAATCATGGCTTCGGTGGTCAGCATCAGACCCGCTACAGAGGAGGCATTCTGAAGAGCCAGACGCACGACTTTGGCCGGATCCATGACACCTGCGGCTATCAGGTTTTCATATTTCACGCTTGCAGCATTGAAACCGAAATCACCTTTGCCTTCCATGACTTTGTTCAGCACGACCGAGCTTTCAAAACCCGCGTTTTCCGCAATCTGGCGCAGAGGAGCGGTCAGCGCGTTTTTCAGCAGGGAAAGGCCGTGTTTTTCCTCATCGCTGACAGAAACTTTATCCAGCGCGGCCACGCACCGGCTCAGGGCAACACCGCCGCCCGGAACAATGCCTTCTTCCACTGCCGCGCGTGTCGCGTTCAGCGCGTTTTCCACACGGGGTTTCTTTTCCTTCATTTCGGTTTCTGTTGCAGCACCGATACGGATCACAGCCACACCGCCCGCGAGTTTTGCCAGACGTTCCTGAAGTTTTTCCCTGTCATAATCCGAAGTGGTTTCTTCTATCTGTGCCCGAAGCTGGCGCATACGGCCTTCCAAAGCCTTTTTGGTTCCCGCTCCGTCCACTATGGTGGTATTGTCCTTGTCAATCCTGACAGATTTGCATTTGCCCAGATCAGTGAGTTTCACCGTCTCAAGTTTTACACCCACTTCTTCGGAAATCACCTGACCGCCGGTCAGAATCGCTATATCCTCCAGCATGGCCTTGCGCCGGTCACCAAATCCCGGAGCCTTTACTGCCGCGACTTTCAGGGTTCCGCGCAGCTTGTTGACAATCAGGGTGGCAAGGGCTTCCCCTTCCACATCCTCGGCAATAATCAGCAGGGGTTTGCCTGAACGGGCAACAGATTCCAGAACCGGAACCATGTCTTTGAGGTTGGAGATTTTTTTCTCATGGATGAGAATATAGGGTTCTTCCAGTTCTGCAACCAGTTTTTCCGCGTTGGTGACAAAATAGGGCGAGGTATAGCCCCGGTCAAACTGCATACCCTCCACCATATCCAGGGTGGTTTCCATGCTTTTGGCTTCCTCAACCGTGATGACGCCCTCTTTTCCCACCTTTTCCATAGCTTCCGAGAGCATTCTTCCGATCTCTGCGTCATTGTTCGCGGAAATCGAGGCCACCTGCGCGATTTCATTTTTGCTTTCAACTTTTCTGGAGATGTTTTTCAGCTCCGCGACAACAGCGGTGACACCCTTGTCCAGACCGCGTTTGAGCGACATGGGATTGCATCCGGCAGCAACCAGTTTCTGGCCTTCCCGGAAAATGGCCTGGGCCAGAACAGTGGCTGTGGTTGTGCCGTCTCCGGCAGTGTCACTGGTCTTTTTCGCCACTTCCTTGACCATCTGCGCGCCCATGTTCTCAAATTTCTGATCCAGTTCAATATCTTTGGCAACACTCACGCCGTCTTTTGTCACATTGGGAGAGCCAAAGGATTTTTCCAGCACCACATTTTTTCCTTTGGGTCCCAGGGTCACCTTTACCGCGTTGGCAAGGGTGTTGACACCTTTGAGCATATGCTCACGGGCTTTGTCACTGTATACAATCATCTTTGCAGCCATGTTTTCTTTTCCTCCGTTTTATTCCGTAAATACTGCCAGAATATCGTTTTCTCTCATAAAAGTATGGTCAACGCCGTCAATTCTGATGTCTGATCCGGCGTACTTGGCAAACAAAACCCGATCTCCCGCCTTCACATCCAGCGGGGTGCGTGTTCCGTCCTCTTTCATAATTCCAGGGCCAACGGCCATAACTTTACCTTCCTGTGGTTTTTCCTTTGCCGTATCCGGGATAATAATGCCGCCAGCGGTTTTCTGCTCTGCCTCGGTTCTGACTACCAGCACTCTGTCATTCAATGGTCTGATTTTCATGTTTACTCTGTCCTCCGTTAATAAATTCACAGAAGAATTTCCGGCTTTTTCAGTTATCAGTTGCCAGTGTTCAGTTATATCTGCATCTTTCCGTATTCGTTCAGGATGATGATGTTCCATGCAGCCTGGCACCTGACACCTTTCACCGGAATATCCCTTTTTTTAAGATAAATAAAAATCCTGCACATTCACCATATCACTTTTGAGTAAATAATTACTCATGAATGCTTTTTGTCAAGGAGGGGAATATTTTTTTTGATATAATCTTCCAGTTCTTCCTCAATGGTGGGGAAATATGACATGCTCTTTTGAATTCCGACAATATCAACATTTTCTGACTGCTCTTCCAGTTTTTTCCCCCATGCAGTGAGGGGGGGATAATGATAAAGGATGCCGGTTTTCTGCATTTTGAGTCCGAATTTTCCGATATGATCGATACACAGCACAGCAGAAAGCTCTTTCCACTGTGTGCAGAAAATTTTTTTGAGAATCCCGGACAGTTCATTCAGATCCCGCAGCCGTCCGGCATCAGGCGGGGGAGAATTGACAGATTCGGATGTATATGTTTTCCTGTCCGGGGAGCTCTTTTCTGTATATGGCAGAAAGCGGCAGAGTGTTTCCATCAGACGGATTCTGCCCAGGGGTTTTCTCAGGCAGGCATCACAGACGGTCATCCATTCATCTTTTTTTGCATTTTCCATGCCTGTGCCAAAAGCTGTCATGGCAATCAGGGGAATATGCTTCAGTGCTTCATCCGACTTTATGATTTTCGCGGCTTCAAATCCGTCCTTTACCGGCATCCGCATATCCATCAGAATCAGATCGGGCAGGTTTTCGATAGCCAGTTTCAGGGCATCTTCCCCGTTTTCCGCCTCCAGGAAACGGAAAGGGCAGTCCTTAAGATATTCCTTCAGGAGTTTCCTGTTGATTTCAATATGTTCCGCTATTAAAATACAGGCTTTGCCAAAGCGGATATTTCCGGCTGATGCGGGTTTTTCACTTTTCCGGAAAAGGATGGATTCGGAAGATTTTACATCCTTCAGTATAAAATAAAAAACAGATCCCTGGCCAGGGGAACTGTTCACAAGGATTTCTCCGCCCATCATTCTGACCAGTTGCCGGGTAATGGGCAGTCCCAGCCCGGTTCCGCCATATTTTGCATGTGAATGCATCTCCTGCTGCTCAAAAGGCTCAAATATGCGTTCATGCTCTTTTGCCGGAATACCGATACCTGTATCCTCCACGGAAAACATCAGACCTGTGGAATCACCTTTGTTACCAAAGGGATTATAGATACGGACAGCAACTTTCACATATCCCTTATCCGTGAATTTGACGGCATTTCCAATCAGATTAATCAGAATCTGCCGGATACGGATTTCATCAAGTATAAGTATTTCCGGAATGTCAGGGTCTATCTCCGTATAAAAATTCAGTCCCCTGGCCGCTGTTTTTTGGGAAAAAATCAGCTCTGTTTCCGCCAGAATCAGACGCAAATCCGCGGGCACCGGTTCCAGAGAGAATTTGCCGGATTCTATTTTGCTTAAATCCAGAATATCATTGATCATCGACAGCAGTGAACGGCTGCCCGCGCGTATGGCAGCCAGATACTGCCTGGGCCGCGGTTCATATATCTCTTCTTCAAGAAGTTCAGCAAATCCGAGAATGGCATTCATGGGAGTACGGATCTCATGGCTCATATCTGCCAGAAAACGGCTTTTGGCTTTGCTGGCCACTTCAGCCAGTTCCCGTTCCTTTTCCGCTTTTTCCCTTTCTTTCTGTTCCGCAGTATGCTGCTCCTTTATACGGTAAGAATTGGCAAAAGCGAGAATGGCATATCCCAGGAAACCGAATGTCAGATGACAGGTCATTGATATGACAATTCCTCCAAACGCGTAGAAAAAAATACACATCAGCATGAAACCCGCAAAAAGTGCAGATACATATGCCATCTGCACACGCGGGAAAGGAACCGCAGATGTGCAGAGAAGAACCGACATCAGAAGAATAAAACTGATCAGAATTTCCGCAGCCAGGGGTGCAGGCCGCAGAGGAGCATTCTCCAGAAGAGTTTTTATGGTATCTGCTATAATCTCAACTCCGTACATCATCCCAACCGGGGTGTCGAACCAGTCGCCGGAGCCTGTACAGGTTTCTCCCAGAATCACGATTTTCCCCTTTACCCAGTCACGCAGTTCCCTTAGTCTGTGTTCATCCGAATTTGGAAAATCCAGAAATTCAGAGGCAGAAATACCGGCCGTCTGATGAAGAAAACGGGTTCCGTCAGGCGTGGCGGAAAAATCAATATAAATGTCATTGTACTGATCCAGGGGAATTGAAATATGACCGATGGTTAAAACGCTGTTTTGCAGATTCGGTGTCAGTTCCAGATACCGGGCCACAGCCTGCACAGCAACGGGCCAGCCGTTTTCCAGTGCCGTGATTTCAGGATAAATACGGAGCCGATCCAGAAAAGTGAGTACAGTGCTCGGTGAGGTCAGATTGACATAAGCGCTGCGGCAGGCCGATTTCAGAAGCGGCGCAGGATAGCTGAGGCGGAGAAAACGGTTTTCATCATCAAACAGGGCCTGGGATGCCAGCACCGTATTGCTCTGACGCAGGGCATCGGCCAGCTCCGGGTCTTCACCGTATGCGTCAGGAAGGTCCATGAGCAGATTGACACAGATGACTTTGGCTCCCAGCCTGTGCAGATGGGTGATGATTTTTGCCAGATCTTTGCGTGTTACAGGGAATTTCCCGTATTTCTGAAAAAATGTATCATCAATGTTTACTGTTGCGATTTTGTCATATGGAAAAACCCTTTCTTTCATACGGGAACGGATCATATGCCGGAAAAAGATCGTCTGACTTTCCGGCAGGGAAAAAATTTCATAGTATTCTGCCGCAGCGGAAAGAAAAAACAGAAGAAAAACAATACATGTGTCGTATTTTTTTAAAAATTTCATCATATCCGGGGCAGTGGGCCAAACCTGTTGACGGATGAATCTGTAAACAAAATTAATTTTAAATATCAGCCTGCTAAAATTTACCATCCGAATTATCAGCGGATTTGACCCCCGGCAGAGACTAGGCGGCTTCTTCCAAAGCCTTTACTGCGGGAAGTGTTTTGCCCTCCAGCAGCGCGAGAAACGCTCCGCCGCCTGTGGATATATAGGATATTCTGTCTTTTTCCCCTGCCATATGAACTGCCGCGTCTGTATCTCCGCCGCCCACGATGGTCAGCGCATGGGAATTGGCAAGGCATTCCACCATTGCCAGGGTTCCGCGGCTGAAAGCATCTGTTTCAAACACACCCACAGGGCCGTTCCATACAATGGTTTTGGCATCCTGTAGCACTTCCCGGTACAACTGCACTGTTGCAGGGCCGATATCCAGAGCCATCCAGTCCTGGGGTATCAGATCAGGCGGAAGGATTTTTACCACAGCATCCTGGGCCAGTCTGTCTGCGGCCACCACATCCACAGGCAGATAAAAGCGTATGCCTTTTTCACGGGCCTTTTCCATGACTGCACCGGCTGCCGCGGTCAGATCATCTTCAAGTTTGGATTTGCCCATGTCACAGCCTTTGAATTTCAGAAAAGTGTTGGCCATAGCACCGCCGATGAGAATTCTGTCCACATGGGCCAGCATATTCTCCAAAGCCTTGAGCTTGCCTGACACTTTGGCTCCGCCCACAATGGCAGCCAGGGGACGCCGGGGATCAGACATGGCTTTGCGGAAATAATCCAGTTCCTTTTTCAGCAGAATTCCGGCTACGGATACGGGCGCAAATTTCACAATGGCCCCTACCGAGGCATTGATCCGGTGGCAGACCGCAAAGGCATCATTGACATAAACATCGCACAGTCCCGCGAGTTCTTTGGCAAATCCGTCCTCATTCTTTTCCTCCCCACTGTGATAACGCAGGTTTTCCAGCATCATCACATCTCCTGCCCTGAGTTCATCAGCAAGTTTTCTGACTTCCGGGCCTATGCAGTCTGAAGCGGTTTTCACCTCTTTTCCCAGCAGTTCCCCAAGACGGCGGGCCGCGGGAGCCATGCTGAATTCGGGAACCGCTTTTCCTTTGGGTCTGCCCATGTGTGAGGCCACAATCACCTTTGCCCCCTGATCCAGGGCATAGCGTATTGTGGGCAAAGCCTCCCGGATACGTGCATCATCCGTGATATTCCGGGATTCGTCCAGGGGCACATTGAAATCCACCCGGATAAACACCCTTTTCTTTTTCAGATCAACATCATAAACGCTTTTCATGCACCCTCCCTTTTTTTCATGTTCCGGTGAAGTGTTTTTTTCCTTGACCAGCGTTCCAGAAATCCCATCATGCCGGATTCATAGGCTCTGTCAACCTTTTCCTCCTGAACTTTTACGCCTTCGGCCCCCTGCAGGGCAGTGCGCATACAGTCTGTCTTGCAGAAACAGACCATGCAGGATTCGGGTGAATGCCGCAGCCCATCCTGCCCCATGGGAAAAACCATATCCATTTTTCCGAAACAGTAAGGCCGTTCCCCATTATCACATATCATAAAGCGGATAACTCCCTGTTTGAGTTATGGGTGATGAGGACTGAGTATCAATTATAATACCAATTCTCCATTGATTTGATACGATAATCTATTGTCAGTTTTTCGCCGGTTTCGCGTGTGCAAAAAACTGCTCCGCTTAATTTTTGCACTCCTCCGGATTTGTATTCTGTATTGTATACAATCAATAGCGAATCGGTATAATACAGTGCATTGTTTCAGCCAAAACTCCCGGTGTATTTCACGGCATTACCGGAATGCCGGATTACGCTGACGCCAATCCGGCCTGCAGTTTCAGATGAAATGAAACAATAGTTCATTACTTACCGCTCATCACTCGCAATCTATAATCCTTCTCTCATAACTCATCACTCATCAGTCTTTTTTCCGGTCAAATTCCCTGTTCATATCAGCAATATATCCCCGATCCGCAAAACTGAAATAGTTGCTGTCCCCGATGACCAGATGCTCATGCACGGTAATGCCCATCACACGGCAGGCAAAGACCAGTTGCCGCGTGATGGACACATCCTCTGCTGAGGGACTGGGATCTCCGGACGGATGGTTATGCGCAAAAATCAGCGCGGCCGCGTTGTGCTCCAAAGCAGCCTGCACCACTTCCCTGGGATATACGGAACTGGCGGTAAGGGTTCCCTCAAAAAGTGTTTTAGCGGAAATGACCCTGTTGCGTGCGTCCAGAAAAAGCACTTTGAAGCATTCCCGCCTTTTGTCCTTCATATTATAATAAAGATAATCAAAGAGTTCCTTTGCGTTGCTGATGGCATCTTTGTTCACCAGTTTCTTTTGGAGATAGCGATCCGCGACAGCATGGATGAGCCGTATGCCGAAAATATTTTTCGGCCCGACACCTTTGATTTCGCAGAGTTCCCTGGGACTGGCCTCGAACACGGCCTGAAGGGTTTTGAAACGCCTCAGCAGTTCCTTTGCCTCGTCTTTGCAGTCTTTTCTGGGATTTCCCAGAGTCAGAAGCAGTTCAATGACTTCGTAATCCTGGAATCCATCCAGCCCTGATGTCATAAACCGTTCCCGCAGACGTTCTCTATGCCCTGCGCCTTTATGTTCTGTTTCCAAGGTCATAATGATTTGTTTTTTAATATTTGACTGCTCTGTCAAATAAATTTTTTCACATATTCTGTACCGTGGGGGACGGCATCCTGCCGCGCCGGAACCGGCAGGATGCCGGTTCTGCTGTGTTAAAAAAATTTATTTGACAGAGTACTGATGACAAATTTTATCAAATTCCGGCAGTTCCGGAGATACAGACATGAAATGAACACGGGTTTGCATTTTATGTACCGAAAATGCTGCCGGGGGACTGACTGATACCAATCCGCTTTCAAAACATGAGCATGCCAAATGCTGTTTTTTCGTGCTCTTCGTGTTTTTCGCGGTTAAAAAAAGCAGTTCCCGAACTTTGAAAGTGATTTGGCATGAACATACGCTTTTCTGAAATCCGTGCCTGTGCAAAAGTTACAAAAAATGCAGCTTTCATACAAAATTTTGCTGTTTTTGCAACCGAAGAGATTCAGTTCCGGCTGACATTATCTGGCAACCGGACAGAAAATTTCCCACAGACCGCACAGGAATTCCTGCTTTTCTGTGGGAAATATGGAACTGCCGTTTGGATTCAGTACTTATTTTGTATGAATGCCCATCCATGTCCTGCATATATGGCTGTAAACCTCTGCAAGATATACCATTCCAATTACTTTGGAATTTTCCAGAACCGGAAGTCTGCGGCATTTTTCTTTCACCATCCGGTCAATCACCTCCATCAGATCCGTATCCGATGAAACATAGCGGACAGGGGAATTCATGACCTGTCCAACCCGCAAACCTCTGAAACGTTTCACATAAGACAGAAGTTCAGCTTCTTCGAAATTAAGATTGTCCCCCATGTAATTCAGAAAGGGCGGTCTTATATGATAAAGGACATCAAACATGGAAACCACACCCACCAGATGTCCGTATTCATCTGTCACCAGAGTGGATATGGTTTTGTAACCGGTTGGCCGCGCCTTTCCCTCAAGAATCATCCGTACAGCTTTTTCAACAGGTTGATTTTGCTCTATAACATTGAAATCCTTAGACATCACATCTTTTGCAGTGTATCTCATCCATTGCTCCTTGTGTACTGGTTTGTTTATATTTTTGGGCGTGCAGTATGCCGCTTCCAAAGTTTTCCTTTATTCTTTTCCGGCTCCGTGAACAGGGTTCCCGCTAAACAGTGTCTTTTTGCTGATTGATATTGCATAACTATTCGTTTATGCCAGATTTTCAGCCAGTTTTTTCAAACCGTTCATAGTATCCGATCAACTGTCCCCCGGCATCGCGTACTCCTACGATGGTTATTTTTTCCTTCTCACTGTTTATTTTAAGAAAAATTTCATCCTCTCCGGCCATAAGCCTGGCATGAAGCTGCCTGATTTGCTCCTGTGATGCCGGGCTGTGGCATTCAAACAGGGATTTGCCAATGAGATCCGGATAACCGCGTTTTCCGTAACGGATTCCGGCTGCCCTGTTTGCATACCGGATGATATGATCGTTGCCAGTGAATACGATGGCAGTGCCGACGCTGTCAAGAATTGCCTCATATATCTTTGCATCCATTGTTTTTTCCTTACGAAGCCGAAAATTGGGCAAAGCAGAAAATTGTCCGGAACCGGGCAATGATGACCTCCTGTGCAAATATGACCTTTTTTTGGTAGTGGTACAAATCTGTTGATCCAAAAATTCCCCTCCCCTGGTGGGAGGGGTCAGGGGAGGGGGATAATCAGTGATGTTTTCACCCTCCCCTGCCCCTCCCTCAAGGGAGGGGAGACCTTATCAACGGATTTGACCCACTACCCTTTTTTTATACATCTTTCAATGACAGTTCTTTTGATATAGGCATTATGCAGTTGAATTTTAACATATTGATTTTTATGGATGCGAATGTTGCACCGCACAGATCGTTTCATGTAAAATCAAATACCTGAAAACCAAATGCCTAACTCCTGAAATATTTTTCTGTCTCCCGGAACAGACTTTCTTATCGTATCTTTTTTTTTGAAAACTGTAAATAATTTGTTTGAACCGGATTTTACAGGATCTGCACAGTTAAATTTTAACCTGTTGATTTTTATAGATGCGGATATTGCACAGCACAAATTGGATTATGTAAAATCAGGTACCTGAAAACCAGGAACTGAACTCCTGTTTTATATGTTTTTCGGAAAAAGGAAAAATATTTCTTCAAACCGCAAAGTCTGGCACGGAAATTGAATGTACAGATGGCAAAGGCATTTACAATCGGCAGCGTTCATATATCCCCTGTTCAGAGGCGGGACAGGGGAAACCGGGGAAGAGAGGATCATTTTCTGCGTTACAGGAGGATATTATGAATCATATACCCGTGAGAATCGAAGATACAAGCCTGGAAGTTTTTGCAAGAATCGCCCGGTCGGAAGCACATAAATACGACTGTTCAATGGATATTGACTATTCCGGAACCAACAGAAACATCCGTATGCGCGGAGACTGTGCCTGCGGCCCGCATATTATGGAAGAACTGAAAAATATTTTTATAAAATAATGTAACAGCGGGGTGTCTGTATGGTAAAACTCATACACAGACCGGGGAAGGATAAGGGCTGCGGAACCGATCCGCAGCCCTTAATTTTTTTTAATATCTCCGGAATCTGCACTTTCAGACCTCTGCTGTCCGGATTTGCAGATTTTCCGTATCCATGCGCCCCAGTCCCCGCTCATGGGCAAGCCGGATGTGCTTTACCTGCCGAGGTTCAAAGCGTTTGCCGTACCATTCAAACATGCTGACCGTATGGGCATCGGCTGCCACCATATCAGAGGACGCGAGCACTGTCCGCATATTCAGCACTTTGCCGGGCCCGCCCGGTCCGCCGGTGGAAAGAACACGGGAGGCATCCACCACCACCAGATCAGGTTTGAGCAGCGTGGCCAGATCCGCAATGGATTCATGCAGATCATAGCGGCTGTGCATAATGCCCCGATCCCAGATCAGTCCCATCATCCCCTTCATGGACAGACTGACCCCGGCACCGCTGTGTGATTTGGCCGCAGGCGCGGCAATGAGAACGTCAGCCTCCAGCACATCCTGCATCACATCGGTTTCCTTCATCTGCACCCCGCGGGGAATCCTCACAGATTTGTAGAAATCACTGTCTGTAATGGCATAGACCGTATTGCCGTTAAACACCTCACAGGCACTTTTGATGCCTTCGATACAAAGTTCCCCGCGGCGGAGAGGATGATCCAGCACACGGATTCTGGCAGCACCGGCTTCTTTGCACATGGCCACAAGTTCCCGCACCACTTCCGGATGGGTATTGCTGGCCTCTTCGGTTTGGCTGGAAAAACTCATATTTGGTTTGATAACAACCCTGCTGCCGGGTTTGACAAATCTGCCAATCCCGCCGATGAGCTCCACAGCCCTGCGAGCTGCCGGGCCCGGATCACCTTTGGCAATGCCGATATCCGGGAAATCAGCACCGGACAGGGATTTGGGAAAGGAAAATCCGGATGCCGCACCTGCCGAAATAAGTAACGCCCCTTTGATCTGCTGTTGCAGAAACTGACGGCGGTTCATGTTTTGGGAAAGAAAAAGCGAGTTGAAAAAATGTTTTGCATTCATTCCTGCCCCCTTTGTCCGGATATTGTGATCCTGAATGATTTGCGAAATTTTTCGCTCGGTTATTTGTTACAGACAAATAAACGGCCTGGGGCGGGTTCGTTCCTGCCCCCTTTGCCATAATTTCAGAAGATAATGCCGGTGACGGATGATTCAAAACAAAAATGGGGATATTTGCACAAATCAGGACAGAAACTTCAGGCATTCACAAAGATTGCTGTAATTCTCCTGCGGGATCGGTTCCCACGGAACTGAGGGATAAAACTGAAGAGCGGAACTTACATCCGGGGAAAAAACCTTTCCCGCGTTAAGTACCGGTTCTTTCAGAATGTATTTGAATTCTCCGCCCAGATCAATGATCATATCCGGATTTTCATGCTCCTCGTGCATTTCCACCATTAAAAAGGGCCTGATCATGCCGGTCCCTTTGACCTGCCGCAGCCCCTGCTGATTCTTCCAGACCTCTATAAAGGCTTTTTCCACAGCAATGGCACGATGATCCGGCGACATCAGAAAAGCCCGGACAACAATATATTCTCCCTCTTCAAACGGAACCCACTGATTCATGAACTAATTCCCCCTCTCTGCTGTATCTTGTTTTTCAGGATGTACTGCAACTGTATTCAATCGTTACAAAAACACTTTGTTTTGTCAACAGATATTTTCCGGATCAGGCTTATGCTGCGGATGTCAGAAAGTAAAATCTGAATTTTTTGCGCTGATCCGTTAAAAACGCCGGACTGTTTCAGTGATTTCCATTTCCATGTGCCTGTCTGCGGCCTGCTTTTTTATCATCCGTTTCGGACAGGGCATCAGCCAGTTCACGGTATTCCCCGCGGCTGATGCTGCGTTTTTCCCAGATGAGTTTATGCCAGATTTCAGCTTCCCGTTCAAAAACAGCGTCAAAAGCGGAATTCCGGTTCAGATAATTATCTGTAAATCCTTTTACTTTTGTTGAAAACCGCCTGAACACATCCGGCCCGTAATGATCATACCACAGCAGTGTGTGTGCGGTGGAAAGGGAACCTGCCCAGGGATAGGGATTGAACCACCAATGCCGGGAAATACTGCTGATCGCTGTATCTGTTTTATCCCTCTCCCGCTCTGTCTTGGCAGGTTTTTCTTCGGAATAAAACAGACCTGTCCCCAGTTCATCGCCTTTGACCTGCCATATTTCGCTGATTCCGAATTTTTCCGGATTCCGGCTTATCACGGAGCCGTGACTCAAATCAAAGCGTCCGCAGTGAAAAAGGGAAATATGCTCCCGCAGATCCCGGATGAACTGAATCGTAGCGTCCGCGTCTGCACAGGTTTCAGTGGGAAAATCCGTGAAGCACATGGCTTCCACCGCAATGCCTGCTTTGGACAAATGCACAATGACCCTCTGCATATCCTTTACGGAAATGCCCTTGCTGATTAGGCCCAGCACACGCGGGGAAGCAGATTCAATTCCCAAAGACATGCTCAGAGCGCCGCCTTCTGCCAGAATCCTGCACAGCTCTTCAGAGGCCAGATAAGGTTCAGCCCGGATGTCTGTTGCCCACCGGCATGCAATTCCCGCGTTTTTGAAAGATTCAGCGAGCCGCACAGCGGTTGCCGGAGCAATGGTATCCTGGGAAAAATAAAAAATCCTTGCGCTGTATTGTGCCATCATCTGCCGGATATGCTTAGTGATCTGCCCAATATCCCTTTCCCGATAGGGAGCCGTGCCTTTTTCTGTCAGTCCGTAGTGGCAGAACGCACATTTCCCCCAGTAACAGCCGCGTGTTGTATCATAGGGCAGAATCAGTTCCGGTGAAAAATAACTGGTCAGCGGAAGTCCCTGAAAATCCGGGGGAGGCAGAGAGCAAAGATCGGTCATCCGTGTTCCCATGATGATCTCCGGCGGAGTCTGACCGCTTTCCCGCATATGTATCAGATTCAGCAAAGCGGTTTCACCCTCAAACAGCACTGCGGAATGAAAGGGATACAGCACACGTTTTTGTGTTTTTTCATCAAGACGTATCAGCAGTTGCGTAATCGCGGGGCCGCCTGCTGTGATATGCACATCCGGAAAACGCTTCCGGATCATCCGGGCCAGAGACCAGCCAGGCTGCATCTGTCCGGGAAAAACAATGGAAATGCCGACCGTGCGAACCTGTTCTGCGGCCAGCCTTTCCATGAGTATTTCTGAAAAATATTGGTGAAATGGATTTCTTTCAGGCAGAGCGTCATATTCTGTTTCAGAAGGGGTGAGAAAACCGAAAGGTGTATGGTATCCGTCAAAATCCATATGCAGAGGGGTAAATGCCGCACTGATCAGACGCAGTGCTTTTTCAACTGTTCCGACTGCCTGTTCATAGCAGACCGGATCAAAAAAAAGTCTGCCGGATTTATCCCGCAAAACAGCCAGAGCCCCTGCTGTATGATCCGGTACATTCCTGCAGTGCTGATGGGCATCTGACAGCACTGCCATTGCAAGCTGTTTTGTATGGCTGAGCGTTTTCTGCCGCCGCAAACGGTGCAGCCGTTTTTCCACCCGCTCATAAAAATCCCCAAGCCGATCTTTTTGCAGCAGGTATTCAAACGCGCCGATATTGGCATCCATCTGAATCACATCTTCACCCGCAGCGCGCAGAAAAGCTGTCAGCATGGGAACAGAAATATAAGGAGCCGTAGGATCACACACCGGAGGATAAATCAGAACCGTTTTTCCCATTCTTTTTCCCATTCCCCAATACCAATTCGCCATTGATTTGATGCAATATTGTAAGTTTTCCGCTGTTTTGTCTGTGCAAAAAAACCGCTCCGCTTAATTTTTGCACTCCTCCGGAAGTTTTTTTAACCGTTCCAAGTGTGCAAAAAACCGCTTCGACTAATTTTTGCACTCCTCCGGATTTGCATTCCGGATTGTCTGTGCAAAAAACCGCTTCGCTTAATTTTTGCACTCCTCCGGTCCACACTGCAAAAAAAAACCCCATCCGGACGGACAGGGTTTTTCTTTATTTTATATCTGGGGTAGGGATCAGACGTCCAGCCAGGAATCGGAAAACAGGGTTTTTCCAAGAATGACGTTTGCAGATTTCACATAGTTCTGCAGTTCTTTGGAAAGGCTGCCCATATCCACAGGTTCATCATTCATAACCTTTTTTATCACATCCATAATGTCTTTGCGTCTGCCGTGTGCCATGTCCATAGTGATGTCGTCCTTGCAGTCTGCAATAAAGGACTTCATGCCGTGATGGCACAGCATGGAGGTGAAGGTGACATTCATAACATGGCGCAGATTGTCCGGAATGCCGCTGGAAATATTGGAAACACCGCAGGTGCTCATGGCTCCCGGCATGATTTCCGGCAGCATGTCCATAAAAGTCATCAGGGAAATGGCCTGGGGCTGCTGAATGTTCACCGGTGTGACAATGCCGTCCACCCACATCTGGTCGTTTTCAACACCGGCCTCGTTGGCTATGGTCATCAGTTCCACCAGCAGAGCGGCCCGTTCATTTTCATCACGGGGCAGACCCTCAGGCCCCCACATCAGAGCGCAGAAATCCGCACCAAACTCGGCGGCCATAGGAACCATAGCCTCATAACGCGCGGGACGCACCATAATGGAGTTGATCATGGGGGGCATCTTGCACTTGGGCAGAGCTGCCCGGATGGCCTCAATATTGGATGTATCCAGCACCAGAGGAATATCATCCACAACTTCCTGCACTGTCTGAACCACCCAGGGCATGAGCTCATGTCCGTCCTTTTTGGAAGGCCCCAGGTTGATGTCAATCAGATCCACGCCTTTTTCCTTCTGGGTCAGCGCTTCCTTCTGGATGGGTTTGGGATCGCGTTCCTTGTAGGCTCTGCCGATCTCTTTTCCGATTACGTTCAGACTCTCTCCGATAACCCAGAATTCACCCTCATTCAGCGGTCGCAGAACATCTTTCAGTTTTGCCATAAAAACTTCCTCCTAGCCAGGTTTGATTGGATTAAACAACAAAAAGACCCCCCGGCGCCCTGAGATGCAGGGGGGAAATATCTCTGAGATCCCCCTTCCCCTGTCTGAGAAAAGGGAAGGGGGAGCAATGAACAGAAAATCAGACTGCTATCAGACTTTGGATTTCAGGAACGCAGGAATGTGTGCAGCCTCTCTGGGACCAACTGTGACGGTCCATCCGGCCAGTTCCTCTTCCACATCACCCGCGATGGCGGCAGCATATCCCGGAATGATGAGTTTTTTGTGCTTGATCTTGCTTTCAATGCCGGATTTCTTCACGAACATGCCCACTTCATCTCCGTTGAACTTGCCCGCTGCCCAGGCTGTAAGAACAGACAGACCTTCCGAGTCTTTGACCAGGAGCCAGCTCGGAACCTTGCTGCCTTCCACTTCACCGGATACGATGAAATAGGTCAGGGCAAAGTTGGTGGTGACCAGCACCGGTGAATTCTCATCCGGATTGCCAATGGGATAAATCCCCTCTGTCACAGTCATGGGACGCTGGGGATCAGTAAAGATGTTCAGACGTTCCAGCAGCAGCGGGAAAATGCTCTCACCAGTGAAATCCGACAGAACCACAATCGAGCCGTATTTGGCAACAAACATAGCAGCAATCATGGTTTCCATTTCCAGATTCGGGGCCATTTCGCAGGGGAAAGCGATGGTGGGGAAACCCAGTTTCCGGTTCAGGTCTTTCAGTGCGGAACGTCTCATGGTCACCTGATCTTCCAGAGCTTTTTTCACTTCCCTTGCACCGGAATCCAGAATGATTTTTTTGTGTCCCATTGCCACCAGTTTGTCGGTCAGGGGCTGCAGAGCTTCCACAGAATCGGCTTTTACCACAATGGGCAGATCATTTTCTTTGGCTATCACGGCAAATGCATCAATATTGGCAGCCGTGGCAGCACAAATCACCGGTCTTTTGAACTTGCAGGCATCCACACCGGCTTTCATCACATCCGCTTTGTCGGACATGAGAATCACGTTAAACTCTGATGTTTCAGCGATGGTTTTGGCGGTTTTGGCAAAAGCGTCTTTGTTTCCGCTGACATCTTTCACAGCAACCAGTTCGGGTCTCAGGTTGAGACCGACACGCTCATACTGAAGAGCGTTCCATGATTTGAGTTTTTTCTCCAGATCCGCAGCAGAAATGTCAGATTTGACCGTGGCCGCGAAAGCAGTGGAGTTGAAAAAGGTTTTTTCATGACGGCAAAGCACGGTTTCGCCGCCCACTGTGCGTTTGCGCACACCTTTTCCAAGTTCCACAGGCAGGATCGGCGGAGCCGAGGCTTCCGCAAGTTTTTCCCGCGCTTCATCAGACACGTAGGGACAACTGTCCAGTTCGGCCTTGCCGGATGCAAGATTCATGGCAAATGCCAGACAGGTGGGAACACCGCATTCTTTGCAGTTGGTTTTCGGCAGGAGTTTGAAAATCTGAATACCGGTTAATGCCATTCTTTATCTCCTTAATATACAGATGTCAGGTCCCGTATCTCTGATCCGGGACGGACACCGGTATGGATTCTTTTGGTAAGGGAGCGGCTGACAACCGCTCCGTATTTCAGTTCATAATTCCGGATTTATCCAACCAGGGGCGGCATGGTAAGGGCCGGATGTTTCTTCTGCTGCAGGAAGGGCATAATTTCTTCCTCTGTGATTCCCACAGTCTCATCCGCAATCCGGTCCACAAGATCCGGCATACCCATTTCCGTACCCCGTTTGATCAGCCGTTCACGGAGTTCCTCTTTGAGCATTTTGGGCATCCACACCATGCGCAGAAGACCTCCGTCTCCCAGAATGAACTTGCGCTGTGTGATATTGTATTTGGAATGTCCCACAAAACCCGGTGAGGATGCGCCGCCGCCCATGACACCGGCCAGTGTGGTGAACTTCATGCCGCAGGGGGTTTCACCGGTATAGTCCCGGCTGACAGTCATGACGCCATTGCAGGCCGGCAACATGGCAGCAATACATTCGCAGCAGCCGCATGTGGTCATGGGAGCATGAACCAGGGAGTAGAAATTGTAAGTGTTGACAGTTCCGCGGGAAGCCTTGGAGACGAATTCATCGACCCCTTTGAACCGACCCAGTAACGGATCCAGACATTCGCCCTTCATGATGGGCTGGTTGGGGCCGGTCGGGTTGATCTGGAATGCTGCCTTGCAGTCCATCCAGTTGTACGCGCCGCACAGACCGGTACGTTCCGGGCTGACCGAGCAGACATGACTGGGCGCAAAAGACTGGCACAGGGTGCAGGAGTAGAAGGTATCCACATCCTCGTCTGTCATCTGATCCACGCGCTCATCTCTGTATTTATACGCTGCACGGGCTTTGGCCGTGATTTTGTCCACATCCTCTTTGCCCGTGTAAAGTGTGACCTGAATCTTGTCCAGAATGGCGGAAAAATCATGATGCAGTTTGTTGTGCAGAACCTTGCCGATATCTTTGAGGGTGAAACCCTTTTCCACAGCGGCCTTGCCGATGCGCACCCACGCGATATCCCGCTGGCCAGCGTGCATGATGCCCTGGATATAGTTGATCAGATGATGAATCTGGCGTTCCAGAATCGGCTCAAAATCCTTCTGGAATTCCCGGCCTGCCACCTGCAGATACATGGCCAGGGGGAAGACATCGCCTTCCTTCATATCCGGAATGTCTTTGCCAACCACGGTGACTTTGCCATCGTCAATGGCAGTCATGTCAGCCAGTTCCAGATATTCTGTGCACTGGGTCTTGCCACCGCCTGCCTGAACATACAGATCCTTGCCTCTGATACGCTCGCCCTCATACGCGGGACCGAATGCGCAGGGAATGTCAACCTGAGCCACATGAACCTTGAGACCGCGGGTTTCAATGGATTTTTCCACAATAGCATCATGGCTGATATTGCCGACCACATGCTCGTAGGTGCAGATACCGGTGGGCAGAATCTGCGGAATGTCCGTGTCCGCGATGGTGGGGAAGCCCCAGTTGACACATCCGGCTGCGGCTGCGGCCCATTCTGCGTTCACATCACCCAGAGCGTTCACAAAAGCAAACACGCGGTCTTTGTTGTACATAAGGATTTTTTTGTAATCCCCCGCGGGAACACCGCCAAAGGCCATAGCCACGCGGTTGGCAAATCCCAAAGCAAAAATGGCAGAGGAAATGTCCGGACCAAAGGGAACAATCTTGGTGTTCCATCCAATATCCACGCCAGCCTCAATCAACTGCTGGGACATGGTGGTGCCGTTCTGGTTGGCGGCCAGGAACACATAAATGGAGCGTTTCTGATATTCTTCTATGATTTTTTTTGCGATTTCCGGATTCGGAGCCGCACCCACAATGGCAGCAAATCCGGGAGCGGAACCGTCCACGAATTCCACGCCGCGTTTTCTGAAGATGGTGTCTTCAGCCGCGCCCAGCCAGATTTTTCCGTGTTCAGGATCAGTTTCTTCGGAAACATAATAAAAATCAGGCTGCTCAAGATAACGCAGAGCCTCGTCAATCTCAAATGCAAACAGAGCTGCCATGCCAGCGTCCAGCAGAGAGCCCAGGTAGGGAACATGATGGGCTCCCTTAATATGTGCAGGAAGAAGCTGGCGCGCAACTTCCAGAGGTTTTTTCATATCCTCAAGGGTTTCCACCTTAATTCCGGTCAGAGAATAGATTACCGGCAGATAATATGCCGTATTGGGAAAACCCACTTTTGTTGTAGCATCAAAACCTGCCAGAGCTTTGGTCAGACGGCCCTCCACCTTGGATACGATATTGTAACCGCCCTGAATTCCGGCGAATGCAACTAATCTTGACATGGTTCTTTTCCTCCTTCGTTGAGGATTTGTTGGTAATCGGTAAGTTATGATGATGGATAAAAAAACAGCAGTTTACTATATTATGCCATTGGCCCACTTTATATGCTCAAGCACATCATCAAGATGTGTCTTCGTCAGCATTTCAGGCGTCAGTTTTGCCATTTCCGCATCAGCGTTGGCTTTTTTGGCTGTCAGATCCGCCAGATATTCGGTTCTTGACCTGGCAACTGCCTCCCGGATAATCTGGGCTTCGGCTTCCAGTTTGGCCATCAGTGCTGCCTCGGCTTTGGCTTTTGCCTCGGCTTCGGCCTTTGCTTTGGCTTCAGCTTCTGCTTTTTTCTTTGCTTCCAATGCCTTGGCCTGTGCTTCCGCATCCACCTGCGCTTTTGCCTCAGATTCCATCTTTGCTTTGATTTCCGCCTCAATCCGGGCTTTCATTGCGGCATCATCTGCCGGTGCAGCAGCCGGAGCGGGTTTGGCTTCCGCTTTGGGAGCGGCAGGAGCAGCAGCGGGTTTGGCTTCCGCCTTCGGAGCGGCAGGAGCAGCAGCCTTGGGCGCAGCGGCTGCGGGTTTTGCAGCAGCTTTGGGAGCCGGAGCAGCGGCTTTCTTTTCTTCTTCGATTTTCAGATCCGGAGCCGGTGCCAGAGCCGCATAGTCAATCTTGGCATCCGGGAGTTTTTTTGCAATGGGGGCTACTTTGGCAGCAGAACCGCCGTCAGACAGCAGATCAATAAAAGATTTGACCATGCGCACAGACTCAGGATGACGCATCACCAGTACATCTGAACCGGCCAGCAGATAGGCGACAGCACCCACGGCCTCCATCAGAATGCCGCGGCGTTCCGGATCGCCCAGTGTCGGGGCCTCAGCCGCCTTCAGTTTTGCCTCTTTGGATTTCCAGACTTCAAAACTGAGGTTATTGTACAGAGGGAACTGCAGTTTGTCATCGCCCTGGTTCATGGCGGCCATTCTGAGCCTTTCCATGACCGAATAACTGTATTCCATGCCGTATCCCAGACCGCCTGTGGTGGGGTCCACAATGACACGGTTCATGGGCATGCCCAGGTTTTCCAGAAGGATGTTCACCTGTTTGGCCAGGTTGACATCAATGGGTGAGGATGAGATGACGGAGTGGCCGAAACCCATGGCTGCTGCGCCGATGCCTTTGTGGTTTTTGTCTTCCACAGGCCCCAGGGTCAGATTTGCACCCTGACAGTCTTCAGCCACTTTTTTCAGTACCTCCTCATCTTTCTGAGGTGAGGCTGTGCCCCACACCACCAGAGGCACATCAACGGCTGCCATCACTTTCTTCACTGTGGCAACAGCTTCTGCCGGGCTGGCGTTTTTGTCATTGGGATCAATGCTTATGAGCTGAAGCGTGATCATATCTGCCCCGTATTTTTCCACGCATTTTTTTGCCCATGCTGCCGGATCGCCAATGACATCCTCAAACGGTTTTACTGCGGCCTCAGCCCAGTCATCCGGTTTTATATCCCACACTTCCATGCTGACTTTGGGTTTGTGCGGCATTTTTCCTTCAAACTGGTAGAAAGGATAGCAGGTCTCCCCGCCGACTGTGACGGTCTTCTTTTTTCCCAGCGTCACTTCCCTCACTGCGCCGGAATAGGATTCTTTGAAAAATTTAAAAGCCAAGTTCGTACCTCCTCTGGATGTTTCGACATGTGATTGATTCAAAACCGATGTACAAATGATGAACCCAAAAAAAAAGGCAACAGAGTTTCATACTCTTTGCCCTGAATAAATGATTCGTCCTCCTTTCTTCTGCCAGACATTGTTTGCATTATACATCTGAAATATTCCATATAGGATCTGTATGATCCGCAAAAGCCCTGCGTTTACATTTTCTCTCATAACACAGAATAGAGTATTATATTTTATGACAGATTATTTGTCAATATCTGAAAGACTTTTGACCGCATTATTCTTGTTTTTTTCTTCCTGCAAAATTTGTAATTTTTCTTTTGATGATTATAGTCTGTATTTTATCGGCATTTCTGAATTCTCGGATGTTCAGGCTTCAGGAGTTCAGTATCTGCTTTCCGTTTCTGAGACCTCACCATAACTGACAGACAGGGGATGCCCGGTTTATGTTTTTTACTGCCTGATTATTTTTCTGATTGCATACAAGGAATATAACGATACCATGAAATACAGAAACATGCAAGACATATTGCCTCTGGTGGAAAAACCTTCGGCATATCTGGGCACGGAAATCAACACGGTCAGAAAAAATCCGGACAAGGTAAAGCTCCGCATTGCTCTGGCTTTTCCGGATCTTTACGAAATCGGGACATCCCATTTCGGCATACAGATTCTCTGCCATATTCTGAACCGTGAGGATGGCATTTCCGCTGAACGGGTTTTTGCGCCCGGGCCGGACATGGAATCCCGGCTCCGATCTTCGGGGCTGCCTCTGTGCAGTCTGGAATCCGGAACTACCCTGCACAGTTTTGACATTATAGGTTTCAGTCTGCTCTATGAACTGAATTATACCAATATTCTCACCATTCTTGATCTCGCGGGCATTCCTTTCCGTGCCGCGGAACGCAATGAATCCCATCCCCTGATTATCGCGGGCGGACCCTGCACCTGCAATCCCGAACCTGTGGCGGATTTCTTTGACGCCATAGTGGTTGGGGACGGAGAATCTGTCATTACGAAAATGACCGGGGTCTGGATGAAATGGAAAGAGTCTGGAAAAAATGACAGGGAGATTCTGTTAAAAGAATTATCCCGTATACCGGGTGTGTATATCCCTTCCTTTTTTATACCTGCTTATGATGAAAAGGGTTTTCAGCGTCTCAGTCCAAAGTTTTCAGATTATACTTCAGTAAAACGGGCGGTTGTGCCGGATTTGGATACGGCACCCTTTCCGGACGCGCCTGTGGTTCCTTTCGGACGGCCTGTGCATGACCGGCTACGTCTGGAAGTGGCCAGGGGATGCACAAGGGGCTGCCGCTTCTGTCAGGCAGGAATGATCTACCGGCCTGTGCGGGAGCGTTCCCCGGAAACTCTGCTTGCCCTTTCCGAAGCTGCCCTTGCCTCCACAGGATATGAGGATATGTCCCTTCTTTCCCTTAGCACAGGCGATTATACCTGCATTGATTTTCTCATGGCCCGGCTTATGGATCGGTGTGAAGCCTCACATACGGCAATTTCCCTTCCCTCTCTGCGGGCCGGAACCCTGGGCCCGGAGCTCATGGCACAGATCAGAAAGGTACGGAAAACCGGTTTTACCATTGCGCCGGAGGCAGGAAGTCAGAGGATGCGTGATGTGATCAACAAAAACATCACGCAAGAGGATATTTTTGGCACGGTGAAAGATGCGTTTGACGGGGGATGGCAGGTTATCAAACTCTATTTTATGATTGGTATGCCCACGGAAACAGAAGAGGATGTCCGGGCCATTTCGGAACTGGTCAGAGAACTTCGGAAAATCAAAGGATCAGGGGGCAGAAAAGGCAAAATCAATGTCAGTGTGGGGACTTTTATCCCCAAACCCCATACGCCTTTTCAGTGGTTTCCGCAGATTTCCGCTGATGAGGCACGGGATAAAATCTTTTGGCTTCGCGATGAGATGAAAATGCCGGGAATTCAGTTCAAATGGCAGCGTCCGGAAATCAGCTTTCTGGAAGGATTATGGGCCAGGGGCGACCGCAGACTTTCCGCTCTGCTGGTGAATGCGTATGAAAAAGGCTGCCGTCTGGACGGATGGAGCGATCATTTCCGTTTTGATTTGTGGCAGAAGGCCATTGGGGAATGCGGAACCGATACCGGATTTTTCACCCAGCGCATCCGGAATACAGATGAACCGCTTCCCTGGGATCATATTGATACCGGAGTGACAAAGGAATTTCTGAAAACAGAATGGGAAAAGGCCCTGATCGGAGAAAGCACCGGTGACTGCCGGACAGGTGTGTGTAATATGTGCGGAGTCTGCGACTTTGACACCCTTGCTCCAAGAATATGCAACGCTGTTTCCGTGGAAAAAACATGCCCAGGTCCCCAGTCCCCTGCCCCCAGTCCCCTTCCCCTTACTTTTCAGATTTTTT
Organism: Desulfococcaceae bacterium; assembly: GCA_050180235.1. Taxonomy (GTDB): domain Bacteria; phylum Desulfobacterota; class Desulfobacteria; order Desulfobacterales; family Desulfococcaceae; genus JAABRU01. The sequence continues at coordinate 29,816 of JBFXEJ010000076.1, forward strand.
ATGAAAAACGGGACAAAGCCCGGTTTTTCGGTCATCTGGAAATGGTGGGACTTTTTGTCCGTGCCATTCGCGGTGCAGGAATACCCGTTGCCTATTCACAGGGATTTCATCCCATGCCATCCATAGCCTTTGGGGATCCGCTTCCGGTGGGCATGGAAAGTATGTCTGAATGCTTTTTCATGACAGTGACAGAGCATATCCGTCCGGCAGATGTGCCGGATAAACTCAATCCCCGTCTTCCCGAAGGGCTGCGGGTTCTGCGCTGTAATATAGCGCCAGCCAAATCCGCGCGCCGGAAAGCAGAATCTGCTGTGTACCGGGTTCATCTGCCGGAGGGAATTTTTGAGGACAGAGGATTTGCATATTTGTCAGAATCCGCTCAAATCCCTTTCACCCGGACAAGCAGCAAAGGCATAAACCGGACAGTAAATATAAAGGATGCGGTTTTGCGGCTGGAGCGGATTTCGCCTGCGGAAATTGAAATCACGGTGAGGACAGAACAGGGAAAAATGATCCGTCCGGCTGATGCGGTACGGGTGCTGTTCGGTATTCCGGAAGAATCGCTTCAGCAGGCCAGGTTCATAAAAATGTGATCTGATATTACGCACTTTTTTCATAACTGATGTTACGCCGAATCGTCATACCGGCTAACTCCGGTATCCAGAACATTTTGAAATTACTGGATTCCGGCGAAAGCCGGAATCCGTCAATTCCAAAATGCTGATGAACCGGCTTTAGGTGATTTCCATTAATGATTATACCGTTTTTCGCAGGGCGGGCACGGCTTTCTGTGCCCGCCGTCCTGCTGAAACGGTGGGCACAGAAAGCCGTGCCTGCCCTACAATGATGGTACATTTTTTGGTAGTGGGTCAAATCCGTTGATAAGGTCTCCCCTCCCTTGAGGGAGGGGCAGGGGGAGGGTGAAAACATCACTGATTATCCCCCTCCCCTGACCCCTCCCACCAGGGGAGGGGAATTTTTGGATCAACAGATTTGCACCACTACCCATTTTTTCATAGAAATCGCCTTAAGGTGATTTACAGAAAAAAATATCCCGGAAAAGTAGTGTTTCATTTCTTTTAAAATTGTGGATAAAGCCGTCTGAGTTTTATCCTCGCATCTTCTGTTGTAAATTGCCAGTTGACAGATTTACAGTCGGTGTTGCGGTCTGATTCCCATGCTTTTGTTT